>JANTGM010000162.1 GCA_024762925.1 Kofleriaceae bacterium | reverse complement strand
TCCTTCTTTGCCCCAGCAAGGTCGTCCTTCGCGCCTTGTCAAAGAACGAGCTCCCGTCGCCAGCACATTTCTATTCCTCTGAGCCGCACACTAGTGCTCACTCTGCATTGCCAGCTGGGTTGCTTGGCGTCGATCGGGCTTGCCGTTCTCCAGTAGCGGTAGTGCTTCGACGCGTAAGAGTTTTTTGGGGCGCTTGTGGCCGCGCAGTTTTTCAACCTCGATGGTCGAGGGGGCGCCATCACAGACCACTAGCACAACAAGTCGATGACCCCACTCAGCGTCAGGCACGCCAACAGCGAGGCAAGACTGCACTCTTGGATGCGCATTGAGTGCGGCCTCAACTTCGGCAAGATCGATATTCTCGCCCCCCGAGATAATGGTTGCATCTAACCTACCAAGAATCTCGAGGTGTCCATCGGGGTCTCTTGCTTTGTCAGTGGTGAGAAACCAACCATCTCGAATTGGGCTCTCTCCTGTCTTGCCAGCGTTGGGAGGCAAATAGCCATTCATCAGCATAGGGGCGCGAACGCTCAGCGCTTGATTCGCGGCTATTCGCAGCTGCACACCAGGCAAAGGGTGACCATCGCAGACCACCATGGATGCAGTCTCGGTCATGCCATAGCTTGGGCGGAGCAAGAATCCCGCGTCACGGGCACGTGTGGCCAAGCTCTCGTCAAGAGCGGCTCCGCCCATAAGAGTTACTCTGAGGTGGCTTGGGGCTCGAAAGCCGTGCTCGAGGAGGCGCCAAAGCATGGTCGGAACGAGCGATATGTGGGTGGCACGATGTCGAAGGATGTCTCTCGCGACGGCCCGCGCTTCAAACCTCTCACAGAGAATCGCGGTTCTTCGAGCGGACAGTGCTCTTGTCAGGACGGAAATGCCACCGATATGGGACAGCGGCAAGCAACACAGCCAGCGGTCGCCTTCCGCCCACCCAAGGACGCGGTTTGCAGCCACAGCACTAGCTATCAAGGCCTGGTGACTCAGAAGAACTCCTTTGCTGGCCCCAGAGCTTCCTGATGTGAAGAGCACCAGTGCGGCCCGTGCGCATTCGGGCGCAGCGAGTCGAGGTTTGAGATCTGAAATCTCTGCATCCGAAGAATTCGGGCTCACGAGCGCGAGGCATTGTTTGTGCTGGAGTGATGCGTAGAGGCGAAACGCTGTCGAAAGTGGGGGGGTGGCGCGCTGCAGGTTTGGCGCTTGTACATCCACTTTTGCGATGCGCGTGGCAAGCTGCTGATACGTGAGTTGTTCTTCTGCCGCTATCAGCGCAATGCGCTGTGGGTAGGCCTGCGCTGCCGCTTGTATGGAGAGAGCGTTACTCAATGTTTGGAATCACGCCAAGGCCACCGTGGTGAAGCTGCAGGTAGCGCTCTCCGAGTTGGGGGACTGGTACATCGCCCAGGCTTGCGAGTATTTCGTGCTGATCAACGCCAGAGGCCATTGAGGAGTCCATCGCCAAGGCGAGTTCGGCCACGGCCGCAGTGCCCACCGGCCCTTCAAAACAATGGCTCGCGATGGCCGACGTTTTGTTTTGCCGTGCCCATTGTTGAAGCTTTAGGCAAGCTCCAAAACCGCCGAGCACGGTCGGTTTGAGCACAATGGCGCGTAGGCCTCCTTCGCGCATGAGCGGCTCGAGTGCTTCTCGACCCATGGCGGTGTGTAGACTCTCATCGGCAGCGATGGGCACCGGACTCCCAATCAAGCGATACATCACACCAGGCGCGACAGGTTGCTCAACAAACTCGATACCGAGCCCTTCCAGCAGCGACAGACGGATCTTTGCTTCCGGAAGGGTCCACGCTGCGTTCACATCGAGTCGCAAGCGGAGCGAGGGAAATTCGATGCGCAGCCGCTTGATCATTGAGAGTTCGTCGGACCACTCGCCTCCACCGATCTTGAGCTTGGCGCATTTGAGACCGCGACTAAGAGTCGCCTCGGCAGAGAGCATCGGGCGCTCGGGATCGAGCAGCGCACTGCGCTGAGCACTGGTGGCGTATTGCCCAAAGAGTGATCCAACGCTTTGCCCCAAGCGCTGTGCAAGCAAGTCCAGCAGGGCGGTCTCAACGGCAAAGCGCGCAGCCGGAAGTGGTGGCATGGAGGAGACAAGCGCTTCGATTGCTCTCAAGGTTAGCTTGGAGGCGTCGAACAACTGCATGTCCCGCAAACATGCTTCGCACTGCTCGATGCTATCTGTTGAGTAGCCAGGCAGAGGCGATGCTTCCCCAAAGCCCCTATGTACCAACATGCCTTGGTGCCCTTTGTTACGCATTTCCGCCACAAAGATGAGACCTTCGCGCTCGGACCAGCGTTGTTTGGCATTGCCAACTTCACGGTCGAGGCGCGCCCCAAATCGCACGACGTTTGAGTGGAGGGTCATAGAAGAATTCCTATGGTGAAGAGCGTGCCGTGCACTAGAAGTAGCGCAGCACTCCGCTTCAGGCAGCCATTTAGAACGCTTGAATCAGAGCTCGTACATACGGTTTTTACAAGAGCCACCGCAAGAGGGACGCAAAGCCATGTGAGCAGAGCCGTCGCTGGGAGCTGCTCGCGAAGCACAAGAGCAGTTGGAATGACGAAGGCACTGACAATGAGAAGGATGTACTCGAGGCGAGCTGCGGAGCGGCCAAATCGCACCGCAAGAGTTCGCTTGCCACACAAGACATCGGTTTCTGCGTCGCGAATGTTATTGACTACAAGGATGGCCGTGGCAAGGGCACCAACAGGGACGGATACCCAAATGGCTACGGTAGGCACATGGCCAAGCTGAACAAAGACAGTTCCGCAGACGGCCACAAAGCCGAAGAAGACCATTACAAAGACATCTCCTAGGCCATTGTAGCCAAGCGGATATGGGCCACCAGTGTATGCGATTCCCGAGAGTACAGAGGCGACGCCGATAACCGCGATGGGCCAGCCCGCATGGATTAGCAAGTACATGCCGCAAAGGGCCGAGAACCCAAAAGCAAGAAACATTCCTAAGAATAGTTGGGGCGGAGTGAGAAGCCCGGCCTGGGCTGCGCGTGTCGGCCCCACGCGGTCTCCCGTGTCTGCACCTTTCTTAAAGTCGTAGACATCGTTCGCAAAGTTAGTGCCGATCTGAATCCACATGGCGCCCAAGAGAGCTGCAAGTGCAGGCCAAAGCGCGAATCCCCCCAGTGCGTCGGCCAGGGCGCTACCAACCGCCACAGGGACAACGGCTGCACTCAATGTTGCAGGGCGAGAGGCGAGAAGCCAGGCGCGAGCAGAACCGGGGGCGATGGCTGGGACGCTCATGAAACCTCGTTTAGCACGTTGCGCACACTCTGTGGATCTTCAAAAACGGGATTGTGCCCTGTGCCGGGTATGAGGTGCAGAGACGCGTTTGGGAGCATCTGACAGATGCGGGCACCGATTGCCGCATACTTGCCGTCTAGGGCTCCAGCGATGATCTGCACAGGGGCCTTGAGCGTCGGTATGGCATTCCACATGGTTGGCATCGAGCCAGTGCCTAGCGCATCCATTGCTCGTGCGAGTTGTTCTGGGTCGTGCGATAGCCGGCCGAGGCGAAGCGATTCGCGGCGTTCAAAAGGCAGGCTTGATTGCGTGTCCCACAAGGGCAGCGCTTGCCATGCATCAACGAAGGCTTCGATGCCCTTGTCGCGAAGCAGACTGCTCCACGCCGCGTCACTGGCAACACGCCGAGTGCATTCTGTTTTGCTTTCAATGCCTGGGTTGACGCCTATTAGACTCAACGCGCGTACGCGCTCAGGGTGGGCCAAGGCGATAGCCATACCGAGACGTGCTCCGAGTGAGTAGCCGACAATGTGAATAGGAGAGTGTGGGAGCAGTGACGCGAGTCGTTCCACCTCGTGCGCGAAGTTCTCTCCACCGTTGGCTGGCGCCTCCGTCCCGTGGCCGAGAATTACGGGCCCGTCGAGATCTATGTCGCGCCACATGCTAGGGGTGGCGGTGAAACCGTGCAGAGCAACGATCACGGCATTGCACCTCGCACATTGCTAAGAAATGTTCTCATCGAATCGGGCGAAACTCGGATGTGTATCATGCAGCTGCGATCCAGGTCATGGGCCCAACGGAGCACATCTTTTAGGTCGCGTGTCGTCTCGCATGCTCGGTAGGCAATCCCATGAGCCTGGCAGACAAGTCCAAAATCAACTCGCGGAGGCGTTTCCCAGAAACTCCACTGCTTCGCCGGCAGGTTCAAACCTGCGACAGGAAGGTGAGAAAAAATCTTACCGCCACCATTGTCAATGACCACAATCAGAAGCGGACCTTCCGCGATTGGGGCCAGCGCTAGACTTGCGAGGTCGTGGGCGCAGGAGACATCGCCGAAGAGCAGCACGCTCCGAGTAGAACCACAGCTTCCGAGTGCTCCGGCGATGAGCCCCTCAATGCCCGAGGCTCCGCGCTGATGTAAGACTCTCAGGCGTGCCGCGTGGCCAGGTAGCACAGCGTCGATGCTGCGCACTGGAAGTGAATTGCCAAGGGTGAGTTGGGTGTCGCTTGGGAGTGCGGCCAGAACGGTAGCCATGGCAGTCGCTTCACTAAGCTTCGGGGCCTCTCGCGCGAGCTCTTGCTCAACGGATTGCCAAGCAGCGCTCTCTGCGTTGCGCCAGGCAGTAAGGTATTCGCTCGGGGGAGGTGCTGCGACGTTGGCCAAGACCTGACAGGCTCCAATCGCATCGCCTTGCAGTAGTTCGAGCGGCTCTTGGGCCCGCAGATTCTGGCTACCGGTAAATCGAATGCGCCGCGCACGAGAGCCATCGAGCCAGCGCGATAGAGGACCGCTGGCTGGCGCTGCTCCAAACTGCAGGAGCATCTCGGGCTCCAGTGCGCTTGCGATCGACGGTGCGCTTAGAATGTGGGGAAAGGCATCGATGCGCTCGGGCTGTCTCTGGCCTACAAACCGCGCTCCACTTGTGGCCTCGGCAAGTAGGGGAAACCCCTGTGCTCGGGCCAACGCACAAACCTCGCTCGCAAGTTGCGAATCTGCCAGCGGACCACAGACGATGAGTCCTCGTGAAACCGACCTGCATGCCTCTGAGAGTTCTTCTAATTTCTCAGGAGCCACCTGTTTTTTCTCGATCTCAAGTTCTGGCATCTCAAGTGCTTTGGGCGTAGGTTCGCTTGGATCGGGTTCGAGGGGCTTGCGAAAGGCGAGGTTGATGTGCAGCGGACCTTTCGCGAAGAAGGCCGCTTCATGAACCCTGCGTCCGGCTTCGCGACCAGATCTCTCACTGGCTTCGGGAACGGGAATCTCGACACATGGTGGGCAGGCGGAAGCAAAGAGCATGCGTTGGTCAATCGTTTGATTGGCCCCGGTTTGCTGCAGCTCTGGTGGTCGATCGGCGGTGAGCGCAATGACGCAGTGTTCGGCGTAGCGAGCTTCGATGAGGGCAGGAAGGTAGTGCGCGCCCGCCGTGCCTGAGGTGCAGAGAAGCGCGACTTTGCTGCCTTGCGCTCGCGCTCTCCCAAGAGCAAAGAACGCTGCGCTGCGTTCGTCGATGACCGAGTGCAGACGAAGCTTCGAGTTGAGTGCTGCCAGCAGTAGCGGAGTGGATCGGGAACCTGGAGTGACAATCATGTCGCGAACCCCGGCGGCCCACAGGCCCTCCAAGATTCGATGACAGAACACGGAGCTCATCCGAGAATTCCCAGGGCGTCCAAAATGGCGCGCTGCTTTAGCCCCGTCTCTTGGTATTCCAACGCGGGGTCGGAGTCGGCAACAATGCCCGCACCTGCATAGACAAGCGCATCGCTTCCCGTGAATAGGGCCGAGCGAATTGCTACGGCAAAGTGGCCATCACCTTCTGCGTCAAACCAGCCCACAGGCCCGGCATACCAACCTCGACTCTCCTCCGCTTCCGCAATCCACTGTAGTGCCTTGCTAGCAGGCGAACCGCCAACGGCTGGCGTTGGGTGCAACGCCTCCACCAAATCCAGAACATGCTTGGCTTCGGCAAGCTCCCCCTCGATTGGAGTACACAGGTGCGTCACGTGTCGCAAGGTGCGTGGCTTTGGCGTCTCGTCGAAGTTCAGCGATTTGCACAGTGGGGCGAGTGCACTGGCAATGGCGCGCACTACCATGTCTTGCTCGTGACGATCTTTGCGGCTTCCAAGAAGAGCTTCATCAGCGTTTTCGACGTCAGCGGCAATGGAGCCTGCGAGCGCCTGTGTGCTTACGTGTAGGCCCCGTTTGTCGATCAAGGTCTCGGGGCTGGCACCAACAAACGTCACGTTCTGCAATTGAAAGGCGTAGCGGTAACAATCTGGGTAGCGCTCGGACAGTCGCTCAAGAGCTGGGCGAAGTGCGATGCCATCGCGAAAGTGCAGTCGGCTGGAACGGGCAGCAACAACCTTGTTCACCGACCCTTCACCAATCGCCGTGCGAATCGCTTCAATGCGCTCTGCCCAGTCGTCGGCTGCCAAGTGTTCCGCGTGTTCGATTTGTGCCTGTCGCATGGGCGCTGCATCCGCAAGAAGTAGGCGCCGCTTCGCCTCAGCGAGTTCGTTTGCCGCTTCTGCCGGCTCGCCATCCGCAGGGATCGAAAGGCTCAACCACGCGGTATCGCCGCTATGCCCGTAGAGCACACGTGGCAGCCAGAAAAGGCCCTCTCCGAAATTGGTCCAAGGATCTTGGGCTCGGTCAGGAGCGAAACTCAAGCCACCAAAGAGGCGAGGGGGCTCACCATGGGCATTGGCATGTGGCACGTCGCAAAGCTGTGCCCAAAGTGCTTCTGCGCCATCCTTGATCTGTTCGTAGCGCTCTGTTCCATGACCAACGATCGTCCTTGCCTGGCCCGAGCCTACGACTTGATTGCCTGTGCCGGTAGGCGGCGACCACAGCATAGAGCCCTGTGGGTGTGAGAGAAGCGGAGCCACAGGCGCAGCGATCGTGAGACGCACAAGCGCCTTACCCGCATTTCGGGCAACCGAGAAAGCCTCTTCGCAATACGCGAGGAACTCTCCAGCGGACGAGTGCTCAGAAGCGGTGGCGGTTCTGGAAGGATCAGTTTGCAATGTGACCCTCGTCTTTGGGGACCTCTGCGAGATAGAGATGGCAAGATCCAAAACTAAACTGCACCACCTCTAGCATCTTCAGACCGCACTCCGTCATCATCGCTGCGAATTCTTCTGATGGAGGAAAGGCCTCAATTGATTCTTGCAAGTAGCGATACTCTCTGGCGCCGCTAAGCCATGCTCCGAGGCGCGGGACCACCTGGTGGATGTGAAAGCGCGCCATGGGGGCCATGAAACCCTTTCGCGGTTCCCCCAGCTCGAGGATGCCGATGCGGCCACCGGGCTTAGTGACGCGCTTCATCTCCCGGACTGCCTGTGGGCGATCAGTGCAGTTGCGAATACCAAAGGCGATTGTCACTGCGTTGAACGTGTTGTCCTCGAAGGGAAGCTCCTCGCCAATGCCCTCGCGCATCGTAATGCGGTTTGTCAAATCCGCCTTAGAAATTTTCGTACGCCCAACCTCGAGCATCTTGACCGAAGGATCGACGCCAACAACAGTAACGTTTGGGTGTTTCTTGGCAATATTGATGGCTAAATCGCCGGTCCCCGTGGCGAGGTCCAAGACGTTGTCACCAGGCTGAAGCTGTAGTGAGCGAACCGTTCGCTTGCGCCAGCGCTTGTCTATGCCAAACGACATCAGTCGATTGAGCAAGTCGTACCGCGGAGCGAGATTGTCGAACATCGCTCCGCTTCCAGTTGCGGGCAGGTCGCGCTTATTGCTATTGGTTTCACTCATCCCTAGTTCTTTCGGAACGTGGTGGCTTCGGCGATGGTTATGAGTGCCGATGCAGTTTCTGCACTAGCGAGGTCTGATATGGCCGCAACAGCATCCTTGCTGTGCTTGGCTGCAAACTCGCGGCAAGCTTCAATGGCACCGGTGTTGTGTAGCGATGCCAACACTGTTTGCAGTGCTTCTTCGGGGAGCGGCATCTCAGGGGGCTTCTCGGCGCATTCTCGAACGGCATCGTGAAGACTCGGATCACGCTCCATCGCCATGAGCAGCGGATAGGTCATCTTGCCTTCGCGCAAGTCTGTAAAGAGTGCCTTGCCGGTGACTTGAGCATCACCGTCCACATCAAGTAGGTCATCCACGGCTTGAAACGCGATGCCAAGGTGTCGGCCATAGCTCTCGAGTGCATCGCATGCTTGGGAGTCGAGGCCACCAACCATTCCACCAGCGCGCAGGGCCCACCGAAAGAGTGCCGCCGTCTTGCCCTCAACCACGCTGAAGTAGTCTTCGAAGCTGCCGTTGATACGCCCACGGTTTTCGAGTTGCAGAGATTCGGCGTGAACCATGTCGTTGATGATCGCGAGCATCTGGTCCATCAGGCCATCGACATTGGCCGCTTGAATGCGCATAAGCGCTTGCACGAGAAGCCAGTCGCCTGCGTAAATCGAGGCAGCATTGCCATAGATCATTCGCGAAGTGGAGTGACCGCGTCGCGTGTCGCCGAGGTCAATGACATCGTCATGCATGAGAGTTGCGCTGTGAACCAATTCGACCGCAACCGCGAGCTTTCGCGCTCGCTCATCAAATCCATTTCCCGCCTTGGACGCGACAGCAAGGCAGAGCGGTCGCAAGTGCTTACCTCCCATATCAGTCAGATGGTGAGCGGCCTTTTCGACGCGGCTCTCGCCAACAGGAAGGGTCTTCATCTCGCCTTCAAAACTGCGAAGGTCATCTTCAACCCATTGCCACAATTGCTTGAGGCGGGAGGCCAAATCTGCGAGCCCATTGCGATCGGCAATGGTGCTGAGTTGGCCAATCAATCGGGCACTTGTCTGCGACGAGACGGACATTTGTTCGCTCATGAGTTGAGGAGCAGATAGCACTGAATCTTTAGAGACTTCAATCCTCTATGTGAGCCGACCCTGGGCAAGGGGCCAAGATGCTGGGAGCAAGTATTCATGCCTGTGCAAGAGAGCAAGCTTTGCGCCAACCCCAAATCGTTGAAATCTGGTCGTGCTAGTTCAGCCCACACTGCCCCACTAGCAAGACACTGCCCACAAGCTAGACATCGCGCCAAGCAAGTGGACACGAGCACCGATCTCGTTGAGGGCTTTGGGAATGAGGGAATTTGCACCAAAGAACCCTCGCTGCACCACAATTGGGCTGCTCCGACTGAACCTTGCCTCTGAAAGGAGCAGGCGGTATGACGAACGTCATGCGCAAATCATCATTGCTACTTAGCTCGTTCGTTCTGGCCTTTGCAGCTGCCTGCACAGGCGGAAGCGGAAGGGGAGGCAATCGCGCTGATGGTGGCGTAGCTGCCGATGCCAGTGGTGGTGGTGGCGGTGACTCTCAGTGTGCAGCGGTCTCGGGTTTTGGAGACCTAGGTGCCATTGATGGTGTGGTTTTTGGGACGGGAGCTGAGTACCTGAGCATCGACAGCACACTCGACGCGACCCCACCCGTTGATCTCTTTATTGTAGAACTCTTTGCTGGCGTTGCTCCTTTTGAAGAGGGCATTGCACCAGGTACCTATGAAATCACGGGTGCGCAGACCGACTACAATAGCTGTGGCGCTTGTGTTGGCGTGTTTGCGAATCTTCCCGAGAATGAGGCACCAGAAATGGTTTATACGGCTCAGTCGGGCACGCTTGTCATCACTTCGGTGTCAGGCAATTTTGCCGGCAGCTTCACACCGGCCGGCCAAAGCGCATCCTTTGTGGGATTTAGTGGCAACGCGGATAGTGGATTTGTTCGCGAAGATGCATGCACTGTCTCGGGCGGTGGCGCGACATGGGACAAGGCCATTCCTGGCCCCGATCCTCGTAACTAGCGACTTCGGGCTTTCTTGGCGTTGACGGCTGGGGATGCTGCCCAGGTTCGGCGAATGCCAGGAACTGGGTCAAAGCGGAGCAGTGACGCTCACCGTTTGCCGTTGCTCAACTTTCGGCTTGCAACACTTCGACAGTTGCCGTATTAACTATGCGTGTCAAAGATTGATGTCGCCAAGATGAGCAAGGTCTTTCGAGCCCTCTCGAACAAGAATCGGCTCCAGCTCTTTCTCAACCTCTTGGATGAGAGCCGCCTTGACTTGGCCAAGGGGCGTACCCACGATTGCTTTCTCACAAATATAATCAGCAATTTGCGTATTGGTGCGCCCAGTATTAGCCATCATGTGCGGGAGCTTGAGGCAGCCGGCCTGATTGAGACAACCAAAGAGGGCAAGCAGCTGGTGTGCAGCATTCGCCCTGAGGCGATGGACGACATTGCAGCGTTTTTCT
This sequence comes from Kofleriaceae bacterium, assembly GCA_024762925.1. GTDB lineage: Bacteria > Myxococcota_A > Polyangia > Haliangiales > Haliangiaceae > NORP324. The sequence goes on along the minus strand of JANTGM010000162.1, from coordinate 1,211 downwards.
CCGCACGCTCAGTCTGATGTGCGGCGTTTTTTTTGTTTGATACTTCGACATTTTGCAAACTAACAACAGGAACTAGGGATACGCCATGGAACAAACAAGCCACCGAGAAATCATCATTGCCAAGTATGGCGACGCCAACGCAATGCGAATGCAAGCCCTCACACCAAAGGCACCCAAGCCAGGCGAGGTGCGCATTGATGTTCGCTACTCGGGCATCAACTTCGCCGATATCCAGATGCGCCTTGGCTTCTATCCCGACGCACCCCCAAAGCCGTTTGTGCCTGGCTACGAAGTGAGCGGTGTTGTTTCTGCTGTTGGCGAAGGTGTGACTCGCTTTCGCGAAGGGGATGAGGTGGTGGCTGGCACGGTCTTTGGTGGCTACACATCGTCAATCAATCTCGCTGAGCGCAATGTCTTCCCCATGCCCAAAGGCACCGACCTTGCTGCCGGAGCGGCTATGCCTGTGAACTTCTTTACCGCGCACATTGCGCTGTTCGAAATGGCCCGTATTCGCAAAGGTGACCGGGTGATGATCGACTGCGCCACAGGTGGGGTTGGAACCCTCGCTATCCAAATGGCGGTGCGAACTGGTGCTCAAGTGGTGGGGCTAACAGGAACCGCTTCCAAGAAATCGTACATTGAAGACTTGGGAGCGACCGCGATGACGCGCGAGGAGTTCTACGCCGATACGAGCATCAAGGACTTCGACTTCATTCTCAATGCATCGGGTGGAGCTGAGATTGACAAGCAACGCGAGCGACTGCGCATTACTGGTCGTATGGTGTGTCTTGGCATGAACTCAGGAGTGCGTGATGGAAAGAGAAACGTCTTGCGGATGTTAAAGGCCGTCATTCAAACGCCACGTATCTCGGTGGTTAAGCTCTTCAACGCCAACACTGGCATCTTCGCGCTAAACGCATTGCACGTGCTTCAAGACGAACACTGGATCGCAAAACTCGGAGAGGCCTTTGCCCAACTCGATGAGTATCCGCTCGTGCCACATGTCGGCCAAACCTTCGCTGCAGACAAGTACGCCGATGCGCATGAGTTTCTGCAAACGCGCAAAGCGGTCGGCAAAGTGCTTCTCGAATGGTCCTAGCGACTCGCTCGGAGAACTAGGGGGTGTCCCTATTAAGAGTTGGATCATTTCGATCAGTTGGCTCCTGGTGTCGCGTTGGTGCTTGCGGTGTGTGCATAGATTTGATCTACAG
>JANTGM010000161.1 GCA_024762925.1 Kofleriaceae bacterium | reverse complement strand
TTCATCGGTCGCTTGCCCCAGCAAACTCCCTCTTCCCGCCTCGCCAGAAAACGAGCTGACTTCGCGATCACGAATCAATGTCCATGGATCGCGCACTCGTCTTTGGCAGTTCGTGGTCTGGTAGCGCGAGCTATCCGGATCACCGCAACCTATCCGGAACCCAAGGCTAAGGCGCTATGAGCACAGAGATCATGAGAGACCACGAAATCCACACGGTCTATAAGGCGCGGATGAAGCGTAAGGTCTTCCTTTCCCTCATCCTTGTTGCGCTCTTCTTTGCCTTCACCTTGCTTCCCGCCCAAGTCCTGCTTCTGCTGACTGACTCCGCAAATTCCTGGGTTGTGCTTGGCACCAAGGCCGTCGGATCTATCTCAATAGCAACGCTGGCATCGGGAATTCTCTTTGCGTCCGACAGTGCCTTCAAGGGCAGCAACAAGACCGCGTATTGGGTTATGTCTACATATCCATCCAACGCGGCGATGAAGCAGCTTGGGTGCACCGAGCGAGAGGCCACCACGCTCTGGTTTAAGTTCTTTGACACCTGGGGGCTTTCCTCCAGCCCACACCACGGCCTTGTCGCCAGCACCTACTCGGCAACCTACCAAGGCCGCTGGATGTACTACCTAACGTGGACCCTCGGCATCTTCACCATTCTCGGCATCGGAGCGATTGCGATAAACCAGTTTGTCTTCGATGCCTACATCGGTAACCGAGCGCGCGTGGTCCTGCACGCGTCAATTCTCCTGGGCTACGCAATTGGCTTCCTCGCGATTTGGCGTACCAACCGCATAGGCCGAAACGGCAAACGCCCAACAGGCTGCTGGGAACGAGTCGAACAAGTGCTGCAGCAATCGACGGTGCTCTTTAAGCGAGATGTGCTCACCAATGCGGTTTCTCTCGAAGACGCATTCGACACCATCGACAACATTCGCCAGTCGCTTGAAGCTGAGGCGCAACTTGCTGCCGCGCCAAGCGACGACGAGGCCTAACGTGTTGTGCGACTGCACACGCTAGGGAGCCCAACTAGGGATCCTCGGCGTTGGCGTCTACGGCGTCATCGGCGTCATCGGCGTCTTCGGCGTCATCGGCGTCATCGGCGTCATCGGCGTCATCGGCGTCATCGGCGTCATCGGCGTCTTCGGCGTCTTCGGCGTCATCGGCGTCTTCGGCGTCGTCGGCGCCCTCAGAAGCTGCTCGGACCGCTTCGCTGTCGCCAGAAGAACTCTCATAGTCTTTGGGAATCTTCGGCTCGCGTTCTGCCAAGTACACAATGATCGCAGTGAGGACCGCAGCGACAAAAACGATGGCCCACGGAATCGTGCGCCCACCCAGCGTCGTCCCTCCCGCTGGGACATGATCGCGCGCAGTCCCTTTCACAAGAGGCTTCTTACAGCGGGGGCAATTGGGGTAGCCGGGTAGCACGGGAACTCCACAGCTAGGGCACTCTTCTTTTAGGGGCGCCTCGTCCTCGACATCCAGCATTGCTGCGGCTCCACGAGGGTCCATGCGCGTGACCGAGTCATCCTCAAACTCCTTCTTGGCACTTCCACCGAGTTCTCCGCTTTCCACCACCTCCAGCAACTCCGAGGGCGAGAGCTGCTGCACATCTTCCATTACGGTCGCTGGTGCGCTCGCAAATTCCTCGGCAGCCTCTGTGAACTCTGCGGCTTTGCCCTCATCAGCAGTCTCCGCTGCAGTCTTGCCAGCGACCTCAGAAGCCCGCAGCTTTGATAGCGCATCTGGATCGACGGTCGTTGCATCGCCACCTGACGACTCGGTATCCCACTCCTCGATTGCAGAATCTCCACTCGAGGACGAAGGCCTCATTGTGACCCGTACGGCGCTTTCCTCTGGTTCGTCCATGCTCTCGCGTTATCATGCCCCATTTCGCAATCAGTGCGCGAGTTCCTCACCAACGCCTCGCTGGTCAGGAGAGTTTTTTGTAAACCAAGGCGATTTCGCGCCTTCACCCGGAAGAACTTCCATAAGGAGCGGCTCACTCCTCGCTCAAACCCTGGCACACATCTCACTCCTCAGGCCTACACGACACCCGACAAGAATCTACGACATTTTCTTAGCCCTGCTCTGACCAAACCTCGCCACGCGTCCACGCCAAAACTTCCGTGCTCGACGCCCGTGACTTAGCCACTCGGCCGGTGTCCAAAGCAAGACGTAGTAGCTCATAGACACCCACGAAAACGGCCCGACGTTCATGAGCAGCAAAATCCCGATGTGCAGGGAAACACCGACGAAGGCCCAGCCGACCCGCCAGTCTCGTCGCAACACCCAGTGGCGCACGCGCCCACCCCGATCCGCCGTATATCGACAGTAGAACCAAAAGAGAAGCAACAAGGAAATCTGCTCCCAGTGCCAGGTTACGGCGGTCCCAAATCGCAGAAGCGGCGTCACCCATGCCGCCATCTCGGAAAAGTCGTAGCGCGTCCAACCCAAGTCCTGAAGCACCCAATACAGCGCGGTATAGCCGCCACCAGGGGTCCAAATGTGAGCCGACTTTTGAAGACCTGTTAGCGAGTACATCAGTAGCAACTGCACGATGAGCACATACCTTGGCCAGGCGCTCACAAGAGTCTCGCTGCGCCAACGTCCTTCGCGAAGCCTCGAATGCACGCTCAGCGTTGCCGTGGCGTCGGCAAACACCAACACCCACAATCCGTTGGAGAGCAGCGCATCATAGCTCCCACTCCCGAGTGGATTCATGGTGACAAGCGCGTTGTAGCTCTGCAGCATGACGAAGGTGATGATGCGCCCAGAAATGGGACCACCAAGCCCCAACACAAACGCCAGGCTGGTTGTTACGGCAATGCCCCACAACGTCCAAATCAGGCCGGGCTTTGGGCCGCCTAGGTATTGTACCAACCAGTTGCCACCAAGCGTTCGCATGCCGCCATACTCAACCGATGTCCACAACGGCTCCACCAGCCCAGCAACAGCAATCGACAAGAGCGAGTACAGCGCAACAAGACCAATCGAAATTCGAAAGAGCGCCAGGCTCGTTCCCGCTTCCGTTTCGTCGAAGAGGTCAACAAAGAACTGCCAGCGCCGCCTCATCGGAACACTTCCAATGTGAACATCTGCGATCTTGTGCGCTTGGCATCAGGTTTCACGCCGTGACGGTGCTGTCCTGGCGATAGCGTCTTCCAGGTGTCAAGCGTGATCTTGCAGCGAGTGGCTTCGGGGAAGTCCTCGGCGACACGCTTAGCGACCCAACGACTAAACTGCGCATACGCTGGAAGCTGTGGGTGGGTTGTGAGCTTTGCCATGAGTTTGCGCAGGCGATTGTGCTCGAACTGCGAGCGGTTCCACGTAGCTGATGAGTCTTGCGTTCGAAAGACACTACGAAAAACTCCGTCTTGCTCCACCTCCACAACATAGCGTCCCGTGCGGCGCCTTGGGCCAGAGAACATGGTCCACCCCTGCCGGGTGCCTGTGTAGTCGGCATACTTCAGAAACGGTTTTGTTATCTTCTTTCGAATGCGCACATACCGCTGAGTCCATTCCCACAAAAATTCTTCAAACTCCTCGCGATCAACACCGAGGGTATTTGCCCAACGCGTGAGGTCAGCCTGCTGCTCAGCTTTGTCCCAGTACGCACGACTTGCCAAGCGGTGGGACGATGGCAGCGACATTAGGACAATCGCGCACAGATGAGACAGCACCAGCACCGCTCGCAGATGGGGCCACCAAGGCCGTTTGCGAACCGCGCGCTCGGAAAGCTCGGTTTGTGCGGGGCTGCTCACATCTCACTCGTCGTCGTCTGGCGGCTTGCCAGCTACCGCGTAGTACGCCACAAAGGCGAGGGTTGGCACAACTAGGCCAATCCCCAGCTTCCAGTTTCCCTCGAAAAACTTCCACCCCGCCATGCTTGCAAAAAACAGCGCGAACCCTCCGGAAGCTGCGCGCAAGACTGGACCTGCGGGCTTCGCTTCTTTCCCTGGACCGTCGCAGGAGCCAGGCCCACTCGGCAGCCATTTCCAGAGAATCAACGCGGGCGCGGAAACCACAATCGACAGACCGAAGAACCCTGGCCAACCCACGCCATCGATAATCCAGCCACTTGTTGCCGTGACCAGGCGGGCCACGACTGTCATGGCACTGGCGAGCAGGGCGTGCTGGGCAGCGCTGTACTTGTGATGACACATCGACATGAGGTAGGCCACAAAAGCGGCGGCTCCGAGACCGTTGCAGACATTGTCGATCGCTATCGCACTTACCAGCATCGAATAGTTGCGGCCGATGAGCGCCAAGAAGACGTAGCCGATGTTGGCAAGCGCTTGGGCAAGGCCAAAGTAGAGCAGCCCTTTTCGAATGCCGATTCGATCGACAATGATGCCACCCGCCGCAGCGCCTACGATCGTCGCACTGATGCCAACAAACTTCTGAAGCAACGCCACCTCTGTAAGTCCAAACTCAAGGTCTTTGAGGAGAAGCGTGGGAATCATGTACATCGCTACATGGTCGCCAAGCTTGTAGAGCATGACGAATGCAATCGCAATGAGCGCCCCCGGCCGTCGGAAAAACTCTGTTAACGGCATGATGACCGCTAGCCGCAGCGTGCGCGGTGGAGCGACGACAGGAAGCGTCGGCGCGAGAATGGCGGCAACCATGCCAACACTCATCAGGCTCGCCAAGATCCAGTACACCGAGCGCCACGACATTTGATCGGCAAGAAGAAGCGCGCCGGTGCTCGCCAAGATCATGGCAACGCGATAGCCGGTGACATACGCCGCTCCCCCTTTGCCCCTTTCCGTCTCCGACAGAAGATCGGTTCGATAGGCGTCTACCACAACGTCCTGGCAGGCTGAGAAGAATGCCACGCCAATTGCGACAAGGGCCGCCGTCGTTACATTGAAGGGCGCATTCACAGCCCCCAGCGCTCCAATGGCTACCACCAAGAGCAGCTGGAAGAGCACCATCCAGCCGCGGCGTCGACCGAGGAACGGCAAGCTGTAGCGGTCGAGCACCGGAGCCCAGAGCCACTTGAGGTTATAGGGCAGCGCGACCAGCGAGAAGAGTCCAATCGCCTTGGTGCTAATTCCCTCTGTTGCTAGCCAAGCCGAAAGGGTACTGCCCGTGAGATACAGGGGCACACCAGACGAAAACCCAAGCGGAGCTTGAATCCAGATTCGCATTCGGGCTGCGGCGTCGCTCAAGTCTCGTAGTCTTGCACGGTTTGCCGCTCCAATCGCAATTCCCGTCGAACTCTTGATCTCGTGGCTTTGGGCGCGCCCGACACCGTGATTCGGGATTGCATCGGCTGATCTTGGGATCGCTCCAAACCGGGAGTACACTGGCTGAGAGCCCAATGGCTGACACGTCTTCCTCTCCCAGCGGCAGCCACACCGGCATTTTCGTAGTGCACGAGAAGCACCAGCGCATTCATCACCATGCCGAATCGAGCCACACCGAGCACGGTCTCACCTTCGTCGTCGATGGCATCTTGCGGATGGAACACGGCACTGAGATCCGTGTCGCTCCCGGCTCGGTTGTCGTTGTTCCAGTTGGTGCACCACACCGACTGATTGAGGGGCGCGACCTTGAATACTGGCTTTTAGGTTTTTGTGCGTCATGCGTTCGGATGGACGAGACCCAACTCCTGATGCAGCCGTTTATGCAAGTTCGCCATGGCGCCCTTCCTATTGTCCTCGTCCCAGCGGGCAAGCGCCGCAAGTTGGTTCGGCTGTACCGTGAACTCAAAGCGGAGAGCGAGCGCCACGGTCCCGAGGCGCCAGAACTTTCCCGATGTCTGCTCTCGCTTATTCTCGGCGAAGTTTACCGGGCGATGCCCATGACAAGAGCCAGCGTTTCCGATGGTTCTCTGGTCGCGAAGGCGCTGGCCTTCATCCAGCAGCATTGCCTCGAGGCAATCTCGCTGAAGGATGTTGCAAGCGCCGTTCATCGCACCCCTTCCCATGTGGCAGCGACAATCAAGACAGCCACCGGGTATTCCGTTGGAGACTGGATTCGCTCGGGCCGAGTTGGAGAAGCCGCGACTCGACTCGCACATACCGACGCAAGCCTTGATGAGGTTGCCGCTCATGTTGGATGGCAGGACAAAACGCACTTTATACGGCAGTTCCGCAAGGTGTACGGCATCACGCCGGCCGCTTGGCGCAAGCAGCACGCCCATTCCCACGCTACCTAGGGATTCTGGGCGCAGCTGCAGTATTCGTTGACACCTCAAGGGCTGTGTGGCAGCGTCGTAGGACTCCTGCAGCAGGAAGGTGCTTATGACAAACCGTAAAACACCCATTGTGCCCGCTCGACATTTCCTGTCGCGCTAATACACCACTGTTTCCGCTGCCAGCTGCGCAGGCGACTCCCGTCGCATGTCAATTGAGCAATGACCGGTGGTACCACGCCTAGCCGGAGCTTTGCTTTGACCAACATTTCCCCACTGGGTTGGAACGAAACGTTGCAACACCAGTTTGCTACGAATACTTCTGATCTACAACCTGCTCGCATCACCGCTGTCGATCGCGACAGCTACCTTGTTGCACTTGATACCAAGCCCGACGCACCCCCGCTGCGTGTCACCATCTCCGGGCGCCTTAGGCACAAAGACGCACACGCCTTGGCGGTTGGCGACTGGGTGGGGCTATGCGACACCCGCATCGATTTTGTCTTCGATCGCTACTCGCGCTTTGTGCGAAAGCGCGCTGGCGAGTTGAGCGAAGAGCAAGTCATCGCCGCTAATGTTGACTGGACACTGGCAGCCGTCTCACTCAACGATGATTTCAGCCCAAGGAGGATTGAGCGCTTTGTGCTCGCCGCCTGGGACGCTGGCACAACCCCTATCGTCCTACTCACAAAGTGTGATCTTGGCGAAGGCAAAGAAGAGGCGATTGAAGCGCTTGAGCAAGTTGCTCCAGGCTGCAGAGTAATCGCAACCAGTGTCGTTACCAACGAAGGCATTGACGAAATCCGCAGCATCATAGGACCGGGGCAAACTGCCGTCTTGGTCGGCTCCTCTGGCGTTGGCAAGTCAACCTTGATCAATGCGCTCTTAGGCGACGACGTTCAGCTCACCGCTGATATTCGCGACACCGATGCGAAAGGCCGGCACACCACGACTCGTCGCGAGCTGTTGCGTATTCCCGAGACAGGAGGCCTCATCATCGACACGCCAGGCATGCGCGAATTCGGCGTTGTTAGTATGGATGACGGGGATGGCTTGGAGCTGAGCTTTCGAGACATCGAAGATCTTGCAATGCTCTGTGGGTTTCGCGACTGTCAGCATCAGAGCGAGCCAAACTGCGCGGTTCTCGATGCTGTCGACGTTGGCGATCTTGAGCAACGGCGCCTCGATAGCTACTTCAAGCTTCAGCGCGAGCTCGCCTACAACGAGCGGCGTCACGACGCGGCGTTGCAGCGAAAGGAGGGACGCGCGCTAAGCGCTCTCATCCGGAAATTCGCCAAGCACGATCGCAAGCGCTAGCGTCTCTTGGCCTTGGGAGGCAGTCGAAAGATCGGCCGATCATGTCCCAAGGTCATAACTAGCGCCTCGCAAGCACGGCCGCCTACGCTTGCCCCATGAACGAGCCAACAACTCCGGTCGTCTTTGGCTAGGAACAAGCAGCATCGTATGACGAGCAATTTGCCAAGCTTGCTCCTATGCGTGACGGTCTGCACTTGGCGATGCAGATGGGGCTTATGGTTCTGCCCGCCGATGCAGCCGTTCTCTGTGTGGGCGCTGGTACGGGAACCGAGCTGCTCTACCTCGCAAGCGCGTTTCCCGCTCGTGGACTTCAAGGGCTCGGGGCTGGTTGTGAAACTGCCAAAGGATCGAGTCGCCGAACTCATTGCAGCTGACAAAGGCAAGCCCTTTACGCTGCCGGCAAGACCTTCAAAGAGTGGATTTCGGTGCCCAAATGAGACCAGCACCAATGGCGTAGGCTCCTGCGAGAAGGCGTCAAGTCCGTTGCCACAGGCGATTAACTGACAACGATACGGCCGAAGAGGGATTTTAATCTCCGGGGCCTTCCCTTAAGCTGCGGGCGCAGTCATGAGCCAATTCGATCTTTGTATTCTAGGAGCAGGACCCGCTGGTTACGCGGCTGCGATGCGTGCCAATGATTTTGGCAAGAGCGTCGCGCTCGTGGAGGCCGGCAGAGTCGGAGGGACAGGGCTTCACGCTGGAGCCCTCTCATCAAAGACCATGTGGCATCTTGCGATGGACTACTCGCGGGCGCGGAAAGCCGGCCGAGGGTTTAAGGCGGGCAAGATCGAAGTGAGTTACTGCTCGGTCATGGAGTCGGTTCGCGCTGCAGTTTCAGAGAGACGCAACCTCCTGTGCCACCAACTCACCCACCTGCAAAGCGCTGGTGTGGAATTGGTGCGTGGCCGCGGACGCTTCACTTCGGCCAATCGCGTCCTAGTTGAGGGAGACGAAGGTAGTCGCGAGATTCTTGCTGACAAGTTTCTCATTGCCACCGGTTCCCGCCCACGCATTCCCGAGGGCATGACAATCGACGGCGAACGCATCGTCACAAGCGATCATGTTGAGGACTGGAAGGACTTTCCCGAGAGCCTCGTCATCGTTGGCTCGGGCGTCGTTGGCTGTGAGTATGCCACCATCTTTGGGCACTACGACCGCACCAAGATCTACATGATCGACCGTCGCGATCGAATCTTGCCGTTTGAAGACGAGGATGTTTCGGCGTGTGTCTCGGAGGCCTTTGAAGGCATGGGCGTGACGATTCATCGAAGCGCCAAACTACAGTCACTCGTATCCACCGAAGATGGCGTTCGCTATGAGGTTGAGTGCGATGGCAAGCTCAAGACATTCGATGTGGAACGCGCACTGATATCGATCGGGAGAGTTCCGAATTTCGAGGGTCTGGACCTAGAGGCGGCAGGTGTAACGTGCGACGAGCGTGGGGGAATTGCGGTCAAAGGAACGCGAACCGTGGTCCCCAACATCTTTGCCGCGGGTGACGCTACGACCGACACGACAAACCTGGCTCTCGCGAATGTCGCAGAGCTCGAGGGGCGCTTTGCGGTCGAAACCATGTTTGATGAAAACCCTAAGCCTGTCGATTACCGCTCGATGCCAACGATCATGTTTCTCTCACCAGAGGTCGCGTCTGTTGGTCTAGGCGAGCAACAAGCCCGTGCGCGTGGTATTGCGCACCGAGTGGTTTCCATCAGCAACCGTCTCATCAGTCGCAACATCGCAATGCGCAATACTGACGGATTCATAAAGCTCTTGGCCGCACCCGACAACACCATCCTGGGCTTGCGCGTTGTTGGGCCACAAGCCTCCAGCTGCATTCAGGGGATCGCCTTGCTCATCGAACTCGGCGGTACCATTGATGACATTGCACGATGTGCGCACCCACATCCTGCAGTCACTGAGGGCGTGCAGGAATGCGCGCGTCTACTCCTCGGGCGATCGGTGTTGAAGCCCGAAATCGTTGATGGCGTGCGCTTGGCGGCTTTCAGCCCTGAGTCCTAAGACGTCCAAAACCGAGAGTGCCTCAGAGTTCGACGCGCTCGCCTCTCTTCGCCATAATCACATTGCCTATCCCGCGATCCTGCAAGCCAGCCTTCAAACTCTCGCGAGCCTTGTTCTCTCCGTGAACAAGAGCAACCCCTCGTAGATTGCCTGCCCTGGCCGTCTGCTCCGCAAAGTTGATGAGATCGTCTCTGTCGGCATGAGCCGAGAGTCCGTTTAGGACATACACATCGGCCCGTACATCTCGCATCACGCCAAAGACCTTAACTTCGCTGCGATGCTCCGCCAGGCGTCGCCCAAGCGTGTGTTGCGCCATGAAGCCGACGATGACCACGCTGTTCCGCTCACTCTCAAGCCCTTCGCGCAAATGGTGCAAGATTCGGCCGCCTTCACACATGCCGGATCCTGCAATGACAATACACGGCTCGTTGCGATTGGTGAGCGCCTTTGAGTCTTCTACCTCCGATACATACGTAAGGCCTGGCGGTGAGAACGGGTCATTGCGGTCAATGAGTCGCTGTCGAACATCTGCGGCAAGCCCTTCGGGATGCAGTTTGTAAATCTCCGTGATCGAGATTGCCAAAGGGCTATCGATGTAGATTGGAACCTCTGGGATGGTCCCTTGCTCGTGCAAACGTTCGAGAGAAAACAAGACCTCTTGGGCTCGTTCCAGAGCGAACGTAGGAATCATGACTCGCCCCTTGCGCTTGAGCGTCTCATTGATAATGACGCCCAACTGCTCGTCGGTGTTGGAAAACTCCGGGTGCACGCGATCGCCATACGTGCTCTCGGTCATGAGAAAGTCCACGTGCGAGACAATGTCGGGGTCCTTGAGCAGCGGCAGTTCTTTGCGGCCGAGATCTCCCGTGAAGAGAACTCTGCGTTTCTTGCCGTTCTCCTCTATATCGAGTTGGACGAGGGCGGCGCCGAGAACATGCCCGGAGTTGTGAAAGGTGAGAGTGACGCCAGGTGCCACTTCCATTGGGCGGTAGAGGGGCACAGAAATCATCTGGGAGATTGCCTGTTGAGCGTCCTCAACGGTGTATATGGGCTCGACCACCTCATCGATGCCCTCGCGCCGGTTGCGCTTGTTGAGGTATTTTGCGTCCTGCTGTTGGATCATGGCCGAGTCTCTCAGCATGACACTGCACAAATCCCGGGTGCCTGGCGTGCAGTAGACATTGCCTTTGAAGCCTCGCTTGACCAGCGATGGGATATTCCCGCTGTGATCGATGTGTGCGTGGCTAAGCACCAAGCAGTGCGCGTCGCTTGCCCACCGAGGCACCTCGCGGTTGAGTCGGTTGGCCTCAGCTCGGCGCCCCTGAAAGAGGCCACAGTCTAGGAGGATATCCTTGCCCTTGACGTGTAGGCGGTGAAGCGAGCCAGTGACTTGCTCGGCCGCTCCGTAAAATTCCAAATGCATGTAGGACTCCCTCGGTATTGGTGCCCGAGAATTCTACCGCAATTGGCGCCTTCGCGTTGAGCGCCGCGCTAGTGTCACCAGAGCTAAGAAAAACACTAAGAGGAACCCATCCGACCAACGCAGACTTCGCGCGCGGTGGGTGGAACAGGCAAGGCATCCAGAGAGCTGGAGCCCCTTGCGGCCCGGATTGAGCACATCGGGGCACGGGTTCCAAAAGCCGCCACAACCGCCATGGCTTGTCGACGGATTCTTAGAGACATCAACCGTAGGATCACTCTTCTCAACAATCTTTGGGGGCTCTCCTGGACACTGGTCGGCTCTTGAACAGGATACGACGCCGGCCCACATGCCACACAAATCATCGCCAACGCCACAGCAAGCGCGAAGGCTGCAAGAGAAGAAAACCGCCGCATGACCATCCACAGCCTATGGGCGTGACCAAGAGCGCCATGGCCATGGTTTGATTGCCTTCTGCCGGGCGTGTTCAACGCCACAAGCCTGCCAAGTTCGAGCAACACGAAGGCAGAGTATAGCCCTCACAAACGAGGCATGCTCATCATAGCTAGTTTCCGTCCCGCTAGGGACAAAAACTAGCTAACGCTTGCGAGCAAGCGTGGTGTTTCGCGCCTTCGGCGCTGTGGTCTGGTGTTCCACAC
>JANTGM010000160.1 GCA_024762925.1 Kofleriaceae bacterium | reverse complement strand
GCGCCCTCAATGTCCGAGCGCCCTCAATGTCCGAGCGCCCTCAATGTCCGAGCGCCCTCAATGTCCGAGCGCCCTCAATGTCCGAGCGCCCTCAATGCCGACTCCGCAATGGTGTCGGCATTTTGCGTTGACCATGCGATAGCTGCTTACAGCACGGTCTACATAAGCAAGTATTGAGCTGCACCTACAATGTAGTCCTCAATCATTCCAAAAAGTTGCCCCGGGATCTCCCCACCCTCAGCATGAGGGCATGCAGATTCCTCGTCGAGCGCAAATTACAGCGCGACGCACCATAGCCGCCAAGCGCACAAAGCGCGCAACTCCCAAGCAGGCTCCCACTCCCGTTCTCAAGTGGGTTGGTGGCAAGACCCGGCTGCTCAGCAAGCTTGAAGAGCGCATGCCATCGAGCTTTGGCAAGTACTTCGAGCCCTTCATGGGTGGAGGAGCGCTGTTCTTTCGCACAGCCCCAACCAATGCTGTCCTGGGTGACTACAACGCGGACCTCATCAATGTCTATCAGTGCGTCGCCTGGCACGTTGACAAGGTTGCTCGCAAGTTGGCGGCCCACAAGCGCAATCACTGCGAGGAGTACTACTACCAGGTGCGAACCAAGTGGAATCAGCGCAATCCCAGGCAGACCGATATCGATAGGGCCGCCCAGTTCCTCTACATGAACAAGACCTGTTTTAACGGCTTGTACCGAGTAAACAGCAAGGGCGAGTTCAACGTTCCCGTGGGGCGCTACGTCAACCCATCCATTTACGATTTGGCCGCGCTTCGGGCGGCATCGGCAGCACTCCAAAATGCGGAGATTTGCCATGGCCACTACAGCGATGTCGTCACTTCAGCATCCGCAGGCGACTTTGTGTACTTTGACCCGCCATACCATCCGCTAACGGCGACCGCGAACTTCACAAGCTACACAGCAAACTCGTTCACCCCAAACGACCAGCGCGAACTGCGTGACTTGGCCAATGATCTTTCCGAGCGTGGGTGTGCTGTCTTGCTCTCAAACAGCGACACGCCCTTCATTCGCGAACTCTTTGCGGGTTGGAATGTCGATCGGGTCATGTGTGGCCGCTCGATCAACTCCAAGGCCACCGCTCGTGGCGCTGTGGCCGAGGTCATGATCTACAACGACTTCTAGTGGGTGTCAGCGCGCCGCAGCTTGAGTGCGGAACATCAGACTGAAAGCCTCAGGACAGCTTGAGTGCGAAAACAACCTGAGTGCGAAAACAACCTGAGAGCGAAAACAACCTGAGAGCGAAAACAAAAGGCCCGAGCAACATGCCCGGACCTTCTGGAAACCCTAGGTGTTTTTCTAGTTGAGTGCTTCGCGTCGGCGCAGCACAAAGAGCGCAAGGCCTAGCAGAAGAGCTGCGACACCGGAACCACTTCCACCAGTTGAGCAGCCACCAATGACTTGTGGTGTCTCACCTGGAGCACCGCCACCACCACCGCTTCCATCGCCACCACCACCACCATTTCCGCCACCATCATCGCCCTCAATCAGGTTGACTGAGATGGAGTCGGAGATGTCCGAACCGGAGACCGTTGCGATGATTTCGAGCACGTGAGTTCCCGCTGCAAGGTCGGCAGGGGTGCTGAAGAGAAAAGGTCCAGAAGACAGGGTAGCGACTGATACACCATCAATTCGGAATTCGACCGTATTGGCAAAGTCAACATTGGCACTCACTTCGAACCCTCGGCTGACAGAAGCTCCATCAACCGGAGATGCGATGGCGATCGTATTGCCCGTTCCGCCTCCATCATTGAGACCGATGCGTTGGGTCATCAGTTGCACAGAGTTTTGCTCGGCATAGCCACAGTCGTATTGACCTGGTTGAGCGCAGGCACGAGCCTCGCCCTCACCGCATGGAGCCGCGACATCTTGAAACGACTTGGCGCCACATCCGCTTAGGTAGGTCATTGGATCCGAGCAGAGGAACTCGTGATCGAGGCCAAAGGAGTGGGCTATTTCTTGTGCGGCAACCTCACAGATGATTTGGGGATCGCGAGGCAAGACATCTGTGAATGTGAAGACGACCGAATTCGGAATGACATCACAATTGGAAGTGAACGGTGAGACGCCACCCACGCCTGCTGCCATGCCTAGAAGCTGAGGGCTTCCCGCGACCACTGACTCGTAGTGCGGAACCTGCCCTGGATCCACATCCGTGACTTGAATATTGAAGCGCGAGAATTGCTGCTGCACGCAACCCATGATCTGATTCCACTCACCATCGTTCAGGTCGGCTGGCGGAAAGCTCACAGTCTGTTGCGCCAGTGTCGTGCGGTTGTTGCCAGCATCGTTTTGCCCAGGAGAGAAAACACCACCAACGCGATTCATATACACAACGGTGGTGTTCTCGGCAGCCACTGCATCGAGAGCCCCAGATTCAACGAGCTGTTGCTCGTACTCAGGAGCCATGACGACCTTGGAGCCACGTGGGAAGTCTCGAATCTCGCCAAGGTCGGTTGGACGATTGTCCAGAGCCTGCTGCTCAGAGCTTGTTTCAAGCGCCTCATCTTGTGCGCATGCACCGAGGCTGAGGGAAACCAGTGCAGAGGCAGCGAGCAATTTGGTGAGTTGATTCATGTGCATCCAGAGTGAGAGGAAAGGTCGCTCCCCTCTTCTTGAGCACGTGCTGGGCCAACTTCCAGATGTGGGATATCTTACAATTAACTCCCGGCTGATTCCTGCGGCGTGCTGGAGCCTCATAGTGATCCCAATATGTTGTTGGTCATTTCGGTGGGCTACTCATGACATCCCACAACGAGCAGAGAGAGGTGGAGACTTCCCAATCAGTGGGGGCCACCTCCCCGATTTTGCCGAGTTGATCTACAGAGATCCCGGCTAGATATCAACTCTTGGGACTCGTGCGCGATTCATGAATATAGAACGCGCTCACTCATCTTCTCGCCCGCTGGAGAGACTGGCTCTGCCAGCCTTCTTCGTTGTTCCTCGGTCGCTTGCCCCGGATCGCGCACTGGCCAGAACCAAGTTGGCTACAGGCTATCGTAGGCCGCAAACCGCATGGAGAATTCGGCCCGCCCAGAGCTGATGGTGCGGACCTTGGTCGAGTAGCCAAACATGTTGGCCAGCGGCACCTTCGCCTGAACGATGCTCTTGTTGCCTCGGGCGCCGACATCCAAAATGTGCCCAGCACGCTGGTTCAGATCGCCAATGATCGCGCCAAGGGACTCCTCGGGTGTGGTGATTTCCACTTCCATGATTGGTTCGAGCTTGATGGGGTTTGCATCGCGGGCGGCCTTGCGAAACGCCTCCGATGCAGCGGCGCGGAGCCCAAGACTCGGTTGCGCCTCCTCCCGATACGACATTTTTGTGAGTGTCACGGCAACGTCCTCCAGTGGATAGCCAGAGGGGCCCGACTGCGCAGCGTCGCGCAAGCCCTGCAGAGCAGCCTCTACGAATACTTCTGGAATCTCGTCAGCGCCCGGCACACGCACCTCAAAGGTGGAACCGGCCCCGCGCTCACGCGGAGCTACCTTGCACGAGACATTTCCGTAGAGAGCGGTGTCTTTGAGTTCGCGCTCAAACTCAGCCTCACCTACTGCATCGGAAGTAACAGCTTCACGGTAAACGACCTGTGGTTTGCCGACACGCGGATTCACTTTGTACTCACGGCGGAGACGCTCGACCATGATCTCCAGGTGCAGCTCACCCATGCCGCTAATAATCGTCTGTCCCGTGTCCTCGTCCTCTCGAACCACAAATGTCGGGTCCTCTTCAACGAGCTTGCCGATGGCGAAGTCGAGCTTGTCCTTCTCAGCATTTGTCTCAGGCTCAATCGCTGTGGAAATCACCGGCTCGTAGGTGTCGATACGCTCCAGCATGATCGGATGTTTCGGATCGCAAAGCGTGTCGCCTGTGGTCGCGGTCTTAAGTCCGGTAGCAGTCACAATCATTCCGGCGCCCGCTTTGTCGATGCGCTGACGTTTGTTGGCATGCGTCTCAAAGAGCCGGGCAACCTTCTCTTTTTTGCCCGTACGAACGTTGAGGACCTCCATACCGGGGGTAAGCACGCCCGAAAAGATTCGCAGAAACACCACCTTGCGGCCATCATCCATGGCTACTTTGAAGAGCAGCGCAGCCAAGGGCTCGCTATCTTTTGGCTCGCGAACCACTTCCTTTGTGGTGTCTTCGGGATCGACGCCGGTAATCGGCGGCACCTCTAGCGGAGAGGGAAGATAGCGAATCACCGCATCCAACAGCGGCCGGACCCCCTTGTTGCGCAATGCGGTTCCGCACAGGACGGGAACAGCACGACAGGAGATGCACGCTTGGCGGATGGCCTCTTGTAGCTCGCCATCAGAAATTTCTTCGCCTCCTAAGAACTTTTCTGCAATCGCATCATCCACATCTGAGACCCCTTCCAAGAGAGCTTCACGAGCCTCATCTGCAGCGTCTTTCATCGCCGCAGGAATGTCACCAACGGTCACAGGGTCTTTCGGATCGCCGCTGTCGATCAGAGCCTTCATCGCAACGAGATCAATCGCCCCCTCAAACTCAGACTCAGCGCCCATTGGCAACTGAATGGGAATGGCAACCGCTCCCAGGCGCTCGCGCACTTCGGCCACAACTTTGTTGAAGTCGGCGCCAACGCGATCCATCTTGTTGACGAAGATCAGGCGGGGAACGTTGAACTTGTCGGCCTGCCCCCAAACCGTTTCACTTTGAGGTTCAACGCCACCGACCGCGCAGAAGACGATGATGGCACCATCGAGAACACGCAGACTTCGCTCAACTTCGATTGTGAAGTCCACGTGGCCCGGCGTGTCGATGAGACGAATCTCGTGTTTGTTCCAATCGAAGTTCACAGCAGCCGCGGTGATCGTGATGCCGCGTTCCTGCTCCTGCTCCATCCAATCGGTCTTCGCTTCCCCATCGTGCACTTCACCGATTTGGTGGATCTTGCCCGAGTAATAGAGGAACCGCTCACTAACGGTGGTCTTGCCCGCATCGATATGTGCTGCGATACCGATATTACGCACTCGGTCGTTCTTGGCCATAGGCGCGAAACTATACAGACTGAGCGAAAAGCGCAAAGGCTCAAGCCTGGCTTCCACATAAGCGCAGAGGGCCCGCCGATCTGTGAATGACGTTGGTTTTCTATGCCCAGCCCCGCCCTTGCAGGCCAAAGAATCGCTGGGCTAGACTGGCGCGCATATGCGCCTCTGCCGTCTACTCCGGGTCACTGCATCCACGCTATTTGTGCCAATTGCACTCTCAGTTGGAGGCCCTTCGCACCTGGTGTCAAGCGCACACGCGCAGCGCGGTGGGGCGGCAAAGCCAAAGCCCGTCCCAAAGCCACAGCCAGCGAAGCCCGATTACGCAGCCGCGAAGCAGCACTATGAAAGTGCAGAAAAGGCTGCGGCGGAAAAACAGTGGGATGAAGCCGCGAAAGAGTATGGCGTTGCATTCGAAATCACCCAGGATCCTGTCCTGTTTTTCAAACTTGGCAATGCCTACCAATTGAGCGGAGATTGCACCCGCGCTGTGGAGTACTTCGAGCGCTACCTCGCCGAGGCAAACCCCTCAGAGGAATACCAAGCAGACACGCATTCGCGCATCGCAACCTGCCAGAGCAGTATGGCAAACAACGCTGAGGCTGGGTCGGGCACGCAAGGGAGCGGTGATGCTGGCTCATCGGATAGCACCACAGGGAATCGTCCCCTTGAGCCAAGCTTGACGGGCGAGGCCAATGCCTCCGATGTAACGGGCACGGGCGATGCGTTGGCGGGGCCCGAACTCTCCAACGAGGCGCAGCCGTCCTTCATGGACGAAGAGGTTTCTTGGCAACAAACGGCGGCTTGGACTTCGGTTGGAGTCTCGGTCGCATTTCTCTCGGCAAGCGCTGTTCTTGGCCTGAGTGCCAGCAGCCGCGAGGAAGACATTGAAAACCTTTTCAGTTATCGAGATGCCAACGGGCGCCCTGCCAGTTTCGACGCTACGGTAAGCGACCGCTACGAAACCCTCGAAGAGGAAGGCAAGTCGCTTAGCCAACTCTCCATGATCGCCTTGGGAGGAGCCGGCGTGAGTGCAGCAGCAGCCATCGTCTTCTTTCTTCTCGATGGCCCGCCCGATGACCATGAAGAAGGCTTGAGTTCATTGACCCCAAGAATTGACATTTCTCCCAGCGGCAGGAGTACGGTCGGTGTCGGATGGAGCTTCTAGCTTCCCTCGCTTCTCGCTACTCGCAACCACCGACATCTAGAGGTACCCATGTTTTTTGGACTGTTCAGCAAAGAAAAAGCACTCAAGAAAACGATTGAGCGCGCAAACAATGTCATGTCGCAATCTGCCGACCGCTGGGCTGCCATGGAAAAACTCCGAGAGGTCGGAACTGACGAGGCGCTCGACGCTCTGTGCCGACGCTTTTCGTTCACCTATGACAAGACGATCGAGGACCAGCAGGAGAAGGACTGGACGGTAGCGAGTTTGGTTTCACTTGGTGAGCCTGCGCTGGGCCCTCTTCGGCGGTACATGAAGAACGCCAAGAACTTAGGCTACCCGCTAAAGGCACTCGGGCAAATCACCACCGAAGAGAAGATTTTCGAGGTTATCGATGAGCTACTCGAGGATGAAGAGCCCGGCTACGTTCGAGACCCGAAGAGACGCATCGACATCATTGAGTGGCTGGGAGAGTGGACAGCCAAGCCGAGCGACATCGTCAGCCGCGTGCTGCCATATGTTGAAGACTTTGATGAGAACGTTCGCTTCAAGACTGTCGAGACCATCTCTCTGAAACCCGATGCAAGCGCTGCTGAGACGGTATGTCGAGCAATGGTTCGCGAAGAGGAAGAGAGCAAGCGCTTTCAAGTGCGCTGTGCCGAAATCCTCGCACAACACAGCTGGCCCATTTCGAGCCACAAAACCGAAGTAACAAATCTCCTCCCCAAGCTTTCCAACAAGTTTCGTATCGATGGCGAGACCCTTGTCGCCACTTCGTGACCTAACAGCCCAGCTTTGTAGCATCCTCGAAAACGCCCCCAAAAACCTGAGAGCAATGCATCGTGCCCAAACGCAGCGATATTCGTTCTGTCCTTATCATCGGCTCCGGCCCCATCGTCATTGGCCAAGCCTGCGAGTTTGACTACTCTGGCACCCAGGCCTGCAAGGCACTTCGCGAGGAGGGGATCCGAGTTGTTCTGATTAATTCAAATCCGGCAACGATCATGACGGATCCGAGCATGGCTGATGCAACCTACGTCGAACCGCTCACTGTCGAAGTACTGGACAAGATTCTCGCCAACGAGAATGTCGATGCCATCTTGCCGACCCTAGGTGGGCAGACTGCACTCAATTTAGCGATTGCAGCGGCTGAGGCCGGCCTATTGGAGAAGCACGGAGTGCAGCTCATCGGAGCGCAACTGGACTCGATCGAGATGGCAGAAGATCGAGAACTCTTCAAGCAAGCGATGACTCGAATTGGGCTCTCCACACCTCGGTCAGCCCTTGTCACCTCACTTCGCGAAGCGCGTGAGTGCATCGACGAGGTGGGCTTTCCGGCTATCTTGCGCCCCTCGTTTACGATGGGCGGAGCTGGAGCCGCCATCGCCTACAACGCTCAGGAATACGACAAGCTGGTGCTCTGGGCTCTGGAGCAAAGTCCGCGCACAGAACTACTCGTAGAGCAGAGTGTGCTTGGCTGGAAGGAATACGAACTCGAAGTCATGCGTGACCACATGGATAACGTGGTCATCATCTGCTCGATTGAAAACTTCGATCCCATGGGAATTCACACCGGGGACTCCATTACGGTGGCCCCTGCCCTCACGCTCACCGACAAGGAATACCAGCGCATGCGCGACGCTGCACTGGCGGTGATTCGCGAGATTGGTGTCGACACCGGGGGCTCAAATATCCAGTTTGCGGTGAACCCAGCAACTGGCGAGCAAATCGTCATTGAGATGAACCCTCGAGTCTCACGATCCAGCGCCCTGGCCTCGAAAGCGACGGGATTCCCCATCGCCAAACTCGCGGCAAAACTCGCGATCGGCTACAGCCTCGACGAGATTCGCAATGACATCACCGAGGTCACACCAGCGAGCTTTGAACCGACTATCGACTACGTTGTTGTCAAGATGCCGCGATTCACGTTTGAGAAGTTTCCCAATGCCACGGCACTGCTAGGAACTCAGATGAAGTCCGTTGGCGAGGCAATGTCGATTGGCCGAACGTTTCGCGAGGCGCTAGGCAAAGCAGTTCGCTCCTTGGAGACCGGCCGAGACGGTTTTGACTTGATTGAGTCGGACAATCTTGAAGAGCTAGAGCGCGCGGTCACGGTGATGAGCCCCGACCGCATCTATCAGCTTGCACGAGCGTTTCGGCTCGGACTGAGCAAAGACAGGGCACATGCACTCACGCACATCGACCCCTGGTTTTTGCACCACCTGCACGCGATCGCGTTGGCCGAATCGGAGGTGGCCGAACTCTCCGGCATCGAATCTGTGGACGTTGAGCGGCTCCGCGAGTGGAAGCGCATGGGGCTCTCGGATCCTCGAATTGCCAAGCTCTGTGGCGCGAGCGCTAGCGAGGTGCGAAGTGCTCGCCACGCCGCAGGCATCCGCCCTGTCTACAAGCGCGTCGACACCTGCGCCGCCGAGTTTGCTGCGGACACGCCATACCTTTACTCCACCTACGAGGAAGAGTGCGAGGCGGCCCCCACCAACGCGCGCAAGGTCATCATCTTGGGTGGAGGCCCCAATCGAATCGGTCAGGGCATCGAGTTCGACTACTGCTGTGTCCATGCGGTCATGGCTCTGCGCGAGATGGGCATCGAGGCCATCATGGTCAACTGCAATCCTGAAACAGTCTCCACCGACTACGACACCTCCGACCGTCTCTACTTCGAACCGCTCACACTCGAAGATGTGCTTGAGATTTGCGATCTTGAAACCCCCGAAGGCGTCATCGTGCAGTTTGGCGGACAGACGCCCCTAAAACTCGCGGTGCCCCTTCAAGAGGCCGGTGTGCCACTTCTCGGCACCAGCGCTGATGCCATCGACCGTGCAGAAGATCGACAACGCTTCGGTGATCTTCTTAGTACCCTCGGCTTGCAGGCACCTCCCTGGGGGACTGCCCGAACCATAGACGAAGCCCTCAAAGTCGCCAAGGAGATTGGCTACCCCGTGATGGTCCGCCCCTCCTACGTGCTTGGGGGTAGAGCGATGGAACGGGTCTACACCGAGAAGGGACTTACAGAGTACTTCGCTCGCGCAAAGGACGTAGGTCTGCCCATTCTCGTCGACAAGTTTCTCTCGAATGCCGTCGAGCTTGACGTCGATGTCGTTGCGGACAAGACGGGCGCCTCCGTCGTTGGGGGCGTTATGGAACACATCGAGGAAGCGGGCATTCACTCAGGGGATTCGGCCTGCTCACTCCCCGCGTATTCTCTTGGCTCTGATGTCATCGCTAACGTGAAATCTCAGGCCCGTGCCATCGCTCGTGAACTTGGTGTCGTTGGTCTCATGAACATGCAGTTTGCGGTAGCGGGTGGCGAGGTCTACATCATCGAAGTGAACCCGCGCGCGTCTAGGACGGTTCCCTTTGTCTCAAAAGCTGTCGGCACACCTCTCGCGAAAATCGCGGCCAAGCTCATGATGGGCAAGACCTTAGAAGAACTCGCAATCGAGGAAACAGTTCCCGAGCATGTCTCGGTGAAAGAGTCGGTCTTTCCATTCGTGAAATTCGATGCCGTCGACACGATCCTTGGCCCTGAGATGCGTTCGACGGGCGAGGTCATGGGAATTGACGCAACCTTCGCCCACGCGTTTTCCAAGGCGCAAGAAGCGGCAGGCAACGTCCTGCCATCCTCTGGAACAGCGTTTCTTTCGCTGCGCAATGAAGACAAAGCGGCCGGGCTCGACATCGCACGGGGATTGACCGAGCTTGGCTTTTCACTGCTGGCAACCCACGGGACAGCTGATCACCTTCAAGATGCCGGCCTCGAAGTTGCGCGGATCAACAAGGTCTTGGAGGGCCACCCACACTGTGTCGATTCGATCGCCAATGGCGACGTCAACATCGTCTTCAACACCACAGAAGGAACGCAAGCCATTGCTGACTCTCACTCACTTCGGAGAGCTGCACTCACCTGTGGCATTTCCTACTTCACAACGATGCGCGCAGCGCGTGCTGCTGTGAGCGCTATTGCAGCGCGTACCCAAGATGGGGTTCGCGTGCAGGCCTTGCAACACTATCATCCCTAGCTCCTCTCACGACCAGGAATCCCATGGCAGACAAACGCCCTATGACCCCAAGCGGTCACGCGAAACTCAAAGCAGAACTCAAGAAGCTCAAAGAAGTGGATCGGCCCGCCAATGCCAAAGCCATTGAGGTGGCGCGTGGCCATGGCGATCTGAGCGAGAATGCCGACTATGACGCGGCCAAGAATGAGCAAGGGCTAATTGAGGCAAAGATTGACGCGACCAACACGGCCCTCGCCTTGGCTGAGGTGATTGACCCAACGTCGCTCAGTGGCGATCGAGTGATGTTCGGCGCGACCGTCACCATCGAGGATGAGGACTCTGGCGAAGAGAAGGTCTACACCATCGTGGGTGAGCATGAAGCTGACCTCAAGCGATCTCGGATCGCGATCACGGCCCCCATCGCTCGTGCTCTTATCGGCAAGGAAATCGGCGACACAGCTCAGGTCAAGGCCCCCGGTGGGATGCGCGAAGTTGAAATCGTTGACGTTAAGTGGCTGCCTGTGGAAGCCTAGAGAAGAGCACCGAACGGAAGACAAGCTCTGATATCATGCCCGGCACCGGATGAGGACGCAGAAGGCGCGACTGCCACTCAGCCCACTGTTGTCGACAACTGACCGGTAATGCGGACTCCAAGGACTTGGAGCCGCTGGGCCCTCACGCTGCTCTGGAGACTCGCTGCTCTGGATAGACGCTGCTCTGGATAGACGTAATCCTCGACGTTCTTGGCAAGGGCAGCATGGGACGGTCTACAAGACCTACGATCCCGATGGAGAGACCTGGCCCGCACATACTAGGCTGCAGACCAAGAGCACCAGGCTCAAGCTGCGCTTGGAGAGCTCTCGGGAGATATGAACACGGGTGAAAAAGCCCCCGCTGCGGGCTTGCGGCGTGCACGAATCCCCAAAGGGAGCGCCAACTTGTCGCATCCCCAACTCTGGCTCGTTGCGCTATGGTGGCGCCGTGTTCGAGTTTTTTGAGATTGTCGCTGTACTCATCTATGCACTATGCGCGCTGGTCACAGGCATCCTCGCTTGGTTTGAGCGGGACAATGTGAAGCTCATCCTGCCCTGTTATTCATTCCTCGCGATTGGCATGGCTTCGATATTTGCCGGCCCCTTTGTACCGATCTGGGCAGTTGTGCTCATGCCTTTCCTCGTTGTCTTCACGCTGCTCATCTTTCGGAAAAAGGCTCCACGCAGACACTTTGACTATCAGAAGCACCTCTTGGCCCTGCTCGACAGTGGACGGCTCACGCAGGCGCAGTACGACGAAGAGAGCTCGCGAATCGGCAATCGCTAGCCCGTCCTTAGAAGTATTCTTAGGGCAGCAGATTCACTCCTGCGAGACAGCGTCCAAAGCGGGCGAGAAGACCTGCGAGCGCGTTCTATTTTCATGAATCGCGCACGAGTGCGCGATCCATGGACATTGATTCGTGATCGCGAAGTCAGCTCGTTTGCTGGCGAGGCGGGAAGAGGGAGTTTGCTGG
>JANTGM010000159.1 GCA_024762925.1 Kofleriaceae bacterium | reverse complement strand
CGCTAGGGACAAAAACTAGCTAACGCTTGCGAGCAAGCGTGGTGTTTCGCGCCTTCGGCGCTGTGGTCTGGTGTTCCACACCAGAAATTAGCTAGTGGTTCGAAGGGACCCCACAAAGCAAAAGTCGCCCTCACGCCAACTTCTGGCATAGTAAGTAGGAATGTCCGACTCATACTCAAGACTGCTGGTATTGGTTGGGGCATTTGCGGGGGCATGTGGCGCGGGTTCCAACGCGGCGTCTCCCTCAGAGAGCACGGGTGAGAAGACCGTGTCGCCAGCCGATGCAGCACCAGCTCCAGCCGATGCAGCACCCGAAATTCCTGCAGAGTTTCCCTCATCAGAAATTGTCTCATATTTTGCAGAAGGGCTGTCCCGGGAGGCCATGGATCGATTTCGGCGACAAGAGTATGAGCTTGCGGATACAGCGGTGAAGAAGGCCTTGGCTGGGGAGTGCACACCCGATCAGAACTTTGCGCTTCAGGTCCTTCAAGCCCGTATCTATCGAGAACAGGGGAAGTGGGAGGCAGCAGCATCACTCTTCGCCGAGGTCTCTACGCAACGAGCGGAGGTGGCCGACTACCTTCACTACGAGGCAGCTCGCGCGTTCGCAAAGGCCGGCTCGAATCGCGCTTCGGAGCAAGCTGCGCTAGTTGACCCGAATGGGCCTTGGGGACAGCAGATGGAGTTTCTGCTCGCTGAGGCGTCGCGTGCAAGAGGGGATGCGGAAGATGCCGCAGAGTTATACAGAAGATTTCTTAGCTCAGATCGCGAGGCTGGCATGCATGCAGAGGCACGATTTCGGCTTGGCGAGGTTCTCTTGACGCTGGGCCAAAAGGCTGAGGCTCGCAAGCAATGGCGGGCGCTGCGGATTGCGAACCCAACCTCAACATGGGCAGAGCTTGTGCGCAAACGTGACAAGACGGTTGACGCAAAGCCCGACGCAGACGAGCTGATCACGCGTGGTATGGCGTATTTCCGCGCGAACCGAAACCTAGAGTCGGAGAAGGATTTTGCCTCGGCGCTCGCAACGGGAAAACTCACTGCTGAGCAACGCTGCCAAGCCCTGTTTCACCGCGCAAAGTCCATCTACAAAGAGCGTGACTACGGCAAAGCCGCACCGAAGTTTGTTCCCGCAATTGCAGCGTGCAAGGCAAGCGGAAACACCGACTACGAGGTCAAATCGGCGTATCAAGCGGGGCTGGCCTACGGGCGTCTGCGAGATCACGCTCGCTCGGCGAAGCACTTTCTCTATGTGGAGAACTATCCGAAGCACAGCTATGCGGATGATGCCAGATTGCGACAGGCTGAACAGTTCGCGTCGCTGAAGAAGGACGCCAAAGTAACAACCCTACTCTCAACGATTCCTAAGAAGTATCCCAAGGGAGATATGCGGGCGGAAGCGATGTGGCGTCTAGCTCGGCGCTCCTATTTTCGCGGTGACTACGAGGACGCAAGCAAGTGGCTCAGGGAGCAAATTCGGCTAGTGCCAATCGAACGCAATTGGTGGGCCGAAGGTCAAGCACACTATTGGCTCGGGCGTTCTCTCGCCAAGCTAGGCAAACTTGAAGAGGCCGCCAAAATGTACCAGGAGTGTATTCGGCGATATCCTCTCACCTACTACTCGCTGCAGGCATTTGCGCGACTCAAGGAGGCTTGGCCTGATGCCTATCGTGCGTCTCTAGCTGAGGTGAAGTCCCAGGAAAGTCCGTGGAAAGGAAGTCTGCTAGCTAGCGAGCGCTATCAGAAACCCGAGTTTCGAACCGCCTTGATGCTTGCTAGATTGGAGATTGGCGGAGCTACCCGAAGACAGCTACGTGCACTCGGCATGCCCGTACCAGCGGGACGAACTGAAGAGACCGAGGCTTCTGCCATTGATAGGCTCGTCGCGACGAGCGTTCTACTCGATTTGGCAGGCGACTACGCACACTCCCATTGGATGGGGCGGTGGCACGCTGTCGACTATCGACGCTCTTGGCCAAACGGCGCAAACCTCGGTCGATGGCAGCTTGCCTATCCTCGAGCATTCTGGGGGCTCTTGCAGGAATTCGCAGCGAAGTACACGTACCCAGTAAACCTGCAAATGGCGATCGTTCGCGAAGAGAGTGCCTTCGATCCAAGCCGAGAGTCGTGGGCCAATGCCATCGGCTTGACGCAGATGATCTTTCCGACGGCGATCGATCACAGCAAGGAAAGCGGCATCAAAGTAACGAGAGAAACCCTGCAACACCCAGTGAAGAACGTGACGATCGGCTCGCACTTTCTTCAATCGCTGCAAGCGGCATTCGATGGACGCGTGGGACTCATGGTTCCCGGCTACAACGCGGGGCGGGCACGTGTGCGAGGCTGGATTCGGCAGAGGCACAAGTACGACCTGGACGAATTCATCGAACTCATTCCCGGAGACCAAGCGCGCCGCTATACCAAGCGTGTATTGGGGTCCTATTTTGTCTATTCGTATTTGCACGATGGCAACGTGCCCGATATTCGCAACGCTGTTCCGCGAAAGCTTGGTCGGCTTTGAAGCTTGCGTAGGATGCTTGCATCAGCGCAATTCGCATCTAATCAATCGGCCTATCGGTCCACTTCACAGAGTCGGCATGCACCCAAATCTTGTTGTGTTCGAGACAGCCTGGCTTGGGAAATCCATCGACGCGAACAACTTGCATCCATCCGTCCGAGCGTGACAGAGAGAACGCCTTCACCTTGATGACCCCCGCAGTATGAGCCCAGATTGCACCTTTGGGGCCTGAGTGAACCGGTGCGTTCGCTTTGAGAACAAATGAGACAGGAGCCAAGCGATGGCTGCTTCCACAGATTCCCATTCCAATCGATCCGGGCGTACCTCCATTGGAAGGGGCCTTGCCTCTCTGAATCGAGAAATTGTCTGACTTTGCCCAACCTTGAAGTCGCGCTCCACCCGCCCAGTTGGCCTGAACGTTCACCCAGTTTCCAGACCGCTTTACAACCTTCAGTGCTCCCCGAAACTTGATGCGCCATGGGGCAACCTCCTTGCGCTTGGCGTAGAGGGAAAACTCTTTACTCGCAACCGCAAAGACAATCTCAGTCTCTGGTAAGAGTTGTTCTGATTCCTCGCGAGAGTGAGGAGTGTCACGCGGTAGTTTAAGCGCTTCGCAGGGTACGAGTACCGGCTCGTGTGGGCGGAGTTCATGAAGGAGCAGAGTCACAGGGATATCACTGCGCGTCGTCTCATGATTGTTGGCGGCGACCCCGATCAGCATATCTTTTGGCAGGACGAGGCGACCGTCGAGTAGCGAAGTCCGCGCAAGCACCTTGACACCAAGCTTGTTCCACGAGTGTTGCGTGGTGAATCGGAGTGGCCTCTTCACGTGAAGCTCTGCGTAATTGGTGCCAGAGAGTCGAGCCTCCATGGGGAGGTGCGCCAAGTTGAAGGAGAAGGCTTCTTCGCCAGCTGGATGCACGAAAACGTTGTTGACGCTTGCCGCTTGCGCCTCAATCGAGCAGGGGGCTGCGTTCACAGGCTGTGTGATGGAAGTTGTGGCGAGGGCCAGCGTTAGCGAAACAAGGAGGGAACTCTTCACTCTCCTACCGACACTCTTGAGCGCCGCAAGTTCCGAAAACCCACGAGCTTCCCTACAAGTATCCCAGGGCCTCGAGTTCTCTGCGGGTCTTATCGTCCACGGGAATCTCTGGGCTGTTGTAGCGCTGGACTTGCCCGGCTCCCTGCAAGCGTTTCGCCTTATCGTGCGTGGCGAGAGCTTCCCCGAGGTAGATGTCACAGAGGCGTCCCGGCAGCAGTGCCATGATTGGAGGCGTCTTGCCCTTTCTGACGACGCTGGCCTGCTCGCCTGGGTCCTGCTTCAGATTGAAGAGGTACATCCAGCCGGAGTTTTTCCCGGCGATGAGTTTCCAATCACCAACTCGTATCGAACGCATGCCCTTGCGGGTCCAAGCGACAGCAGTGAAGGGATGCTGCCGTTTGCCAATGCCGTCTTCGAGGAATGGCAGAAAGCTCAGCCCCTCTGCGCTCTTCATCGGCTCCACACCGAGTGCGTCCAAGATCGTCGGTGCAAGATCGACATGTTCGATAATCTCGGTGATGCTTTGTCCTGGTTTGAAGATCGGCGCATAGCTCATGAGCAGAGGTGCGCGAATTTGCTCTTCGAATAACGGCCAACCGTGGCCCATTGATCCATGCTCTTGCAGTTCCTCTCCGTGATCGTTGGTGATCACAACCAAAGTATCATCACTTAGACCAAGCTCGTCGATCTTTTTAAGTAAACCACCTAGGTAAAAGTCTTGGTACGTGACTTCGCCTTTGTAGAGCGCGCGGATGTACTTGATGTCATCATCCGTGACCTTCAGCTTACCGTTGTCGACAATCATTTGCTCCTCGCGATCGAATGATGAGCCTATCTTTCCCTTGTACGCGCCCTCATAGTAGCGACTCCAGTACTCTTTCGGCACGTCGTAGGTAGTATGTGGATCTACGCTTTGCACGTAGAGAAAGAAACGTTCGTCTTTGTGGGCTTCCATCCACTCTGCTGCATTCGGATAGAGCCTCGAGGCATTGCCATTTTTGCTGTGATCCGAATCGTTCTGAAAGTGACTCCAGCCTTTGTCAAAGCCAAATGTCTTTGAGACCACAGCGTTTGCGACAAAGGCGCCAGTCGTAAAGCCATTGTCCTTAAGTTGTTGGGGTAAGAACCGAATTGAGTCGTCGACATGGCTTGTCGCCTGGCGAGCGCCGTGGGTTCCTGGATAGAGGCTGCTCCACATTGTCGTTACTGAGGGCTTGGTCCAGTTTTCGTTGTTGTAGGCGTTTGCGAACGTCGTACTCTTGAGGGCCAAGGCATCAAAGGCTGGGGTGTGGACATCAGCCTCGGGATTTACCGAGGCAAAGGCGTCGGCTCGCGTTGTATCCATGACCACATAGACCAGGTTCTTTGCGGGTTTTCCGGGGGCAGCCTCGGGCTTGTTGGCTACGAGAATCTCTGGCTCGCCCCAGCCGGTCTTGCCCGGCGTAGACTCGGTCCGCAGCTCCAAACGCATTGGCATGCCAGCATACTTGCTCAGGTCAACGACTTGCTCTTTCCAAGCATCTTTCTCTGGGGTTGTGACTAAGAGTTCTTCTGTTCCCCCTTCGGTGTGGGCGGAGACGCTAAATGTCGCGTCTTGATCTGAGCCTACGTCGACAACAAGCTTGGCACCTTGCGGAACATGTAGAAAGAAAGACAGCGCTCGCGATGTGGGAGCCGCGAGAGCCCGCCTTGATCTGTTGCCGAGCTTGATTGGAAGCACCCTCGGGATATTCGTTACCTCTGAAGTCGTATCCATGGTTGGCAGCCACAGCCAATCGACTTCGATTGGCGCGCTGCTTTGCAGGGCAAGTGTGTTACGTCCGGTCTTCGCGTCCTTGATCGGTGCGCGAACGACTTGCCACTCATTGGTCACAAGCAGGTCCTTCACTACGTCATCTTTGCCAATGCTGGCTGAGAGCCTTGCAGGGCTACCAGCGCCTCCGGCAGTACGAGCTCTGATCACGATCTCCATCGGTGGCTTGCGCCACCAGAAATTGAGCTTGCTCTCTTTGCCTTGGGTGCGGGCAAACTGGGTGCCTTCCTCTGTATTGCCTGACTCTCCCCAACCCGTGGCCCAGCCGCCGCGCGTATATTTGTGCTGGTCGGATGTGCCAAAATTGACGAGGCTCCCCGCTACATCGAGTTCGGCCCGCAGTGCTTCATTGAGCAAAGCCCTCCACACGCGCCCATCCAGTCTCGCACTGGGAATTTTCTTAGCGACGGTTTTCGAGGTGCCATCTACGACGCCTTCTGATGTTGCAGGGGCTTTGCCTTCTGAGTCGCTCTTGTTTCCACATCCAAGAAGTAGCAAAGAGAGCCAACAAACCACGGCACTTGATCGCATGTGATTACCCTAGCACTGGTCGCCGGGCGGCGCAGTCTCTGCCCCTGTGCTCGCCAGCATGCCCGATGGTGGAGACTATTCGGATTCCCGAAAGAAATGGTGGTAGTCCTTCGGGTTCTCCCAGCTCCCGCCCCACTTCCAGCCTGCGTCCAGAAATGCTCGCGTTGCAGGACAGTCGCCAGCAAACATGCCGGGCTCTTGCAGTGTTCGATCACAGAACCTCTTGCCCGCATCTGGGCGCACCACGCCATCGCGAATCACAGGGTTTTGGATCGGGTTGATGTCAATTGCGCGGCCAAGAGCGTGAAGGGAGATCCGATTGCTGTTGAGAATGCGTCGGCTGTTGAAGCACGAGCTGTTGTTTGCCGCCATCGATGCCGCGTCATCACCAGAAAACTCGTGCATCAGGCGCATGCTGTGAATCGGAAATGAGAGCTCGAAGAGGCGCGCAAAGATGTCGACAACCTGGATGGCAAGAGGATGAACCGTGACAAGTTCGCCCATCTGCCTTGCGCCCAAGAAGTCTTTGTAGGGAATCTGCAATAAGCACAGCTCGTCAAGCGTTGGAGAGGGGAGCTCCTCGTGCCAACTTACGCCAATCATTCTCTCGCGAATATCTGAGGATAGTTCTAATATTCTTGCTCTCATTGCTTCTCGTAAGTGTATTCGACCCAGTTGAATCGAAGCTTGCCGGTATCGTGTCTTCCAGAAAAACTCGAGTGGCTGGTTTGGCTGGCACCGAGAACACAGCGTTACTGCGTCTGCACCTTGTTGATTCGCATGAGAGTGGGGCCATGGAGCCAACTGTCGTCAGACATGTCTTGGCTCGCGACGACGCGTGCATGCCAGTCGCGGAGAGTTCCTGCAATCATCGCCGAGCGAACGGGGGATTTCGTTGCGCGTCCTAGGGCGTCTCGCTTGCGCAGCTCTGCGCTGGCTACATCGAGAAAGAGGCCACCATGGGCTGTTACCTCAAGCGCCCCCAAGACCTGCACAAAGAGCAGTGGGCGAGATTGAGGTCTACCAAGTTCTTCGATGGACTGCGAGCCGCCCTCGACAACTAAACGCCGCACTCCACCATTGGCAGTGCCTAAACCCAGCGCTGCGTCTCGGTGGCCAATCGCCACACCGGTTGCCATTCCCGCCTTTGCCAGGCTGAAGTTGCGAACTGCCTGGCCATCGGTGGAAAACGGAGCGCATCGCAATGCATAGGGTTTGGTTCCTTCGCTTCGAATGCTCAGCGCATCACCGCTCATGGCCTTCTCGAAGAGTGGCTGGCCCGGAGTGTGTGTTGAGATGCCCGCTCGCACACGACTCGCTTGGGCTTGTTGCACAAGTGGCGTCCAGATTCCAAAGTCGTTTGAGGATCTAGGAAGGTAGGCTGAATGCACCAAGACGAGGTCAACCTCGCCTGCGGGAAGCGGTGTTGCCTTTACATCGCCCAAGCTGTGCTGTTTAGCCCGTTCGATAGCATCACCGAGTGATTGGGTGATGTCGGCGAATCGGCGCGCACGCAATCGTAGCGGGACGGGGCTACCGCCCGCTGATTGGATCGTCGCTTCAAGCCAAATGTTCGTGCTTAGATATCGATTGTCGAATCCGCAACTAAGAATTGTTCTGTGCTTTGCTTGCCTGACGCGCACATTGGCTGCAAGAGGCTGCACTGTCTTGGGTAGGGCGTCGTGAAACCGATCGAGTAAGGCCCGGGCGAGAGCCTTGACTCCTCGGCTCTCGCTTGGGTCGTGGGCGAGAACTCGTGCTGGTGCTGCTGGTTGGGGTAGCCGCCATGCAGGCCCAAGTGCCTCGTATGCTCTGGTGCTGGCTTCATGAATCTGCCGGGCAAGGGGCGAGGAGGCCCCTGGCAGAAACGCTGCACTTCCACGTCCCCGCTTGCGATCGATAAAGAGCTGTGCATGCAGTTTGTGAAACACCCCTTCAGCAGATTCTTGGAGAGACTCAATTGCCTCCCGGCCAACGATTTCGGATGCGATGTACTCGTCTACCGCAATGGCTGAGGACAGTGTGCGGGCGACCTTGGAGACATCCAGGCTCATGCCTTCTCCACCCTCGCACGACTGAGCCAATGAGGCGCTTGTGCGCTTCCGGCAATGCCATGGGATTCGAACGCCCACTGTTCACTGTCGCTACCTAGGGCAGAGGTGTTGGCGATGAATTCCGATGTGTTGCCAGTTGTCATGGTTCGCGCAAACAGACGCCCTGTGAAACGCCCATTCAGAATTTCTCTGGCTCGACTGCAAATGATGGCGAAGCGTTCGCCACGGGAATCTAGCTGACACAACTCCGGACCCTCGAGCAGCACCCCAGTCTGAACGCGCTCGACGAGGCTTGCCAGGTTATCGATTCCTGCTTTGAGGCGCACATGCGAGGGCTGGGCTTGGGCTGTGCCATTGCTGGTGAGCCGAGTGCGAGTGCTTTGCGACAGCGGTCCGCCTCCCTCTCCAACAAGTGTCTGAATCGTTGCGCGCTGGCCAGCGTCGTTGTAGATCATCGCTCCGTAGCCCACGCTCGGATCATCGACGAGTCGAAACTTGTAGTCGCCCGAATTCGGCAAGGAGACTGGAGACTTGGCAATGGCATTGTACGCCAAGTGTGTAGCAGCTTCGGGGCTTAGGAGCACCTCTTGTTGGCCGCTTGGCGCAGACCGCGCGTGCAAGTGGGAGAGCGTGTGCTCTGCGGTGCTTGCAATCGCATCGCTGGACAAGGTCGCGATTTTGGGACCTCCTTGGCCGCTCACTTGCGCATGGGAGGTCGCGATTTCGCCGCCCGCCCAAGCACCCATCACAACACCGCCTCGAGTGCGCTGCGATTTGGTGCGAAGGTTTTGCTTTCGGCTTAGGAAGCGCAATTCGGTGTGAACCGAGTGCAGGTATGAGGAACGGTAGACGACTCGGCTGCCACCATGGTTTTGGGCCTCGACAAAGAGCGATCGCAGTGGCGCTCGATAGTCGCTGTGTCTTGTGGTCCAGGTCTTTTGCCAGTCTACGTCAGTTGCCGGGGCTGGGCGCATGGAGGGAGCAATCGCGTGACCAGCAAAACTCGTAGCGGCGACCGCCAGCCCTTCCGGGCTCGGAGCGCTAAGAACAATTCTTCTGCGTGTGTGCCCTATGATGGCGGATAGCACGATGAGATGCGTTCGAAATCTGTCGAAGCGCTCTTCGTTGTGATCGAGCGATAGTTCGTGGGTGTGTGTCTTGTGCGAGAGAATGGTTGCGCCCTCGAGTTTGCCGTCTAGAATCGCCAGCGCGGCTGCCAGGTCTTCATCACTCACAAGGGAAACCGCCGCGCTTGTCTTGCCAGCGGTTTGTGCCCCACATCCGAGCAAGGGGGCGAGTGCACTGATTGCTCCCGAGGCGCCGAGTGCGCCCAGAAACTGCCTTCTAGACCACAAGGGCGGCTACATCCTGCCAGTTAGTTCGGCGATGTTTGAGTCGTTGTTCGAGCGGATGTACTCAATGGTCTGCCGCCGTAGGCTTCGTTTGGTGGCAGCGTAGGAGTGTCCTGGAAGTGCAGCGAGCTTGGCAGCTTCGGTCATCGCTTCGGCTGCGAGGTCCTCTGGATTGACAACGCGATCGAGCCAGCCAGCGTCAGCTGCACTCTCGGGATCGTAGAGTTTCGCGTGCATCACCGACGAGACGAGTTCGGATGTCTTGAGTCGATCTCGGGCAAGCTCATGAGCGAGGATCGGCACAGGCATTCCATTGGTGACCTCGTTGAGCCCAATCTTGAAATCGCCTCGAATGCCAATTCGAGTGTCGCCCGTGGCGGCCAGCAAGATGCCACCAGCCAATGCATGGCCACTCACCGCCATGACAATCGGCTTTGGGAATTCGTAGAGGCGTAAGAAGAACTCTCCCCCCTGCAGAATCATCGACATGGCAGCATCCGGCCCGGTGGCCATGACTTTGAGATCGAAGCCGGCGCTAAAACGTCCAGGACGTCCAGCCAAGATCACGGCGTTTGCTTCTTTCTCGGCGCGGTCGAATGCCTCGCTCAATGCGTCGAGCATGGTCGGGCCAAGGGCGTTCGCCTTGCCGTCTTCCATGGTGATGACGGCGACAGCGTCCTGCATTTCGTATTGAACGATCGAGCTTTCCATGTGCGGAGCATACTCCATTCACATAGCCCGAACGTTGAAGGGCTGCTACTGGCGATAACTGGCGCTTAGCGAAAACCCGTGAGCTGTAACTGAGTAGTCGCTCACGAAGTGCAAGTAGTGAAAACGTCCAGAGAACTCATAGCTCGCACCAGCGGTCTCATCTCCAGTAAACCGAGCTACACGACGCCATGAAGACCCACTCCAAGTCCACACGTCAAGGAAGTCGTAGCCATCTTCCAAGGAGAACTCCTCCAGAATCTCGAGGCGCACCGTGCGTGCGCCAGCAGGTGCGAAGAGTTGGGTCCACTCGGCGGTGTGGTTTGCGTACGGATGGCTGCTTTCCATCGACCAATTTGGCACGCTTGCCCAAGGACTTCCCTGGTTCCAATGACACTGGTTTTGCTCGCATGCCCAGGTGCCGGGAACAGCGATGTGTGGCAGGTGTGTGCAGTCTTGTGGCGCATCGCAATAGTCCTGTGCAACACAGCTTCCCATCGCGTCTGGGAAGGGGAGGTCAAACTGGCCCTCGCCAAAGCGGCAGCGAAATCCTGGTTGGCAAGCAAGCCCTTGAAAGCCTCCACATGCATCTCCTTCAATGCCGCAAGCTCCATCGTGGACAATGTCCACCTGCGCACATTCTGCGAGACACTCGTTGTCAAACTCTTGCCCGCTAACGCCACACACTGGGGCGAGAATCTCGGAACAAGCGCAAGACGCTTGCTCCACACAACTGCCACCGATGCATTCCTGTCCAGCGCCGCAACTTAGGGGCTCATCAAGGCCACAGGTGAAGAGCGATTCGAAGTGTGCGATCACATGCGCCTCTTGCGCGGGAAAACTGCCGGCTGGTCGCACGTAAGTGACGTCTTGTGCTCCGGCGCGAAGTAAGAACTGTTCTGTGACGTTGGATGGGTCGATGACGTCCTCGCCATGCAACACTCCCGAGGCAATCGCATCGGTCATGAACGCGGCAACTGCCGCCTCGTCGATGCTGCCAAGTGCAACGTCCTCCGAGGAGCTGCTGGTCGAGAAGGCCTGGGTGCCGACGAATCGCTTGCCAGTATAGGTTCCGGCAAATCCTCCGCCAGATGAGTGCCAAGCTTCGAGTTCATCAACAGCTACGCAGGTGGGCATGCTGGGGCACTGGCAAACATCGAGTGGCGGATTGATGTCGACTTCTCCTTCTGCACACGGAGCGGGAACAAAGAGCGGACAAACAAGGTTGCTTGCCCACTCCACACCATCAATCGCAAAGCCGTGGCGCGTGATGCTGGAGTCGGACTCCAAGACCACTGAGACGATGCGCTGGCTGTCAACTTGAAGCCATTGGGAGAACTCGTCGCCATGATCGCCTGTGAGGCTCTCGACGATCTGCCCGCTGGAGTCCACGACGTTGAGAAAATCGAAGGTATCTTCAAGCTGCATGGAAGCGAAGTGCAACCGAACTTCGCCGGTGCAATTGGGAACCACACCATCGAGATCCATCACAAACTCTTCGTTCATGTTGTTTGCGTAGGGGTGCTCGGACTCGATGCTTAGCGAGATCAAGTTCGAGAGGCCATCGGCCTTGCCCAAACCCAAAGGGGTTTGAGGAGGGGTAGAGGTATCAATCTGACCCTTTTCTTGGAGCTTTTCGGAGGCACAAGAGAGGGTAGCAATTGCAGCGAAGGAGGCGATGAGGAGGGAGGGATTGGGCATGGGAGTTCCAGTGCAGTCTTGGAAGACTACCTATACCGACTTCTCCTACAGAGCCAGTGCAATCTCTGCGCAAAACTCGTCTTACCGGTGTGTGTTC
>JANTGM010000158.1 GCA_024762925.1 Kofleriaceae bacterium | reverse complement strand
CAAAGTGGGGTGATTGACTGCCGAGAATCTTCTTGGAACGGCAGAATTCCACCGTGGCTAGCTCCCTTGGGCCTGGCTCATGGCAGCAGGGAAAGATATTCCTCGGTCCGGGCGTTGGGGTTCCTCGGTCCGGGTGTTGGGGTGTTGGGAGACACCGAGCCCGCAAGATGGTTGCAGGAAGTCGGGGGATTTCTTCCCATCGACAGCGAAATTCCGCAAGTAACAAGGTTTTTCGGACTTCGTCGGAACTATTCCAGCGCGCGGTTGTCGATGGTAGTGAGGCAAGGAAGCACAGAGCTCACCTGCCGACGTCGCGAACGTCGCGGCGGAATCCCTTTGCCGCAGCTGCGCTGCATATCTGGATGTCTCGGGGCCCCGGCGAGAGGCTCGTGCCCAGAGTGCGTCCAATGCGTCTCGACACCTCATCGCCCGGAGACCACCATGCCCGAAACCAACACTGCCCTCACCTTTCGAATCTTCAAACAAGACACGTTCTTGCGAGAGGAAACCCTCACCGCGCCCGTCATCAAGATTGGCAAGCTGTCGTCTTCGCATCTACGACTCGACGATGAGTGCATTAGCCGAATGCATGCGGTCGTGGAGGTTTCCAATGGCCAGGTGAGCATGATCGACTTGGGGTCAACGGTTGGCACTTGGGTCAACGGCCAGAAGGTCAACAAGGTGACATTGACCAACGGCGACATGATCACGATGGGCGAGCTCCGCATAGAACTCGCGATTGCGGAACCACAGGTGAATGCGGCATCAGGCGTTCAAGACGCTCCCACGGAAATTCACGTGGGTCCAGCGGCAGCCGTCACTGTGCCTCCTCCTGCTCCAATTCCGGTTGCAGCAACCATGGCGCCACAACCACGTGCTGCAAACACTCCTATTATGGGCGCCTCCGCGATTGAAGTAACGTCGATGCTCGGCGACTCAGTAGTGGGTGTTAAGCACGTAATGAACCCACGCGGTGGAACCGTAAAGCCCACCACCTACGGGGTATTCGGAGGCGGCGTGCTGTTACTCATCCTAAGTAGTATTGCCTTCTTCTCGGGTGTCGGCACCGCGGCAGACAACAAGGCTCGTTTCCACAAACACGTCGCAGCAAAGAAAGTCGCTCACGAATTCCGTCCGCGGCGCCTGAGCGCTGCATTCGATTGGATGGCGCTCGGAGGGCTTGTAGGAGGACTGATCTGCATGACCGTCGGAATGCTTCGAATTCGCGATGAGAAGATTCAACCGAGTTACCGAATCGGGCAAGCCCCTGGAGTCGATCTGCCGACCACCGATGCACCAACGAATGACTTTCCATTGGTCGCCCCCGAGGGAGACGACTTTGTCTTTAACTTCGCCGCGGATTGGCAAGGGCAGCTGGCCCAAGGGGACCAAGTCGCTTCGCTCGCCGAACTCACCGCGCAAGGCCGTGCGCAACCAAGCGCGCACATCCCTGGTGTCTGGCAACTCGCTATCCCAAACGACGGACGCATTCAAGTACAAGCGGGATCTCAGAATTTTGCTATTCGCCCGGTGGCGCAACCTCGAAAGCAGGCGGTTCCACTTTGGTCTCGAGGCAACGCGGAAATGCTCTCGTACGTAGGCGCCTCAGCAATCGTCATATTGGGATTTGTTGGCCTGCTGGGAACACTTGAGCCAGATGAGACAACTCTAGGTGGCGACAGCTTTGCCGACAGTCACCTCTTGGCGCACGTTCAGATGGACGCCACCGAGGACCCAATCACGGAGCTTGAAAACACCACGGGCGAGGATGAGGGTGGCGGAACGGGCACCGCAATGGCCGGAGAATCCGGCAAGATGGGCAAGGAAGACTCAAAGCGTGAAAGCGGACAGTTCGCCATCAAGAATCGCAACCTCCCACCGACGCTCTCCAGAGAACAGGTCCAAAACCAAGCCCGACAGTCTGGCATTCTTGGCATAATGGCCAGCCATGAGGGAGGCGCTTTTGACTCCCTCACAGCAACAGGTCTTATCAGCTCTGGCATTGACGACCGCGATGTCTATGGTGGACTACTCGGCTCTGAACTCGGCGAGATGGCTGGCGGATGGGGATACGGCGTCGAAGGTATGGGGCCCGGAGGAAACGGCACGGGCTACGGCACGGTTGGCGCCGGTAATTATGGGCTCATCGGCCACAGTGAGGGCACCGGCGAAGGCTACACACCCGGCCATGGCGAAGGCGGTATGCGCGTTCACAAGGCAAAGGTACCAGTCCTCAAGATTGGCAAAGTCGACCAAGCTGGCGACCTCAGCGCGGACATCATTCGACGACATGTTCGGCGCAAGCTCACTCGCATTCGCCACTGCTATGAAAAGGAACTCGTTGTGAACGGAGACTTGAGTGGAACGGTTACAACGCAGTTTCAAATCTCGCCTACTGGCAAGGTTCAGGGGGTCAGGGCGTCAGGCATCGGCAACTCAAACGTCGAATCCTGCGTCGCTGGAGCCATTGAATCTATCAACTTTCCCAAGCCAAAGAATGGCGGCTACGTTAACGTGCGCAGCTATCCCTTCACCTTCCAACCAGCAGGGTAGGAGAGAACTAGCAGCGCTTAAATCTAAGGAGCAACTTCGGAATCCAGTTGCTAGACTGCGGCACTCAAATGCCTTCAGACTCCGAACTCCTCAAGATGAGCGCCACTGACCAAGCCAGGCTTCTGCAGAGCGGCGAGGTCTCTTCCCTCGAACTCACCAATCTTTACTTAAAGCGCATCGATCAATCGAACGATGCGCTTTGCGCATTTACCTACGTTTCCCACAGACGAGCCAGACGGATTGCAAAGCAGTGGGACCGCAGCCACAAGAAGGGCGAGGCCCCAAAGAGCCCTCTCTCAGGTGTTCCAACTGGCGTCAAGGACCTGGCTTTTGCTCGCGGCATGCCAACCCGATTTGGAAGCCGCGCCGTTCCCCCAATCTCACCGATTTCAGATGGCGTTGTAACGAAACGAATTCGCGCAGGTGGGATGGTGATCACCGGCAAGCTCACAACATCGGAGTTTGGAGCGATGCCTGTAACAGAACCTGATACGCACCCGCCAACACGCAACGCCTTTAATACCGAGCACACCTCTGGTGGTTCTAGTGGCGGCTCAGGAACAGCGGTCGCCGCCGGCCTCTTGCCCATCGCACAAGGAAGCGATGGTGCGGGCTCCATTCGAATCCCCTCTGCCTTGCAACACCTCGTTGGGCTCAAGCCCTCAAGAGGGCTCATCTCGCACATCACGCCCGTGGACCGAGGCATGCGTCTGTCGTCGGTTGGCGGCATGGGAAGAACAGTAGAAGACGTTGCAGCCTTCCTCGATGTGCTCGCCGATTGGCCGCAGGATTTTGTGGGACGCTCCCACAAGGACCTGCCCAAGGGGCTTCAGGTCAAACTCTCCACCGAGTCACCAATATGCGCGACGAGCCCCGAGTACCAAGCCGCAACCGAGAGAGTCGCCTCGATTTTCGAAGGCTATGGGTGTGACATCATCCCTGCCCCATGGCCTGAAGTGGACCTAGAAGAATTCTTAGTCCTCTGGAAGCGTCTTATGGCAAACGCCCCCATGGTGATGGAATCGAGACTACAACCGATCACAGCTTGGCTCCGAGGCGAAGGCAAGAAGATTTCTCGAGAAGAATCCGTGCAAACTCGTATCCGACTCGAGCAGCTCATTCTCGACTCGTTCGAGAACGCCGATCTTTGGGTCTCACCAACCGTCGCCATCAAACCGCCAAAGATTGGCGCCTGGAAAGACCCAGATCCCGAAACCAGCTTTCGCAACATCTTGGGACTTGGGGCCTACACCGCTGGCTACAATGTGAGTGGGCAACCAGCAGTCACCGTGCCGATGGGACTGTGCGAAGAGGGCCTACCGATCGGAGTGCAGATTGCGGGGCGCACGGGCTGCGACGTGCAAGTCTTGCAGGCCGCACGTGTGATTGAGCAGGCGGTCGGAGGATTTCGAAGCGAATGCATCAACAACGCGTTCTGCTAGAATGCGGTCATGCGCACCAAGCTCAAGACCGTAGTGCTGCTCACAGGGGCCGCCACCATCACGTTTGCCCCGGGATGCAAAGCAAAGGAAAAGGCTGCCAAAGGCGAACCATCAACTGAGCCAGCAGTGACAAATCCACCAACGCCTGAGCCTCCGTCGATCGACGCCCAAGGCCCAGCTGTGCTCAGTGAGACGCCAACCATCTTACTCGATAGCACCACCGCGAACGAAGCGACGTGGACTGTCACCGACACCGAGATTCGCTTTCGTGCCGCCTTTGAAAAGCGCAGCGAGAGTGCCCCCAAACGGGGCGCCAAGATCTTTGCGACGGTCGGGGAGTCTCCGGAATCAGAAGTCTTCGCCTGCAAAGATTTGGTGATGGAAGGCAAGCCTCGCATCGAAGCCCTCTTGCGGGGCGACCACGTGCACTTGCTGTGCATCAATCCGCCACTCGCAGAGAGCACAGGCTTCACCGACGCAAAGCGTCTGGCGCTTGACCCTGCCAAGATGGCCCTCACAGAAACCGGCTCGTACGGCGGCGAAGGCCTCGTCGATCCAGATACAATCGACCTGGACGAAGGCGAGCTGGAATAGAAAAACTCTTAGAGGCCCATAATCTTGGCAATGGCGTAGCGCATGACTTCGTCCGTGCCACCGCCAATGCGAATCAAACGCTGGTCGCGCCACGCGCGGCTGATGAAGGTCTCATCCATGTAGCCCATGCCGCCGTGGAACTGCAGGCATTCGTCCATAACCTTGCTGGACATCTGTCCGGTGAAGAGCTTTGACATGGAGATGAGCTTCACGGTGTCGAAGCTAATCGGCCCACGCTTGGTGTAGCGCTCATCGTTGTAGCGCTCAACCGCTCCATACGCGAGGTGCCTGGCAGCCTCAACATCGGTATACATGTCGACGAATCGATGGCGCCAGACTTCGCGCTTGATGATGGGCTTGCCAAAAGCTTTGCGATCGCGTCCATAGGCGACACTTTTGTCGAGAGCACGCTGACAACCTTCAATCGTTGTGACCGAGCCAACCAGTCGCTCGGTTTGAAAGTTCTGCATCAAGTAGTAGAAGCCTTTGCCCTCTTCGCCAAGTAAGTAGCGCGCTGGAACCCGGCAGTCCTCAAAGTGCAATTCGGCCGTATCGCTTGAGTGATTGCCTAGCTTCTTTAGCTTCTTGGAAACGTGAAAACCTTTGGTATCGGTTGGCAAGAGGATGATCGAAATGCCGTTGTAGCCCGCTTCGGGGTCAGTCTTGCACAGGAGCGTCACAAACGAGGCGCGTGTCGCGTTGGTAATGTACGTCTTTGCCCCATTGATGATGTAGTCATCACCATCGCGTTTTGCCGTTGTGCGAATGCCCGCAACGTCACTACCCGCATCGGGCTCAGTGACGCCAAGAGCGGCAATCCGATCACCTGCAAGCGCCGGTTTTAAGAATTCTTCTATTTGCTCCTTGGAGCCCAGGTCGGCGATGCAAGGCGTTGCCATGTCACTCTGGACCAAC
The DNA here is from genome assembly GCA_024762925.1 of Kofleriaceae bacterium. Lineage (GTDB taxonomy): Bacteria > Myxococcota_A > Polyangia > Haliangiales > Haliangiaceae > NORP324. Next base: position 6,565 of record JANTGM010000158.1, on the reverse strand, counting down.
AGGCCCATGCCTACACCTGCAGCATTGATGCCTGCGTACTCTTCGCCCTTGGCAACGCTAAACCAATAGTCACCACCAAGGCCGCCTTGCTCTTCTTTGAAATGGGCACCGTGGATGCCCAGGTCACCTGCCTTCTTGAAGACCCAGTCGGGAAACGTCTCATCGAGTTCCCATTGGTCAGCGTTGGGAGCGAGCTCCTTATCAACAAAGTTCTTTACGGTTCGGCGAAACGCCTGGTGTTCTTCACTAAAGTGCTTGCTCATCGGAATCCCTTGGGCTGGCAGTTCTTTGGCGAGGCAAAAAAGCTTCGCTTCCCGAAGTATCTTCCAAGGCCCGCGCCAGGTCCAGCCCATAACGGACTGGTGCACGAGAGCGTTTTTCAGGGGTAAAGACGCCGAATCTGCCAACCACCGCCCGCTTGCGGCAGGTATTCCAGCCTGTCGTGCGCCCGATCAGGGCGGCCTTGCCAAAACTCAAAGCTCTTCGGAATAAGACGATATCCACCCCAATAGTCCGGTCGCACAAGCGCTCCAGAATCTAAGGCTCGCATGCGACTTTCAAGAACTTTGCGACTCTCAAGAGTGCGGCTCTGATCGGAAGCCATCGCAGCTAGGTTGCTCTCGCGTGGCCGCGTGGCGAAATATGCATCGCTTACCACCGCTGACACCTTATGCACGTCCCCCGAAATTCGCACTTGGCGAGCAAGTTCTCGCCACCAAAACATCAAGCTTGCCTTGTTGTTGGCTGCGAGATCTTGGCCTTTGCGACTCTCGTAGTTTGTGAAGAAGACAAAGCCCTCACTGTCGAGTTCCTTGAGCAAGACAATCCGTGCCTGTGGAACACCGAACGGGTCAACGGTGGCAAGTGTCATCGCATTGGGCATGTCCATGCCAGTTGCAATGGCAGCGTCAAACCAACCGCGAAACTGCTCCCTGGGATCGCTCTCACACAATCCCTCAAGAAGAGGCGCCCCATCGTAGTCTTGCCGAAGGTCATCGAAGGCCATGCCGCCAGTGTATGCAGCCATGACAGAGGAAGTGCAACCCCGCGCTTTCACTCCGTTTCCAAATTTTCTTCCAAGAAAGACGAAACCCGCAAATCATGTGGGTGTCTTGTGCGTTGGGACATCTGAATCCGCCGGGAACCAAACAAAATACATGCGCAAAAAACCTCTGCTCTCCACCCTTGGTATCGCTCTCACAGGCATGTGCCTGCAATACACAACAAGCCATGAAGTCCTGGCGGGCTTCGCGATTCGCGACCTTGATCATGGCCAAACCGCTGAGTTTGCAATGCTGGAGACGGCTGTGAGCCAACCTGGTGGTGAATCGATCTCACAGACCAGTCCAAACCACCTCAGCAGCACGAATATTGCCGCCATCGAAGGTGGCAGCCTACATGTGGATGCGGACTCGGGCATGTTGGTCAAGAGCAGCAAAGCACTAAGCAAACTTGATGCGCTCTTCGTTGGCCACGATGCATCGCAGCTCGTCGTCGATCGTTCAAGCAAGCAAGCATTTGTCACAAACCGCAGCGGTGACACGATCGAAGTGGTGACCTACACCAAAGGGCTTCGCAAAGAGCGCAGCATCAAGACCTATGCAGAGCCCTATGGCATCGCCCTAACTCCTGACAGTAAGACGCTGCTTGTAACCACCATAGCCGACCATCAGCTCACCGCATACAACGCCGAAACGGGAAGCCAGCGATGGTCGATCGACATTGGTCCCGAAGCTCGTGGCGTGGCGATATCCCCCAATGGTTCTGAGGCCGTTGTCACCTTCTTAAACACCGGTGCCATCGCGCGAATTCCCCTCGGTGACATCAACCATGCACCGCGATTTGTTCCCCTCGACCAAGCTGTCGGCCGCCCGACCAACGCCTTCGTTCCACAGCAGCAGAGCGCGCTCGGCAACTTCAGCGGAATGGGAACATCATTGGACTCTTCCCTCGATCCAGATGTCGGACGACGTTTTTCACGCGCAGCATTCTCTGCAACGTACATCGGCAACGACATGGCTGTGGTCCCACATCAAGAATCCACGCCACAGCTCGCAACTTCGGGAAATGAAAACACCGGAGTCTATGGTGGTGGCGGAAGCTTCGAGCAACCCATCCAACATCGCATCGCATTTGTCTCCACGCGCAAGGGAGAGTTTGAGCGCATGGCGAAGGCCGCAGTACGTCTGCATCAGCCGCGCGCACTCACCTACGATAAACACCGAGACGTGCTCTACGTGGCAGGGTACGGTTCTGACACGATCATCGCCCTGGCAGATGCCTCAAGACCGAGCATCTACCTCAAGAGTTCGTCGCGCCTGAGCAGCAATCCTAGCGATCCTTGTGGACCAACAGGTTTGGCCCTTGCTGACGATGGCACGGTCATGGCGTTCTGTTCACTGAACCGTCAGCTCACCACGCTTAGTTTCACCAAGTCGGGCCCCCCCATGCAGAAGCGAAGTGGGGCGCTCACAAAGAGTCGGTTCTCCGAAGCGGCGCAACGAGGGCGCACGTTGTTTCGCAAAGGTAACGATGCCCAGCTTTCAGCTCGAGGCATCATGGCATGCGAGAGTTGCCATCCAGAAGTACGAACCGATGGACTGAGCTGGCGCATCTCTGGCACCACTCTTCAGACGCCACTGCTTGCGGGCAAGGTTGCCGGAACCCACCCATTCAAGTGGGACGGCGGCGACAAAGACCTTCAGACAAGCCTCACCCACACCGTCACTCGGCTGGGTGGCAGTGGTATCAACGTGAAGCAGGCAAGTGACATTGCTGCCTTCCTCACCGAGCAATCCGCGCCTCGCACACCAACCGTTGCCTCTAGCACAGCTGTGCGTCGCGGCAAGCACCTCTTTGCAAGTAAGGACGTTGGCTGCGCGTCCTGTCACTCGGGCAAGCTTCGCACCGATCGAAAGTCCTACGAGTTTGCGGATGACATCACCAAAGTGGACACCCCAGCCCTCGTCGGACTCGCCGCAAGTGCGCCGTACTACCACGATGGCAGTGCTCCAACGCTTCGCTCGCTTCTCCTGGAGAACGGCAGCGTGCATGGCATGGGTAAACTCGCTCACTTGAGCGACCAAGACATGAACGACCTTATCGCCTATCTTAAGACCCTCTAGAAGATCAGCTGGCCTGGTCTTCCTCCATGGAGAAGATCAAGCGCGTGTTCTATGTTCATGATTCATGCACCCGCCACCCCGTTGACTGCTATCCTTGCTACGAATGTCATCATCGATCTTTCGTACCACCAGCGCTATTCTGCTCTCGGCCGCTTTGGCTGCCTGCAGCTCGTCCAATAGCTCCACGGACCCCACGCCGCCACTACCAGGCAACAATGCCATCAAGGCGCCCTTGGCGACGAGTGCTGATGGTCATGCGCCAGATCCTCGTGAGGAAATTCTCAGTGGCGCGGTGGCAAGCCTTTTGCGGCTTCAGCATCTAAGCCAGCAAGAGATCAACGACGAGCTCTCACTCAAGAGCTACAAGCAGTTTCTCCAGATGATTGATCCTGACAAGCTCTTCTTCCTCAAGAGCGATATCGCGGCACTCGAGGCCTCCAAGTTGAAGTTCGATGACGACTTACTTAGCGGCAACCTCCGCATCGCGCACCAGGCCAACGACATTTTCCTCAAGCGCCTGGCGGCTGTGCAAAAGATGGTGGAGACCTACCTCGCTAGCTCTATTGATCTCAGCAAGGACGAGTCTCGGCAAACCGATTCCGAGAAGCTCGACTACGTTGCTTCAGAGACCGAACTCGGTGAACGCTGGGGACGCGCGCTGAAGCTAGAGATTCTTGGTCGGGTTCATCGCATGGGCCTGCGATCCGAATCGCTAACAAAGGCAATCGCTGCTGCCGACGATGGCAAGAAGCGCACAGGCGAAGAAGCCGAGGCGCACAGCAAGAAGATCGCAACGCTTAAGAAGGCACTTGCCAAGATTCCCAATGACGAAGCGGGACGTATTGCCAAGGCGCAAGGCGATTTGCAAAAGAGTTACTCCGCCCGCTTTGTGCGCCTCATGGATGTAGACGCACTCACTCCTGCAGCAAACTTCATCAACGCAATCACCAACAGCTTTGATCCGCACACGGTTTACATGCCGCCCACCGAGAAAGAAAACTTTGACATCTCGATGAGCGGCAGCCTAATCGGGATTGGTGCCGTTCTTGTTGAACAAGACCACTTCATCGGTGTCAACGAAGTTGTCGTTGGTGGTGCCGCGTGGAAACAAGGAGACCTGGAAGCTGGAGACCTTATCTTGGCCGTCGCCCAAGAGGGAGCCGAAGCAGTCGATGTTGGTGACATGAAGATCAACAAGGTTGTGCACATGATTCGCGGCAAGAAAGGCACAACGGTTTCACTCACTGTTGAAAAAGAGGACAAGTCGATCAAGACCATCTCGATCGTTCGGGAAAAGGTGTCCCTAAAAGAATCCTATGCGCGTGGTGCAATAATTGAGGGCAAGGGCAAGCCTGTTGGCTACATCTATCTCCCTAGCTTCTACGGGCAAACTCATGGTCGTCCCGAACCTGGCGCTCGTTTCTCTGCAACGGATGTCAAGAAGCTGCTCGCGATTTACGAGAAACGCAATGTTGGTGGCGTTGTAATCGATCTACGTAGCAACGGTGGTGGTTTGCTCGACGATGCCCGCAAGATGACCGGCTATTTTATCAAGAAGGGACCTGTCGTTCAGACACAACTCCCAGATGGCACGGTTGAAGTTCTCGCAGATACCGACCCAGCCGTGAACTACAGCGGCAAAGTGGTGGTCCTCATTGATCGATTCAGTGCATCAGCATCAGAAATTGTCGCAGCAGCTCTACAGGACTATGGGCGAGCAGTCATCGTGGGTGCAGGTCCAACTCATGGCAAGGGAACTGTGCAGGGCCTGCTCGACTTGGATCGGGCAAACGAGAACCCAAACGACCCGCCGCTTGGAGTTCTCAAACTCACGGTTCAGCAGTTTTTCCGTATCAATGGTTCCTCAACACAGCGCCGAGGTGTTAGTCCCGACATCAGCTTTCCCGACAGCTACAAACACCTGGAGACTGGCGAGCGCAATCTCGACAACGCTTTGCCTTGGCGCGAAGTGGATACGCTCTCGTATGAACGCTGGCCTGCGGCCACTTGGGACATCTCGGCTCTGAGGACCAAGAGCCTCGTTCGTCAATCCAAGAGCACCTACTTCACGATGGCAGAAAAACGTGGTGAGCTGATGAAGAAGCGACGAGACGACTCCCTGGTTCCTCTTGCAAAGGACAAGTACGAGGCGCGTAACAAGGCGCAGCAAGACGAGATTGACGCGCTCTCTCCAGACGAGAAGGCCATCAAGCCGTTCTTCAAAGTGAACCCTGTTGAGTACGCTCACACTCCTGGCAACGCAGATGAGAGCAAAGACGCCAAAGAGAAACTTAAGGCGTGGTCTGAGAGTCTCGCGAAAGATCCGGTTGTGAACGAGTCTGTTCTCATTCTCCGAGATATGCTCTAGCTGCCTAGCCAATCTGGCACTTTGTCGATTGGCGGTTCGCTCGTTTGCTCTCAATCCTTTCCACACGGCTTTTTGCTTGCCAGCGGGCATATATTCACGACTCTTGGTGGAGGCAATCTCACTGGTGGAGACGGAACGCAGGGAGTGTTGAGCCCGCAGATGGCACGAGTGCGCGATCCATGGACATTGATTCGTGATCGCGAAGTCAGCTCGTTTGCTTGCGAGGCGAGAAGAGGGAGTTTGCTGGGGCAAGCGACCGAGGAACAACGAAGAAGACTGGCTGAGCCAGTCTCTCCAGCGGCGAGAAGACCTGTGAGCGCGTTCTATCTTCATGAATCGCGCACGAGAGCGCTAGAGCAAAGGTTTGCGACCATGACGTCTTCTCATCTCGGCAAACCGTCGCATCATTCGGTCATCTCCCTTCACGAGCTTGCCAAGGCTTGATGTCGACACGCCAATAGCCTCGGCGGCGATTGCGAGGCCAGCTTCGCTAGCTTCTAGGACATCGAGAATCTCTGCCAAGGTCTCCACGTACGATAGCTCCTGTCGCATCTTCGAGTTCTTGCCGTGTGGGCCTTTGCGGATGAGCTCTGCCATCCTGGGAACACTCTCTTCCCTTGGCGTGTCTCGCAAATCAAGTGCGATGGTCGTCCGAAGTTTTCTTAGCGCCAGACGCCGATTGTCAGCTTGGGAGCGGCTGGCTTGTGCCGTCACGAGAAGACCGCTTTGCAAGTGACGCATTCGGACCGCACTTGAAGTCTTGTTGCGCTTCTGCCCGCCCGCACCAGAAGCCTTGTAGAGGTCCACTTCGCACTCGGCGGTGAGCGCCTTATCGTCGAGACGAAGCAAACGCTGGCGCTCACTCAGCACGGGCGAGTGTGGGTTCCAGAGAGACTGATACGTCTAACGCGCCTTCTCACGCTAGTGTCGGGTCCAGAATGGTTGATCGACGATCACGAATCAATGTCCATGGATCGCGCACTAGGGGGTGTCCCTATTAAGAGTTGGATCATTTCGATCAGTTGGCTCCTGGTGTCGCGTTGGTGCTTGCGGTGTGTGCATAGATTTGATC
>JANTGM010000157.1 GCA_024762925.1 Kofleriaceae bacterium | reverse complement strand
GCTGGGGCAAGCGACCGAGGAACAACGAAGAAGACTGGCTGAGCCAGTCTCTCCAGCGGGCGAGAAGGCGAGTGAGCGCGTTCTATATTCATGAATCCCACACTAGTGCCAAGCACTGCCACAACACCGCGCGCTATAGCATTGCTTTGAGCTGCACAACCCGTTCGCGCATGGCTGAAATTGCTGCAGGCGGCTCGGCGATGGTTGCGTGCCTGCCCATGCCAAGCACCCAGCCTGTCACCCACTCAAACCCCTCACAGTCGATGGTGATTTCGCTGCTGCCGTCCTCGCCGTGGCGCACGGTGCCTATTGGCCAGTTGGCGCCGACACGGGCCGTAGCTAAGGCATCGAGCTTTACCCGAACCGCAACTGCATCGGCCGATGGAACGTAGAGGTGCTCGCGTCGATAGGTTTCGAGATCAAATCCCTCGGGAATTTCGAAATGCGTATCACGAGTGTCCAAGGTGGCAATGCGATCAATCCGGAAGGTGCGAGTGTCACCACGCTTGTGGCAGTGACCAACCAAGTACCACTCACCAGCATGGTGCACGATGCCATAGGGGTCGATTGCCCGGGACTCGGCCTTTTGCCGCGAAGCTGCGGCATAGCGAATCTCGACACCGTTGCGCTCACGAGCTGCGGCTACCAATGCGCGCAAGTGTGATGCCACGGCTTTGTCTGGCTCTGCCACGACCGTATCTGTGGCGAGATTCTCAGCGGCATCCGCATCATGCCCAAGCGCACCTAAGAGTTTTTCTTCTGCCGACTCAAGCGCGTCATCAAACGGCGCTATCCCCGATTCTCGAAGTGCGCGTAGGCCAAGCAAGAGGCCACAGCCTTCGGCTGGCGTTAAGCGGAGCGGTCGTGTGAGTCTCTGAGGAAGATCAACATAGACCATGCCCTCTTCCACGCTCACCAAGAGATACTCACCAGGGTCTCCATCGGGGGGGCCCACTTGGCAGAGAATGTCGAGGTCCCGCAGCAGCAGCTCGCGATCGACGTCGAGCATCTCTGCAAGTTCATCGACGGGGACTCCATCGGCACGCTTGGCGACATAGGGCACAAGGTAGAGCAGGCGCTGAATGCGGCTAGAGACATCTCTCATGCGTAGATCGCCTCAATGGCTGCGAGTTCTTCTGATAGAAGCTGTTTGCATTGCTCACCCTCGATAAGCCGCATCGCGCCTTTGGACGCGAGGACCCGAGATACGACAAAGTCGGGATTGCCCGTTTCAAAGCGAATCCGCACCCGAAGCTCGCCGTCTTCAATGTCTTCGCGAACGGCTTCGGGACCAAAATCTTCATTGGCGGCACTAAGGGCCTCGGCTTGTAGCTCTAGCTGCACCATTTCTGTGGGCCTCGGCGAAAAGGTCCAAGGAGAGCGCGAAGCATACGAGCGAACGTCGAAGTCTGTTGGTCGCGCAAAATCGGGAGACTTGGGTTTTGGGGCCACGGTTAAGGACTCGATGCGGTCGAGACGGAACGAGCGGGTATCTCCACGCAGATGACAATGGCCCACGAGGAGCCAACTCTTGTCGCGATAGAAGAGGCCATATGGATCCACGTCGCGCGATTGCACCACGCCGTTGGACGCGTTCCTGTACGAGATTGTCACGCGCTTGCGGCGCCGAGTGGCGCCTTCGAGCATGGCGAATCTGTCACTAAGCTCGCGCTCCGCTTCGCTATTGCCTTCGGGAAAGTGCACCAAGACCGGTTCGTGTTGTGCACCTTCGGTCGCGCCATGTCGCGGAGGCCACGCCAGTGGAGTGTCGGGCTCGGGATAGTCAAAGGCGAGTTTGCGAAGCGCCAGGTCACAGATGCGAGCGTGGCTGTTGCCGGGCACAGCACGCGCCACGGATGTTGCCAATACCAAGGCAGAGATTTCATCCGTCGTGAGATGAACTTCAGGCAGGCGATACTTCTTGAGTTCGATAACGTAGCCACCGTCTTCAACCGAAGAATCTTCGTCTGGCGTGATGTAGCGCACCGGGACTCCAAGCTCCAAGAGGTCGGCCTTGTCGCGCTCGAAGGCTCGCAGACCCGCTTCGATATTTACTGTCTGATAGGACGGAAATTGTGTGCGAATTTCTCTGAAGGTCACCGGAGCACGCGCTCGCAAGAGCAGCATCACCAGGTCGAGCAATCGCTTGCTGCGGTCGGCGCGTGGTGGCCCCTTCTTGCCGCGCTTACTACGCTTCGTTGATTTCTTTGCAGCCGACTCGCTCACCATTGGGACCCCATGAACCTGAGTGCGCTATCTTACTGCGATTGGGTCGGCAGGATCGCCAATGAGGGCGCGGAGTTTTCTGGTCGTGCCTCACGAGTGAGTCGACGCTGCTCTCCGCCGGTTGCAGCCATCACAAAGATCTCCCACTCATAGTCAGCCTGACGAATGCGCGTCGATGCGAAATATAGCCGCGATCCATCCGTGGAGTAGGCGGGAGTGGCAATGGTTCCGGGGTCATCGGTTAGTCGAATGAGGTGCGATCCATCGCTCTGAATGCTGTAGACATCATAGTCAGAGGCGTCGTCACTCGAGGAGCCGTGGCGATTGGAGGCAAAGGCTATCGTCTTGCCATCGGGGGCGAGGGCTGGCGAGTGATCGCTTGTCCAAGGTGCATCAGTGCTCGCCGGAGTTAGACGCACCGCAGTTCCAGTTGCGACATGGACACTCCAAAGCGTGCTGCCCTGATGTTGCCGTCGGTCGGCGCTGATGATGATGGACTCTCCATCTGCAGTCCAAAGAGGATGACCACTCAAACCGGGGACGTCGTCATCACCTTTGAGCACAAGCTTTGGATCGCTCTCGCCGTCGAGGTCGAGCACATAGAGGTCGAGGCCAACGCGTTCATCACCGCGCATGAATGCCAAGCGTGTGCCGTCGGGCGACCATGCAGCGTCACGCCCAGGTCCAAGGGAGGAGGGAATCATGTCTTCAATGCTCTGGATGTAGAGATTGAGCGGCCCTTCTTTGGGGGAGCTGTACACAAGGTGCTCGCCATTGGGCGAGACGGCGGGCGACATATCAGCGGCATCAAGGGAGCGAACCGTCAGCTGTTCGGGTGCTTCACCATCGGGACCCATCATCCAAACGGAACCGGCTTTGACAAAAATGAGACGCTCGCCAGGAGTTGTTGCTTTTGGGACTGCAGCAGTTCGGCTCACGATCATTATGTCGTCGGTGTCGGCTGCTCCCGATGCGGGAGCCACCTCGCGGACCTCGGTCGAAACGGCGGGCTTTTCAGCCGCTCCGCATCCAAGTCCAGTCCCGAGCGGCAGGGCCAGGGCGATGCCAACAACAACTGTGCAAGAGCGCATGTGGAGCGCAGCCTAGCGCAATCGGCCGCTGTGGAGATCAATTTTCGAGCACTTGCTTGGCAGCCCTTAGATCTCGCTCGCTTGCTACCGCTGCGAATTGATCACGGCTCACAAGTCCAGAAAAGTTGAACGACTGGTCGCCACGTTCTAGCGTCTACTGTCATGAGCCGAATCCGAGCGTCGCTGTTGCTTACCTGTGCCACTTTTGCCTGGGCGGCTCTCCCGAGCACGGCTCACGCGGATGAAAAGGGGGTCTTTGGTGCGGGGCTGATTATCGGCGAACCCACAGGTCTCTCGCTCAAATACTATCTCGGCGATGACACGGCCATCGATGGCGCCATTGGTGGTGCGTTCTTGGGCAAGGGGCTGCAGGTGCACGCCGACTACCTTTGGCACCCATGGATTCTCGAGAGCAAGCCGAGCTTTGCGCTGCCCGCCTACTTTGGCCTCGGTGCACGCGTTCTCGATCGCAATGGTGGCGGTGGCAACGATGACCACTTTCGAATTGGTGCGCGCTTTGTCGGTGGCTTGCTATTCGATTTTCGCGAAGTGCCGCTCGACGTCTTTGTTGAGGTCGCTGGAGTCGCTGACTACCGAACCAAAGGTGATGCCTTTGGGCTCGACATCAATCTAGGTGCGGGCGTTCGATACTATTTTTAGGTGCCGCAACAGGTGCTGTGGCGATTTTGCCGCCAAAGAGCCGAGCCTCTGTGCGTTCTGCGATTTCTACTTAGACGGAGGCTGGAATGTGAATGGATAGCGGACGGTCACAACCCCGCCGCCATTGGGCTTGGGAAATTGCATGGTGCCAAGTGTCTTGCTTACGCAATCGGCCACACTTGCATCCATACCTTTGGAAGTCGCCTTAGATACCGATCCATCGGCGCCAATTTCAAATTTCACCACTACGGTGCCCGAGAGCCCGGGATTCCGCAGTAAGACTTTTTCGTAGCAGTGTCGAACACTAGGCAACTTGCGCCGAATGAAACGCCGAATGATGTTTTTCTCGAGCCCGCCATTGGTGATTGCGTTGCCAACTCGAACCTGTGAGGGGGGGGCGCTGCTACCGCCGGTACCGTATCCCGAGACCGCGCCCGACCCGCGACCGATGCTTCCGAAGCTGCCGATACCAATGGTGCCGTAGCCAGTACCTCCACCACCTCGGCCCGTGCCCGCGCTGCCCGCTTGCTTTGACGCCGGCCTAAACGTGAACGGGTAGCGAACCGTTACAGGGCCGCCGCCTCTGGGCTTGGGAAACTGGATCGATCGAATCGCCTTTTCTACGCATCCGCTCACGTTCAAGTTGATGCCCTTGGCATCGGCTTTGCGCACATTCCCTGATGCAGCAATCTCGAAGTTCACGACGACGGTTCCCGAGAGTTTCGGTTTTGCGACCAGCTCTTTTTCGTAGCAGTAGCGAACCCATGACAGCTTGCGTTGGATGTAGCGGCGAATGATGTTCTTGTCGAGATTGCCCTTGGCGGTTGCGTTGCCAATTTGAACCTGCGTTCGCCCAAATCCGTAGCCAACCGTTCCCATACCACCGATGATTCCGCCCGCGACACCAGCGCCGATTCCGGCACTGGCAAACTGTTGGAACGAAATCGTGGCGGCCACAATGGTGGGCTTGTTGCTTGGTTCAAATTGCAGCTTCCGGACTGTCTTTGCGACACAGTCTGCAACAGTCTTTATTGGGCTTTTCGCCGACACAGCGAACGTATTGCCCTTTGCACTGATACGAAAACGCAGCTTGAGTTCGGGCGGCGAGGAGTCTTTCTGGCTGTTGGCGCAGGACTCGAAGCTGGCTTGCGCCATGTTCATAATCCTCTGGGTTGCCTTGGCATCCAACCCGCCGTGTGCCGATGTAACCTTCAACCGAAGCGTTGGTGCTGACGGGCCTGAAAAAGAACCCAGTGCCACTACTAGCGGACGTTGGTCTGCGAGCGGTGCGTCGCCCTCAGTTGGGGCGATGGGCTTCGCTTCTGCGGGGGCTGGCTCGGGCGCTGTGGTCTCCGCGACAACAGGCTCGGGTGCTTGCGTGACAGGCTGGACTTCAGCCACCGGCGCCGGCTGCGCAACGGGAGCCTGAGTGCTCGATGAGCAAGCCATCATCGCGGTAGTCGCCAACGCCAACCCCCAAATCGCTCCATATCGCATGCGAGCAGTATTCGTTCTGCGCGCAGTGACCGCAAGTCGCAATGCGGCACTCATCGCAAGCAGCTTGCAACCAAGGAGAATTTCGGGTGCTAGCTGTGGTTGTCGACAGTGGGCGGCACGATGGATCCCTTGGCTTGTAGCGCCAGGGCTTCTGGGTGCTCTTGATAATGCCCACGGACTGCCGCTGCGAGTGCCAGGCGAACATCTGCCGTTACGTGAGATGGCTGGGCATCTTCGAGGGCTGCGACAAGCCGATGAACGAGCTCATCCTGCGGTGGCTGTAACCTCTCGGCCCATGAGTCCAAGAGCGAACGGTCGACGAAGGCCGGAAGTGAACCCATGATGCCTTGGTCATTTTGATCGTGCACAAGCAGGCCAGACGTCGTTCCACGGTCAAGAGTGAGCACCTGAAAGAGATACGCTGTGTGATACGCGAGCTGGGCGTTTTTCTGATCGGCTGTTGGCTCCGGTGCACCTCGAAGTGCGTCGCCAAGGATTTCCACGTAACTATTGATGGCGGCCTCTGCAACTTTGCGGGCCATGGCGGTGTCCTCCTCGAAATGGCCAGTCGAGAATGCTTCCAGGTAAAAGTGGGTCACACCACGGTGCCGTCGAAGGGCTGGGATGTTGAAGTAGTGATCACCTTGCGCCTCGCCCGCTTCGTAGTGATTGGGCGCCGCTTCTCGAATTGCGTGGCGAAATTGCTTGGTCGCCTGCGGGTCTTCAATCGACGGATTGAGATCGGCCATCATGCGGTAGTAGCCCGAACCATCACGCATCTCCGTCCAGCTAAAGTGCATGTGCACCGAGGGTGCAAGCGGATGCTGCGGGTGAATGATGGTCGACAACGCATCTGCCGAACTGAGACGCTTGTTGGGATCGTCGTCGTAGTGCACGCCCGACACATTGACCGCGGCTCGATTGAAGAGCGGCGTCTCCACCAAGACATAGCGGTGGCCCCCACCATGAGCACCACCATCACGCAACCAATCCACGCGCTCAAACAAGGCCACTTTCGGGTCGCGACCTGTGACCTGGGTGGACAACTCCTCGAGCTTGTCGACGAAGAGCGTCTGCAAACCCTCGACCAGTTCGCGAGCAACGGTGGCATGGGCGGACTTTGCGTAGATTCGCGTCATTGGGGGATAGTAGTGAACAACTGGCCACAACGCATGTGAACGCTAAACGTTTGAAATTAAATTCTTTAACTCAGCGTGAATCCCTCTGGCGCCAGTGCGTCATAGGTCATAGAACTAGGAGGCAACCATGTGGACTAGCAGCATCATTCTCTTCATCTCAATGTTTTCCGCCGAAGCGACGGAAGTGGAACAAAGCATTCGCGACATGGTCGCCCAAGTGCGCAGCGCCCAAGTGACAACACTCGATGCGTCGGCCCCCGCGCTCGCCATCGCAGAAGCACCAACAACGAACACAGAAGCCAGCATCAAAGCGGTCAAGGACATCGTGAAGAACGATGTTGCTCTTGGTGATGTTGCTCTTGGTGAGATTGCGTCGCCCGACCTCATGGAACCAACGCTCGATGCACCCGCTCATGCCTTTGGAACGTCGGCAACGTTCGTTGCTGCACAGCCCATGATCAAGATGGCGATTCCCACCAAGGCGCAAGACACCGTTGCCAAAGTCCAGAATTTCTATAACACCACAAAGAGCTTCTCTGCGAGTTTTTCTCAGACGGTAAAGAACTCGACGTTCAGCAAGCTCAAGCCCAAGGTCTCAAGTGGCAAGGTCTACATTCTCAAGCCTGGCAAGATGCGTTGGGACTACAAGAATGCCAACCGTCGTGACGCCAGCTCTCCCAAGGTGAGCAAGAGTTTCATCTCTGATGGCAAGCATCTGTGGGCTGTGATGCACAAGAACAAGCAGTTCTACAAAGAGTCGCTAAAGGGCAGCGCGCTTCCTGTCGCAGTGAGCTTCCTCATGGGCACAGGCAACTTGCTCAACGACTTTAACGTGGTTCTCGAAACGCCCGGCAAGTTTGGTTCAAAGAGCGACATTCTCTTGCTCCTCACACCAAAGGTGCCATCGGCTCGCTACAAGAAACTGTGGCTCGTTGTCGACCCCAACAACTACTCGGTGAAGCAGAGCGTTGTTCTCAATTCAAAGGGCGATACCAACTCGATTGTCTTCTCCAACGTTGCTCTCGACAGCGGCAAGCTTAAGCCTGGCCACTTTATTTTCAATGCGAAGGCCAACAAGAACTACAGCCTCGTAAAGCCGCCAGAGCAGTAGCCGTCAGCATCACCCAGTCCGTGCTAGCTTCGGGGCAGCATGGACTGGACGTTACACAAGAGCGATCATTTCAAGGGCCCGAAAGGGCCTTTGGTGCTTGTCATCCTAGACGGCGTTGGCGAAGGGCCCGGAGATGAGGGCGATGCCGTAAAGGTTGCGCCCACGCCTACCCTCGACGCTCTGCGTATACCTGGCATGGTTCGCACCTTGGCGGCTCACGGCAAGAGCGTCGGCTTGCCTTCCAACTCCGACATGGGCAACAGCGAAGTTGGCCACAACGCGCTCGGCTGTGGACGCATTCACGACCAGGGCGCATCTCTCGTTGGCAAGGCCATCGCTTCGGGACGCATTTACGAGAGCGACGCCTGGAAAAGCGCCATGACTCGGTGCGGGCAGGGCGGCGCACTGCACTTCATCGCACTCCTCTCCGATGGTGGCGTGCACTCACACATCAATCATCTATTCGCAGCGCTGCGCCATGCGGCGAGTGGCGGGGCCAAGAAGCTCTTTGTGCACGCACTCCTCGATGGCCGCGATGTTCCCCCCACAAGTGCCACGCAATATGTCGATGCCCTCGAAGGCGTGCTTTCCGAGTTGCGCGACGCCGGTTGTGACGCTCGGGTTGCCTCGGGCGGTGGTCGCATGACAACCACGATGGACCGCTACGAGGCCGAGTGGGCGATGGTCGAGCGCGGTTACAATGCACACGTTCATGGCAGGGCAGAGCACCACTTCTTGTCCTTGGCAAGTGCCATCGAAGGTCTGCGCGCAAGTCACGATGGCATCGGCGATCAAGACTTGCCGACATTTTTGATTGTCGATGGCAAAGGCCAACCTGTCGCTCCCATGCGTGATGGTGATGCCGCCATGCTCATGAACTTTCGCGGCGACCGAGCGCTAGAGATTTGCCAAGCCTTTGAGAGCGAGAGCTTCGACGCCTTCGATCGAGGCACAAGGCCAGACGTCTTCTTCGCCGGGCTCATGGAGTACGATGGCGACCTGCACATTCCCCACAACTTCCTCGTCGAGCCCCCAGTCATCGAAGAGACGATGGGCGAGCTGTTCGCCCGCAACCACATCTCGCAGCTTGCGATTGCCGAAACGCAGAAGTTTGGCCACGTCACCTACTTTTGGAACGGCAACCGCAGCGGCAAGTTCGACGAGCGCACCGAGACGTATATCGAGGTCCCCTCGGATGTGGTGCCCTTCGAGCAGCGCCCGTGGATGAAAGCTGCCGAAATCACCGATGCGCTGATTGCAGAACTCCGATCGGGAAAGCACAAATTTGCCCGGGTCAACTATGCCAACGGCGACATGGTGGGGCACACAGGAGACATGCGAGCTACCGTTGTGGCAATGCAAGTACTTGATATGCAAATCGCCAGACTGCAAAAAGCCGTCGATGAGCTGGACGGAATCCTCCTCATCACAGCGGATCATGGCAATGCCGATGAGATGGTCCAGCACGGAAAGGATGGCTCCATAGTGCGAGAAGGCGCGTCGGGAACTCCTATGGTAAAGACAAGCCACTCGCTAAGTGCAGTGCCGCTCATCATCCACGACGCCAATTGTCGGGGGCAGTACCAGCTCGATGCTGGGCACCCTAACGCCGGTATCGCAAACATCATGGCCACTTGCATCAACCTTTTGGGCTATCACGCACCCACAGACATCCAGCCGTCTCTTCTCAGGTTCAAGTCATGAACACATCGCTCCGCACCATCTCTCGAATTGGCCTCGCTGGCCTCGCACTCATTGCTCTTGCTCAGTGCACCAAAGCTAGCTCCGAAGAGGGCGCAAAATCGGGGGACCTCAAAACCTCCGATGTTGATTCTGGGTGTTACCAAGACGGCCCGAACTGCCTGCCACCTCTCGACTACATCGACGAAGATGGCACAATTTGGACGCCTGAGACGCTCAAGGGCAAGGTGGTTGTCATCAACTTCTGGGCGACGTGGTGCGCTCCATGCAAACACGAAATCCCCGATTTGGCTCGTGTCTATCGCAAGTACAAGGACAAAGGCGTGGTGATGCTTGGCCTCATGACCGACAGAGTCAACGATGCCAAACTCAAGGCCTTCTCAGAAAAATACGGGCTTGACTACCCGGTCGTGCGAGTTGACCAAACCCTTTCCGAAGCCTTTGGGCAACCGCGAAATCTACCGACCAACTTCGTCTACAGCCGAACGGGACACTTGGTCTTTGACAGCCCGGGCGCAATTACCGCAGGTGCCCTCGAGCGCGAGATCAAAGGGCTGTTGTAGCTCGGGCGAGATCCCTCCTCAGAAAAGCAGCAGCGACCAGTTTTTTACTGCTGCTGGCGAAGGATTGATGCGTTGCTTTGGCGGCGGTGGTTGGCGCACATTGGGCCGACTTTGGCTCCTTGAAATTGGCGTAAAAGCGGGCCTCTATAGGAGAGGCTAGGAATAACTCGTAGGCGCCAATGTCCTACATGCATCTCAATCTATCGCACATGTGTTTGGCTGGTGTGCAGATGTTACAGATCTTCAAACGCGGAATGTGTGTTACGATATTTGCGTGTGGGGCCGATTTGGATGGCTGACGTTGGCGTGTCTCTCGGCATCGTGCGGCCGCATTAACTACGATGGCCTCAGCGCCAACATCTTCATTGTGAGTTCCGCCGAAGACAGACTCGCTGGGCCCGTTACCATAGCTTCGCGCTTTGACCTCGACGCGGGAACAGAGGGCGTCTCTCTTCGGGAAGCCATCACCATGGCCAACAATTTTGAGGGCTCGAACCTTATCATTTTTGACTCAGAAGTTTTCCCAGAGGAAGGCCAAACATCGATTGTTCTCACATCGCCACTGCCAACCTTTGTCGATGCCAATACCGCGATTGATGCCAGCAATCGCGGCGTAGAACTCGTGGCGAGCGATGCAGGTGCCTTTCATATTGAAGCCAATGACATCTCTATCAGTGGCATCAACTTCATAAGCACCAGCACAACACCAGTGATTTCGATTGAGAGCGCCAACTCGGTTGGCCTTCGCGGCAACTTCTTCAAGGCTGCGACCACTGCCATTACCGCGACCAACGCAAATGATCTCACCATCGAGGGCAATGAGTTTCGCGACAGCGCGGGCGACGCGATTGCCGTTGCTACGGCTGTCGACCTTTCTGTGATTGGTAACCACTTCGAAGACCTTGAAGAGAGCGCACTACGAGTTGCCGACATCACCACCGCCACCATCGACGAGAACACCTTGTTGCACGTGGGCGGAACACAAATGGTCATCGCAGATTCGACACTTGTTGGCATCAATCGCAACAACATCGTCATCGACAACAAGACCAGCCAAAAGGGCGTGCGATTTGAGCGTGTCATCGAGAGCCGCATCTGTGACAACTTCATCGACCCAGGGACCGCCCACATGGTTTCGCTCGAGGACTCCTCTGACAACATCATCGAAGGCAACATCCTCGATCGAGGTCACGCTGGTGTGGTTCTCGAAGGTGAGTCGGCACGCAACATGGTCTTCCGTAACATCATCATCGAGAGTGAATACGACGGCGTCTACGTCTCCTCCTCGAGCAACGACAACATCGTGGTGCACAACACCATTCACAACGCCTCGTCCCCCTTGGTCTTCAGCAGTGACACCGTCACCTCGGGCAACAACCTCATCACCAGTGACGATGACGGTGGGGTTGCGTACATCGACCCAGCCAACTACGACTTCCGACTCGTGGAGGGCAGCCCAAACATCGATGCTGGCGAAGAGCTTGGCTACGACTGTGTCCCAGGCTCGGCGGAGCTGTACTGGGACGAGGCACCAGATCTGGGCGCCGTTGAGACCCACCGCTAGCTCGCCGTAGCCCTCACGGAGCTCTCCATGGCTAGCGGCCCAGATCAGCGCTCGATCCCATGCGGTGAAGTTTTCTACGCTTTTCCCCACGTTCCATTGACAACCCCAGCCAGATCCAATAAATAACGTCTCGCTCTCAACGAGTGGGGCGAATAGCTCAGCTGGGAGAGCGCTGCCTTTACACGGCAGATGTCACAGGTTCGAGCCCTGTTTCGCCCACCGATACAACCGTCCCCCGGGACACCCCTCGCAAGAGACCCTGACAACTAAAGATTTGGAGCGGTAGTTAAGTTGGTTATAACGCCGGCCTGTCACGCCGGAGGCCGCGGGTTCGAGTCCCGTCCGCTCCGCCACTTAAAGACCCCGAAGTAGATGATACTTTGGGGTTTTTTCGTTCCGGAATGTCAGGGTAGTAGAAGGGTAGAAAAGGAATCCGCACGTTCGTGGGTTTCTCAGTACTTACGGTCCGCTCTGGATGCTTGATCTTGAGGCATGCGACGGCTTCGCAGAGCGTCTTCCAGGGCATCGAAGTGTAGATGTCGATGATGTCTCCCGACGGACCGTGCGTGGCCCACTTGAGGACATCTGGTCGAGCACCACCAGAGCGAGCCAGGGTGATGAAGGTGCGCCTGAGATCGTGCTGGCGACGCTTCCGTTGACCGAGACGCTTCAGGTCGTAGTGGAGGTTGTGGAGGCCGCGATTCACATTCCGAAAGGCACCGGTGCTTGAGGGCACGATGAGATCATCGGGCTTGGGCTTGCGATGAATGAGTCTCTCCCAGCCTTCCTCTTTCCAGGTCGCCAGCATGTCAGCGAGGGCGGGGTGGACTGGCATCTCTCGAGGAGCTTGGGTCTTCACCGATTTCTCCTTGTGAGTCTTCACGCAGAAGGAGCTGGCGATGCGCATCTTGCCCAGCGGTTTCGCGTCCGAATCGTAATCTCGCCATCGGCGTGCGACGGCCTCGCCGAAGCGCATCGA
>JANTGM010000156.1 GCA_024762925.1 Kofleriaceae bacterium | reverse complement strand
GGAGGCAAGGTGCAATCGGAGGCAAGGTGCAATCGGAGGCAAGGTGCAATCGGAGGCAAGGTGCAACCGGAGGCAAGGTGCAATCGGAGGCAAGGTGCAATCGGAGGCAAGGTGCAATCGAGTTGGCCAAGTGGAAGCCAATGCGCGCAAGCTCGCCTCTGCCCTTTGGCAAACTTGGAATTGAAGCGTTGTGGCACGATCGCTTGGAACAACCTGGGGCATCTCGAAATCTACTTCGGCGTTGCTGGTGGCGGAATGGTTTGCCATACCCTCAACCCGCGGCTCATCCGAACAGCTCATCTACATCGTCAATCACGCCGAAGACCAAGTGCTCTTTCTGGACCACACAGCCATTGGGAGTTGAATTGAATGCAGCTCACGCGGTTTCAGGAGGCCTCAATTGGCCGAAATCAAGTTGCGACTTTGGGCAAGTCGTTGAGTCTAAGTGGGGAGCACAAGCCAGGCCGAGGGGCCAACAGGCATAGGATATCTGTAGCCTCCAGTGAACATTCGTCCCAAGCTTGCAGCATTAACCTCACCAAAACAATCGTAACTTATTGAAAACTATTACTTTCTCCTGGTGTCGCATACAACGCAGTTTTTTGGATCCACGTTTGCTTCTACGCACCCTTAGGTAGACACCCATGATCGGCACGACACTCGGAAATTACAAAATCACGGCCCAGATTGGCTCTGGTGGCATGGGGATCGTTTATGTCGCTGAGCATGTCCTACTCGGCAAGCAAGCTGCCGTGAAGGTGCTCAAGCCCGAGCGCTGTGAGTCCCCCGAGATTGTGGAGCGATTCTTCAATGAAGCCCGCGCCGCTTCGATGGTCAAAGACCCTGGCATCCCCGAGATTTTCGATTATGGCCGCCTAGTTGAAGGCAATGCCTATCTGGTGATGGAGATGCTCGAGGGGCAGACCCTTGGCGCCGTTCTCAAAGACAGCATTCGTCTGAGTCCAGGGCGTTCATTGGCGCTCGCTCGTCTCATGGCGGGAACCCTCAAGGCCACGCATGAACTTGGAATCATCCACCGAGACCTCAAGCCCGACAACGTCTTTGTAGTACCCGATGCTGCGATGCCGCGTGGTGAACGTATCAAGATTCTCGATTTCGGCATCGCCAAGCTGCAGGGCGACAATCACTCGAGCAATGTGCAAACAGAAACCGGCCGCCTTATGGGCACGCCGTACTACATGTCTCCCGAACAGTGCCGTGGTGCTGGCGACATTGATCACCGAACCGACATCTACTCTCTTGGCTGTGTGCTTTATCAAATGCTCACAGGGCGCCCACCTTTCACGATGCAAGGTTCTGGCGAGGTCTTGGCCGCCCATATCCACGTTGTTCCTAAGCACATTGGAGAGGTTGAACCCGCCATTCCGACAAAGCTTGCATCACTTACCATGCAGCTTTTGGAGAAGGACCCAAACAATCGTCCTCAGACGATGCTTGCAGTGATGCAAGGTCTCAACGAGATTGCTTCGTACACCGAGATGCTCACACCAGAGCCAAGCTTGGCAAAGTCGGCAGACCTCGACATCGAGCAGTACCGAGACACTCTTGATGATATCGAGCCGCTCAAGCACTCCACCACGCTCGGTGCGAGTTCGGGTGAGTACCAAGCATCACCCAAAGAGACATTTGCGATTCCCCCTGCCAAGCCCAGTATGGTTCGGCGGGTTGCCATGCCGCTGGCGCTTCTTCTTGGTGTCGGCTTTGGCGGTTGGGGTGCGTATACTGTTCTTGAGCAGAAGGCGGATGAGGCACAAAGAGCGGAGGCTCCAGCTGTGGCGGCCACAGCTCCTGTAGAGACTGCTCCATCGCCAGCTCCTGAGCCAATCATTGTTCGGGAGCTTGTTGAGGTTCCAGCTGAGATGGTTTCACTCACCATTGAATCCGATCCCAAAGGTGCGCGCGTCTATCGCATCTCCGATGGTGTCGAAGTTGGTCGCACGCCCCACACTGTGACTGTGCGCCAAGGCAAAGGAAGCATGGGCTTTTTGCTTCGCAAGACTGGGTATCGAAACGAGACCATTGAATTGCCGGTTTCCAAAGACGGCACGACAAGAATTGTTCTTAAGAGTCGAGGAAAGGGTTCTTCGAAATCGAAATCGAAATCAAAGACCGAAACCGAGACCCCAAAGGAAACGCCCTCTGTTCCCACTGCTGCGGATTTTGGCGGTGACGGTCCAGCGGATGTCAGCTTTCCCGAGACTGATTGATTCGGCCTAGTGTGCCATTTTGGATTGGACACTCTAGTCAGCCGACGCAGCGCCTTAAGGCGGGTATGCTGTGGCCATGGCATCGGATTGGTTCAAGAAGGTTGGCAAGGTCATTCAAGTGACCGCAGAGGCCACGGCGGAAGTGGTTCGTGACACAGCAGTTTCGACAGCGGAGGTTGTGCGCACCACGGCTGGAGTAGGTGTTGGGTCCATTGCGTTCGATGTCTCGCAAATCGACTACAAGCCAGGTGACAAGGTCACGGGAACCGTACTTCTGACCTTAGAAGAGCCAACAGATGCTGACAAGTTTGTAGTGCGGTTGTACGCCACAGGTACACGCACTCGCTATGAGCGACAGAGTGGTAGCAGTAGCAAAACTCTGGTGCACGAAAAGGAGACCCTCTACTCGTTTGACCTTGAAGTCGACGGGGCAAAGACGTATCCGGCAGGTGAGAATAGTTATGAGTTTGCGATACGCATCCCGGTCGATGCGGAAAGCGATGTCTCTCTTCCCGATGGTGGTTTTTTGGGTGAAGTGGTCAAGGCGGCATCGCTCTTTTCGCGGGGGGCAAAGCATCCAACAACGTGGACGCTTCGCGCCTTCTTGAACATCCCGTGGAAGCGGAACCTCAAAAAGGAGCTAGCGATCCAGGTTGACCCGCTCGATGGGAAGGATGATGAGACGCTCGAGTAGTCGTTGAAACAGACGGACGACCCAAGCGGGCTGACAGCCAAACTACTGCAGCTCGATGTCCAAGGTGACTCGCGCGCTTCCATCAATCGAGTCGAGGCAGTTGCACGTTCCTCGTGTGCCATCGACATCTTCCAGGGTGGCTTCCCCAGTGAACGACGAGCAGAATTGAAGAAACAAGGGGCGATGTATCCTCGCTCGGAGGAAGTGCGGGCGGCGAGGACATCGCACGTCATCCGTGGGTCTTCAAGACAAGTGAAATCGGTTCTGGAGACTTCTCATCAGCATGGCCACCTTTAGGTAAGACCAGTTGTGCTCGTAAAAACGGGCTAGTAAGTGCAGCAATGGCCTTCGTTTTCTGCATTGTCCATAGCGGACTCCCTCAGGGCTTGATACAAGGCAGCCGAAAGCTGAGAGAGCGCTATGAGTAAGGAAGATCTAATACAACTCCAGGGTGAAGTCGTTCACGTTGGCAAGGGCGGTAACTTCCGCGTTCAGTGTGAAAACGGCCATGAGGTTCTGGCCAAACTCTCTGGTCGTACTCGCCGTTACCGCATCCGCGTCGTTCTTGGCGATCGGGTCACCGTCGCTGTATCGCCCTACGATCCGGCGCGCGGTTTCATCGTCTACCGCGAGCGATAGCACTTACATAAGCCATACAGGCAGCTAACGGCATTTGCCGAAAAGTTGCCGTCAGCCAGCGCTCGGTCTTAACTGCCTTCGCATGTTGATGAAAAGGGCCCATTCGTGTGAAGTGTGTAACGCCTCGGTCTCCGAGCTTCGGCGCGGAAGATGTTGGGGCTGCTACCACAAGTGGGTTTCGTCCCGCCCTGTGGGTCTGGGTGCGCTGTGCTGTCTGTGCGGAGATCGTCGCCGGGAACTCCTCAAGAGCGTCGAGCTGCTTGGTGCTTGGGTTCCAATCTGCCACAACTGCTCGGCGCTAGCATCGAGTCTCGAGCCAATGCCCCAGTCTATTGGGGAAATTCGTGCCGCGCTGTCCAGAGATCGTCGCACTGATGAGCGTCGCTGGGGCAAGCGCGACTCTCGTGTCTTTCGCTACAACCGACGTGGAGACGACAGGCGTTTGCCTCGTGAACCCGCTGAAGCTGGCGTTGACGAAGACATGATCGTGGAAATCAGCGAGTTGGTATCTGAACTCGAACTGATCTCGCTAGAGACCATGGACAAGAGCCGAGCTGACCTCACCTGTATCCAAGAGCGTCCCGACCTCTCGGAATAGCGGTTTCCCAAGAGTGCCAAGTTGAGCTAGCTAGAGGTTTCCCGCTACTATTCTGCCAGTAGCGCTCGATGTTCACTTGCCCAAAATGCAACGCGGATCGAAGTCGGGTCCTGCCGATTGATCCGTGCCCGGAATGTGGCGCAGCTCTCTCGCCAGCCAAGACTCCAGCTTTGGCCCAGGTTCCAATTGCCGACGAGATTTCCCAAGACGAAATCCCCACACTCGCTGTGGATGGCGAAACCGCACGCGCCCTCATCAACGAAGCCGAGGAGGATGCCACTGCCGCTTCTGGCACTGCCACTTCTGGCACTGCCGCTTCTGGCACTGCCGCTTCTGGCACTGCCGCTTCTGGCACTGCCGCTTCTGGTGGATCAGCAGAGCCTGCACCTCGTTCTGAGACCCAAAACGAGACGGTAGAGCTTGATCCAAACGCCAGGGTCGCTCTTCCCAACCCTAAGAAGAAACCCGAGGTGGCCAGCAAGCGTGCCAAAGCAAACGTGAGCGTTCCACCGCCAATGCCAAGTGCCTCGCGGGCAAAGAAACCTGGTGTGCCGCCAATTCCCACGACACCAGACGCTGCTGCTGTGAAGCCGTCTTCAGACGCTCCTGCATCGGCTGCTGTGAAACCTCCCATGCCACCGAATCCCGTTGTAGCCGCCATACCCGGCTCAGAAGCGGATTCCGAGAACAAGATCACCGATGTCAATGCGGCAACCACGCAGGATCTGGGCTTTGCTGGTGATGATGATCGCACAGATACCAATGTCGCAACGCCTCCTCCAAGTGATGGCGTAGTTGCTTCGTCTGCGCCACCGCCAAAGCCACCCATCGTCCCCGAGTCTGTGGATGTAGCCGTCCCGGACCCATCTCCAATCTCGCCCTTTGATCCGTCGGAGAGTGTAGGAGATGTTCTTACGAAGACGGTGATGGGAGAAGCTACGGTTCGCCCGAAGAAGACAGCCAAGCCGAGCGAGACAAAGGCTCCAGCTGAGATGCCCGATGTCTTCACCCGCACGGTCGCTGATGCAGAAGCGGTGTCTGGCAAGCCCTCAGTGGTGGTGTCTTCAATGGCACAGCCTGGAAGTGTGGAAGCGGTTGATTCTGCAGTTGCTCCACCTGTCGCCTTGAGTTCGGCTGCTGCCTCGAGTTCCACCGATGCTTCTGCTTTGGCAGGATCAGCCTCACCCTTTGATCCGGGTGCCCAATCGCCGCCTGGTGCTTTACCCTTCGGGCCAGGTGCTCCGCCATTGCCTGGTGCGTCACTAGGCGCTGCCACTTCGCAAGCAGCATTCGAACCAGGTGCTCCCAATGCTCAGGTGCCAGATGCTCCGCCATTTGGTGCGCCAGCAAGTGCTTCCATTGCCCCAACTTTGCCCGGCGCTCCGGCACCAGTGGGCTCGTTTGGCACGCCTTCCCAAGCTTCTGGGCAAGCTGGTTCTCAACCAGGTGCGCAGGCTTCTGGTGGTGCACCCGCGAGTGCCTCAGGTGCATTCGGTGCTGTTGGCCAAGGTGCTGCTCCCAACGCTCCCATCGCGCCCGGTGCCTCGGGGGGATTTGGTGGGAACCCAGGCTCTGTGGATGTTCCTGGTCCCGACGTTCCACCAGGAGCCAATGCCCCCTTCAATGGCCAAGGCCCCGCAAATAATCCGGCAGCATTGGAGGCAGGCACTTCGCCCGCTTTCGGTGCACCTGTTGTGTCCCCTGCGCCCCCGGTCGCCGCTTCTGCCATGCCATCAGCGATGATTCCTCGGCCTCCTGCGGCCTCGGTCGTGAAGCACACCCCAGTGCCCCCGCCGGTCTCCTCCATGCCATCAGCGCCCGACCCATTGGCGGTCGTGCCAGGTGACTACGCATTGCCGCAAGTCGCGAGTTCTACACCAGGTGGGCCGCTGGTGCCACCAACTCAGAGTTCTTCTGGATCCGTTCATAGTCCACCTCCGCCGGGTTATGGACAGGCGGTTGTGCACACTCCTCCACCCCCAATGAACATTGGCCCTCCACCAGACGCCAATGATCACTCGTATCCCAACGCCGCTCTCGATGCGCTTAGCAGTGAAGAGCCACAAGAGCCACGAGCGGGCCAACGAGCGGAAAGTGCCAACGCGGTTTGGCGTCAGGCGCATCCATCTGCCCAGCGCTGGGCAGCCAAACGCAGCACGGTTCCCCCGCGAACTCCACGACCAGGCATCATTGCAATGGGGCTGGTCTTGGCAGGTTTTGGCACCTATCTATTGACGCTCTTTTTACCCAGCAAAGCCCCGCTCACAGCAGCGGAGGCCGCCCTTATGGCCCAGCAAGCGGGGGTTGATGAGGGAGCTTGGCGCTTTAGTGAGCAACTCCTAACAGCAGCCACTCTCAATGCCGCCCTCTTTGTTCTGCTTGGAGTCGTGGTTGTGTTACGTGGTGCCATGCATCGACAAGCTCCAGGACAAGCGCGTCGCAAGAAGATGGACAAGACCTCCCTCATGCTGTTGTTCTGCTTTGCGCTCTTTGCCATAAGCTTCTTGGCGCTGGTGCTCAGTGCCTCGGTTGGCTAAGTCTGCTTCTGGTTCCACTCGGAATCACCTGAGAACCAGGCACCGCAGTTGGGGGAACATCCTCCACTGTCGTCAAAAAGCCGCGAGACTTCACACATCAGTTTGCAGTTCGATCCTTTGAAACCAGCGGGTTAGGAATACATGCGCACTGGTACGCATATTGCTCTACATGTAGGTTCCATACCTCCCCACGCCCAAGGACGGACGCCTCATGAGCAAATCGCAGTTTTCAGAGCAAGAAATCGCCTTCTTCGACGAGGGGGATACCCTAAGCGAAACCTGCACGCCCGCTGAGGACTTCTCCGATCGAAATGATGTGTCGAAGCGCAGCAGAAGCTGGGCATCTCGTGCCATGTCCGTGCTCTCCTTGGTTGGACCAGCGCGCTCGTAGTCCAGTTCCACACTTGCCAGTTCCACGCTTGCCAGTCTCACGCTTGCCAGTCTCGCCAGCCCAATTCCCACAACCCGTGCCAAGCAAGTAGCATGCGCCCATGAGGTCGTTCTTGCTCTCGCTAGTCTTTCTTGGTGCCGCATGTGAGCCAACTCCCAGCTCGGATCCAGCACCGAAGTCGGAAGCGAGCAAGCCCGTGCTTGCAACGCCCTTTGCCCGCGACCTCGATCGCATTTGCAACGCGGAGGAGCAGTCCGGAGCTCTCGATGAGATTCCCAGCGCGCGAGGCCAGCATGTTGGGGTTTGGCTTGCAACGAACCTGGAGAGTCAAGAAGGGCGAGACCTTTCGGTTGAGCTTGTGCAGCTGCCGCCACCAGAGCGCATTGCCCGCCTAAAGACGATCTTGGCCGAGAACAAGATGGGTGCCGACTGCGAGATTCTCGCAACCTGGTAGTTCGCTTTTCTCCGACTTCTCTGCCAGTCGCGATCCACCAACGAAGTCCTGCTCAGAACGTTTGGCGCCAGCCCTCGAGAAACCGATCTAAATTGCCCGCCATGACATCTTTTGTGCGAGCCATCGTGATACCGGTTCGCGGATCTGTCACTCCTTCGCCATTGTAGCCGTACGTTCGTGCCACGGTATCAATTCGATCCGTCTCGGCATTAGCACGTTCATCAAGGCTTTCGATAAGATCAGAAAAACTCTTATTTCTGTGGCCGACAAGCTCGATGCTGCCAACGTCGGCAAGTTGCACTTCGCTCTTGCAATCAATCTCAAGACCAAATGCTCCGCGCCGACTTCGGGAAGCGCGCAGCCTCTTGCTGCTTCCGTCTGCGGGGCTCTTGTCCCAAATCTCGCACAAGCAATTGAGAGCGACCGTGTCCTTACGAGCGAAACGATGTTTGCCCTGCTCCATACCGATGAAGGTTCTTGCGCCCATGCCTCGAATGTCCAAGAAGGCTCGCGAGACTCGCGCCTCCGATTCGCAATACGCAATGACTGATGCATCGAACCCGAGTCGTTCACACCATGCCAGTTCCAAGGTCGCGAGCTCCTCGATGCGAGCTTCCGTGGGAAGCTGTGCCTCTGTGCACGAGAGCATCATCCACAGCGAGTTCCGACTGCGCTCCGCTTGCCTACGTTGCCAAGCGAGCAGTGACGTTTCCGCCAGCTCGATGCGCTGAGAAAGACGCCACCGACCGGCTGTGGAGGCATCTTGGCTCTCCAGCTCTTCGCGCAAGAGCTCCATCGCCTCCGCCGCGTGCTCTTCGGCTCGCAGCACAACCTCGATCTCTCGGAAGCGGTCGAGTACTTCGGCCCGCTTGCCCTGATGCTCCCAAAACGAGCTCTGGTTCATCTTGGCTTGCAGGCTCTTCCGCTCGCTCTTCTTGGTTCGAAGATCCTCGAAGATGAGACGGCCTTGCTCTAACACTGTCTCAGCCTGCGCGTTGAGTTCCTTCGAATCCAGCTCGCGCGCTAAGTTCACAACAGCTACGGGCTGGGAGACAAAAGGAGCTGGCGTCTCGACAGTTGTGCTCACATCAAGCTCACAGGAAACGTAGCAGACCACTTTGTTCAAACGAACCGTTGCTGTGAGCGTAGCCCCGTCCGCTGGAGTTTCGCGAACAATGGCCGCAGCAATCGCGGTCGACACGTGACGCTCGATAGTGCGCCTTAGAAACCGTGCGCCAAAGTCTGGGTGGTATCCCTGCACGCTAATCCAATCGATGAGTGTTTCCTCCACATCGAGTTCGAGATTGCGTTGCGCAAAACCGGCACGCTCCTTTATGAGATCGAACTCTCGCATCGCAATGGTTCGAATGTCATCTTGCGACAGAGGGTGGAAGTGAACGATTCGATCGAATCGGTTGAGAAACTCAAATCGAAAGGTCTCTTGCAGTCGGCGCGTTAGCTCCGCGTCTTTGGCTTCGAGGTCCATTTCCTGAGGAGCAAATCCGAAGGATTCTGATCGATACACTTCTGCCCCTGCGTTGGACGTGGCGATGATGATCATCGAACGGCAGGAAACGGTTTCGCCTGCACCATTTATGAATGCTCCTTCATCCATGAGCTGGAGCAGGCGGTCATGCACACTCTCATGCGCCTTCTCAAACTCGTCTAGAAGCAGGACCGCAAACGGATGCCCGGAGACCCGTTGGGCGAGCACACCTCGAGTCATGGTTGGCGTTGTGCCATTCGGGTTGCCAAAGAGCGTCTCGGCCTTGCCTTGCTCAGAGTAGTCGGCCATGTTGATCCGCAGTAGTCGCTCTCCATCGCCAAAGAGAAACTTCGCTAAGAGTTGTGCTAAGTGGGTCTTCCCAACGCCTGTTGGCCCCACGAAGAGGAAAACGCCAAAGGGGCGTCTTGCGTCAGACATGCCAGCCTTGATGAGCCCAACGACATCAATCACCACGCTCACAGCCTCGTCTTGTCCAAGCACGCGCTCTTGAAAGTGCTCGCGGAGCGCAGCGAGATCAAGCGCAACATCCGGATCGACCAAATCTCGAGGCACTCGGTGGTTGTCGCAAAATCGATTGATCACATCGGCAACGCTGACCGTCTTGTTGGCGCAGGTAGCAGCCACCTGTTCGATAAGGTCCAGGGCTTTGCGGGGCATACGACTTCGCGAGAGAAATCGATGCGACAAGTAGAGCGCGTGCTGAAGCGCCGCTGCGTCGATCTTGGTTCCGGTCTGAGCTCGGTGTGCTTTGCTCCACAACCCAAGAATGGTTTGCATGCGTTCAAGGCTTGGTTCGCTCACGACAAGCGTCACGAAATGCTGATCGAGTTCAGGATGATACTCGAGCATGTTCTGGACGATCGAACGAAGGCCTTCCGCAATGATTGGTCCCTTAAACTTGAAAGCGAGGTTCTCGAAGTGCGTCTCCAAATTGAACTGGTAGGCCAGATCGATGTCGCGAAAGAACAGCGCGAGAGGCTCCTTTGCATTGGCCAGTGCATCCACAAGCCGCAGCATTTCCTCTCCCATCTGCGTGTGTGGTTGCCGTAGCCCAGATGCTCGCCGACGCAGCGAGATCTGCAGGATGCGTCTGCCCTCGAGGAGTTCGAACATGCGCAGCTTTGGAAACTGGTTGCCTTCGTGAGGAGACGACACATGCATCCGTCGCACAAGTTCGTAGACAGTGGCCGACTTTCCTACACCGGAATCACCAACCAACACGGCAGCGCGGCCAGCGCAAACAATGTCGTCTAGTTGGCGCAGCTGCTCATCCACACAGAACGCAGTCCGCAGCTCTCCTCGCTCCGCCATTTTCGTGAGGTCGCGCTCGGTCCAGAGCTCCAAGGTTTCCTCATGGGTCGGCGGCGGCGAACTCATGAAGGTGGAATCGGCTTGGGCTTGCAGATCTTTAAGGCAGATAGCGCTAGTAACCCGTACACATCCCCCAAAGCGCGCTTGAGTTTGCGGCAACTTGGCCGAACTATCTACTGTGAGTTCGCATCCTGCCACCCAGACTGTTCGGGATTACTTTATTGGAGCCCAGGTGGCTGGCTATCGCATCACGGCCAAGCTCGGCGAAGGTGCGATGGGGGTTGTCTATCGTGGCGAGCACAACGTTCTTGGTCGTCCTGCGGCCATAAAATTTCTCAGTGCGGAATTGGCCGAGAATGAGGAGTTGGTGTCGCGATTCTTCACAGAGGCGCGCGCTGTCAACGGCATTCGCCATCCCAACATTGTCGACATCACAGACTTTGGGCAGCGCGGCAATCGGCACTACTACGTCATGGAGTATCTCGATGGGCAGACGTTGCTCGAACGACTCACCATGGAAGGCCGAACAGATCTAGAGAGCACGATTCGCATCGGCACCCAAGTAGCCGCAGCCTTGGCAGCGGCGCATGACAAAGGCATCGTTCACCGAGATCTCAAACCAGAGAACATCTACCTGTGCAACCATCCGGACTACCCAGACTATGTGAAGGTCTTCGACTTTGGCATTGCCAAGCTCATTGAGAAGTCACCCGTTGACACGCACCGGACTCGTGCGGGGTATGTCTTGGGAACACCCCTCTACATGTCTCCAGAGCAATGCACGGGAGAAGAATCTCTCGATCACAGGAGTGATGTCTACTCTCTAGGGATTGTTCTGTATCAGATGATTACGGGTGTCGTTCCGTTTAACGCTCCGACGATCGCAGGTATTGTAAAAGGGCACATTAGCGAAGCTCCACAGCCCCCTACGGCACATAACGCCTCGATTCCTCCACAATTCGAAGAGCTCATATTGGCAGCCCTTGTCAAAGATCCGGAAGAGCGAATTCCCGACATGCGAACGATGCGCGCCATGCTAGAGGAGTGCGACCCAAGTGGGACCCCCGTCGAACTTGCGCCGATAGGCGTTGAGCCGTCGTCGGTATCAAGTGGACGAAGGTATCGGGCCAAGGCCAGCGCGCCTCCACCGGTTGATGAGCAAGCTGCCGACAAGTTGGTTGCCGAGCTCATCACCATCATTCTCGAACGCATTGAGAGTGATCGCCTGGTCCTGCCGGCGATGCCTGCATCGGCGATGCGTGCGATTCGCGAGCTAGACAATCCCAACGTGACGTTTCGCGCGATTTCGCAGATCATTGGCGACGACCCTGTATTGGCACCGCAGTTGTTTCGACGGGCGAGTACGGCACAGTACGGAAATGCCGAGCGGCCCCGAACCGTTGAGCAAGCGATTTCGCGCCTCGGAATGGGAACACTAAAAGGCACACTCATCGAGCTTAGTGCTCATCAGGTGTATGATTCGAGGAACAGAAAAATTCGCAAGGCCTTCAAGGGGATTTGGGATCACACGGTGGCGGTTGCGACTGCGGCACGTCTCGTTGCAGAAAACCTCGAGAGCGGCGTAGATCCACAAACGGCACACCTTGCGGGCCTTATGCACGATGTCGGCAAGCCGATTGTGGGAGCACTCTTGTTGGAGGCCGAGAAGCTCTTGGGCATGAAGAAGAAGGACTGGCTTGCGCAGGAAGCGTGGACCGCCGTCGTAGAACAATCCCATCGCAAAGTGGGCACGGCCCTGGCGCGAAAATGGGAGCTTCCCGAAGCCATCATCGACGTCATTGCTGCAAGCAAAGGCTACTCAAGCGAAGAGTCCGATATGTGCAGCAACATTGTTCGCTTTGCGAATGCCTTCGCGAAGCGCTGTGGCAAGACCTGTGGCGACTTTGACGAAGAAGAAATTGAGGACATCGTCACTCGGGGCGTTGAGCATCTCGGTCTCGATTGGGTCTTTGTGCACGACACACTCCGTGAAGCGATTGCAACTGCGGGCAGCAGCTCTGCCGAAGGTGCAGGCTCGACCCAAGCACTCGTGCGCGATTCATGAAAATAGAACGCGCTCACTGGTCTTCTCGCCCGCTGGAGAGACTGGCTCAGCCCGTCTTCTTCGTCGTTCCTCGGTCGCTTGCCCCAGCAAACTCCCTCTTCCCGCCTCGCCAGCAAACGAGCTGACTTCGCGATCACGAATCAATGTCCATGGATCG
>JANTGM010000155.1 GCA_024762925.1 Kofleriaceae bacterium | reverse complement strand
GGAAGACGGTTCGGAAGCAAGCGCTGCTTCGGAAGCGATCGCGGAAGACGGTTCAAGCGCTGCCGGAGAGGAAGCGATCGCGGAAGACGCTTCGGAAGCAGCCACCACGGATGAAGCGCGACCCCAGCGACCTGAAAAGCGTATGCGGCCTCCTTCGCCGACAGCAATGCGCCAGTCGCTTGAGATGTTGGTTGGAGAGGAAATTGGGCTCAAGGAGCGAACCACCGAGACCGACTTTGAAGATGGTGTTTTCTTTCGATCCCAAGTACTCGACGATAGCGACATGCTTGTCGGAACAATGATTGCCGACATCGAGGCAACTGTGAGACTTGCCTGCAAATTGCTCATGCTGCCCGAGGCGGAAGTTCAGGACCAGCTTGCAGATAACGAAGCCAGCGAAGACTCCGTGGAGACGATGAGCGAAATCTTTAACACCATCTCGGCGACGATCAACAACGTGAAGTCAAACCCTCATGTGAGAACGATGCCGCTGCAGGTGCTTGACCCGCAAGAGTTTGAATGGGTTAAGACCACAAAGCGCCGTGTTGACTTGGATGTTGAGGGCGGCGGAATTCTCTCGATCTGTGCTGTCTAGGGTGGGCGAGAAGGAGTGGTGCGAAGCGCGTTGGCGGTTCATACTTAGATCGTGGGGCGTGGCAAACACAATTGGGCGGGGCGTTCGCTCGGGATTGCCGCCCTTGTGCATGGAGCGCTCTTTGTTGTGTGGCGTGGAACCAACACGCCCCAGTCCACCGTCGAGCTGACCGAAGTTGTATCGCCAACTGTGCCTGCGACGGAGTTGCCAACTGTTGCACTCTCGACAGTGAGCCTTGTGACGTTGCCCTCCGAGCTTGAGTGGATGACCGTGCCAGGCGCAGGCGCGACACTGCCAGAAGAGAGTGGCACTGCGAGCCCGAGTCGAGTTGTTGCTCCCGGCCAAGAACGGGGCCGTCTGGCCCCGGGCAACGTGGGCGCGGCAACCGCAAGCGATCGAAATGACAACGCCTCACGGAGCACCGGGCTTTGGAATCAAACGAGACAAGTGGCGGCCATGCACGCGGGGCAGGCGCCAGTAGGCAAGACGACTCCCGAGAAGATCGAGCGGGGGGCATCGAGCGGCGCCGCGAACCGGCGCATTGCAGTGCGCA
Organism: Kofleriaceae bacterium; assembly: GCA_024762925.1. Taxonomy (GTDB): domain Bacteria; phylum Myxococcota_A; class Polyangia; order Haliangiales; family Haliangiaceae; genus NORP324. The sequence continues at coordinate 11,633 of JANTGM010000155.1, read as the reverse complement.
AGGCCCAGGCTGGCGACGATGCTGATCGCGTTGGATTGGAGGAGGGCTCGGGCCAAGGTGGTGCTCCAGGGCTTGGCGGTCGAGAGTGGCTGGCCGCCGACCCGCTCTTTGACTCCGCGCCAAAGGCAACCCGAGTTCGCACAGCGGACGTTGCGGTACCAAATGCAGAGGCACCACGACGAGAACAGGGCATGTTGTCTACGGAAAACTCTGAGCGAGGAAAGGCCACGCAGTGGGCAAACGCTGCCGAGCTCTCAAGCCGAACTCGGACAAGCCCATTTGATCAAGGTGCATCCTCCGCTCGCGGTGAGACCGGGATAGGCGCAGGCGGCGCACAGGGCAAGAGTGTTGCCTCCCAAGGCGGTGACGGACGGGCAGCGGCAAATGGCACAAGGGAGAATCGCGGCAGCGCTCCAACTCGAGCGATTCAGTCCAATCCGTACTTCTATGCGATGTATCGCAAGATTGATAAGCAGCTCAAATTCCCAAGGAAGCTCGCGCTGGCACTTGAGCAGGGCGAGGTGGTCTTGCGCTTTTACCTTGATGCGTCTGGGAACGTTCACGGTCTTGCCATTGACAAGGCGAGCGAGTTTCGAGAGTTCGACAAGGAGGCATTGCGAGCCTTCAAGGCTGCCGGTCCCTTTGGAGCTGTGCCGAAACCCTTGCTGGCCGGCCGCGATCGCGTGAGCGTGATTGCCCCGTACTACTTTCGCAACCCCTTGATTCGATAGGGTGGGAACCAGGCGAAACAAGGCTCTGCTCCAGAGCCAAGGGCTGCTAAAATGATCACTATCTAGGGTAATCTCGATTGTGACTCCTTCGCAAAATGACCGTCGGCGCTCGTCCCAGAGCGGAGCCATCGTGGCGGTTGCGGTGGCATCGCTTGCGATCCACGCCACAATTTTTGCGACCGCGACAATTGGATTCGATCCACCCAATGCACCTTTACCTTCCGAACTGCTAGCGGCCACTCCAGATCCCGAAACAGCGTTTAGTTGCTGGATGGACGCCTCTCTAGCGTTGGCTGCCAGAGAGTTGGGTTGCAGCGTGCCCGGCATTCGAAGTGAGACGTGCAGTGCTCATGCCCTGCACGACTTTCGTTTTGACTGGCTACTGTGCGACGGGCTCAAAGACACTCCTACGAGTACGGATGCTCTGGCGCTTCTGTCGCCAGAAGACATTGCCCGGTTGGAACCGATGCCGATTTTGGATGTGCCCGAGCAAGACGAACTTGAGCTTGCCAAGCTTCTTGAGGAAGAGACAAAAGAGAAGACAGAGGAAGCACTTGCAGCAGCAAGCAATCCACTGGAGCGTGGTCAAGTCATCGAAGTCACCGCACCCGAGCTTGAAGCGGTTCCGGACAAGGCACGATTTCTCTCTGAGTACGATTCTCATACAAACAAAGAAACGGTTGCGCGAGGCAGCACAGAAGAGATGGTGTCACGCCCCTCTCCGAAGGAGCTCGCCGTTGCCGACGAGGCCAAGGAGCTTCTCGAGAAGCTTGAGCCTTCGGGGGAAGAGGTGTTAGAAAAACTCTTAGATTCGCCCGAGTCGAAAGAAACCGAGGCTGAAGGTAGTGGCGAATCGCAGACGGAGTCGGCTCTTCTGGCCATGCGCGAGCTGCAATTCCAGGCCCGTGCCACCGAAGGGGAGTTGACGGGCGCGGAGGCCCTGGCAGCCAATGGCCTGGCAGCTAAGAAGGGCAACGGAGCCCGAACGGTTGTGGGCCAAGAGGCGCAGGAGGCACAGGAGGCGTCTGAAGGCGGAGCAGGGCATTCTGGTGTCCCAAATCTGCGCCCAAGCCAGGACACCCTAACTCGGGTCGTTGGCGGCGGATCCGTGGACAAACTCGATGGGGTTGAATCGGGAGAAATCACCGCGCTCAACACCAAGAAGTGGAAGTTCGCGAGCTTCTTTAACCGCATGAAGCGACAAGTTGCACAGAACTGGCACCCAGGTGAGGTCTACACCCGTCGCGACCCGACTGGCAAAGTCTACGGCACCAAGGATCGAGTAACGGTCCTTGAAGTCACGCTAAAGCCAGGTGGCAAGCTCGCCAAGGTTGTTGTGATCGAAGAGTCCGGTGTCGACTTTCTGGATACCGAGGCCGTCGCAGCGTTCGAGCGTGCGCAGCCATTTCCGAATCCGCCTGCGGGCCTCATCGCGTCGAGCTCAGGGCTCATCACGTTTAGCTTCGGCTTTCACTTTCAAGTGGGCGCGCCACGCAGCGGTTGGAAAATCTTCCGTCAGCGCTAGCGCCATTGCTCACCGGCTACTTCCAACGCACGCCGATCACGGCGTTTGCGGTGGTGCCCCCAAGCGTTGACGCTGACTCGATTCAAGCGAGAGGTCCACCGCGAGATTGCCGCTTGGTTGTTCTCAAAGCCCGCAGGAGTCGTCGGTTGAGGGGGGCAGGTCCCCGCTCCGATTCGCTTAGAGGCTCTCAAGGTAGCAACGAAGTGCCGCTCTTGTGGAATCGAGCCCCACCTCCGAGAGGTCGAGGTCCTGCGGCGCAACAAACGTGGCGCTCGCCACATCATCTCCAACCGACAGGGCCTCGGAGGTCACCTCGCCCGTCATGATCACATCGAGCGCGTGATAAATAACGCCGCCAAATTCGTAGTCGTTGGGGAAGGAACCGAGGTAGGCGAGCTCCCCAAGTGCAAAGCCAACTTCTTCGAGCACCTCGCGCCTCGCAGCCTCTTCGAGTGATTCGCCAGAATCAACAAAGCCGCCTGGCAAGTCGAGCATACCTTTGTGTGGTTCTCTCGCTCGACGCGTCATCAGAATTTTTCCTGCGGGATTTCGAATGATGACATCGACTGCTGCTGCAACATTGAAGTACCAGGCGAAGTCACATTCTGAGCACCAAAGACGGTTGCCGCCTGTTGATACGAAACCGCCAGCACCGCACTTTGGACAGTGCGGATACGCGGTTTGTGGAAGCGCAGCAGTCAAGACCTGCGCTGCTTAGGCTTCAGCGCAGAAGGCAGCATAGGCCTCGGCGTCCATCAGTCCCTCAATAGCATTCGCTTCGCTCGCTTCTACCTCGACAAGCCAACCTTCGCCGTACGGCGTTTCGTTGACAGCCTCAGGAGTGTCCTCAAGCGTCTCGTTGATGCGAGCAACTTTGCCGGAGAGGGGAGCGTAGAGGTCCGAGACTGCTTTGACGCTCTCGACAGTTCCGAATACCTGCTCTTTCTCGATGTCGTCTCCCACCTCGGGAAGCTCAACCATTGTGACATCGCCAAGCTGCTCAACCGCGAAGGCTGTGATGCCCACCTGGAAGATGCCGTCCTTGGCGCGGAGCCACTCGTGTTCTTTTGTATAGTGAAGATCTGCGGGGATGTCAGCCATGGTATTCGCTCCGTTTGTAGAAGGGGCCCTTATGGACCGTAGCGGGAATGTCCTTGCCTCGGCAATCGACAGTGAAGGTAGAACCGATCTTTGCGTAGGCAGTAGGTACATAGCCTAGACCAATCGCCTTGTCGACGGTTGGCCCCTTGGTACCGCTTGTGACCTTGCCGAGTTCTTGTGAGCCATCTGCGAGTGTACGATCCACAATGCTATAGCCGTGGCGCGCGATGCCACGACCCTCGAGCGTGAAGCCGACAAGCTTGCGAGTTACGCCTTCGGCCTTTTGCTTCGCCAAGGCCCCGCTGCCGATGAACGGGCCAGAGTCGAGCTTTACCGCCCAGCCCAGGCAGGCCTCGTACGGCGTCGTGGACTCATCGATGTCATTGCCGTAGAGGCTGAGCTTGGCTTCGAGGCGAAGGGTGTCGCGAGCACCGAGACCAATGGGCTCAACGCCAAGCGATTGACCGGCCTCGAGCAGCGCATTCCACACGCTCTCGGTCGCGTCGGCGGGACAGGCGATTTCGAAGCCATCTTCGCCGGTATACCCCGTGCGAGCGGCCATGCATTGCACCCCTGCGATTTCTTCTGAGGCAAACCGAAAGCGTGTGACCCCAGCGAGGTCTGCCGGTGACAGGCTGGACACGAGCTCGACGGCGTGAGGACCTTGAACCGCAATGAGACCCGTTTCATCGCTCTCGTCAACAATCTCTGCACCGCCAGCGTTCTCACGAATCCAGGCAAGGTCTTTCTGACGATTGGAGGCATTCAGAATAATTAGGAAGTTATCTTCGCTGCGACGATACACAATGCAGTCGTCGACAATGCCGCCGTTTTCGAGGCACATGAGCGTGTAGAGAGCGGCCCCATCGTCAAGCTTGCTGCAATCGCCGGTGACGAGGTTTTGCACTGCAGCTCCAGCGGATTGCCCTCGCAGTGAAACCTCGCCCATATGACAGACGTCGAAGAGGCCCACATTCTCGCGAACGTTCTTGTGCTCCTTGAGAATTCCCAGCTTGTACTGCACCGGCATCTCCCAACCTCCAAAGTCGATGAGGCGTGCCCCAGCGGACTGATGGGCGGCGTACAACGGGGTGCGGATGAGGGCGGCCTTGGTGCTCACAGGGCGGCATCCTATCCGGCTCAGGACCGGGGAGAAAAGCCGGAATTGCTAGCTTTTGTCGCGCTTGCCAAACTCTTCGAGCTTGCGGTAGAGGGTTTTTCGATCCAGGCCCAGCCTCTGCGCGGTTCGGGTCTTGTTGCCACCCTCGTCATCCAAAACAAGCAAGATGAAGTCGCGCTCGAGCTCGGCCATCGACAGGTGGCGGGAGACAGCGGGTGCCAGGTAGTCGATGTCCCGCTTGTGATGTACAGCCTGAGGGAGGTCCGTCGGCTCAATGACACCACCTGTGCACAGAGCGATGCCTCGCTCAATGGTGTTCTGAAGCTCGCGAACGTTGCCAGGCCATCGATAGCTGAGCAACATGCGCTGAGCCTCCGGGCTGAGGGTGATAGGCGTTTTGCTTCCAACCTTGCCTGCGTGCTGCACTAGCAGGTGTTCGGCGATTGGGAGAATGTCATCGACGCGGTTGCGCAGTGGAGGCAGGCGGATGTCGATGACGTTGAGTCGGTAATACAGGTCTTCTCGGAAGCTGCCCTGGGTCATCATCTCTTCGAGGTCCTTGTTGGTGGCCGCAACCACCCGAACATCGACGCGCTCCACTTTGGCGGAACCAACCGGGCGAATCTCTTGCTCTTGCAAGACCCGCAAGAGTTTGGCTTGAAGTTCAAGCGCTAGCTCGCCGATTTCGTCGAGGAAGAGCGTGCCACCATTGGCCTGTCGAAAGAGCCCGTCCCGGTCGGAGTGGGCATCGGTAAAGGCCCCCTTCTTGTGCCCGAAGAGTTCGCTTTCGATGAGCTGACTTGGTACCGCGGCGAGGTTGACGGCAACGAAGGGTTGGCTTGCGCGCGCCGAGTTGTAGTGAATCGCTCGGGAGATGAGTTCCTTGCCCGTGCCGCTCTCGCCAGTGATAAGCACAAAGGCGTCAGAGGTCGAGATGCGGGTTACCAGCCCCAAGACCTCCTGCATGGCTTCGCTCTCACCGATGATGTTGCCAAAGCGGTACTTCCCTTCGACCTCGCGCTGAAGATGCTCAATGTGGCGGTGGAGCTTGCGATCGTTGAGCGCTTTGTCGGCGACAATGATGAGTTCTTCAAACTCAAAAGGCTTGGTGATGTAGTCGAAGGCTCCAAGCTTGACCGCTTTGATCGCTGTCTCGATGGATCCAAACGCAGTAATCATGACGATGTGCGGCGCCTGTCGTGTGGCCTTCACATCTCGAATCAGATCGAAGCCATCAACATCGGGCATGCGCAGGTCTGTGATGACGAGGTCGACAGGGTGTGTGAGCACCAGGTCAACGCCCGCTCGACCATCGCCCGCTGCGAGCACATCAAAGCCCTCATCACTGAGCTCTTCAACGAGCAAGTCACGCATTGCATCGTCATCTTCGACTACCAGGATCTTGGCGCTGCGACGAAGTGAGAGTGTGGAGGCGGAGGTCATGAGAGTTGCTGATTAGGAGGAGGCTTGAGGCTCGGCGTTCGCCTCAGCTGCGGGGAAGTATACGGAGAAGCAGGTGCCGCCGCCCGGCGCATCGGTAATCTCGACCCAACCATCGTGCGATTTGACGATGCCATGCACGACGGCAAGGCCGAGCCCTGTGCCGCCTTCGCGTGTCTTGGAGCTGTAGAAGGGCTCAAAGATCTTGTCGCGGTCTTCTTTGGGGATTCCAGGCCCTGTGTCACTCACACTCACGACCACGGTTGGCATCTCGGGAGCGACTTCGAGGCCGGGCCGTCGCCTGGTCACGATGGCGGTTTCCACAACCAGGCGCCCGCCATCTTTGCTCATGGCCTCGGTGGCATTGAGCACAAGGTTGGTGAGCACCTGCAAGATGTGGTCGGGATTGGCTTTGATCGGGGGAAGCGCTTCTTCGCGGCTCAACGTGTGTTTCACCTGTGCTGCACTCAGCTTGCTCTCCAAGAACTCCATTGTACTAAGCGCTAGCTGGTTGACATTGACAAGCTCGCTCTCTTCGGCACCGACCTTTCTGCGGGAGAAGTCGAGGAGCCGTTGAATGATTCGAGTGATGCGTGCAGCTTGTTCAGCAATAATGTTGGCGTTCTTCTTAACTGCATCGACGTCCATGGATTTCTTGGAGATTCCCTTGGCACGACCTGAGATGACGTTTAGTGGCGTGCCCACTTCATGTGCGATTTCTGCGGCAATCTGGCCGATTGTCGCGAGTTTCTCGGTCTGGAAGAGCTTCTGCTCGAGCGCGGTCCTGGTCTCGGTATGCCGCTTGGTTTCGTTGCGGGACTCGCGCAGTGAAAAGGTCATCTCGTTGAAGCGAGCGGCAAGGTCGCCAATCTCGTCTTCGCGCTCCGCGAGCAGGACGCGACTTAGGTCACCGTGTGCAACATCATCAACTCCGGTGAGGAGCTTGGAAATCGGGTCACTCACAAGTGAGCGGATAAGGAAGAAGACTGCCAGGTAGACCGTAAGAACAATTCCGATGAGGATCGGGATGGTACGCTGAAGATCGACTGCGAACGCCTCGTCGAGAAAACTGGCATCGCTTGTGACCTCGATAGCCCCGAGAATCTCAAAGCCCTCTAACTCGGTCGCGGATGTTGCCCGCAAGGGCAGTGAGTACGTCACGAAGTCGTTTCTTGTCGTGAAGAGGTAGTTGCTGCGGCCCTCAGTGAATGCTTTGACTCGTTGCCCCTGCAACGTGGCTTGGCCAGCAAGCTCCGCGGGCAGGAGCGCGACCGAAAGTGGCGCAATGGCCGCCGACATCGCTTTCGCGCGCCGATCTGCCTTGCTGAGTACGGCTTTGGTGCCTGCTGATTCGACTTGGTAGCGCAGTGCGACAGCGACATCTTCGATATTGCGACGAAGGGCGCTGGCTCGCTCTGCTCGAGAGGCGCGAAGATCGATAGCAGCGTAGATTGTTAGCGCCAGCGCCACGACCACTGAGGTCGCGATTGTCATGCGCGTTCCGACTTTCACGCTTCCAAGCTACCACGATGTGTGCGCACGCAACCAACGTCGTCGATTCGCGTGCGTGGCGGGCGCCCCAGACATGCAAAAAGCGCCCGTTGCAATCGCGTGGGCGCTCTGCTTGGACGTTGTACGTTGTTGCGTCGCTAGTGCGTCGTGGTTGAGACCGCTGATGCCTTTCTCACAACGTCGGTCTTGGCGGCTTGGCGCTGACGTTTTGCGCGGCGCTTGCGTGCCACCTGAGCCTTGGCGGCCTTCTGTTCAGCAGACTTCTGCTCGGCCTTTTGTGCCTCGAGCTCAAGCTGCTCGGCTGTGTCGTTCTGACGTTCGCGACGCTCTTTCTCGCGGAGACGACGGAATCCGCCAACGGTGATTTCCGCCATGAGCTGATCGTAGTCCATGCCGCATGCGCTCGAGATGAGCACCAGATCGGAGTAGCCCGGGGTCATGCCAGGAAGTGGGTTGACCTCAAAGACGTAAATGCGCCCATCATCGGTCATCTTAATGTCGACACGTGCAAAGTCGCGGCAATCCAGAGCGGCAAACGTGGCACGACCGATTTTCTCGATGGCCTTGAGCTCCGCATCCGTGACCTTGGCTGGACACTGGTACTCCACATGCTTGCGCCACTCTTGCTTGACCACATAGTCGTAGACTGGGCGCTCGTTCTTGCTGTCGAGAAAGCGAATCTCCATTGGAGGCAAGACCCGTGGTCGTTTGCCGCCAAGAAGGCCCACCGTGAACTCACGACCTGTGATGTACTCCTCTACCAAAGCGGGCTGGTGGTAGCGCTCAATGGTCTCGACCACGATCTTGCGGAGTTCTTCTTCATTGTCCACCACACAAGCTGTCCCGATGCCCTTCGATGAACCCTCGGCGTTTGGCTTGACGATCAGTGGGAAGCGCAGGTCAGGATCGAGCCGCTCGCGGCCGGTTTCCATGAGCATGCCGCCAGGCGTGAGAATGTCATGTTGGCTGAGAACCTTCTTACACAGTGCCTTGTCTAGCGCGATCGCGAGCGTCGCAGAATCGGACCCTGTGTAGGGGATACCCAGGAGCTCACATAGAGCTGGCACCTGAGCCTCGCGATTTCGTCCGGCGACGCCTTCAGCGATGTTGAAGATAAGGTCGACGTCAGCCTCTGCCAAAACACGAGGCAAATCTTGCGTCGCTTCGAGGTGCACGACGATGTGACCTTGGCGAGCGAGCGCGTTTGAGATGGCGATGATGGTCTCAGGCGGATCCCATTCTGCCTGTTCATCACCGTCGTTCTCACGCTTGACGTTGTATGTGAAGCCAACGCGAATGGGCCGGTGGCGACCGCGTCGCTTGCGTCGCATGCCGAGCTCGTTGGCGGTGGCTACATTGCCGCGCAGTGCCGCCGAGTTGAGAATGCTTGCCACGGTCGCTTCGTAGTTGAGACCGTGTTGCGATGTAGCCGCGAAGAGCGATGAGTCGCTTGCTAGTGAGGGCAGGGCGTTGGCCTCGAGAAGATGAATGCGGCCGTCCTCGCTGATTCGAAAGTCGAGGCGCGCCACGTCTTTGAGTCCAAGCGCATCGATTGCCTTGTGCGAGATGGCGCGAAGCCGTGCAGCGACATCGCGGGGGATTTGTGCGGGACATCGCAGATGGACCGAGCCGGGCTCGAGGTTTTTGCGGCGGAAGTCATAGATGTTGAACGTGTCTGAGCTGCTGAGGTCGTAGAGCGTCTCGACAGGCTGAAGCAGACCGCTGTCGTGACCAACGCCATTGATAAAGCCGACGGCAACATCGGTGCCTTCGATGTACTCCTCGATCAAGACGCCTTCGGGAAAGGCTTTGATGGCGAGCTTTAGTGCTGGCTCAAGCTCACCGAGACCGCGCACAACCGAGTTGTCGCCGATGCCCTTTGATGAGCCTTCGTAGTTTGGTTTGATGATGATTGGGAACGCGAGTCGCGCTCCGCCTTCACACATGCGATCGAGGTTGGACTTTGTGACAAGCTCTGCGCGAGGGGTATCGATGCCCTGCCGTTCGAGCACAAGCTTGGTTAAGAATTTATCTAAGGTCAGTGCCATTGTGTAGGCGTCTGAGCCTGTATAGACCAGGCCCATCTCTTCGAAGAGAGCCGGGTAAAAGGCTTCGCGCATGCGACCACCGCTGCCTTCGGCCAGGTTGAAGACAATGTCTGGGTCTGCGCTTTCCAACCGTTCCATCAAGCTGGAGGCAGCACCTGAGACCTCTAGTTTCTCAACCTCGTGCCCCGCGTTTTCGATTGCACTCGCGATGGCATCGACGGTTTCGGCGGTATCGAACTCGGCTTCTTCTTCAGAATCCGTTCGACGGAGATTGTAAGTAAACGCGACCTTCATAAACCTTGGGTGCGGGGATACCAAATGCGTATGACATGTGACCACTACAAATTTGTATCCACGCCCACATGGCTTTGGGCTCCACTACACCGAAGCCACAAAAGTGATCCCTCTTTCGGCTACACTTTGTGGGTGACACCAACGTCTCGGCTCATCGCAATCCCGTTCGCACTTCTTCTTAGTGCTGGTTGTGGACCTGCATCCAAGAGCGCAACCACACCAACATCGAAGACCACACCAACGCAAGCGCCAAGTGATGTCGTCGAAAGCGCAGAGTCTGGTCCAGAAGAGCAAGAACGCGATGTCATTGTTGTCGAGCCAATGCGCATCGAAGTCATTCGCGATGACGAAGGCAACGAGCAGGTCATCGCACGGGATGCTCGTGGTCTTTTTGATGAAGCGAATGACGCGTTGGCGATGAGCAACTACGAAGAGGCCATTGCACTCTACGACGAAGTGCTTCGCGACTTTGCGGAGTCATCGCTCGCGCCGCCTGCCATCTACAATGCAGGACTTGCACTCGAAGCACTTGGCCGAATCGATGACGCTGTAGCTCGCTATCAGACACTCGCGAATCGAAAGGGCAGCGGAGAAGAAGGGATTGATGGCCGCATTCGCGCGGCAGCATTGCTGGCGGAGCACGAGCGCTGGGGAGAAGCGCTCGCCACTCTTGATGCCATGCTGGCGCTACCCAACCTTTCCGCTGTGAATCGGCTCGAGGCGATGGCGCGTCGCGGATATGTCTTGGTCGAAGCGAAGGACTATGCCAGCGCCGAGAAGCAACTCGATGAGACCATCCGATACTTCACGAGCAAGGAGCGTGGACGCCGCCTCTTTGACGATGACAATTACTTTGGAGTGATGTCCTATTTCTATCTCGGTGACATTCCGCGCCGGCAGTTCGATGCCATTGCGATTCGTCTACCCGAGAGCCAGATGGGGCGAGATGTGGAAGCCAAAGCCACGTTGCTGATTCTCGCCGATGAGCGCTTCGATGAGGTGGTTCGCCTTGAGCACCCGTATTGGTCCACAGCAGCGGGGTTTCGAAAGGCCGATATGCAACGCGAGTTTTGGGCCGCCCTGATGCGTGCGCCAGTACCTCCACACCTGGGCGAAGTCGCTGCCAAGCTCTACGTCAAAGAGGTTCACGAGCAATCTCGTAGCCTCTTGGAAAAAGCCCTCAGCATTCACGGAAAAAACGTCAAGCTCGCCTCTCTATATAAGGTGCCAACCCAGTGGAGTGCTGCATCCGCCAAAGAGGTCGTGCGACTCACCGAGCTTGTCGGGCGCGAGCAGGCTGGAGACTTGGTGACCGCCGATGAGCTCAGTGGCCCCCAAAACGCCCGACAGGCCGACTCTCACTCGTACCTCCCTGGTCGAATCGAGCTCTAAGAAACTGAAGTTGCAAGCGCTTTACCGCGCGTTAACCATCTCGAAACATCGGCTTGATACGCCTTACGTCGTGGATTCCGAGACCAAGTACATTGTCGATACGATGTGGGTGCTACTTGCCGCCTTTCTCGTCTTCTTCATGAACGCGGGCTTTGCTCTTGTAGAGAGCGGTCTGTGTCGCGCAAAAAACACGGTCAACATACTGGCCAAGAACTTCATCGTCTTTGGCCTCACGGTCATTGGCTTTTGGACCCTTGGGTACGCGCTCATGTTCGGCGAGGGCAGCGCGTTTCTCGGAACTGAGGGGTTCTTGCTCAGCGGCCTGGGCAAGCAAGCGTTTGGACTCCCGCTCTATGCCTTCTTCTTCTTTCAACTCTGTTTCGCGGTCACAGCAGCCACCATTGTCTCGGGCGCCGTGGCTGAGCGCATCAAGCTCCAGTCGTTTATGCTCTTTGCCGTCATTCTCACCG
>JANTGM010000154.1 GCA_024762925.1 Kofleriaceae bacterium | reverse complement strand
GATCAAATCTATGCACACACCGCAAGCACCAACGCGACACCAGGAGCCAACTGATCGAAATGATCCAACTCTTAATAGGGACACCCCCTAGTGCGCGGCTCATGGATATAGAACGCGCTCCCTCGTCTTCTCGCCAAACGACCTGACTTCGCGATCACGAATCAATGTCCATGGATCGCACTAGCTTGCACCCTCGGTTCCCCACTGGCGACTCTGGTGGTCATGCAATTGAACCCGTGGGGGATCCTGCCGACAGGTAACATATTGAATTCAATGGCACCTGAGGACAAGAACGAGGCTTCAAGCTGGCACTCCGATTGCTGTGTAAGGGTGCCGTGCGTCCCCCAGTCCAAAGAGCCTCGCTCATGCCCTTTCTCGTGGGCCTCTTGGCTCCTCTTCTGCTGCTCGCCTGTGGCAATGGCGGTCCACAAATTCGCGGGCTCGAAGATCAAGTTGCCGCAGTTGGGAGTGAGCTCATCATCGAACTCTCCGCTACCAGCGAAGGCCGCGACGACATTCAATTTTCGTACGATAGCAACGCGAGCATCCCCTCTGACCGCGGTGGCCTAAACCAGCGTCCTGGCGGTAGCGCAGTCTTCACCTGGACTCCAACTGCGCGCGACATCGGCGTCCATAGCTTCGACTTTCGCGCGTTCAACTCCACAGGAGAGAGCACCGAGAGCATCACCATCGAGGTGAAGTCGGCCATTGGCCTCGACTCGCTGCCGATCTTTCGACGTCCCCTGGGTGCGGGTACTGCTCTCGACATCGCAGAAGACGACTGCATTGTGGTGGAGATTCTGGTTGATGACCAAGACTCAGCAGAAGTCGTTTTGACCCAAGAAGAACCAATCATCGAAGGTGGTGAACTTGTGCAAGAGGACGGCTTGCGCGGGCAGTGGCGATGGTGCCCAACCAAGGCACAGAAAGCTGCCCAGGACCGCTACATGCTCACGATTGGGGCCGATGATGGAGACAACTCGATCGCCCTAAAGCACTACCAAGTCATCCTGCGGGACTCGACCCAGCGAATATGCCCTGGCGAAGATCCTGTCATTCGCCACACCGCATCCGACGCAGAGACAGCCAATGGAATTATTCTTAGCGCCACCGTTGAAGACGACATTGGAATTCACGGTGCCGTTAGCCTCTACTACAGCGATACGCGCCCCAGCACACCACCAGACCTTGGCAGCATGGTACTGGCACCAATGGCACTCGTGAACGGAACGGTCAAATCCGGCACTTGGAAAGTCACCGTTCCAAACCCGGTAGTTGATGAAGAGCCTGGAGCTTCTGCAACGCTCTACTACGTTTTGGTTGCCGATGACAATGATGACAAAGTCGGCTCGTGCGACAACACGAGCACACAAAGCTTTGAAATGCTCGTGACCAACGTTGGCGGGACTGGCGAACTTGGCCAATGCGAGCCATGCACCAGCGACCGCCAGTGTGGAGGCGAGAGAGATCTGTGCTTGGCTGTGGGGCCAGAGGCAGAGCCTTTCTGCTTCACGGCTTGCGACGACTCCTCGCAGTGCTCGGCGGGATACCGATGCTCTCCAGAGCCTCTCGACTCAGCAGATGGAAACAGTGGACGGCAATGCATACCCGAAGATGAGAGTTGTTCGGATTTCAGCTGCACAGACGACGCGTTTGAGCAGAATGACGGCATCAGCCAACCTGTAACACTATCTCCTGGAAGCCATGACAACCTGCGCCTCTGTCCCTTCAAGCTCTATGCAGCCGACGAAGACTGGTACGAAATCACGCTTGAAGAAGACTCTGAAGTCACCATCGCAATCGATGGAGACATTGACCCAAACATCGACCTTCGCCTGCTTGGAAAAGATGGAACTCTCATCGCGGTTTCCGAGGACTTTGGTTCTACCGATAGCATCAGCCGGTGCCTCCCGTCGGGCACCTACTATGTTCGGGCATACTCCTACCTTTTCTACAGTTTCACAGAAGACATGGGGAATGACTATCGCCTCGAGTACACGCAAACAGCGAGCGACTGTGGCGTTCCAACAAGCTGCGAAGACGACCCCTTTGAGGATGACGATGACACCTCCAGTGCTCGCATTCCAGACTTCGGCGGCTTGGGCGAATCGGAGTGGCTTGCTAGCGGAAACCAAATTTGCGAAGCGGATCAGGACTGGTACCTAATCTCGGCATACAATGCTGGCAGCCATATCTCGGCACGCATCACCTTTGATCAAACAGCCACAGAAGAAGACCTAGACATTCTGATCTACGACGCTGAGGGTACCCTTCTCACCCAGTGCACCGCCGAGGATCCTACGGGCTGCACCAGCAACGGACAGAGCGGGGATTCCAACGAGTTCTTGACCTTTCAGCCGCCCCCTGAGTGCAGCCTTCCCTTTGCCTGCGACGAAGGACTCACTTGCGCTCCCTGTGACTACTACGTGGTTGTCAATGGATTTGAAGGCTCTGAGAATAGTTATGACATCTGTCTAGCATATGGCCCTGAAGACGCCTGCCTCTAGTGCTCTTCGTGGGCTGGTCCAAGCACCTCGAGTAGATGCGCAGCGGAGTTTTGTCCTGGTCGCGAAGCCACGCACTCACGCATCTCATGTTCACCGCAAGCAAGAGTCCTCTCAACGAAGGTCTTCTTGCCGCACCCCTGCAAGTAGCTCATGATGTCACGGCAGTGGTAGGTGTGATCGAGTCCATAGATGTGCCCCACTTCATGAGCGATCGTTTCACAGTTGGTTCGCGTTCGGTATCGCCCACCTTGGTCAAAGGCAAAAACGATAACGTTGTTTAGCGGCTTGCCATTGAACGGCGCAAGACCGCCGATAGCCTTGCCCTTCTTGCCAATGTCACGCTGCTTGCCACCAACCTTGACAACGACGTGGTCATTTCCGGTCGGAGCGACATCGGTAAAGCGAACATCAAGACCCGCAAATTTGTCTTCAACACATGCAACAAGTCGCTTCCAGGTCTTGTTGGTCCCGCGATACCTGGGAATCGTATGAGTGGTCCCCGAGGCAACAAGGCTGCTCACTCCGTTTGCGGCATCATCGGGACCAAAGCGAACTGTCATCGCTTCGCGCTGAAGAAAGACCGTTCGCGCAGGCTCCGGCTCAACTTCGCTGTAGACCAAGGCTTTCACCTCGTGGGGCTCTGGCAACCTCCACTCGCCTCCCTGAATGCGCAGTGTCGCAGCCAAGGCCCCCACACCAACGCCGACCAGGCAGATCACAGCGATGAGCGCTGTGGTCAGGAATCGAATGATGAGATGCCTCATGGAACTGCCAATGAGACGCACCGAAACCGCCGGAATTCAGTTTCGCCATCTGTAGGCAGAGGTAGGATAGAAGCGGCTAAGCGCTCTTGACACCTCCGCGCTTTTTGCGCCTTAGCGCTTTCTAGAGCAGCCCAGCCGGCAGCAATGCACCAAAGATGCCCAAGCACATCTCGTCGAGTGTCTCTTCCCCCAGATAGACGTCCACCGGTTGGGTGAGCCCTTGCTCGTTTACTGCAGCCGCAACAGCAGGGTTACTCATGCTGTTGTTGTAGGTGCATTTCAGATGCAACTCGTCACCTGGTTTCATGACTGGCAGTGATTCGATGGGGGCGTCAAAGTTGTAGCTACGCTGCCAGTCAAAGTCCCAGGCCGGTGTGTGCAGGAGGCAATCGGTTGTGTTGCCTTCCGCCCGTTTGAGGTCAATCTTCATTTCCGTGCCGACGTAGTGCATGTGGGCACCAACGCCAAAGATCGGGACGTCGATGGGCAGATCCTGCCGATAGATTTGGTTCTCCACATGATCCACCGCGCCAGCAGGAATGCGGAACTCCGCAATGCCATCGCGGTCGCCCGGTCCTGGCTGAAGTCCTGTGCCGTCATCTTCCAGCTCATCGAAATTGCCGACGAGCCCCAAGATTGCATCGTAGGTTGGCTTCACGGTCGTGGTTTTGAGACTGAGTGTCGACTGATCCATCTCGGTGGTGCCCTGAACGGGGTGGTAGTGCATTTGCACAATCACACGAGATTCTTTTGGCATGGGAATGCCACCAGTCTCTGGAATCGCAAATGGGACGGCGCCTGGGGCCCACGCACCGATGAGCGAGCCGGCGACATCCGGAGTTGAGAAACACGGGAAGTGGCCATCAACTGCGAGTTCTTCTGAAGCGCCAATTGGATCCAAGAAAATGATGGCGTGATGATCCACTTTCGCGTTGTCAGCTTGCATCTGAACCGCAGTAATCCAGACATCCTCGTCAAGACCGGGGTCGAGCACAAAACACTCAAAGAGGTCTCGGTCGCCCGCAACGGCAAAGGGTTGCTGAAACGTGACTTCCACCGTGGGATCGTTGATTTCGAGGCTCGGAGGCGCGGGAACCTCAACGGCATTATCGGGATTTCCTAAGGGAGTGCCAGCTTCGAGCCAATCCGCAAGCAACTTCTTGTCATCATCGCTTAGCCGCAGATCGTCTTGCCAGGAAAGCGGCGGAGCACATTCCTCGGTGTCTTGCGCAAGCCAAGGCGGCATGCGATTGGCTTTTGTCGATTCCACCACTGATGTGGCAACCGACTTGGCACTTTCGTAGTCGTCGAGTGCGAAGGGCCCGATCCCATCACTTGTATGGCATGCGGCGCAGCTGCGGGCCATGAGCGCTTGAACGCCGCCGTACCATGTTGCCTCGGTGGTTACCGGGCCTGCGTCTACCGGCTCGCTGCTGGGCTTGTCCTCGCCTCCGCAAGCGCCCAACATCGCAAGTAGGAAACCAAAGCACACTCCTCGAGCCCTTTTCATGGTGTGAATAGAATCATCATTCTTGGCCTCCAACAAGAGGCGAGTATGGCCAACCGAGAGCCGCTAAAAACGGAATTCGACGGCACCCATAGGGTTCGTCACGCCAGCCTGGAGTGCCACTTCTCCAGCATCGCTGGTCATAAGAAGATCCCCGTTTGGTCCCACCAGGCTCACCTCAATCACGGCGAGCCCTGCGGCAAGTCCATCAATCACCGCATAGCCGCCAAAACAGGATATGCGTTGGCGCTCGTCGGTCGCACCCAACACCGCAATCTCAAGTTCAGTTGCGCCAGCGTCAACGCAGGAAATCAACGTCTCACTGTCGAGAATCGTCCATTCAAGGCTCAGCTCAACTCCCTCGCCTGAAAGAGCAAATGCGTCCTCGCTCGACTCCTGCCCCACGCAGCCCGGCGACACAGCAACACTCATTGTTACGAGAAGAGCGGATGTGAATTGGGAAAGGCTGGTGCTCATGTGAGCCCCATCAATCGCAAGCTCCGTTCCAAACCACGAGTGACGCACTTTCAGTGTGTTGCAGAACGCAACGCTGTGCAATCTGCACAGACCTCTCACCAGATCGGGGCACACGCTCCCACTTGTAACCAATGCCAAGGTGAGCGGAAGCTAGCAGCCGTGTCCTCGACAATGGCAGAGCGAAGGTCTATGAAGCGGCAGTCGTATGTCCAAACAACCCTCCTTCAAAGGTGACCACATTCGCCGAGTCGCCATCCTGTTCTCTGGCGGTCCTGCTCCTTCGGCAAACGCGGTTATCTCCGCTGCAGCAATTTCCTTTCTCGAAGACCAACGAGAGGTTCTTGGCTTCTTTCACGGGTACTCCAACCTCATGGACTACCACCCGGTCTCGCGAAGACTGGTTCCCAACGAAACGTACCGGGTCTTTGAAGAGCGCGATGTGCGGGGGCTCCGAAACAGCCGAGGCATTATTATCGGGACCGCGCGGGCGAATCCTGGCAAGGGCATTACCTGCGCGGCCGACCTCGACGATCCGGTGAAGACCGAGAGGCTGCGCAACATCTACAATGCGTTTGTCGATAGCGGGGTTGATGCACTGATCTCGATTGGTGGTGACGACACGCTCAAAACTGCCAACTTCCTCTACGAGTTTCAGGCCCGACTTCCCAAGGATGCAAAGCGCATCGCCATCGTGCACTTGCCAAAGACCATCGACAATGACTACCGCGGCATTGACTTTACCTTTGGCTTCTTCACCGCCGTCGACGTGATGGCGAAAGAGCTGCAGAACCTTCGTGCAGACGCAATGGCGACCAGTGGATACTTCATCGTTGAGACCATGGGCCGAAAGGCGGGGTGGCTCAGCTATGGGGTAGCGATTGCCGGCGAGGCGAATCTCGTGATCGCACCAGAAGACGTTGACGACTCCATGACGCATCTCGAAGAGTTCGTCGATGAAAACGGCGAGACCAAGTCCCATCGAGTGCTATCGCTCGAAGCGCTGTGCGATCGCATCGTCGAACTGATCATCACCCGCGAATCTCGAGGCAAGGCCTATGGAACGGTTGTCTTGGCCGAAGGTCTAGCTGAGCTTCTAAGCGACAAACAGCTACATGACTTGCCCAGGGATGACCACGGTCATATCTCCCTTGGAGGCATGGACCTGGGCAAGCTTGTCGCCAACATCGTGGCAAGACGCTACGAAGCGCGGGTTGGCAAGGCTAAGAAGATTACCGGTCTGCAGCTGGGCTACGAATCGCGATGTGCGGCTCCTCATGCCTTTGATGTGATGCTCGGGAGCCAGCTGGGAATTGGCGCCTACCGAGCGCTGGTGGAAGAGAACCTCGATGGCCACATGGTGAGTGTAAGCGGACAGCTCGAGCTGCAGTACGTGCCGTTTAAGGACCTAATTGACCCTGCCACGATGAAGACCGAAGTGCGCCTCATCGAACCCGGCTGCGATTTTCACCGGCTTGCGCGTTTTCTCGAGACCCGCGTGGACCGAGTGGGTGACTGGACGATGGGCCGCCGCCGAGAGGTTCAGTAGCGGCTCAGGTTTCGGCTCCAGAACCGTGGTTTGCGCTCTCGCGGTTGTCTTGCATGTTCTCCATCGCATCAACCTTCACCGCATAGCGGGTTCCCGCATCTAGCTTGTGGGCACGAATGACCGAGCCGTGGAAGCGAACACTGGCCGAGGCATCTTTACCGATGCGCCCTTCGATCGCTTGGCCCTCTGCAAGCTGGGGCACAGCGCCGGTGGCAATCTCTCGAATGTAGAGGCCAACTTCGCTGTAGTCCAAGGTCTCAAATTGAAAGTCTTGGCCATCGATATCGATGAAAACGGGAAGCGCGCCTTCGAAACGAATCGCAACACGGCGAGAGGCGGCATCGGTTAGGTAGACCGGCTTGACAATCCGCTGGCGTGGCACGCTAAAGACCTGCTGCCCCGGAAGCGCAACCGCGGATAGCGAACGCATAAAGACGCAGCCGGTATCTACATTGATGCGGTTTCGTCGTAGCTCAACCTCGGCAACGGGTGTGTGACCGTGCACGATCACCTTGCCCCAGTCGTAGTCGCTCTTGAGGAAAGCCCCGCGAATCCAAATCATCTTCTTGCCATGCACAACCGGGTCGAGTTCCGAAAGCGGAATTTCGGGAACCCCTGCATGGACAAAAAAGTGGTGTTCGTCCTCGTAGCTCAAGCGCAGCGAGCGGAAAAACTTGATGTGTTCTTCGGGGAAGGCGTAGTTGCCGTGGTCGTCGGCGTAGGATGCCAACGTTGCAGAACCGCCATTGACGATGAAGAGGCCGGCTCGCTCGGTTCCAGGATTGTCGAGGAAGTTCAAAAACATCGCCTCGTGGTTGCCCATCAGACAGACCACATTGCATTGGGTCTGCAGCTCAAGGATGGTGTCAATCACATCCTTGGAGTGGCCACCGCGGTCGATGTAGTCACCAAGAAAGACGACCGTCGACTCGGGCGTGAGGGGCAGCTTGTTTAGAAGTTGCCGCAGCTCATAGGCACACCCATGCACATCGCCGATGGCAAAGATCACGAAGCGCTCCGCCGTTGCTCTTGTCTACCCCTTAGCACGTTAGGCCACCATAGCCCGATCCTGAGCGAGCCTTCCACAGTCAGAAGCAGAGAGTTCAGCGAAATCACCCATATCAATTCCCCATTGTGATTTCGTCCATTCGCAAGAGATCATTGAGAACAATCGCGATACCGTGCAACTCACTGCTATGAGCACCTCCAAGCGCCGTATTTTGGTCACTGCTGCCCTGCCCTACGCCAATGGCGATATTCACATTGGGCACATGGTGGAGTACCTACAAACCGACATCTGGTGTCGATATCAACGACTTGTCGGCAACCATTGCATCTACCTGTGTGCCGACGATGCCCATGGCACGCCCATCATGCTGCGCGCTCGCAAGGAGGGCATCTCGCCCCAGGAGCTAATCGACACCATGCAAGAGCGGCATCAAGCCGACTTTGCGGGCTTCGGCATCCAGTTTGACGAATTTCACACCACGCACTCTGAGGAGAACAAGCAGCAGGCTCAGAAGATCTACCTGGCGCTTCGCGATGGTGGGCACATCCACACCAAGACGATTGAGCAGGCCTACGATCCCGAGGCCAAAATGTTCCTGCCGGATCGTTTCATCAAGGGCACCTGCCCAAAGTGCAAAACCGAGGACCAATACGGCGACTCGTGCGAGAGCTGCGGTTCCACCTATGCCTCTGGCGAGCTCATCGATCCTGTCTCGGTTGTGTCTGGCAAGACGCCGATCAACAAGGAGAGTGAACACTACTTCTTCAAGCTCGGCGACTTTCAGGAAATGCTTGAGAGCTGGATAGCCGCAGATCACGTGCAGCCCGAAGTTCGCAACAAGCTCAAGGAGTGGCTCGAAGGCGGTCTGCGCGACTGGGACATTTCTCGTGACGCGCCCTACTGGGGGTTTGAGATTCCCGACACTGTGGACAAGTACTTCTACGTGTGGCTCGACGCGCCTGTGGGCTACATGGCCACAACACACAAGTACTGTGAGCGCACAGGCGAGAAGTTTGAGGACTACTGGGGCAAAGACTCAACTGCTGAGGTCCATCACTTTCTCGGCAAGGACATCGCCTACTTTCACACGCTTTTTTGGCCGGCAATGCTCTATGGCGCGGGGTATAGGACACCGACGGCGGCCTACTGCCACGGATTCCTCACGGTCAATGCTAAGAAAATGTCTAAGAGTCGCGGCACGTTCATCGCTGCGCGAACCTATCTGGACCACCTCGACCCCGAGTACCTTCGCTACTACTTTGCCGCCAAACTCTCTTCGGGCCTAGATGACATTGACCTCAACCTCGAGGACTTTGAGCAGCGCATCAACTCGGACTTGGTAGGCAAGCTTGTCAACATCGCCTCGCGCTGTGCCGGAATCCTCGGCAAACGCTTTGAGAGCAAGCTTTCGAGCGAACTGCCGGCACCCGAGCTCTACGAAGAATTCGGAGCGGCAGCAGAAGAAATCGCGGCATTCTATGAGGGACGTGAGTTTTCCAAGGCAATCCGCAGGATCATGGCGCTCGCCGACAAAGCCAACCAGTACATCGCCGACAAAGCGCCATGGAAACTGGCAAAGGAAGAGGCGACCCGTGAGCAGGCCCAAGCGGTGTGCACGCAAGGGATCAATCTCTACCGCATGCTCATCACCTATCTGGCGCCGGTGGTGCCTCGCATTTACGAGGATTCTGTGGCCTTGATGGGGAGCCCGCTCACTTGGGAGAGCGCACGAATTCCGCTTCTCGGTGTGTCTATCGGGACTTTCTCCCCACTCATCCAGCGCGTCGACAAAGACAAGGTGGCGGCAATGGTGGAAGCATCCAGGCCAGCTGATCCGGAGCCAGCAAAACAGGAAGCGAAGAAGAAGAAGAAGTCGAAGAAGAGCAAGAAGTCCGCTCCGGTGCCTGAAGGCTGCATCGCGTTCGAAGACTTTGCGAAGGTAGACCTTCGAGTTGCCAAGATCATTCGCGCTGAGCACGTAGAAGGCGCCGACAAGCTGCTCCAGATCACAGCCGAGCTTGCCCCAGGTGACACGCGCAACATCTTTGCCGGCATCAAGGAGGCCTACGCCCCTGAAGACCTCGTTGGACGCCACGTGGTTGTGGTTGCGAATCTCGCTCCGCGAAAGATGCGTTTCGGTATGAGTGAAGGCATGATCATAGCGGCAGGCCCTGGCGGCAAAGACATCTTTGTGCTCTCACCAGACGATGGTGCGGTAGCCGGCATGGTCGTCAAGTAGCGCATGGCCCCGCCAGAAGACGCGGCAGAAGCCGCGGAGAGTCAGTGGCGGCCACTTCTGTGGGTCGCTGCTCTGGCGTTCCTCATTCTTCTTAGCTACGGCCTTTGTCGGTCTGCCATCGATGCGATTTTGCAAGACGACAATGGCAAGGATGCAACCAAACACGCCTACGCATTGGTCGCACTTGCCGTAACCATTGTAATTCCTCTGTACAGCCGCGCTGCCAGCAAGTTTGCCATAGGCCATGTGATGGCAATGAGTGCTGCAACCTCCGCCGCTGTGCTGGCGGTTCTGCTCTTTGCGCGAAATCTTCACCTCCCCTACGCGAGCTACCTTCTCTACATCTGGAAAGATGTCTATGTCGTCATTCTTGTCGAACTTGTGTGGACCCTAGCGAACTCTGCATTCAAGACAACAACCGCTCGTTGGGCCTACGGGTTTTTCTGTGTTGCGGGGACCTTCGGAGACATGAGTGGAAGCTACCTCTCGGGGAAACTCGCACACTCGGTGGGCAGCGCAGAGCTTTTGTGGTTGATCGTGCCCACCATGGGCGCCATCGCTCTAGTTGGGGTGGCAGCGGCCAAATCCTGTGGCTGGCCACATCCCGACAACAAGAGCGCCATCCGTGGCCTTCTCGGTGTCGTTCGCAACTCGCGCTCGGTCCAACTGCTGCTGGCATTGGTAGCAGTGATTCAAATCGTCACCACTCTTATCGATTTTAGCTACCTCACGACCTCCTTCGATGCGTACCCGGTTCTTGCAGATCGCACCGAAGCCTACGCCCAAGTGCAGATGGCCATCGGGCTTGGCTCGCTGGTCTTGCAAGCGCTTTCGGGAGCCATCGTCACAGTCATTGGGGTGCGCGCCCTTGTCATCGCACTGCCGGTGATTCTCGGTGGCGCGGCTCTCTACGCATCACTCCACCCAACGTTCACAGGCTTGGCAGTGCTAAAGATCGTGAACAAGAGCCTCGACTACAGCCTTTTCCGCACAAGCAAAGAGCTGCTCTACAGGCCGCTGAGTTATGCAGAGAGAACCCAGGGAAAGGCCGCCGTCGACATTTTTGGCTATCGGGCTGCCAAGGGTGCTGCCTCTGGACTGCTGGAAGTTGTAACCCTCGTTGCGATGGTCACAGCGTTGGGGATCGGCCTCTGGCTCATCCTGGCGGCGCTTCTCGCGCTCCGTTTCACCCCAGAAGCACCTGCCGAGGCATGATTTCAGTGCCATCAAGGAGGCGTAGCGACTCCCCACCGGTGTGGAGTGGGTTCCCCCAGGTGTATTGATGCCAAGGCACAGTGAATCCCATACTTAGCGTTGGTCTGGCCTTTGCAATCTAGGACTCCGTGCCCTCAAGCCCACACCGACGCCCAACCACCCAAGGCCAACAGGGACGTTTGAGCGAGGTATTTTGGCAGCTGGCAGATCGATCCGGCGCATCTTGAGCGGCGTGACCCTGAAAGCGTCGTGCGGGCATGGCTCGGCGCCGTTGCTGGCCTTGAGGGGCGACGCAAGGATGCGCAAACGGCGCAAACCGCCCTTGCATTTCTGATGCGACTCGAGAGCGACCCCTTCTACGCCAGTCCCGAGCAGACTCGTGGTGGCGAGAAGGACAGCCGTGGCCTTGTCTATAGTTTGGCGCTCTTTCTCTTTGAGCGACTCACGGGCCACCATCCCTTCGTCGAGTCTCTCTCGCCGCTAGAGTGTCGAATCCAGCAAGCTAAAGCCAAGCGCGTCGGCACAAACAACCTGTGTCACCTACCCAGAGATCTAAGAGTTATTATTAGTCGTGCCCTATCCCCCTTCCCCGAAGATCGCTACGAGGACATTGCACGCATGCGCCGCGAGGTTGAGACCTGGCGAGTTGGTGAGGCACCATGCTCTGAGCAGGACGTTCCCCCCATGGCTCCAGCCGTTCCAAAACTCGTCACGCCGCAAAGGCGACATACGACCGTTCCTCCCCCGATTCCGGCACCTCGAAAGGCATTTGCCGCCGCCGATACCTTGCAGGGCGCAGTGGTGGTTTCTTCGACGATCGCTGAGGCCTCGCCACCAGTCCAAGCGTCAACCTCAGCTCCTTGGCTTTGGCCGAGCATCTCCGGGGGGTTTGCTCTTCTCGCGGCCATCGCGCTTTTTGTCGCCGTCCAGGTGGGTTCAAAGCCATCCCCGGCGCAGGCCTCTCCTGGCACGGTTGCAGCATCTTCAGCGGCGGTTCCAGTACGAGCGATCCCATCTCCAGCATCCACCGAGAGTCCTTTGCTGGTGCCAGCCGGCTCCACAATTGCTGCAGGACACAGTTCCCCAGCCAACGTGAAGCGCACCGCTGAAGCCCGGCCTATAGAGCAGACTCTCGCTACTAAGAAATCCTCTGAATCCCAGCTCGTTGACCTGGTTCGCGACTGCGTGGCAACCAACCAGCTTCGAGGCGGAGTGAGTCTCGGCATAAGCATTCGATTCTCAGCCGAGGGCACGACAACCAAGTCGTTCACAGGAAGAATGCCATTTACTCGCAGCGAAACACAGTGCATCAAGACGGCGCTACGGACGGTTGTCACAGCTTCGGAGAGCGAAGTTGGCGAGATGATGAGCTATGACTTGTACATCTCGATCGCGAGCGAACGCACCCGGGTTCGTGTCGCCAAACACTAGTGTGCGGCTCAGAGGAATAGAAATGTGCTGGCGACGGGAGCTCGTTCTTTGACAAGGCGCGAAGGACGACCTTGCTGGGGCAAGGAAGGA
>JANTGM010000153.1 GCA_024762925.1 Kofleriaceae bacterium | reverse complement strand
CCCTTTGAACGCCTTCGGCTCATCGTTGCTCAGATCCTTCTTTGCCCCAGCAAGGTCGTCCTTCGCGCCTTGTCAAAGAACGAGCTCCCGTCGCCAGGACATTTCTATTCCTCTGAGCCGCACACTAGTGGATCCAGAATGGTTGATCGACGATCGCGACGAAAACCAAAGGGCGCCGCCTCTTTCAGAACTGCACATCTGCCCCTTCTTGTACTTGATGATTTGGGACGTGGGCTCGGAGCGAAGGTGCCTGATGAATCCGAAGTTGCGTATTTCGGCCACAGGAGCCGTTCTTTCTGGCTATCTGAAGCCTGGGCAGGAGAACCCCGCCCTATATCTGGAAGTCGAAGCCCGCTTTTACGAGCTTCTTGTACTTTCTCTCGTTAAATCGATAGAGCCTAGCGGCTCGGTGTGCGACGTCTTTCTCCACTTCGTCGAGTTCGTCCAGAATATCCATCGACAGAATCTTCTTGCGAAAGTTTCGCCGGTCTAGATCTCGTTCGAGAATCGTCGAATAGAGGTGCTGCAACTGGCTTAAGGTAAATTTCTTAGGGAGAAGTTCAAAGCCGATGGGCTGGTAGCGAACCTTGCCCTTTAGACGTTTGAGCGCGGCTTGCAGTATGGATTCGTGATCGAAGGCCAAAGAGGGCGTGTCCCAAACCGGAAACCAGCTCGCATCTCTGGCATCGGTAGCAGCCCCAACCTTGTGATCGCTCATGCGAACCAGGGCATAGTAGGCCACAGTAACAACGCGTCCTCGTGGATCTCTTTCAACGTCTCCATAGGTGAAGAGTTGCTCAAGGAACACCCTGTCGAGGCCTGTCTCTTCCACGAGCTCGCGGCGAGCTGCCTCGGGCAGGCTCTCATCCATTTGGACAAAGCCCCCTGGGAGCGCCCAGCAGCCTTCGTATGGCTCGAGAGCCCGCTGGATGAGAAGGACCTTGAGTTCTTCCCCATCGATACCAAAGACAACACAGTCAACTGTGAGGGCAGGGCGCGGGTATTTGTACGTGTAACTCATGAAGCCAAGTATTGCGTATTTCGTACACTCAGCATAGTGTGGCTGTTACGCAAAGGCGCGAAATCGAAGACATCACAGGCTTTGTAAGCGAGCCGCAATCCAGCATTGGCTCGCGTGTCCCAGCGAGCAGGTGTAGCAAGTTGCCAGCGCAGCGCTCTTAGCTATGGTTTGCGAGTTTTACCGGGGCGCCACATTGCCCATGCCGGCCACAACATAAGCACAAGCATAGAGACCGTCATCCAAGCACCTGTCACCGGCATAAGCCAGGCCCATGAAGCACCACCCCAAAAAACGAGCCAGGGGGCCAGCATGTGTACGCCTGATGAGAGAACTCCCGAGACAATTGCTGTTGCCTTGATCGTGGGGTGCATCGCGCAGAGCATGAAGATGTGCGCGATAACGAGAAGAAAAATTGGCAGTGTGAATAGGTGGAAGTGCGTTACTTCGAGAAGCTTTCGCTTCGTCATCGACAACAGCATTGGGCCGCTGCTCGCCAGGTCTTCCCCATCCATATCGTCTGGGAGGTCAAGCTCTGGCCCGTCATCAAGTGCAGTGTCATCGGTGGGCGTTTGCGCAGCTGGGGCCGGAGGTGCTTCGCCCGCGTAGTACTCGCGAGCGCCCTGGAACGGTTTGTCGCCAACCAAGGCCGAGTAGTAGGCCACCGAGACCAGCATGGCAGCAATCGCAAAAACGAGAAACGCGCTGTATAGAATCTTCGCTTCGAACGAGAGTTGCTCGATACGAAAGCCCTTGTGCGAAAACTGTCTCATGCGCGCCTAGCTGGGCCTTTAATACAGGAAGCCGACACCTAGGTTCAAGATGTTGGCGTTATCGCCATCCACATCGCCACCCTTGCGTCGGTAGATCCAGTCGGCCTTGAAGACGACCTGAGGAATGGGCCGGAAGGTTAGGCCTCCAACCAGGTCGATCGTTGAGCGCGTGTCGTCGTCTGGGTCCGTGTCGTAGTATTCGACGCGAGCAAATGGCAACAGCTGCTGGTCCATGTCCATCGTGTAGAGAATGTCGTAGGCCAGTTCTGCGTAGGCGCCCAGGAGAGTGTCGGCAACGCCCGCATCGGTGACAGCGTTGAGTTCCTCAGTATCGCTAATGGTGAACATGGCAAACTGCGCTCGTGCCTCAAAGCCACTGAGCTTGCCGCGCGCATCCGCCGAGACACCCAGCACGTTGACATCGGCATCGACTTCGTCGGCGTTGGCCCCAGCACCGCTGTAGTAGCCTGAGACGCCCAGTATGGTCTGGTTGGTGGGCTCGTATTGCGCCCTACCGGTGAATGCGAGACCATCGGCGCGCGCCTCACCAACTTTTTGTCGCCCGCCACGGATGCCGCTCTTCGCAGAGAACCCCATTGGGTTTAGACCACCGACTAGGTAGAGTTCGTAGCTGAGCTCCTCTGTTGGCTTGTGAAAAAAGCCCACGCCTCCTTCGCGCCAGGTGGACGGAATGATGAGCTTGTCGACGCTTGGCCGCTCGACACCGTGGAAGAGGGGAGGCTCGTGCCATTGGTTTACGATGCCCATCGGGACAAGCACGATGCCTGCCCGCATACCCATAGCGCCGTACGAACTTGTGCGATCGGTAAAGCGGTAGTCGACGATGGCTTGCTCAATCGCAACTTCGCCAACCTTTCCATCACCAACAATGGCGTGTTCAACTTCGATCTCCGCTCCAAAGCTGAGGCGCTTGTCGAACTGCTTGCCAACGTAGAGCACCATGCGGTGCATATCGATTTCGTTTGTTACTTGTCCGTCCTCGGGAGCAATCCGGTTGTAGTGCAGCTCTCCATAGCCCGCAACGGTTACGCCGTTTGAAGGGCTCTGGAGAACTCGATCAATGGGCCGGTTGTAGGCAGTTGGTAGCGTGAGAGCGGAACCTGTGTTTGGAGCTTGGGTGGGGGCTTGCTCAACGTCGTCGTCTGGTGGGAGCTCGAGTTCGGGGCCCGCGTCCTGAGCGTTGTCTTTGGCTGCTGTGCTGTCTTGCGCTGTGCCGTCTTGCGCTGTGCTGTCTTGCGCTGTGCTGTCTTGCGCTGTGCTGTCTTGCGCTGTGCTGTCTTGCGCTGTGCTGTCTTGCGCTGTGCTGTCTTGCGCTGTGCCGTCTTGCGCTGCGGCCACCTGCGGTAGAGCCACCAGGGCTAGGGCTAGAAGCAGTGAAGACTGAAGAGTTTTGCATTGATACATACGAGTTGTTCTTATCCTGTTGGCGCACCTATCTTGTTCTCGCGCAGAAAGCGCAAGTAGGCCGCGTGGTTGTGAGGGCGATTGTTGTGAGGAGCTAGCGAGCGGTTTGTGAAACGCGTGTAGCTCGAGCTCGATTGGCGATGATGGCGGCGTCAAAAAGCACCAGGGCTCGTTTTACGCCTACCGTGATGGCACGCGAGGAGATGGTTGCTCCGCTGATGGTGTCGATATCTTTATTGGGACGAAGGGCGTCTGAAACCGTCTTGCCCTTAAACTGTTTGCTGAAGCGCCGGCTGCAGATTTCATCACCATGACTCTCGCGGTACACCATGACCTCTTCTCGAAGCACGACCCCATTGGGACTGAGCTTGACGGCAAATGTGATGGGTTTGTGCTGGCCCATTTGGTCATCAATGATGGCGTAGCCGTCGATGGTCTTGACTCCAGCTGCTGAAGTGCTGCTCGCTACGAAGATGTAGTAGCTGCTGCGGGCGAGCGCGTATCCCAGTCGGCGATGTAGCGTTGACCGCTGCGCCTTGGTAGGCGTGAACTTCTCGAAGCTGACCTTGTCGCTATTGGGGAAGAAGTCTTTGAGCACCTGCTTCTTGGTGAAGTAGGTCTGGTCAGCATGAACCGGCGACGAGAGGCTGAGTAGAACGAGGCAACAGAGGGCCACGGTGAATCGCGTTAATTTGAAATTGAAAACCATTTTCATTTCCTGAAACAAGATTTAGCCTCCTTAGAGAAGGCATGTCAACCGCTAGGTGGACTTCGACGGCAATAATTGAAAATGGTTTTCAATTTCAATAACAAACACGACGCTCAGGTCCCACGCACCTGGGATTCTTTGGAGGGTGCCTTGTTCGCAATTGCCGAATCGGCTCCGAAATTAAAAAACGGGTGCCTCACACGAGACACCCGAGGGATGACAATGCGGTTTGGCGCTAGAAGCGGTAGCTCATCACCGCCTTGGCCTCTTGTGAGTGCTCCTGCTCGGTTTGCCCTGGGCGAGGATCCACTTTGCGGTCAGCAAATACCAGGGTGCCGACGACGATGTTGCGCCAGAGGTAGTAGTGGGCGGCGGCTCGAATTTGCGTCTCTTGGCGCTGCCTTGCGATGTCGTTCGGGACCTCGCCCGGGTAGGTGCCTTCTTTGAGCTCGAGAAACTCACCAAAGTCTGCAGCCAGCATCAGCTTCTTGGGAATGGCAAGGAAGCCAACCTTGAAGTTGTACGCCATATGTCGCGACTTAAAATCGATCTCTTGCTTTAGGTAGGTTTCGCCTACAGCAATGAAGCGATTCCACTTCAGCGTAGCGTTGATGTTTAAGGCGGGGTAGCGCTCTTGTGCCCGTTGGTCGTACTTCGCGCCAATCGCGGTCGAGAAGGTGAGAGGAGCTTTGACAAAGAGCATCGAAGAGTCCCAGCGACTGTGATAGCCAATGACATTCAAGTGAATCTGGGCACCCGCTGTGTAGGTGTAGTTGTTGTTGTCGTCAGAAACAAAGCCACCACCAACGTTGCCTGAGAAGCGACCTGTGCCACCTGCGGCGAACGCGCGATAGAGGAATTTGCCCTTGGAATCGATGGGACCGCCAACTTCCACAGCCGCTCCGTTGCCCTGCTCAAATGCATTGTAGAGGTAGAACGCGGGGTCGAGAAGAAGTCGCTTGTGAGCCGAACGAATGAGTTCGATCGACAGGCCGCCACCTCCACTGTTGAGGTTTAGGTAGTGACCATTCTTGCCAAGAGGCACCTGGAACATGGCAAAGGTGAGACGCGGCGTCTTGTCGGCGCGCATTGAGAGTAAGAAGAACGAGTCGTTGACCAACGGCATTGGACCAAAGGCGCGAAGTTGAAGCGTGTCAACTTTCGTGTTCATCACATCTTCTTGAAACTCATACGTTTGCGCACCGCGAGCCACCACAGAGAAGCGAAAGTCTGGATCGCCCTGACAAACCGTGACTGTGGGATCAAAGCGGCAGCCAAAGTCGGCGCAGTCGATGCGGCCATCGTCATCGTTGTCGATTCCGTCCGAGCAGGCCACGTCGTTGCGCTCGCCATCGTTGTCGCTGCCGGTGCCGATAAGGTCTTCTACAGACATGCCGGCACCCAGCTCTGGAATGTCGTCACCACCTGCTGTCGCAGTGGCTGCGCTGCCGCCACTCTTAGCGACTCGCTTCATGGTGTCATAGCTACCCTCGCAGGCCGTAATGCCCACGCCAAAGCAATCGCTGTCATCGCAGTCAAGCTGGCCATCGCTGTCGTTGTCGATCCAATCACCGCAGCGGGCGTTGCTGTTCTCTGGCTGGCCATCGGGCTTGCAGACCGGGTCGTTGAAGCAATCGGCATCGCTGCAGTCGTAGACGGTGTCGCCGTCATCATCAACGCCGTTGTCACACTGCTCTTGTGCCAGTGCGCTCTTTGGAAACAACGCGAGGGCTACAAGGGCGAGGCTTGCCAGGAAGGACTTTTTCATTGTTAACTCCACTATTGGTCTCTTGGAAGAATTCTGATCGACGCGGGGTTGGCGGCTTCTGCTATTCGCAGACACGCGGACCTTCGCAGACGGTTACATCGGGGTTGTTGCTGCAGTCCCAGTCCTCGCAGTCGACAAAACCGTCGGCGTCGTTGTCCAGGTTGTCAGCACATTTCTGGTTGGCATCGGCAGGTGTGGAGCCCAAGCTCTCTTGGCAGGCTTGGCGAACTCCAACGTCAGCCGCTTGACTGCAAGAGAAGTCCAGGCAGTCCACAAAACCGTTACCGTCGTTATCGATGCCATCACTGCATCGCTCGAAGGTCGCTTCGGCTCTCTCTGCGCAATAGGCGGCTACTGTTCCATCATTGGAGCGCGAGCAGCTAAAATCAGCGCAGTCGGCAAAGCCGTTGTTGTCGTTATCCTCACCATCACTGCACTCCTCCAGCGTGGTCTCAGAAGGCAGACTGGCGCAGTAGTCGATGATGGCTTGGTCCATAGACATCGAGCAGCTGAAGTCACCGCAGTCGGTGAAGCCATTGCCATCGTTGTCCTCTTCGTCACTGCAGGTCTCAAGAGTGTCTTCAGTTGGCAGACTGGCGCAGTAGTCTAGGACCGCTTGGTCCATTGACATGGAACAGCTGAAGTCAGCGCAGTCGGTGAAGCCATTGCCGTCATTGTCTCGATTGTCGCTGCAGGCCTCAAGGCTGAGTTCGTCGCTACGGCAGGGTAGGGTGCCATCGCAATCGGTGTCTTCGCAGTCGGTTAGGCCGTCGTCATCGTTGTCTCGATTGTCGTCGCAAGTCGCATCGGTTTGCTCATCGCAAACCGTGACGAAGAGCCCACGGGCGCAGCCGAAGTCGGCGCAGTCGGCAAAGCCGTTTTGATCGTTGTCGATGCCATCGTTGCAAGCAGCGTCGGTGTTCTCGGTAGAACAGCACAACTCGAGGATGACCATGCAGGTGTCTTCTCCGCAGTCATAGGTCCCGTCGCCATCGTTGTCGATGAAGTCACTGCAGGTTTCGAGCGTGTTCTCTGCTCGGTCGTCGGGCAAGTCGGGTACCTGCTCTCCGCACAGCGTCGACGTGAAGAAACAATCAACGTCGCGGCAGTCGATGTTGCCGTCGCCGTCATTGTCGATGCCATCAGAACAATTCTGATTGTTGGTTTCGTAGCCGCCAACTGGCCGAGAAGGCACGTCGTAACCGCAAGTTGCCATGAGCAACCCCGCCAACGCACCGAGAACTGAAAACTTGATGGTGTGCATTACTTCTTTAGGCATGCTGCGCGAGTTCCACCAAAGCGACGCTCAAAGGGCACGTGAATGACGCAGCTACCATCCTTGGCCGCGCCGGTTCCAAAGAGCCCTTGTTCTGCATAGCCGAGAAGCAATTTGCCGAGGGCTTCTCGATGCTCTTTCGGAGCAGGGCGGTCAACTAGGCGAACTCGCTGGAATGTGCCGAGCATGGTCAGGAGCTGGTCATCGGTCATCGAGCCAATAAGGCCAGCGCCTTCCACCTTGAGCTTCTCAAGCACCGCGGGAAGAAGCGCTGGTTCGTCTGGGTAGACTTGAACACAGACGTTTTCGCACTCCTTGTACTTGTTCGTGTGCTTCCACTTGATGGAGTGACCGTCAGCGGTTGAGACCAAGCGATTGTAGGTGCCACGACCTTCAACATCTTCTTCGACCGAGTGCAGGGAGGTGAGCACAAACTCGGGAACGCCATGAGCCCACATGCCGCGCTTGTTTGCGATGGCATCCTTCTGTGCCTCGAGGAGTTTTGGGAGCCCTGGGTTGTCATCAATGCTCATGGCATGCGCCAGCCCCTTACGGATTTGATCTTCTGCGAGCCCCTCACAAAGCACCAGCATTCGGCCGTAGGTATCGGTCTTGCCGTCGGTCGTGCAGGTCCAGGTGCCCTTGCGACCGTTGTTGGTTGCCATCTTCGCAAGGTAATACATCTCCTTGAAGGTCCAATCACCCCATTGATGAACCGCCCCATGGCTCTCGAGTGTGTTGAATCCAAAGAGGCGGGCTTTCGCTCCCTTCTTTGGGCCCTTGAGAACGCGGAAGCTGTCGCCATCGTTGAAGAAGACGCCAGCCATCTTGCCGTTGAGCATGACCTTGGCGGCGGGCTCAGCATGGGCGCGTTGCTGAACAACGACGGCAGTGCCGAGTGCCAGCGCGAGGCTGGCCGTCACAAGACGACGAAACGAATGTGGGCGCTTTGGGCTGTGCTTCATGGCGGGCGGACCTTACACAAATGTGGTGACAGCGTCGCCTGGAAGTTGGGGTAGTTGGCCCGGCCGCTTGCCGCCGCCGCCCTGGGCTGCTTACCTAGCGCCATGAGTGCCCTGCTTTCACAGCCCATCTTGGTGCTTTCACCCCACCTGGACGACGCAGTTCTCAGTTGTGGAGGGCTTCTGGCCCAGCACCAAAATGCGCTGGTCATCACAGCGTTTTCGGCCGATCCCCCCCATGAGCGGCCACCATTGCTGTCCAAGCTGGCCATGCCGAGCCTCCGTCGCGATGAGGATGCGAAGGCCATGATGCGAGTAGGCGCCCAGCGGCAGTATCTCGACATTCCAGATGCCATCGACCGCCGAAATCTCGCTGGGGAGCGGCTCTACCCGCGTTTGGCCGGGCTCTTTGGAGTTGTCGCTCGAGAGGATGCACCGTTGCGGGACCAGATCACTCAGGCGGTCACACCGTTGGCCGAAGGACGGCTACTTCTCGTTCCGATGGCCGTGGGAGCCCATGTCGACCACCAACTGTGTGCCCACGCCGGACGCAAGCTGCAGAGCGCTGGGCATGATGTGCTTTTCTACGAAGATGCACCGTATGTGTACCCAAATCCGGGCAAAGCGGTGCAGGGCGACTCGGTGATGCGGGCCGCGGGACGACTCCGAGCCCGGGTTCAGGGCTTTGAAGATGTGCCAATTGATGACATTGCCAAATCCCAGGCGGTGGCCTGCTATGCAAGCCAAGTTCTTGACCTCTTTGGAGATATGGCGAGCTACTCCGTGGCGATTCAGAGTCACTTCGAAGCTCTGGGCGGCGAAATCGAGCGCTTCTATCATTTGCGTTTCTGACCGCGGCAGCCAGCCTTGGCAGGCCCGCGCACGATGGCTATGGTCGCCCCATCATGATTGTCGGTGTTATTGGTTCTGGATCCATTGGGCCTGACTTGGCCTACGGTTTTCTCTCGGCCCTTGTGCGCGAGAAAGGTAGCAAGGTCTACCTGCTCGACATCAAGCAAGAGGCTCTCGACGCCGGGGTTGAGCGCATCCGCGGTTATGGCCGCAAAGGTGTCGCGCGTGGCAAGATCTCCGCGAAGGCGGGGGCAGCTCTCGAGGCGGCGCTCATGCCAACGATGGACATCAAGGATCTGGAAGACTGCGAATATGTCTTAGAAGCCGCGTCCGAGGAGCTTTCGATTAAGAAAACGATTCTGAAGAATCTCGAGGAGGTCGTGAGTCCAACATGCCTCATTGGTTTTGCGACGTCCGGGCTGCCTCGCAAGTACATTGCCGAGGATGCGAAACATCCAGAACGCTGCTTTGTAAACCACCCATTCTTCCCCGCTTGGCGCTCTCCGCCTATTGAGATTGTTAGTTCCGGTGATGACGTTCTTGATGTCCGCATGATGCAGACCATCAAGCATCTCGGGAAAGTTCCGATCCGAACTGCAGATGTTGAGTGTTTTGCGGCTGACGATATTTTCTGCAACTACATTTCCGAAGCAGCGCGAATCGTTGAAGAAGGCATCGCGAACCCAGCGCAAGTCGACAAGATCGTCAACGATGCGATTGGTGGTGGTGGTCCGTTCAACGTGATGGATGCGACACAAGGCAACTTGTTGACTGTGCACTGTCAAGAGCTGATGCAAAACGCCGAGACGGGAACGCCTTGGTTCAAAGCTCCCGAGATTCTCACGAAGCAAGGCAACGCGCCTTGGCACGATCGCAAGAAGCCCATGGACGCAACCCATGACGAAGCACTTGCCAAGGTGGTTCTCGATCGTATCTTGGCCGTTTTGGTCGCGCGCACCTACTTCGTGGTCGACAATGACATCTGTGAGCCCGCCGAGCTCAACTGGCTCACCCGCATGGCACTGGGCTTTTCTAAGGGCCTATTGGAGATTACTGAGGACCTCGGCGCGGACAAGGCGGCAGCTCTCTGTGAGAAGTTCGCCCAGGCGCACGATGGCTTCGTGGTTCCAAAGAGTATCAAGGACAGGAACCTGGTGGCATTTCGCCGCAATGTGAAGGTTGAGCGCGATGGCGATATCGGCACAGTGCGCGTTTGGCGCCCCGAAGTTATGAACGCACTTTCGGCTCTCACCATTGCCGAGATTCACTCAGCCATGGTGGAACTTGAGACGGACGCGAACATCAAGGGCATTGTCTTTACAAGCTATAACGGTTCGCTCGCGGGTGCTGACATTATGGAACTTGCCGCGCTGCCCACTCCCGCAGAGTGTCGAGACATTTGCCTTAAAACGCACCCCATCATGCAGCACATCGCTGGCATGTCAAAACCTGTTGTCGCGGCGCTTCGTGGGCCGGTTCTTGGTGGTGGCGCAGAATTCTCGATGGCCTGCCACGCTCGAGTCGTAGCGCCCGATCTGATTTTGGGGCAGCCCGAAGTAAACCTAGGAATTATCCCGGGCTACGGTGGCACTCAGCGCCTGCCAAGACTCATTGGTTTCGAGCGCGCGTACAAAATGCTTCGCACGGCAGAGTCCATCAATGCCAAGCAAGCATGCGAGTGGGGGTGGGCGCATGGTGAGCCCGTTCCCGACCCCGAAGCTGGGGCTGTGCAGCTCATTCGCGAGTACCTCGCAGGCAACGCCAAGGTCGCACCTGTCAACCCCGAGCCAATGGCGCTTCCCGAGCCCCTGCCAGCTGTGGACATTGGGCACCGCTCGCTCGCTATCGACAAGATACTCGTCGACGTGATTCTCCGTGGCTTGGCAACGGATCTTGCTGCTGGTTTGGAGATCGAAGCGGACGGTTTTGCCCGCTGTAAGGCGACGGTGGACATGAACATCGGCATGGTCAACTTCATGCAAAACGGACCGCGGGTTCCCGCAGAATTTCTCAACGAGTAGTCCAAGGACTCCCGCAACAATCCACAACGAGTAACGAAGGACTACCCACATGTCTCAAACTGATTCCATTGTCATTCTAGATGGCGCAAAGCGAACCCCCCGCGCCGATATTCTGATCAACAACAAAGAACCTGGTCTTTTCTCGCGCTTCTCAGCAACCCAGCTGGGGGGGCTTGCCATTAAGGGCACGCTCGATAACACAAACGTCGACAACGGGCTTGTCGGCCATGTGGTCATGGGAATGGCGCAGCACTCTCATCGCGACTCGATCTATGGTGCCAAAGGTATGGCTTGGCGAGGCGGCCTCGGCAAAACGGTTCCAGCTCTTACCGTTGCGCGCATTTGCGGTTCTGGCGCTGAGTCCATCGCGGTTGGTGCAGAAATGATCACTGCGGGACTTCGTCACGATAAGAAACGTCCCTTCATGGTCGTTGGTGGCGCCGAGTCGATGCAGTATCCATTCTGTCTCTACAACTATCGCGGCAAGAAAGTGGGAGCTGCCGTTCAGAAGTATGGCCCGATTGATACCAAGGGCCTTGCTGCTGGCACCCACTTGCAAGACATGCTCTTGATGAGCCTCTACGATCCCTCTGCGGAGATGGCGATGGCGAACACCGCCGAGGAACTTGGCCGCCGCTTTGAAATCAGTCGCACCGAGGCCGATGAGTTTGCCTTCCGCTCGCAATCGCTTGCCAAAGACAATCGAGATGCGGGCCACTTCAAGGAGGAGACGGTTGCAGTGACCGTTGACAGCGGTCCGGACTCGATGGTCGTCGAGCACGATACCCACATCATGGACAACATCTCGATGGCCAAGATGGGACGACTGCCCGCAGCCTTTGAGGCTGGGGGCATCGTCACGGCAGGCAATGCTTCGGCGGTTGTCGATGGCGGAGCGGCGATGGTGATCGGCAAAGAGAGCGATGCGGCAAAACACGATGTGAAGCCGCTCGCCCGCATCGCCGGAATTGGTGTTGCTGCCTGTGACTCGCGCATCATGGGCTATGGTCCGGTTCCCGCGACAGAGATCGCACTTGCGAACGCGGGCATTGAAGGCAAAGAGATTGATCGGGTCGAACTCAACGAGGCCTTCGCGCCCCAGGCCATTGCCTGCATTCGCGACTTTGGGAAGATGGGCATCGACCCTGCAAAGGTGAACATGATGGGCGGAGCAATCGCGCTTGGTCATCCCCTTGGAGCCACCGGATCGATTCTCACGCTTACATGCGCCTATGCGCTTCGTCGCAAAGGTGAGCGCTATGGGCTTGTTACGATGTGCATTGGTGGTGGCCAGGGCATCTCTCTCATCATCGAAGCGCTCTAGGAGCGCATGAGTTGGCTACTTTCCAAGGTGTATGACTTCGCCCTTCGTGGGGCGGAGCGCAAGCACTTTGCAAAGTGGCGCCGTGAGGCGTTGGCAGATGTCACAGGTGAGGTGATCGAGATTGGCGCAGGCACAGGCGCCAACTTCCCTCACTATGGCACGGGCGTCTTGCGCCTATTGGCCGTGGAGCCCAGCGATGACATGCGCGCGATTGCCGAGCGCAAGCTCAAGCGTCACACCATCGCGGCTCCCCCGAATACCGAGTTGGCGAAGGCCTTTGGCGAGAAACTGCCTTGTGACGACGGGACATTTGACTGGGCGGTGGCGACCCTGGTGCTGTGTTCGGTGCGCGATCCGGCCAAGGTTCTCTCTGAGTTGCACCGAGTGCTTCGCCCCGGTGGCAAGTTGGCCTTTGTTGAGCACATCCTCGATCCTCACGATGCGAAGAACCGTAAGCGACAACATCGCTACCAACCACTTTGGGGGCTTGTGTCGGCGAGTTGTCAGGTGGTGCGTGATACGGAGCGCGTCATCATCGATGGCGGCTTTGAAATTGGCGAACTCGAGCACACTCGGATGCAAGTTGGGCCTCAGATCGTTCGGCCTGTGATTCGTGGCTGGGCCATTCGGCACTAGGTGTGCGGCTCAGAGGAATAGAAATGTGCTGGCGACGGGAGCTCGTTCTTTGACAAGGCGCGAAGGACGACCTTGCTGGGGCAAGGAAGGATCTGAG
>JANTGM010000152.1 GCA_024762925.1 Kofleriaceae bacterium | reverse complement strand
GATCCTTCCTTGCCCCAGCAAGGTCGTCCTTCGCGCCTTGTCAAAGAACGAGCTCCCGTCGCCAGCACATTTCTATTCCTCTGAGCCGCACACTAGAGCCCCTCAAGAATCTCATCAGCGCGTTTCTGAGAGTTTTCCTGAATCTTCTCGATCTGACCTTTGACCTTGTCCGGGGTCACGGAGTTTGCGGGATCAGTGTAGATGGCACCAGATGCTGCATTGGCACATTCACCATCCAAGCAGACCCAGCCAGCCTCACACTCGTCATCAGACTCGCAAACAAGGCTAGCTTCCTCGCTCTTAGTATTTTTCTTACCCTTCCCGCAACCAACCGCAAGGCCCACTGCCAACGTAAGAGAAAGCGAGAAAACGGAGTAGCTGCGCATGACACAATTGTAGCGTGTCATGCGGGTTCCTGCTGAAGACTCCTAGAAGACTTCAGCAGGTGGTAGGTTGGTTGGAGGAGGACACTCGCCACCCTGAGCTACGTCAAAGGCAAAGTTCCAGTTCGTTAGCTCTGCTTCACCTACTGTGCCGCTCTCGCCGCATGCATTGTGATAGATGACGTCAACCTTGCGCTCAAGTCGCTCAAGCTGACGATAGCTCATACCAAAGTAGCCAGGCAGAAGCTGTACAGAAATGTTCTGTTCCGTGCTTGTGGAGCTTGAAATACCCTCGGTGACATCAACTCCAAAGCTCTGCGACCAGCTCTGCTCTGATGACAGACCAAATGCTGACACGCCAACCGTGAAGCCAAGACCACTCGATACGGCCGCGTTCCACTTGACGTCAATGGAGCGCTCTCGCGTCTCAGTCTCACCTTCAGAGTACGTTAGCTGTCGGCCAATCTGTCCTCCAGGAATGCAGCCCGAAACGGCGTGTGCTTCATACCGCTCAGCAATCTGCTCAGAGCCATTCCAGACACCAATCTCGATTTCGGACCAGATGTCCATGGTTACAAGACGCCGCAGGCTGCGACCATCGTTGGTCTCCACCTCAACAACGAAGTTTGCCGTTGTCTTGCCACCCTCTGCTACCTCACCGGCAAGCAAGGTGCCCAAGACAACTTCACTGTACTGCTCTTGGCCAATGGTCACTGGGGGGGAGACCTTCACACGACGTGCGGTCCGAGTTGGATCGATGATGATGTTGTCACCAGAGTCGATTTCAAACTCGACCCGGTGAGTGCCTTCGCCAACAAGTGTTGAAACACTGTCGTCAAGCGGACCGTTGATGGGCCAGAAATCAAACGCATCTGGGACCACATAGCGAACGGCAACATCGGGGCTCACGAAACTCATGCGAACAGTCCACGGTTGCTCGACGCTTGCTTCACCAAGGCCAATCGCCTTGAAGCCAAGCTCAATGTTGTTGTTGGAATTGGTCGCGAAGGTCACAGCTGAGCAGCTTGCGTCATCGGCACTGCGCAGGCGAGAGAGCATGACGGAAGGTTCAATGCGCAAGCTCACGTCTTTGTCGGTTGACCAGCTCTCGTCTTCAGTTGTGATGTCATCGCGGTTTGGGGCACGGCTCACGAGCGCGGCTGATCCTCGCCAGGTTCCGATCTTGTCGCGGGTTGGGTGAAAGAAAATCTCTTCAAATGCAAACTCTGCGATACTGCTGTTCTTTACATCGAGTTGAATCTCACCAACGAAGTCATAGGCAACCCCCTCCGAATCGGTGTACTCGCCATCGAGGAGCAGGGACATGGTTCCGTCTTTCGCCTCAATAAAGTCTTTGCCAACCACAGTCACCGTGTCACCCAAGGTGATTGCGTTGGGGGAGACCGAGTCAAGTTTGGGCTGAAGCAGAATGAATCCCGGCTCAGTCTCTTCGGTTGCTTCCGGTCCGCAACCACTTAGGCCCAGCGTTGAGAGCCCCATGCCACAAGTGGCGAGTGCGATGACGAAGATTGAGGCGTGTCGGACCATGGTTTCCTTTATAGCAGGAAGCATACCGACTTCAGATTCGCCAGATCCCCTTTTGTACTAGGCACTTAGAGAAGGCAAGTGGCTACTCTACTACCCCCCTTGCTGGGGAATAGAGACCAGACAGGATTGGCCAAGGACCAAGGTGACTACCTATTCTCAGACACTTCCAGGCCCCACAAGACTGGCACGCCAGTCGCATTAGCAAGGCAGCATGAGCCAGAACGCCATCACACTGTTCCTGATGTCTGCCCTCGCTGCCTGTTCTGCTGAGGGTGTCGGAATGGATGATCCCGTTGAGCCCGATGGTGGAGATGACGTTATTGAGGAAGTTCGGCTTGAAGTTGACCCTCCTGACGCCTCTACCTATTGGACGTCGGTACCGATGACCGGTCACGGCCCGGCTGGTGGCACTCTGCTTTACACAACTCCAGGCGGTGGGCAGTTCACAGCAGAACTCGGTGCAACAGGAGACTTCTGTGTAGATGTCATCCTCATGAAGGACACCACCAATACCGTCAAGTTCGAAGCGGTGGACGTAAATGGAGACTATTCCGCCCCTGTTCTCGTTGATATTCGTCAGAGCGGCGATGCTCCAGGTACCGACCCAAATCCCAATCCAGAGCCAGGCTTTAGCAACATTGCTTCTGGCGCCACGATCGATGCTCATACCGTCTTCATTGAGGAAGGCAGCTTCAGCTCGCTTGTCGATGGCGACTCAAGTGGACACATCGAAGTCTTTAACGACCTTAACGAGCCTGATTGGATGGTCGTTGAGCTAAATGACCGGCTTGCGATTCAGCAATTCCACATCGAGACAAAGGCGGATTGTCCGATGGAGAGCTACCGAATTCTTCTGAATGATGATGCGCAAAGTGGTGACCCAATCGTTTGGAGTTGGGCTGCTGGTGGCGCTTATGTCTATGGCGATGGCTGGACGATTGTTGGAGTGGTCTCCGACGGAACTTCCGATCAGACCATCGTCCCAAGCATTGGTGACCCCCGAGCTGAGCGCATGGCAATCGAATTCCTATCAGGAGATTGTGGCTCATTCTTTGGGCGTGGACGGCATGACATCAGCGAAATTGAAGTCTGGGCTCGTGGCGATGATGACCCAGGCAATGGTGAGCCAACCACCGGCGCTCCTAGCTGCAACACGTTCTAAGTCCCTCCCCTCATATCCGGTGCGTCACGACTCCCGTGGCCGCCGGATTTTCTTGTTTCGGTGCTACGCCAGTGCCCTGATCGCTGCCGCAGGGTCATTGCAGATGATACCGTGAACTCCGATCTGGGCCAATGCCGCAATTCTCATAGGATCATCAACGGTCCACGTGTGAACCCGCAGGCCCCGCTTTCGCCAGTGCTTCATGCGGGCCTCCGTTACTAAGACATGTTCTGGGTGAACGGCACTAGGAGCAAGGCCTCTGGCTAGCCAACCCCGCCGCAGGGGAAGCCCTTGTTCCTCCGCTGAGAGCAGTCCTCTCGCCAGATTGGGGTCGAGTACTCG
Organism: Kofleriaceae bacterium; assembly: GCA_024762925.1. Taxonomy (GTDB): domain Bacteria; phylum Myxococcota_A; class Polyangia; order Haliangiales; family Haliangiaceae; genus NORP324. Next base: position 9,468 of record JANTGM010000152.1, on the reverse strand, counting down.
CAGCATGAGAAGAAGCCGTGGATCGAAAGAAGAGACCAAGACCCGGCCTAGCGAGCCTGTTTGTTGAACCACTCCAGCACACCCTTGAACCAGCGCGAGCGCCTGACGCATCGGATGCTTTTTCAGTTCGATGTTCACCATTGCATCTGGGAACTCCTGCAACACCTCCAGCAGTGTGGGGATTCCTTGATCTGCGACGCGAATGTCCTGCAACTCCTCCAACGTGAGCTGTGCGATGTGACGTGGGTCTCCACAGAGCCGCTGCAAATCCTCGTCGTGAAACACGACAAGCTCACCACTCTTACAGAGGCGCACATCCAACTCAAAGCCATCTGCGCCCGCACTCATAGCTCCAGCCATGGCCACCATGGTGTTCTCTGGGTAGTTCGCACTGTCACCGCGATGTCCAAGCACCAAAGGCGAAGCACGCAATGCACGCCACCTTTGCCCAAGGTGTGGGCGGCCAAAACTCGAATCTCGGGCACGCAGGAACGACACAGGCCAACGCTAGCGAACTTTCGCGCCCACATCGCCGTCTCGTTGACGCCAATCGCTGCCAATCGACCAACATTCTCGCTACTCTTGTCAACATGGGGCTTGGTTCTGAAACACGTGCAAGGCCCATCCAGTGGATTGCGCCCCTCGTGTTTGCCCTACTCGTGGCTTGTGGCGGTTCCCCGCGCGCGAAAATTCCAGGACAGCTCGGCCGCGTCGATGCTCCGTATGAGCTGGCAGCTGATGACGACCTCTCTGAAGTCCGCGCTGTCTTTGATGCCATGCCGATCTCGGCAAAAAACCGTGCGGCTCAGAGGACAGCGCTGGTAGCCGAGTATGGGCGTCGCATTGCGATAGCTCTCCGACAGGGGGAACGCCAAACAGCCTTTGTGCATTTCAAAGCGCTGCTGGGTTTGTGGCAAGCATCTGAGCTGGCAGCAGCCCACGACGATCCGGAGTTCGTCGCCCTTGTGCCGGTCGCAGAATCGATTCGCAAGACGTTTGCCAAGTCAGGTGGAGACTTTGAAGCTTCGGCGGCGCTCTTTGCAAAGCTCTGCATGCAACCTGAAATGCAACGTCAGCATCTCGCCGACATCGATGAGATCTTTCGCTATGGCGATGAACTCACAGTCTTGGAACATGGACCAGGTGCCGTGCATGCACGCCCGATTTCGATTCTGGAACGCACGGTACGATTTCTTCCTACGAAGAATGCCGTTGACCGACTCGTGAGGCTCTATAGAGATCGTCAAGATGCAATCAAGTCGGCATTTCGCCGAACGAGCGGTGATACCCACCAGATCCTGAGTGTGCACGGTCCAAGTGTTCTGACCACGACACACAACGTAGTGCGCGTTCTGGCTGAGAGTGGACGCTTGCAGGAAGCCGCTGGTGCGATCGCTGAGATCAGCGGAATTGGAGATGACGCCAAACTTCGCAAGCGAGTCAATGCTGCCATGATGAGCAACAATCCAACTCCATGGTTACTTCTCTCTGCAAGCTTTCGGGAGGATCCGGACGATGTGCATGCTGCCCTTGCGATTTGTCGTGAGGCGATTTCTCGTTATCCAGAAGCGGCGATGTCGTATGTCTGTGCAGGTGAGAGTGCCGAATCGGTCGGCAACACGCTGCTCGCGATTCGGTTCTTCCGCAAAGCACTGTCGTTGGACCCAAAGCAGCACCAAGCGAGCCAAGCATTGGCCGCTCTCTACGAGCGTCGGGTGAGCCAGCTGTCATTTGCTGACCGACCAAACGCTGCTCTGTCCCTGCTAAGAGCGTTTGAGTCACTTCACAAGGCAGCAGCAAAAGATAACCGGCCACTCGAGCCTGACCTGGCAAGTGCGTATGCTGCAATGGCGCGTGGGCTTGTCAGTCTGGGGGAGCTCAGCGAAGCCCACCAATACCTTGCGCGCTCGCTGCAGCTTCGGCCCAGCTTCTCAGCGTATGAGTTCCTCGGCACCATCGCGCTGCGGCAAGAACAATTCTCAGACGCCCAGAGCCACTTCGCAAAAGCCCTGGCCATGCCCCAGAGCGATGTGAACGACTTGTTCCGACGCGCTAAGCTGCGCAGGCTTTCCGCGGAAGCGTTGGAGGGCAAGAATGGAGCGGAGGCCGGCGAGGCGCAACGACAGTTGGCGTTTGCAGACTGGCTTGGAATCTTGAGCAAGTACGAGCTCTCCCCAGATGGAGAGGCCGAGGCTCGACTGGAAATCGGCAAGCTCATCTTTCTTCTTGGCAAGGACGAGGAAGCAATGGGGGAGTTCCTAAAGGCACTCGGAAACATTCCAAGCGATTCCGACCACGCAGATATCGTCGCTTTTCTTATTGGCCATGACCGATACCGGCTTGCCAAGGACGTCTACCTCGACGCGCTGGGACATCACGATCTTGGACAGTACTACAAGATCTACATGAGCCTTTGGATTCTCGCGGAGGCAAAGCGGTTGGGCCTTGAACCAGACTATCACGCCACAAACTACCTGCGTTCCCTTGAGGGCAAACTCTGGTCAGTGAGGTTGGCGAAATTCGCGCTGGGCGAAGGCGACGAGGCCGAGCTTGAGGCGCAAGCAACGACACGAGGTCGCCGAGCCGAACTCCTGTACTACCGGGCCGTGCTCGGGCCGGAGAGTGCGCATCCAGAGCTTGCGCGACAACTCTTGGAGGAAGTCGTACGTGGCAGCATGGTGCTTTTTTTTGAATACGAGATGGCCAAGCGACGGCTGCGAGAGATGCGCTAGTGGCACGAGAGTGGCGACGATGGCCACTGAGAGGTATTCTCATTCTGACCGTAGGCATCGCCGTGGCTTGCCAGGCAAAGCCAACCTCGGAAATGGCGCAAGCAGAGATTGTCACGCCACTGCGATTTCCTCACCAGTCGCACACGGCAAAGCCCTGCGAGTTTTGCCACACAGCTCAAGCACCCGGCCAACAGAGGCCACCACGTCCCGGAGAGAATTCTCACGCAAGCTGTGCGCTCAAAGACTGTCATGCAGCGGACTTTGAGGGTGAAGCCACCACGCTCTGCGGCTTGTGTCATGAGAGCCTTCAGACCGAGGCTGGTCCGCGCTCAAGCTTGGTGCCTTATCCTCCCCAAGCCGGTCCACGGGTACAAGCAGTCGCGTTCTCGCACGCGAGACACCTAGATGCATCGCTAATGGAAGAGCGGCTCGGGTTTCACATTAGCTGCACCGACTGCCATGCCTTGCCTAGCACGCAAGACTCATTGGAGGCTTCGGAACTTTCCCGCCCGTCCCATGCAGCGTGCGCGCGATGTCATGCCCCAGAGGCTGCGCTGCCAGGCAGTCCAATCATGACCGCCTGCGATGGGTGCCACCAGGCCGGCCAAGAGCGAGCGCGTGCAAGGCAATTCATAACTGGCGACTTGCACTTTCGTCACAGCAGTCATCGCAACGACCGTCGCGGAAAGAGAATCGGCTGTGCGACATGCCATGAATCAACCGCGACAACTGATGGTGGAGAACGCCAAGTGAGACGCGAGATGCAGGTGTGCGTCAACTGCCACAACGATGAGAAGCGTGTGCCTCCAACCAGGCGCATGAGCCGCTGCGAGACTTGTCATGCGACAAAGAGCGCAGGGCTTAGCGCGCTGGCACCGCGCTCACACATGCCGGCAACCGAGAGGCCCGCCAACCACACCCAAGCGTTTAGGCGAGACCATGCCGCCGATGCGGATCGGCCGTCGGCCGCATGTGCACGTTGCCACACGATGGTGTCTGGCAATCGGCGCAACACATGCGACGAATGCCACCAGGTCATGGAGCCTCGCGATCATGTGGTGACATGGCGTGAATACGACCATGGGCCACAAGCTGTGACGCAGCCTGACCGATGCACTACCTGCCACCAAGTTGACTTCTGCGTCGCCTGTCACAGCACCCCGCCGCGCAGTCATTTCCCGTCCCTGAGCTTTCGCGGAGGCGGCCATGGAACCCTGGCCGTATTGAACTTGCGAGCCTGTGTGACCTGTCATCAAGTTGCTCGCGACTGCAGTGGTGCGGGTTGCCACCGAGGCGACGCATTTTGAGAACATCTCTCATTATTGCCCTTATAATACTCGAAATGGGGCCATTGCATGCAGACGTACCGATTCGACTTCCAGAGGGAGCGAGTCCTAGAAGCCTACAAATGCGTGCTTCAGCGTGGCGAGTTTCCTCGCAAGAACCGGCTAGCGAGGGCGAATCAGACGGCATTCTTGTCCTGCCAAAAGGGGAAGCACTTGCACTTAAGGATGGCGACCTCGATCGTCTTGTCCGCTACAAACTAGAGCAGGACGTTGTGCCCCCACCCCAGCCGCTCTCCGAAAGACTGATCCTTCGTTTCAACCTCGGCATGGGGCTTGATGGCGGCCAGCCCAGCAGCAAGCCACGACTCTCAGGAGAGTCGCTCGACGAAAACGACGACTATGAACGCCTGCGCATCTACAGCTTCGGTGATGCAGTGCTAGGAAGTCGGGGATTGGGTATGGATGGCCTAAACAGCTACCTTGCGGCCCACTTCCGATACAACCAATCCTTCTCGCAAAACAGTACAGCGTTGCCCTCGCTCTACGATCGGAATTTTTCTCAGCCTATCGTGCGAAGCGGCTATGTTGAAGTTGATGACGCATTTGAACATCGATTTCTCAAACCCTTGCACGTTCGCGCAGGTCGGAGCTTCCAGTATGGAATCTCTCCGTTTCAGTTTGACGGCATCACGCTCGGCTATCACACACGAGTCTTGCGCCTAAGCGTCTTCGGCGGGCAGCGCTCAAGCCTAGTAGGGCTCGACAATACGTACTTTGGTGGTGGCGAGGTGGCTGGCTGGCGAATGCGAGCAGACCTCTACGAATGGCGACGTTGGCCCATTGTGCTCTCCACCGATGCACTGCGCTTCGACGCTAAGAGTCACTTTCGAACAGGACTTGCGGTGCGATGGAATCGCGATGTTCTCATAGGCGGCTCTGTGCGAACTTTGGATGGCAAAATGGCGCGCTCAAGTCTTTCGGTGGCAGCACGCCTTTCCGAAGTAACGACCGTAAACCTGCAGGTGCATCGGCGCACAAGCTCTGATTGGAGTTTCGGCCTCGCTCAGATTACGCCAGGCTCTGCAGACAACTCGGACCCAAGGCGCTACCTGGATCTTAGCCCGGTGCTATCGAGGACCCACCTGAGCCTTCGGTATGGCACGGTGCTTCTGCGCAACATCGACCTCTTACTTCGAGGGGGCGGAGCACTCGACGGCCACAACCCCACAACTGAGCAGGCATCGTCATTTTCGTCCAGTTATGGTGAAGCTGGTGCCGCGCTCGAAGTGCAGGTGCGGCGCGCAATCCGAGTTGGCACCGCAGTCACAGGGCGACGATACTTCCTCGGGGACGAAAAGCGGCCGATTGGTGTGCCCGGCTCCCCCGACGCACTTCCCACCACCCTGGCCGCAAGTGGTGTCGAGTCATTTTGGGAAGGTGGGCTCAACCTTGTCTACTCACCGGGGGCTCGCCTCTTTCGAGGGAGTGCGGAACTCTATGGACGTCGCTATGGCTTCCTCTCTGAGTACTTGGCCGACCTCACCACGGCGTTTCGCAGCGGTGGGCGATTCGGAGTCGAAGGATGGGTGGGCAAGCGCATTCGCCTCAAGGCAGAATACGACGTCACCTTTGGCCCGCTCCTCATGGCTCCCGAACTCCGCGGTCTAAAGACACTACGCGTGCTTCTTGAGGGAACTTTCTGACAACGATCCACGTATGCTATGGACGCCTCTCGATGCTCTTGCGCCCGCACAAATCGTTCCTCGTCGCGTTCATTGTCCTCGCTGCGCTTCTTGTTCCAACGGAGTCGACAGCGGGCATCTACAACATGCAGAGCATTCTGGCGACCGAAGCGGATGAAGGACTCAGTGGTGCGATTAGCGGATCGGCGGATTGGCGCAAAGGAAACGTCGACTACCTCTTTCTCAGTGCCACCCCGTTAGCGCGATACCGGGCCGGGGATCACCTCGTCATCGGCATGATGCGCGGTGACCGCAAGACGAGCGCTGGCTCGACGATCATATCAAACACCCTTGAGCACATTCGCTACCGCTACACGGTCTCTGACAGGCTGCTCGGGGAAGTCTTTGCTCAGCACACCTTCGATGACATCAAGCGACTCAATCTGCGGGCATTGCTTGGCGCTGGCCCCATGATAACCATAGTCGATGGCAAGTCCTATGCATTAGACCTTGGCGTCTCGTACATGCTCGAATACGAAAAACTCCGAGATGACGAATTCGATGATGCTGGCGTCACGGATGTTCAACACAGGAATTCCACCTACCTAACAGGACACTATGAGGCAAAAGACCGCTTTCAGATCGCGGAGTCGGTGTATATCCAGCCCAGGCTCACCGGTGCGAGCGACATCCGTCTCCTCAGCGAGAGTCAGCTAACGTTCAAGATTACCGAGAGGCTCTCCTATACGACCTCGTTTACGATTGCCTATGACTCACGACAGCCCGACAACGTGAAGAGGCTCGACACGGCACTCCGTTCGTCCATCACGTTTCAGCTCTAGACACCTCGTGGTTTGCTCGACATACAGATGGCTAGAGCGTATCTCGCAACCTATTCGGTCGTCTGAGTGCCGATCTGCGGCGCATCTCGGAGTTGTGAAACCTTGCCGTAGAGCCTCTATGCCTGCGCTCTCGCTCCTCGACCTTCTTGCAGCTCGGGCCCTCATACTCGGTCATTGGTTATGAGGAGATACGCTCTAGTAGCAACGGTCGTCCTCTGCGCAATCCTCAGCACCACGGAGCGAGCGAGCGCGGGCATCGAGGGCGAAGGTCGGAATAAGTCCCTCACAGCGAAGCGAGCAACATCGGCCCCCACCATCGACGGACATCTCGTAGAGGGCATCTGGCAAAGCCTTACGCCCGACGATAGGTTTCGGCAAAACACGCCAATCGATGGTGCAGCCCCGTCAATGCGTACCACGGTGCGCACAGCATTTGACGACAACTACCTGTATGTCGGCGTTGAAGCGCACGATCCGGAACCATCCAAAGTCTCCGCCAGACTTGCTCGCCGGGACAGCAGAATCGATGCCGACTTTGTGGAACTATTCTTAGACACCCGCCACAACCATGACACGGGATACTGGTTTCGAATCAATGCTGCAGGTGTCATCGCGGATGGGGAGATTCATGACGACACGCGAATAAACTTTGACTGGGATGCTGTGTGGCTTGGCAAGGCGGCCATCACCTCCTTTGGCTGGAGCGCAGAAATCGCCATTCCCTTGTCAATCCTTCGGTTCCACAGCTCCGAGAATCCAGAGTTTGGATTCAACGTGAAGCGCGGCATTCGCCGACTCGGCGAGATCGTTCAGTGGGTCTACATACCGAGGGCGAGCAGTGGCACCCTAAGTCGAGCGGGACACATCCAGGGCCTTGACGGCATCAAGCCAAAGCGGATCGTCGAGCTTCGCCCATTCGTCGTGACGCAAGTTGAATCCAGTCTTGCGAGCGGCGGCACTGCCCTTTTGGGTTCGGGCGAGGACGATCTAGGTGCCAGTGCAGGACTCGATGCGAAGGTTGGAATCACCGAGGGACTCACGCTTGATGCGACGATTAACCCCGATTTTGGGCAAGTCGAAGCGGATCCGGTGGTGCTCAACTTGACGAGTTTCGAGGCCTTCTTTCCCGAGAAGCGTCCATTTTTCCTGGGCGGCGCAGGTCTCTTCAACACGGATGTGCGTCTGATTAACTCGAGACGCATTGGCCAGCGCACGACGCGTTTTGGCGCTGGCGGTTCCATTGTCTTGGACGATGGGGCCGAATACGACATCGTAACTGCACCGCTGGCGGTTCCGACCTACGGAGCCTTGAGACTGAGCGGGCGAATCGGCTCAGAACTTTCCTTAAACACGCTGAGTGCTTTCACCGGCCCCGAGATTGTCACAATCGACGATGGTGCTGGGGGACGCGATGTTGAGGTAGCACCACCGAGAAACTACAGCGTAGCTCGCGCCAAGTACTCGCTGGGCGGCTCTTCCTACCTCGGCATGGCAGCCACTGGCGTGACGCGGTTCGGAGAAAGCCAGGATCCCGAAGCGAACCACGATTCCTACGCCGAGAGCATCGACGGACGCTGGGTGCGAAGCGATGGAATGATCCGTGCCTACTTCCAAGTAGCTACGGCTCATCGTCAAGGAGGCGACACATACGAGGAAGGGGACGCCAACTGCGAAGGGCGAACGGATTGCAGAGAACTCACCCGGCTTGATGGCACCATTGTTGGACCGCGCGATCTGGGCTCAGCGGCGGAGTTCGGCGCTTCAAAAGCAGGAGGAGCACTGCGTCTCTACGGCCGATACCGCTGGGTATCGCCGCGCTTTGACGTAGATGCGCTTGGATTCGAGAACGACTGGGACTATCACGAATTTCTCTCCAGCAACTCATACCGGCACGAGAAGGAGTTCTTGTGGTTTCAGCGTGGACAGTTTTCACTCACAGCCCGCAGCCAGTACGCCTTTGATGGAACCAGAAAAAATCTTAGCTTCCGATCAGAGGCGTCCGCACTCACAAAGAGCTTCTGGCGGGGAGACTTGGTCTTTGAATACAAACCTCCGGGCAGTTTCACCTCTCGCGAGTCTCTAGACGGTGCCTTTTTCGAAAGGAGCGACGAGCTGCGAGCCGGCTTCGACCTAGCGAGCGATTCTCGAAGCGATGTTCGCGGTGGGACCGGAGCCAGCTACCTTGTGAGCCCGACCAGTGAGCTACGCGTCGCAGGAGCCTACGCCTTCGCCTCTGTTCGACCGACACCTCCGCTCGAGATGACGCTGCAAACCAATCTCTCCATGAAGCGTGGCCAACTCAGAGTCGTCACATGTACGGCGGACGATGGCAGCTGTTGGCGCCGCTCTCAGATTCGCGACTATACTCTCGCCCTTCAAGACAGCCAGAGCCTAAATATCACCGCGAGAGTGAATTGGGCACTCAGTACAAGTCTTAGTTTCGAAGGCTACATGCAAGTCTTCGCGGCTGGCGGTGAGTTCCACGACTATCGCAGCATCGACAGTCTAACTGGCGCTCGCCCGTTCTTGCGAAGAAGAGATACTGTTGCATCCGATGAAAGTGACGATGGCAGCTTCTCGTTTGCGACACTGAATACAAACCTGGTGACCCGATGGGAAATCACACCAGGAACTACGATCATCGCGGTCTACACGCGAGCGCAACGTCATAACCGGGAGAAAAACCGCCTCGCTGTTTCGGGCCTTCGGGCGGGTACCGCCGATGAAGTCTTTCTGATCAAGCTCACGTATTTCTATAATCTGTAGAAGCCTCCGCCTGCGAGCAAAGCCTTGGCACCATGCTCTTCGGCTGCGGTTGAGACAGTGCTCATATAGAACGCGCTCACTCGTCTTCTCGCCCGCTGGAGAGACTGGCTCAGCCAGTCTTCTTCGTTGTTCCTCGGTCGCTTGCCCCAGCAAACTCCCT
>JANTGM010000151.1 GCA_024762925.1 Kofleriaceae bacterium | reverse complement strand
GTGGAACACCAGACCACAGCGCCGAAGGCGCGAAACACCACGCTTGCTCGCAAGCGTTAGCTAGTTTTTGTCCCTAGCGGGACGGAAACTAGCTAGTAGCGTCGTCGTTTCTTGCCCTTGCGCCGTCGATGGTCTCGGACCTTGGGGCCTTTCTTACCTCGGTGATCACGAACCGTCGGTGGCGGTGTTGGAGCGTCAATCTGCAGCCAGCCTGCGCTCAGTGCACGGTTTTGCCCATCGACAACGGTGAGCTGGCTCTTGCCGGCGCAGCCATCGGGAATCGTGACCCAAAGATTTCGGCCTCGGCGGTCGGTGCGAGAGATGGGCAGCTCAATATTTCCGTAGAAGATGCGAGCTGCAGAGAGCCCTGATCCTGAGAGCATGATGGTATCGCCGATTTGGCCGTGACCGGGGCTGAAGGATTGCACTTGGGCCCACCCATCAACCTGAAAGCGTTTGCGAGCAATGGAACGCAAGCCGCGGTATTGTGCGGTCACGTCATAGCTGCCGGCCCCGAGACCTGGAACCGACACAACCGCGTTGCGACCTTGGGGGCCGACACGAAGAACCTTTGCCGCCATACCGCCAATTTGCACCGTGGTATCCATGGCCAATCCAGTTCCTCGAAGTGTTACTTCCATGCCAGGTTTTGCGCTGCGCGGCGACCAGCTAGTGACAGCAGGGGCAATGAGAAGCCCAAACGGTGTGCGGGCTCTCGCGCCACCGCCCGCGTTGTCAACGCTCAAGTAGTCACTCCTGCGAGCATTGCGAGGAATCTCGACGGTGATGCGACCTGGCTCCCACCGAGTAACGCGAGCGGGGGTGTTGCCGTAGCGAACTCGTGTACTCCGATCAAAGCCCTGGCCAGAGATGGTCACTTGCGTACCGGCAGCTCCCTCCATTGGGCTGTAGCTTGTGAGGACAGGAGCGCGAAGAACGTCATAGCGCCAGCGGGTTGGCGTGCGCTTGTTGTAGGCCGTCCACGTGATTGCACCTGACTGAGCTCCTTGGGGAACCCGAACGACCAGTTGGTTCGCTGAACGTGAGACGATAGGCAGCTCAACGCTTCCGAGGAAGATGCGCTGTGCGTTTGCGAGCATGGAGCCTGAAAGGCTGATCGTGCTGCCAACAGCACCGCGAGCCGGAGACATGCGGGTGATCTTTGGGAAGTTCCACACCTCAAACGGCGTTCCCCAGTTGGCTTGCCCTGCGCGTCCTGTGAGGCGAAATTTGCCGGTGGTTGCCCGGGCGGGAATCGTGAACTGCCACTGGTTGGGGGTTGCTGATGAAGGACGAATCTGGGTATTTCCGAGGTAGAGCTTGGCGCCAGTTAAGTGTTGCCCGTTCATGACAACGCGCGTTCCGGGCGCTCCACCCATGACGCTGAAGTTGGAGATGATGGGTGCGTAGGCGACGTCAAAGCGCGTTGCTGCTTTGATGCTCTGGTTACCACGGTGGATTTCGAAAGCACCGGACTGGGCGTTTTGGGGTATCTCTACCGTGATGCGGTTGCCGGTAATCTGAATGATGTGGCAGTTCTTGCCGTTCAGAGAAACTCTGTCATTGGCGCCGAAATTGCGCCCGTTGAGCGTAACTCGGGTTCCCACGGTACCCCAGCCTGGCGAGTAGCTGCCCATGACGGGAGGCAAGCTCAGGGCATAGGGAGCAGCGCTTTGCACGTTGCCACGTCGGCTGCGAATGTAGATGGAGTCGCTGCGCCTGGCGTTTGCCGGAATCACAACTTCGATCCATCCGTTGCCTCTGTTGCGAATGGGCATTGGGAGTCGCCCGTAGCTCACTGCGATGTCGTTTCCGTAGTTGCCACCCCGAATTCGCACTGTGCTGCCTGGGGCGCCGCCCAGAGGAGCGAAGTCACTAATGTAGGGAGCCGGCTGCACAACGCGAAACTGTTGCCGACTTCGCGACTCGACGTTGCGGGCATTGCGAACCGTGAAGTAGTTGCTGGTTGCTCCATCGGGAATCGTGACGACAAGGGATGTTGGCGTCCAGCTTTCGATCGCCAGGCTCTGCTGCCCCAGCCACACTTGGTCGGTTTTGGAGAAGTTGCGACCACGGATGGCGACTCGAGTGCCATAGGTCCCTGACGCTGGTCCAAAGCCCGCTACGTTTGGATCGGTCCAGAGCGCAAAGTTGCCAACCACATAGTCGTTGGCCACTCCGCTCTTGCGAAGGAGAATCTGCCCATCACCCGCATTGGCTGGTATGCGAAACGAAATCGCGCGAGCGCCCATCTTGGTGGGGCGAACCACTCGGCCGCCAACCAAGACACTTGTGCGTCTCGTGAATCCGGTGCCGTTCAATGTGACCAAAGTGCCAGCGGTGCCCTCATGAGGCGTCCAGCTGTCGACCTTCATGGTGACAACGACGCGCTCGTTCTTGTATTGGGCCGAGGCGATGCTTGGGGCTGCTGTGCCGACCGCCAAGATGGCGGCCAGAATGACGCTGTTTTTCATGGTGGCTCTCCTGCGCTCTTTTTTGGCGCGTTCCGATTGCAGAAGAATCGACTCACCAAAGCGGCGGAAGATTCAACACACAGCGAGGAAATTACCACAGAGGCGAGGCTAGGTCCGAAGCCGGCCAGCGCCGAGTTCCGCAGCAATCCTCAGTAGCTCACGGGCATCCTCGGTGCGATGTGCCCGCCTATCGTGCTCGGGAGCGAAGAATCCAGCGTCCGCTAAGGCGGCCAATTCTGGTTGGCTGGGCATGATCCGGGCACAGGCGGAGGTGATCTCACTTTCATCGACCAACACCTCAGGCATTGCGATAGGTGGCCTGGGCGTCCCCGCCTTGAGTCTCTCGAGGTCAATGAAGTCAAGCAGGTCTGGAGCCCAAGCAACGCGCTCTGTGAGCGGGGAGAGGCCGTAGAGATCGGTGATGTGACGAAGCACGCTGCAGTGATCGCGAACCTGGGAACTTACGTAGCCCTCTTTCACATAGGGGCCGGCGACAAACGCTGGGACCCGAAATCCCAATTGATCAAACCCTGCAAGTGCACGCGAATCGGGAGCCCTTGGTGGAGGCACATGATCATAGAAGCCACCGTGCTCGTCATACATGATTACGATAAGGCAATTTTCCCAGTGCGGGCTCTGCGCCATGGCCTGGTAGACCGAGGACATGAAAAGTTGCCCGAGCATGGGGTGTCTTGGTGGATGGTCATCGTTGAGATCGAAGTTGGGCTCAAGCCAGGTGACAGGAGGCAAGACCCCATTCCGCGCATCTTCAAAAAAGTCGCTAACAACGCGCCGCACTCGACCTTCGATGTTGAGGTCCTTGTAGAGTGGCACGAAGGGCAGGTCTTGGTAGTAGTAGGCCCAGTCGACACCAGCGTCATTGAGTTGGTGGTGAATCGATGGCCAGTCAATGCCACCATTGGTCGGTAAGACATTTTCTGTGAGGCCACCGCTTTGCCCAGAGTGCAGATACATGCGATTGGGCCAGGTTGGGCCGAGAATCGAAGAGAACCAGCGGTCGCTTGTGGCGTAGGCATCGGCGAGCGCCCAACTAAACGGGATGTCTTCGCGGTTGAAGTAGCCCATTGGGTGTGGGGCAACTCCACTTCCAACACGCCGCTGGTACTCCGTTACAAAGCCGTCGTTTTGTCCTCCACCAAACTGGGCGCGGCTCTGGGCCCAGGAGTGAGGTGGGTCGGGTATGCAGCTCACCGTCTCGTGAAAGATTGGCTCCGATCCGCCGGCGAGCGTGGGATTCTGCATGCCTTCGGAGAGTCCATCGCCGCCAAGCCCCTCCATTGCACGAGCGCCGAGATAGTGGTCGTAGCTGCGGTTTTCCATGCACAACACCACCAGATGGGTGATGCCTGTGGTTTTCGAGCCGGCCTCATCCCAGCCGCAGCCTCCCAGGAGTCTCGGAAGGGCAGCAGCTGCACCGAGGGCACCCATGCGTTTTAGCGCGTCACGTCGCTTCATGAGGCAAGCTTAGCCCTGCTTCGCCTTGCCCCACAGCCTAGCTTTGCGGTAAAGGTATCCTGCGCTAGTCGCGATGGGTGCCATGGCCAAGTGGTAAGGCAATGGTCTGCAAAACCATGTATCCCCGGTTCAAATCCGGGTGGCACCTCCAGGAGAAACCGCGAACATCCCTGAGATGTTTGCGGCTTTTCTCGCTTGGGGTTGTCGCTAAGTTCACGGTAGAGACTGGCTGTTCACGGCAGGTGCGGGCGTCTTTGCCCACGGGCATTGGGAATATCAATGGGATTGAAGAAGCGCACCTGCAACCGAGGCAACGGAGATGGCGGCCATCGAGTGTGGAGTGAGCGCAAGTGTCCTTAGTTCCATCATTGCAGACGCACGGATTTACCGGGATATCTTGGAACGCGGGCTTGGCTTGCAAAAAGCTGCTCTCGCCACTGTTGGCATCATTGAAGATGTCAGCGCTTCGACGGTGGACCGTTGGCGACAAGAGTTCTCGACTTGAGGCCCGGCTTCAGTATTCCGATATTTGAGGGGGATTATTCTCCTAGCCGTCAGTAACAGTAGTTCTCAGAAAGAGAGGGACTACTGCCGTGACTATTCCGAAACACTACACGCTTGATGAGGTGGCCTGCATTACGCGGGTTCCGCGCTCAACTGTGAACCATTGGGTCTACACAAACCGCCTAGCGGCCGTAAAGGTTGGGAGGCATCGATTGGTGCCGAGCATTCGCTCCGAGCATTCCTACAGCTCGCCGGTGATGACGAAGTGGGGGCAAGCTAGTGCCTAAGACCTTCGACCATGCCACTGTCGCGGATGAGGCACCTATAACACCTCGCCAAGTGGCCACTACGGCCATCGAGGAAGGGGCGTGCCATTTCCGAGAACCGAGCGAGCTGCAAGCGAGTGGGAGACAGCCTGCAACGCAGGGTGACTCTGGCCGTAGTGGCCACGCAGGCGGGGGTGTTTCTACCGCGAAGCGGTCACGGTGCGAGCAACGCGAGCAACCGTGCTCACAGTCAGGAGCTACCCAGCCGACGCCTCAAGCGCCAAGGTGTATCGCCGCGCTCAAGATAGACGGTGGCACCTCCTTCTACCTGGACAAGACTACAGCCCGGTGGTCGCCAGAGCTGCGCAAGCTCATTAAAGAGGTTCGGACGCCGCACACCCCAAGGGTGCCGAGCGCGGACAGGTGGGGCGTGATTTTGACCGTATGACGGATAAGATAGATGAGGCAGTAGCCGAGGTGGTCGAATTGCACCCCGAGTCGGAGTCATCCACGCAGTGACCTAGCTCTTGCGCCAGATAATCTCTTGCAATACCGGCTTGCCGAGCAGCATCACAGCCAGCATTCCAAATATGAATGCACCCATTGGATAGAAAACTGCGAGCACTCCGCCTACTGCAACTGCAGAGCCAGCCATGATGTACAGGTTCTTTCTTTTTGACGAGAATAGGTCGGTATCAACGTCGCTGAGCGAGTCAGCCCAGTTCACCTCAGGGAAGTTGTTCTGCAACCCACGTAGCTCGGCTCTAGCTTGCAGGGCCTCGTCCAGTCTGATGAACTCGCTCTCTTCTTCTAGGGCGGGGGCTTCGAAGGGCTCGAAGGATGTTCCGGGTTCGAGCCCCAGGCTCTTTGCTGTGTCTCTTGCGGTCCGAGTTGCATCCAGAAAATCTTCAACGGTGGACGCAGCTTCCCCCACGGCTGACTGCAACGTCTCCTCTAGGTAGACCACCTTTCCAGTTACACCGCGTCGGGCCGACTCGCGAAGTCTTGTGAGCGTTGCGAAGTAGCTGCTCCCGAGAGCGTCGGCGAAACGAATTTGTTGTTCTAAGTTACTGTCCATGGTGCGTCCTACGATTGCATTGTGCGGGCACTCGGAAACTGACTCTGCGCACTTTGGGCTTCTCTCTTGTCCGACACCCCACGGAAGAGAAGACAGATTCCTCCCAGGAAAGCGGCAGCACAGGCGATGACGATTTTGCCCCTAAAGCCAATTGCAAGACTGGCTATGGTTGCGGCGGCTCCTGCAAAGGTGAGTAGCGCTCCGCTGACAACTTCCTTTTGGGCACTACTCGCAATGTTGGCCAGCTCGTCCTGCGTGAGGTGTTCCGCCATGTTGCCCTTGTTCTGAAGGGCGGCGAGTTCCGATTGCTGGGTACACGAATTACGGCGCCATCCGTGTCCGGTCATCTCCATACTGCTTGCGGGGACAACCGCCTGACAAAATACGCATGAGTTGGTGGGGGTCATGGGGAGCCGAGGCTAGACTGAGGTGGACTTTTAGACAATCAGTATTGGAATCTGATGCCCAACCTTTGCCCACAGGCAGGAATCACGCGGACTGAAAGCTAAATAAATTCATACTCTTAGTTCTGCTAGTCCAACCGCCTGCAAAACTACGTATCCCCGGTTCAAATCCGGGTGGCACCTCTACCGCTCACCCGGGCAATACGCCCGGGTCGTTCGCGGTGTTCATTCGGGGGGCAATGCTCACCAGCAATACTCACCAGCACTTGACGTAGTTGCCGGTGCTGGCGACATGGCAGCTGATGTCGAGCATGTCTTCAATCCAGTCAATCTTGTGCTGCAGGCGGACGGCGCGTTGCTTTCCACCCTGTCGCGCGCAGTTGTTCGAGCCTTTTTTCTCGCTCTGCACGTGAAGGCCAGCAACCGCCATAAAGCCGGTGGTCGCAACGCCCATGACAGGGCCACCCGAATCGCCCTTACACGCACGAGAGTAGCCTGCGTTACTGATGAAGTAGTTTCCGTTGGCCCAATTGTCGTTGTACGACATGTAGCGCAAGACGCCGTCGCCACTGCCGCCATGGGTCGCATCTCCGCGCCCATACATCCACATGTTTCCGAGCGTACTCAGGTAGCCAGTCCATATGCGGTGTCGATCTGACTCAGAAAAGTTCGGGAAGTTGTTGGGTGGCAGTAGCTTCAGGATGGCGACGTCATTGGAAGCGGTGCCGTTGTAGCTTGGGTGGCGGTTGACGCGAACAGGCCCCGAGTAGGCCGTTGAACGTACGGGCGTTGCGCCTTGATAGTTCCAGTGCTGAATGCTCACGTTGCGCCAGAAGCTGTCGGCGGCGTTGCCAGAGAAGCAGTGGGCGGCGGTCAGGATGGCGCGAGGACTAATGAGCACCCCGGTGCAATCGCCAATCTGCACAACTCCGCCTTTGCCACTCCGTGAGCCGTTCATGATGTTGTGATGCTCAGGGTCTGGCTCTACCCCTTCGGGATCAAACTCTGGCAAGTCATCGTATGACTCCTCGGGCTCTTGCATTTCCGCTACCACGTAGCTCGCTTCTTCAAATTGCAGTGCGCGATCACAAGAATCGACCACGTCAAATCCGGCTTCTTCACGAAGCTGGTCGTCGCTCGCGAGCTCATCGGTCATGCGTTGAAAGTGAAAGTGTCGATCCTCGCAGGCGACGAATTCGCTTGCGGTTGCTTCGAGGTCCGTCGAGCCATCCGCTTCGAGCTGAAGCGGTTCACCTGCGCAGCCCGCACCCAAGAGAAGAATCAGTGCTCCAAGATATCGATGTTTTTTCATGTCCTCTCCTAAAGCATTGACTGTGCCAACACCGAAGGAGATGTTGTGTGCAGCGGCATTGGTGTTTTTCTCATGCGGCCCTAGGCGTATCGGAGCTCGCGGCACAGACACGCTTTGCATGTTGTGGATTGCCAGACCACAAACGTGGTTCACTAAACCACTTGCGCCAGCACCACAACGGACCTGAGCGCAATGCCCGGGATTTAGCGTTTCTTAGAATCGCCTCGGAAGTAGGCTTAGCCTTCGTCCGACTCTGGCCCCAGCATGATGGCGATGCCGCGGAACTCACTGCTGTGTTCCATGATGATCTTCACGATCACGGTGAGCGGCACAGAGAGCACCATGCCAACCGGTCCCCACACCCAGTTCCAGAAGATGAGGGAGAGAAAGACCACGAGAGTTGAGAGGCCGAGTTGCTTGCCCATGACTTTAGGCTCGACCATGTTTCCCATGACGAGATTGATGGCGAGGTAGCCGCCACTCACCAACAGCGCCGAAGTGAGGCCGTATTGCACAAGCGCGAGCATGACGGGCGGAATCGCCGCAATCACCGAGCCGATATTGGGAATGAAGTTGAAGAGAAAGGCGATGAGGCCCCACAAGAGAGGGAAGTCAATTCCGAGTATTGCAGTGAGTGTTGTTGCCAACGCAGCGGTCGCCAAACTCACCATGGCTTTTACGGCGATGTACTTTTGGACCTGATGAAGAGCGGTGTTCCAATGCGAGAGGTCGGCATCGGGGATGCCCATGGCGCGGCGAAGCTTCGAGGGGAACGAGCTAGCCTCCAACAACATGAAGACCATCGTTAGAAGGACAACAAACATCTGCGATAGCGCCGCGAGCAGTGCTGAGGCCAAACTCGTGATCGAGTCGAGAATGGCACTCGAATTCACCTGGGAAGTGAGAACCTCGGTGTTGGCATCAACGCCTTTTGCTTGTAGCCAATCGAAAAACGTTGAGACATGCCCGTCGAGAGCGAGGCGATACTCGGGAAGCTTGGCTTCAAAGCCGGCCAGCGACCTGCCAATGATTGCGGTGATGATGAGCACGAGTAGGGTTGCTCCTACCACCACGACGGCGATGGCGATGCCCTCAGGCACGCCACTGGTCTTCAGCTTCTGAAGCGGTGGCAGACAGAGCACCGCCAAGAACAACGAGACGAGCAGGGGAGTGAAGAGAGGCGCCGCCGCCTTGAGCCCTGCCGTGATAACGATGAGGCAGGCAAGGATGACAAGGGTGCGCACTGCCTTGCTTTGCTTTCGAGAGGCCACGGGCCCAATCTTAGTGCCTAAGTCTCGCGGTGGCCCCTTTGTGGGCAATTTGCTGCCTGTTACAGTGTCAGAGGCGCTTGCCGCTGGAAGAATTGATGACCGCCATACCCAATAAGGCCGAACTTCTCAGGGAACTTAGGGCTCTGGTGGAGGCCGATCTTGAAGTGATTACCGCCTCACAGGAAGAGGCCCAGGCCGGGGCGACTCATGAGGAGAACAAGGCTGAGGGCGATAAGGACATGCGCTCGACCGAGGACAGTTATCTCGCGCGAGGGCTTGCAAAGAGGGTCGCTGAGCTACGCGCAGCGGTGTCCAAGCTCTCCTCGCTCGCACTGCGGGCATTTGATGAGGATTCCAAAATCTCACTGACTGCGCTTGTGGAGGTCGAAGACGAAGACGGCGAGACTCTCCGCTACTTTGTTGCGCCGGTCGGTGGCGGTATCCTCTTAAACGAGGCCGTGGCGAAGGTCTCCGTCGTAACTCCGCTCTCACCGTTGGGACGGGCGCTCATCGGACGCGAGCTGGATGACGATGTGGAAATCAATACTCCTCAAGGCGTCAAGTCGCTATGCGTCGTCGGTATCAGCTGAGTCCGATTCCGCCGAAAGGTGTGAGTCACCCCCCGCATCAATGCGGAGATCATCAATCTTCCTACGAAATTCTCGCACAGCCGTGAGCGTAAGCTCCATCTGCTCTTCCTGGTAGCGATAGGCGAGTTCTTGCCCCATCGGTACCATCGGCGAGTTTTCTTGGGCCCGGCACTTGTCCCTTAGCCTGTCAAGGTCAGAAAGGGCGCTGTCGATCTTGGAAATATTCTCAGTCTCTAGATGCTTTGCTGTTGGCGTAAGGTCTTGCATCTCCGCTGGCGTTAGGTGGCTGCCTAGGATGTCACGAAACACCTGCTGGGCACGCTCTCGCTTGGCATCAATGCGCCAGAGTCGAAACTTGTGCGTCGATGTCATCACATTGAAGAGAATGCTGATTGCCATGACAACGTAGAACCAGTTGCTGATGGGCATGATGTCTACCAACCAGGGAACGTGGGTATCTGCCCATTCTGGCCCGCCATTGACCATATATGCGTGGGAGGCCGCAGATGTTGGGAAGTAGGCGCTGCCCCCATTGTCACTGTTGTGAGAGAGTAACGTTGGGAACTCGCGCTGTAAGAGACTCAAGAGTGCAATGGTCTCGGTTCGGCTTGCACATTTGTTTCCCACGATGAGGGTGTCTACACGCAGCACTCTGCGATCGACTGGGGGCACAACGCGGATTGGATCGTATTGCCCCGCCCCGATGCGGCCGTGGGAGACAAAGGGAAAGTGTCTCGCGATGATGTCGAGGTGCTCAAACGACGCCATCTGGAGCCCTTCTCGCATTGCGGTCCGAATGAGAGTTGCATCTTCATCGAGGACAAAGACAGCTAAATCCAAGCGGCCGTCTTTGATTCGGGCGAGCTGATCGCTTTGCTCGAAGTTCTCCATCTGCAACGCAAGCGGCAAAAAATCGGGCGACTCAAAAATGCTTCGCGTCAGATGGTCCGTTCCGCTTCCAGTTTGCCCGATTCCCACTCGAAGGCCGCGCATGTCGGCAAAGCGCTGAAGGCTGGAAGCTGTGCGTCCTAAGATAAATACCGATTCGCTCTTTGGAAGCCTCGCGATGAGTTCGAGATCATGGCCAGGCTTTGGGGCCACACCATCCTGAACCATGGCAAATGCAATTGCACAGTTGTCCTTCTCTGCAATGAGCCTGTCTAGGTTTTCAACGCTGCCATTCGAAACGTGATTACCAAGGTGGCCATCCAGTTTTGATGCAGAGGTTCGCAGTCGCTCAGCGATCTCATGATAGTTGCCCGTTTTGGGGCCCGAGATGAGTTCCGCATCGAGATGGCTGAGCGTTGGACTGAGATTGATGAGTGAGAGCGCTGCAATGAGAAGGAGGGAACCACCAACGAGCGCGGCAAATCGTGTTGGAAAGCCCGGCTTCTTTTTTGGCTTTGCCTTGCTTCGAATTGACTTGGCATTCGCAACACCGCGGTTTTCTGTCCTCATTCCCAGATCCTACGCCAGGAACACGCAGGCCCCTAAAGAGCGACCAAACGTCCGCGCCCTAGAGTCCGACCGGTAGACTCGTCCTAGTTGGCACCTTCTAAAGCTGCGCCTGGGGTGCAGCCACGAAGGCCGGTGGCAGGAGTGAGGTTGTCATAGACCGTCTTTGCCTCTGTGAAATACGCAGTCTGAGATTCCATCGGTGCGTTGTAGCCGTCTAGAGTGAGGGCCAGAAGGTCGGTTCCCGAATGTGAATTCCAGTCCGTGCACCAGGTGGCATCTGCTTCAGTAAGCGATAGAGCGTATGAACTGTCTGCATCTAGGTCGTAGAGCGAAGTTTGAGTCTCAGCATCCATGCCAAGGATCTCAGCGACACCTTGAGCGAAGCCCGACTCTTCTCCCGTTCGAGTGACGTAGACGATGTTCTCACAACCCATGTTGCGAAGCGCCTGAACCGGGTGCAAGTCCGACCAGCCACCCGCAGAGATGAGACCATCGCCAAGTTCAAGGGCTCGTGCCAGGCCTGGTTCCGCAGGAGAATAGGAGAGGGCAGTGCGCCAAGTAGCCT
This sequence comes from Kofleriaceae bacterium, assembly GCA_024762925.1. Lineage (GTDB taxonomy): Bacteria > Myxococcota_A > Polyangia > Haliangiales > Haliangiaceae > NORP324. The sequence goes on along the minus strand of JANTGM010000151.1, from coordinate 1,563 downwards.
GTCCCAGGTCTGTAAACATGGCCGTCTTGAGGTCATCGAATTGATTTCCATTGCGGCCGGCTGCGCTGAGGTTGGCTTGCTGTCCCCAGTAGCCAAACCTCACATCATCAAAATTGGTTTCAAAGTTGTAGTCGCGTCCGGCGTTGTAGTCTGCTCGGGCCTTAGAGAAGTTCTCAGCGGTTGCGCCACTGAGTACTGACGTTGATACCAGGGCGGACATGGATGCGCCGACCGATTCGTCGATTCGGGAGGGGTAGCTTCCAGCACGTTCTGCGAGGGCAACACGGTAGGCGCCAAGCATGTCATCGAAGACCGCGCCACAGGTGCTATCGCCTGCCGGTAGCGTCGCTGCTTCGAACCAACTCATACCCAGGCTCTGTGTTGCACAAGCGCCCATGAAGGCCTCCATGGCATCCGTATCTGCAGGCCCATATCCCGCGTAGAAGTCTGCTGCGCGGCCAAGCTTGTCAGCCAGTCCTACGAAGTTGAGCAACCCAGGGTGGATTAAGATTTTATCTGAGTCAGCGGAAAACGAGCCCAGAGATTGGACGCCTTCGAGAATGTCTCGAGCGTGTTTTTCTGGCGTTGGAGATGACGCCAATAAGGAGACCAGCTCTGGGTTGACTAGGTCGCGAAGGTCGTCGGACTCAAGAAGATCGGTAAGGGCTGCAACACCAGTTTCGACGTCTTCGTCGAGCATTGTTTCGATGCCAGCATTCTGAACGCGCTCGACGATGGGCAAGAGGTCGCCAAAGGCCGCAGCTTCTTCGGTGGTGCCAAGGTGCAGAATGTAGCCAGGAAAGGACTTGAGGAGCAGAGCGGTGCGAGCGGCAATTTCTTTGTCATTGCAAGCTCGACCGTCGCAAGAACGAGTGGCTGGATTGAGCTGCATGCTCTCAGTTAGGAAGATGGATATGCTCGCTGAGCTACCACCAGCGGCACCATCAATTGGTCCGTAGTGTTCAACGATCCTTGCTAGGGAGGCAAAGTGGGAAGAGATCAGTTCGCCATTGCCACGGATTGCTGTGCAGAGCTGCAGCGCAGCTTTCTTGTCGCACTTGCCATCAGTGCAGTCGTCGGTCGTCTCTTGGGAGTTGCAGGCAGCCAGAGTCGCTGAACCAAGGAGGGAGGAGATGAGGAGAAATCGAAGCATGTCCCCATACACAGCAATACTCGCGCCGAGTATTGGCGATTGGCTAGCCAACCGGAATCACTAAGAAATGGAGATCTTTATGGGGGGTTGTCGCTAGTGACACCACGGACGTGTGGCCCCAATGGGGCCTGCGGACTCGTGCGCGATCCATGGACATTGATTCGTGATCGCGAAGTCAGCTCGTTTTCTGGCGAGGCGGGAAGAGGGAGTTTGCTGGGGCAAGCAACCGATGAACAAGGAAGAAGACTGGCTGAGCCAGCCTGTCCAACGGGCGAGAAGACCAGTGAGCGCGTTCTAAATTCGTGGATCGCACACTAGTGCGCGATCCAGAGGCATAGAACGCCCTGGCTCGGTTCTTCGCCCTTTGAACGCCTTCGGCTCATCGTTGCTCAGATCCTTCCTTGCCCCAG
>JANTGM010000150.1 GCA_024762925.1 Kofleriaceae bacterium | reverse complement strand
ATCCTTCCTTGCCCCAGCAAGGTCGTCCTTCGCGCCTTGTCAAAGAACGAGCTCCCGTCGCCAGCACATTTCTATTCCTCTGAGCCGCACACTAGTTTTGTTCAAGCAACCCACATCACGTCGCATCTCGCGCTACATGTCGGCTGGCAGTAGTTGCTTAAGTGCGCGTTCCGCATATTTTTTTTGCCGCGCACTACCACCTGCCATAGTTTCTTCGAGGTAGGGAATCGCCACGCTTCCGATCTCCTTCACAAGGAATCGCTGTCCCAAAGTGGGTTTGCTTTGCGACGAGAGGGATCGAATCGCGGCTTTGATGAGCGCAGGTTCCTCACGCAGTGTTTCGTCGCGCTCAATGGCAATGCGCAGGTACTTGAATCCATCCACCCAATAGCGCTTGTCCATGTAGGCGAGCCCGAGCAGGTAGTTGGTGCGTGCGTCACGTGGCCAAGTGGACTGCAGACGCCTAAGTCGATCGACTTGGGCCGAGCCATCGCCATCATCGATGGCCTCTTGAAGTCGGTCGAGTTGCTGTGTGAGTGCCAGCCGGTCAACAGCATCGGTGCTATCAACATAGTCTGGTTCCATCGTTAAGACTTCTTCTGAGTCCTTCTTCGCGGGCTTGTCATCGCGGGTTGCAACAGCAATGAGTGCGACCAAAACGACGAGCCCTACCAGCGCAACGCCGCCGAGCTTTAGCCGCCTGATAAACTCGGGCGATACGGTTTCGGGAATGGCGCCGGGAGGGTGAGAGAAAGGCTCGGTAATCTCAGATGCGGGCAGTGGAGCAGCGGTGGGAGCGGACGGCGCGACTGCAATAGGGTCAAGCGCAACCGCGCCACTTGCCCCAGCGACCCCAGGAAGCTCAGCCCAGATTGCCTCGAGTCTTGCGAGGTATGTGCTCGCGTTTGGGACTCGGTCTTTGTCCAACTTCGCCAGGCCATCTTGCAAGAGCGCCTGGAGGGCGTCCGGAACGACCTCGCCGGAAGGGCTTTGTACGGGTGGAGCCTTCTCCTTGAGCCGCCGCTGCAGGGCGCGGACTTTGTCGTCGGGCTCATAAAATGGAGGTTCGCCACCAATCATTTCGTAGAGGATGAGTGAGAGCGTGTAAAGGTCGGTGCGACCATCGATAGCGCCGCCCGTTGCTTGCTCGGGTGACATGTATGTGGGACTGCCAATCGCCATCCCTGCTTCGGTCAGATCTCCTCCTCCGGCCTCCTCCTTGGCCTCTCCAAGCAATTTTGCAATGCCGAAATCGAGAATCTTGGCTATCGGATAGCTAGCTAGATCGTCGTCAGCTTGCTTCACCAGAAAGACATTATCCGGCTTGAGATCGCGATGCACGACACCAGCCGCATGAGCGTGCTCCAAACCTCTAAGAATATCTCTGGCGATGGAAACAGCTTCTGGAACCGAGAGGGTCTCTCGGTAATCAAGCGCGTCACCAAGTGACTCACCCTTCAGAAGTTCCATGACCAAATAGGTTCCACCACCGCCATCGAGCATTCCGGAATCGGTGATGGAAACGCAGTTGGGATGGTCTAGACGGCCCGTCACGAAGGCTTCCCGCATGACCCGCTCTTGAATGCCCTCGTGGTCGCGCAACTCTCGATGCAAGAGTTTGATCGCAACCTCGCGCTTGATGCCAACGTGCTCCGCGCGAAACACCTGGCCCATGCCGCCTTGGCCAAGCATTGAGAGCAAACGGTATCGGCCATCAATGACGTCGCCAACTCTGGCTCTGCTGTCCTCTCGGCCCATCTACTCTGGAGTGTACCTGCCGATTGGGGAATCGGAAATCGCCGTGGGTGCCTCTTCAGTCTGCTACAGGTAGGTCGAGGGTCAACCTGGTGCCACCACCTTCGCGATCGCGCACCTGCAGCCATGCGCTGTGCTGCCGCGCAACTTCCGCCGCGACCGCAAGCCCTAGCCCCATCGAGCCATCAAGCCTGTCTGTGTCAAAGGGGGCAAAGATGCGATTGCGATTCTCTGTAGGGATCCCACGGCCAGTATCATCGATTGCAACGTGCGCCCGACCGCCGGCGACGTGACATGAAGCCACAACCCAATTCGATGCGGGTTGCCCAGCTTCAATGGCCTGCCAGGCGTTGGTAACAAGATTTGTTACCAGGAGCTTTAGCCGGCTGCGAACACCGCACACCACAGACGGGGCGAGTTGCATGTGGGCTGTAGCAACGGCCGCAATGGCACCTTCCTGCTCCTCCATGACTTCGCGCAACACTTCGGCCATGTCGAATTTGGACCATGCAGAAGGATCGTTTTGGTGCTCGAATACGTATAGCGCCCGCACGATTTCCCCAATGCGAGCTGCTGACTCGGTCGTCTCTTTGGACATCGGCCCGAGTTCCTCATCGATAAAGTCAATGCCTAGAGAGGAATGCAATTCAGAGAACTTCGCAGGGTCGCATGCGAGTTGCTCATGAAACTCAGTCATCGTGCCCGACCACTCTTCGAACATTGCTAGGTTTGCCTGAATGACGGCCAGCGGATTGTTGATGAAGTGGGACGCCCCCGAGATCATGGCTCGCATGGCTTCTGCCTGTTGCCGCTGAATCTCTCGAATCTGCTCTTTGAGCATCGCGGTTCGCACGGCATATGCAGCGGTATTGGCAATCGTGGTGACAACCTCCAGGCTTTCCTGATTGAACGTGTTGTTCGTTATCAGCGAATCCATATGCAGAACACCAACAAGCTCACCATCGTGCAGCATTGGCACACACATCGCCGAGCGAACTTGATGCATGATGATGCTCCGCGAACTCGAGAATCGCTCGTCAGAGCCAAGATCGTTGCAGACCACAGCAGAACGATGCCCGACCACATAGTTGAGGATGCTGGTTGAGACCTTGAATTCCTCGTGCGATCGACGCTTCTGAAGAGCCACTTGCGGAACGAGCTTTCCATCAGGAGATACGAGCAGCACAGCAGCGCGGTCCACGGACATCAAGTCAATCACGGCGTTCACAATCTGATTGAGAATTACACTGAGATCATCTTCACCAACGATCGCGTGAATCAGTTCATATCCTGCTAGCAGCCGATCGTAGTCCTGCTGCAGGTTGCCCGATGGCGAGGGAGCCTCGATCATTGTGTGCTCGCCTTGCGCGGACATCTCCCATGTGGGCCGCACCGATGCGAGTTCTTCTGATACAGTCATCTTCACGCGGTGAAGCGCTGTGCTTGGGCGCTTGAGCTTGCCTGAAGCTGTCGTCTTGGGCTGAGGCAACGTTTCTGGTGCGGGTGTGCCGTCGGCAATTTTTGTGGAGAAAGACAGCTGGATGCCACCAACGGTAATCTTGTTGCCTTCTTGCAGAGTGCGTTGCTGAACCTTGTTGCCGTCGACAAACGTGCCATTGGTTGTACCCAGGTCTTCGAGTTCATAGCCCCCATCAGGCAGTTCGCGAATCACCGCGTGATGGGCCGAGACAGCTCCGTCGTTGAGCCGAATGCTGTTGTCCTTGGAGCGTCCCAGCGTAGTGATGGAGCCGAGCGCATGGCGCATCGGACGCCCGTGGGTAAATTCGACAAGAGTGGCCACTCCTACTCTTTCGGTCAGATCGACCTCATCCTTTATCGCCCTTTGCCGTACTTGGCGATCGCCACTGCCCACGAGATCCTGGAAATAGTCTTACTTTACGGGTACTTAATTACTCCCAGTTTGGAGAGCGCCGCCTCGATGAGCCGACTGAGTTTAAAGCGATCGAGGTAATCATCGAGGGCACCGAGCCCAGTCGCGTTCCCAAGCTTTCTCCCAATCTCCGCTGCTCGGAATGCAGCGTTCATCAGATCACCATCAAGGATGTGTGGCTTGCCTGCAAGAAAGCGCTTGCGATCGACACGCTTTGGCAAATCAAATCCTGCAGGTTCTTCAAGCTTCCACACACCGGCACGCGGGCTCGCCGAGCCTTCGCGATCCAAGATCGCATTCACAGCTCTTCGTGCGGCTTCGTTTGCGCCTTCCATCGTTGCCAGGTCTGTGTAGGTTCGAACGTAGTCCGAGGCGAGCACCAAGTTGTCGAGCGCTGTGCCTGCAGTTGGGCGAATCTGCCAGGAGCCTGGCGGATGCACCAAGAGGCGTCCGTGGTTAATGGGCGGAGCAGCACCACCAACACCATACTCAAGCTCATCGTCCAAGTGCCAGCTGTGCAAGTTTTCATCGGCCAAGACCTCTTCTTCGCCAACCTCGTTCACCGAGCGCTTAATCTGCTTCCAAACCTCATCGGCGATTTCGTCCGGCGTCGCCTGTTCGGCAGTCTTGTTCACAAAGTGACCAGGCTTTTTCCACTCGGAGATGTCGACCGAGACAATTCCTCCCACAGAACCATCGCCATAGCGCTGGCGAAAAATCCCACCTTCATCCCAAAATTGTGCTTGGGAAATCGAGGTGAGAGCCCACTTTGAATCGGGATAGAAGACATGGCCCGGCACCATCGGAACATCTTCGTAAGTGAAATACTGAATGCCCACCATCCATGCCAATAGGCTGTCCATATCCGCGGTGCGCACCTGTTCAAGTTTGGGATCGAGATTGCCCATATCAGCACTAATCAGCTTGTGGGCAATGTCGAGCGGCACTGCCAAGACGAAATAGTCGGCAGTCGCGCTCGTTCCATCCTCAAACGTGACGTCGCCAATTGCATTTCCGCTTAGGTTGAGTGAGGCAACCCGCTTGTTGGTGTGGATCTGAACGCCTTGTCCAGCGAGATGCGCAACCCATGGGTCAATCCACATCTCAGAAGTTGGCCCGCCCATCGTGCGATCGTTGTTCACACCCTCCGTTGCAAAATCGAGAATCAGTTGCATGGAGATTGTGCCGATGGTTCGGGCACTGCTGACCTCTGGGTCCATAGCCACCATAGTCCGAGGAATCGCACGTAGGTAGCGTTGGAAATTTTCTGAGAATCGATGTCCTTGGCAAAACTCCCACCACGACATCGTTTCGTACTCGGCATCGCGACGTTCCTTCGAGGAAGTGAGGTACTGGAGCACTTTGAGACCAAAGAGGCTAACGTCCGCAGCATCTACATCCATGTCCTGAAAGAAGAGCTCAAGACTCTGGAGAACCGAATACGGGGTGTCTGGGCGCTTTCGTACGAACTCGTGAATGCGCTGACTGTCAGCAGAGGCAATCGCGGCGTGGTCAGCAGCTCGCAGGTTCCCAGCAACGTTCTTTGTCGGATCGCTAAGCGGAATCCGCTCCATCGTGTCGATAAGATGACGATAGAAACTCGGATAGAAGCGGAAGCCATGCTCACCGGGTAAATCCGCTCGTCCATCGGTGCCAGTCCCCAACACTGGATGGCTACGAGATTTTCCGCCGAGATGTGCTGAGCCCTCGTAGAGATGGACGTCGAAGCCACGCTCCACGAGCTCGTGCGCAGCACTGAGTCCCGCCACGCCACCTCCCAATACCGCAACTTTCTTGGCCATGTGCCGATTCTAACCAAGGATCAATTGCCTAACTACTCGAAGATAGCCAATTGCTCGCATGCCCGACCCGCTTGCGTGTGACCAGTTTTATCATGGCACGCAGAAGAGCTGTCATGTTCGGGCAAGCGTCGATAGTTTCGGCTCATGCGAGGAACCTGGCTCCGAAACATCTTTCTCTCGACCCTTTTTGCTACGACAGGATGCGGCGACGATGACGACGCCAAGCAGAATGAGGACGACCTACTCAGCCAGCAAGAGTGCAACCCACTTGGCGGTAATGGATGCATCACGCCATGGCCAAGCAATCTCTACGCCTCGGAAGACTCAACCAGCAATACCGGCATGCGCCTGAGCATTCCCGATGGTGCTCTCCCAACCAATCTCGATGGCATCGCCATTGATCCTGCGCCGCTCAACAAGCTCGATGGATTCTCCGCGGCAGCCCCCATGATCGTCGCATTCGAGACCGGAGTTGATGACTCGAACCTCGTGTCAAACTCGCGCTTCGCCGACAGCATCAAAGATTCTAGCCCGACCGTCTTGGTGAACATGGAGAACGGAGAGCGCGTTTTGCACTTTGCCGAGCTCGACATTCGCTCACCAGACATCACCGACAAGCAAGCGCTCTACCTTCGGCCAGCGGTGCGACTAGAGCCTGGAACCCGCTACGCAGCAGCAGTACGAAAAAGTCTTAAAGCCAAAGATGGTAGCGAGCTGCCAATCTCTCCTGGCTTTGCTGCTCTCCTCTCGGGAAAAACGACCAAGCACGAAGCCCTTGAGGCGCGTCGTGATGACTATGCGGAAGTATTGGAGGCGCTTTCCAACGCAGGAATTCCAACGGATGACCTTGTGGTTGCCTGGGACTTCACGACTGCTTCCGATGAAGCTCTCCGTGAGGACCTTATCGTCTCGCGCGATCGCACGTTGGAAGCTGCTGGAATCGACGGCGCCAACCTGAGCTACGAGATTAGCAACGAAGACATTTCAAAGGACAGCGGCATGCGTCGGGTAGAAGGAACCTTTACCGTTCCGCTGATGCTGTCGAAAGGAGGCGACTTTGCCGTCGGTGTGGCCGCCCTCCGTGATGCAGAGGGCCTCCCGAAAGTGGAAGGCATGCACGATGTCGAGTTCACCGCCATCATTCCCGAATGCGCCCTCACAGCCCCTGAGCCTGTCCCGGTCGTGATCTATGGTCATGGCCTCTTGGGTGAGAGCAACCAAGTTGCAAGCGGCTCTCAGCGGGCTCTCGCCGAGCAAATGTGCGCCGTCGTCGTGGGCACGATCATGCGAGGCATGGCGAGCCGAGACATTCCAAACGTGCTCCTGGTGCTCAATGACTACAATCTCGCGGACCAGATCTTCGATCCCATGCTTCAGGGCATCAACAATCACATCGCCCTGGTGCAGGCGGTTCGCGGCCCGATGGCACAGACACTTTTTGTAAACGGAGAGGGTGCTAGCATCGTCGATACCAGTAAGATTCACTACTATGGCCTCTCCCAAGGGCACATTTTTGGCGCCACAATCGCAGCTTACGATCCACATATTGAGCGCGTAGCCCTGGGTGTGGGTGGAGCGAACTACTCGCTGATGCTAGAACGATCGCTCGATTGGCCCACCTATCGCAACGTCGTCATTGGTGCCTACGAAGATCCCCTAAGTGTTTCTATCATAGTCAACCTCCTTCAGATGCGCTGGGACCAGACCGAGCTGACCAATGTGGTCTCCGATCTGCCGGGAAACCCGATCCCGGGAACTCCTGAAAAGCAATTCTTGCTGCACATGTCACGGGCAGACTCTGAGGTGCCAAATCTCGCAACGGAATACCAAGCTCGCACCATGGGAATCCCGGTGCTCGCCCCCGCGTTGTACGAGCCCTTTGGAGTTCCCGAGATGCCTGGCCCGCTATCGAGCGCTCTTGTCATCTTTGATGGTGGATTTGGCGATATCCCCGAAGGCAATGTTCCACCAGTTGAGAATGAAGGGCACTATGTGACTCGTAACTCGCAAGCTGGCATCGAGCAAATTCAGATCTTCTTTGAGACGGGTGAGATTGTTCACACCTGTGGCGACAACCAAGTTTGTGACTGCACGACCAGCGCTTGCGACTAGGGGGCGATTCATGAATAGAGAACGCGCTCACTCGTCTTCTCGCCCGCTGGACAGACGGCTCTGCCAGTCTTCTTCGTTGTTCATCGCCTCGCTTGCTGAGCAACGATGAGCCGAAGGCGTCCAGAGCGAAGAACCGAGCGAGCGCGAGCAAGAGTCTTGATTCCGACAACCACGCTTGCTCGCAAGCGTTAGCTAGTTTTTGTCCCTAGCGGGACGGAAACTAGGAAACACCACGCTTGCTCGCAAGCGTTAGCTAGTTTTTGTCCCTAGCGGGACGGAAACTAGCTAGTGCCTCTCACCGTCGTGGGTGACGTTGAAAACCTCAAGCTCTAGCCACGTCCAATCCCCGGAATCTAGCCGCCACGAAACATCCCAGCGAGAGGAATAGCGCGTTACGGAACTCGTCCTCATTTCGTCTTTCGCTTCGACGAGCCAATCCTCCGTTTCGACATCGCGATACCGTTTTGCCTCAAAACTCAGAAGATTCCCGATCTCATCAAAGCGAAACAGCCCGGATGCGGTAACACCGCCATATGTCATGACTGCGCGTGCGGCGAGTTCGCCGGCTTCCTCCCATTGAATGTAGGGTTCCAAAGCCGCGGAGGGGTACAAGGCCATCTCGCCAAGAAAGCGATGCATGCTGGCTTGATCGACCTTGGGCCCTTCGGCTTCAACAACTGACACAAGCGCAAGAATCGAAATTGTCATGGTTCCGCGGCCGGACTGATACTTGTCGCGTCCATAGAGAAAAGCGCCCGGGTATGCCGACACATCAGCAAACCACACAAAGCCGGGTGGCTTCGTCGTAACCCATTGAGTCGCCTGAAAGTCCATCCAACGGCCCTCTGGTTCTGTCTGCATGCGACCCCGCTGCTGCAGCTTGACGATCGATACACGAGGTTTGCCAACGACTCCTGCTCGTCGTAGCCAGTGACGCACGCTACTTGGAAGTGGTGCGAGATCCTCTTCGGCTACCAAGTCTTGAGAGTGGATTTCGCCATGCATGCTTGCGACGTCGCGCTGTACCATGCGTTCAAAGCGCCACTGCCCAAATCCAACGATCGTAGCGAGAACGAGGAGGACATTGGGGATTGTTCCGAACTTGGAATCTGCCCAAAAGAAGAGGATCAAGAACTGAGAAAGCACCACACCAAAGAGGGTTGGAATCCACCACCAGCTCAGGTTTACAGAGCGAGTCGCGGCCCCAAAGAGCAATAAAACTCCAGCGACGAGCCACACCACACCAAGAGGTCGCGAAATGGGTAGGGACAGTTCTTTGAACGTTGCAAGTTCGAATGCCTTGGCGAAGCCCATGCCATGTATGAGGGCGTGCACAACAAAAAGGAGTAAGAGCGCTACTTGGAGCACGAGTCAAGAGTACTGCAATCAAGGGGCCTTTGAACCATGCAAACGCGAATGAGAAATCCGCACATTGGTCCACGTCGCATTGCAGTCTGCCGCAGAGATTGTGCTTACGGTGCCGTGAGTGAACACGGAAGTGTCAGAACAGGGTTGGTACGATCCCAATTCTTACTGGGTGAGACGTGGGCGGCAACCATGGTTGGCGATACCGCCATGAGAACACGAAGCTCGAGAGTCTCCCCGGTGACAAACTCATCTACCGTGCGAATGCTCGCATCAAAGAACTTTACTGAGGCTGGACACTCAATCATGCCACAGGAAAATGCTTCATGCGGCGACTGTGACGGCTGCACCTCAACAGCCGTCGCCCCAGCAGCGTGCAGTCGTTTCTTGCCCTTCGCCACCGATGTCATGAGACCCGCGTAGTAGTCCAAGAGCACCCGTTCAAGCTTTGCCGATGTGACGTCTTGCGCCGCATCAAAGTTTAGAACGAATTGATAGGTGAAGTAGTCATGCGCCGATGAGTCGAACATTCCCGGAGCGAACCAAAGCGTTTCGGTCCCTGGCGGAAGCGTCGGCGCAAAATCCGGTGGCAGTGGAATAACTTCGCTCTTGCACGATGGCACCCCCGCATCGATAGAGCTCACAGTGGGCGCCTGCTTGGGCGCGTTTTCTCGTCGAGACTCTGATGGGCTCGCACATGAGAGCAAGACGACCAAAGGGAACAAGGAAATGCGCAACATCACCAGAGTCTCGCAGACTCACACCTGCAGGTCTTGTGAGCAGAGGGGAATCCGTGGGAGGGAAACGGAAGCGAGTGAGCACCAGGCCACTTCTTCCTACTCGTGCGCGCAGAGAACTCTAGGGCGCTTCTCGGATGCGTACAAGCGCGCCCAACCGATTGCGCGTTCCCACTCGTCTCATGAGCGCAGGTACTTTGGGCAATAGCTAGTCGCCAACCTCCTGGAATCGTTCACGCAACAGTGAAAACTTGCCCAGTCGACTTCCCGTTCGGCCGCACCGAATGCATCGATCGCGGTAGGTGCCTTGGGTATTGGGGACACGCTCTAGCACAGCTATTCAATTCGAGATACATACGCACCACTAACCCCAAGGACATCTATGAACTACCGATTTTTTCCAAGCACCACTGGCGTTCACGCCCTGCCCTCCATTGCCATGAGCCTAGGACTTTTCATGAGCGCAAGCTGCGGTGGCGACGGAAGCAGCAGTCCAGATGCAGGCGGAAACACAGGTCTACCGGAGCTTGGTTTTGCCACACCAACCGAAGCGACCACGGCCTACTCTGAAGCGGAGAATGGCTGGGATCTGGTTGGTCCAGCGGACTGGAGCTGTCTTGGGCAAACCTCAACCGAGATCCCGACAACAACAGACATTACCCTTTCCGGTGCCCTGCTCGACTTTCAAACCGATGAACCGCTCGTTGGTGGGGCAATGACGCTCTACGGTGACGAGGGCATCACAGGCACAGAACTCGCCACGACCACCTCTGACGAAGATGGCAACTATGAGTTCACACTGCCAGCAGGCCAAACTCACTGGGCCTTCAAGATCGTTGCAGAGGATGCTCTTGATACCTATTCCCTCAATCAGTACTACGACCCCGAGATTGCCGCTCAGTCGGACGACATCGACTCGGTATCCCTGCTAACAGCGCAAGCCTTGCCAGCCTTCATTGGTGTAACTCGCACACCGGGATTGGGCATCATTGCTGGCAGTATTCGCGATTGCAACGGCAACGTTGTGAAAGGCGCTGTGGCGGCGGTTAGCGATGCACTAAACGTGGCAAACCATGTCGAAGGTGGCGTTAGCTACTACTTTTCCGCGGCCAATACCTCGCTTCCAGTGCGTCATAGCTTGCAGAGTATGACGAATACGGATGGCGTCTTTGTCACCATTGAGCTTCCACCTGGGCAAGAGCGCTTTTTGCAAGTCTGGGGATTTGTCGACGATGCGGATCTGGCCGATGGTGAGATGACTCTCCTGGGGCAAGTGGCAGCTCCTATCGTGGCCGATGCTGTTGTTACCGTAAGCCTCCGTCCACTTCAGCAGTAAGCCAAGAAGACCATATCATGCGTTCGAATCTGTTTAGCGTAGCCCTCCTTACCGTTGCAGTCACCGGCATCGGTTTCATTGCTCAAAGGGAGGCGCAAGCGGATACACCCAAGCTCACTTGGGACTCTTCCGGATACTTCCGAACCCGCGCCGTAGCGTTAACCAACCTGGCACCCGTCGATGCAAGCACGTTTGTGCTGCCAGGAGGCGAGCCCTATGACATTCCGGAGATTAACCGCACAAGCTACATGATGTCGCGACTCAGAATAACTCCTAGGCTTAGCTGGGAAGATATGGCGACGCTGCATTTTCAGATCGATGCGCTTGATGACGTTATTTGGGGAGACAACAACGGTCTCTCCGCAGCGCCCTTGTTCGCAATTGATGGAACCGATCAACACTTCCTCAGCGATCGCAGAGACGCTCTCAAGCTGCACAAGGCTTGGGTCGAGTTCAAGATTCCTGTCGGCGTGATGCGGGTGGGACGAATGCCGAGCCACTGGGGCATGGGGCTGCTTGCCAACGGTGGCGGTAATGCCTTCCTCGATCCCGATCCGACTCGTCCTAAGCACATTCCCCAGCGCGAGAGCCTAGATACATACTTCGACGATGACTTTGGAGACAATCACTTTGGCTCGGTCACCGATCGCGTTCTCTTCATTACCAAGCCACTCTCCATCTACAAAACCCTAACGGGAAAAGCGGATACGACGAGCAAGCTCGTAATGGGATACGCATACGACAAGATCAGCGAGGCTCCTCTGCTTGGAGGTGAATCGGAAGGCTCGCGATTTCGTCCACTGGGCCAACAGGGCTTCATCTCGCGACCTGGTGACGACGTGAGCGAACACGTCGGCTTTGTGGTTTGGAATGATCCATACGCGCAGTTTGGTGGTCCTCTCGCCCGCGATACCGACGAACTTAGAATCGGCACCTATTTTGTTTGGCGCCACGCCGATCGGAGTTCGACGCAGCCATCCGATTTGAATTCGAGCGAGAACTGTGGCGAGTTTGATGGTGAGCTTGTTCCTTGCGTCGACACAGGCTCAGACATCTTTATCAGCGACTTTTGGGGACGTCTTCGCTATGGGCCCTTCTACGCCGAGACTGAAGTTCTGGCTATTTTTGGCGAGACCTTTGGCGGCGTGCCATTTCCAAGCACCAACCGAAAGAAGAATGCCGAGATCAGCGGTGGCGTTGCTCGCCTCGGCTACATGGCAACCAACGACAGAGGCGAGGATCTCTTTGACGTCATTCTCGAAGCTGGGCACGCTAGCGGTGACGACTCGCTTCCCGACCAGGACTTCAAGCAGCGTGCTCTTCACCCCGACTACAACGTCGGTCTGATTCTCTTTGAGGAGACTCTTCGCGAGCTGAGCGCCCGCACCTACGGCCCTCCATTTCTCTCCGCTGAGAACCCCAATGGAGCCGAGGGATTCTTCTCAAACGGCGGCGTCATAAACAGCAACTATCTGCATCCGAAATTTCGCTACCACATTCCCAGCAAGAAGCTCACGCTCGTAACAAGCGTGCTCATGGCGTGGGCGGACACTCTCGCCATCGAGGGCCCTGCGATGATCTATGACGATCAAACGAACTCATCGTACTTGGGCACTGAGGTGGACGTCGCAGTGAAGGCGCGTTTCTCTGGGGGCATGCAGTTCTCGCTCGAAGCGGGCTACCTCAAGTTTGGTGAAGCACTCAAGAGCGCCCTACCCAACGCCGACAACAGCATCTCGGTGCAGTCGCGTGTGGCTTTCGTTTGGTAGCTCGTGCGATCCACGGACATTGATTCGTGATCGCTCGCTTTCGCAGTTCTGGCGGGAGCATGCTGTAGAGAACGAGTTGAACGATCCTTGATGGTGTTAGCTGTGGCAGAGACGCATGCATCCGCCTCGCCGAAGTCAGCACATAGAACGGTTGCGAATTGCCAAACAATGGTGAGAGTGGATCGTTTTTAGGTCCACCCTTAACTGGAGAGTTCTAGCCCGATTTCATCATGCGGCGACTGGTAGCGTCAACGCGTATTGCCTAGG
>JANTGM010000149.1 GCA_024762925.1 Kofleriaceae bacterium | reverse complement strand
CAACGACTGTGGAATGCGAGTTGGAGAGGTCCGCGGATTGGACTGGGAAGCCGTCAACTTCGAGCGCAACACGATCCAGGTCCGACAGGCGTTTGATACCGACAACAACCTCGGCCCACCCAAGACCTGGCATCGCCGGATCTTGCCCATGTCGAAGCGACTCGCCAGCCGGTTGGCTGAACTACATTTGCAGAAGGGGCGACCTTCCTCGGGCTTTGTCATCACGCACCTCACCTCCGAGCGGAACCTCGGATACAGCTCAGTCCGGGAGAAGCTCCTGTCAATCTACAAGGTGGCGGGGGTGGCCCGACCGGCTCAGCCTTGGCACTGCATGAGACACGCTTTTTGCACCTCTCTGGCTCGGGCCGGGGTGGAGGCCGCGACCATTCAGAAGCTCGCGGGGCACAAATCCATCGACACCACGATGGGCTACATCCATGTCAACGAAGCCCAGATGAGGGAGGCGATTTCATCGACTTTCGACACTTCGTGCTGCAGACGTGGTGCAGAGCAAGCGAACGAAAGAGAAAACCCCTGCTAACTCTATGAGCTAACAGGGGAATTCAAAGCGACCCCAACGGGATTCGAACCCGTGTCGCCGGCGTGAAAGGCCAGTGTCCTAGGCCAACTAGACGATGGGGTCGGGTCTTCAGTTTTCAAGGCGTTCTTCCGACACTGAGGAAGAACAGTCGCATAGCTAAGATAGTCGTCGTTCGCTAGGGTGGGTCCAGAAGGATTCGAACCTTCGGCCATCGGATTAAAAGTCCGGTGCTCTACCGGGCTGAGCTATAGACCCCGTTGGTTTGTGGCCGGCACTATGTCGATGTCATGGCATGAGTGCAAGTGGTTTGACGTGATTTCTGTAAAGTTCCTGGCACATCGATCTTGCCCTCGATCTTTGCGTTGATCTGCAAACCGGGTTCAGCCTAGGGTGAACGGAGGGATGTCCTCGGCAGTAGCAGATAGGCGGCGTTGCACTCGCAAACGGGTGTGGCTCCACGCAGATTACGACTCAAAGTCGATGGAACTGTCCGGCTCGGTCACGTGCATCAGTCGCTCTGGCCTCTTCATGTGCTCAGACTTCCTCGACGAGCTGGGCAGTATGGTTGCTCTCAACTTGCAACTCCCAACCGAGTCCGAACCTGTACGCCTAGCTGGACGGGTTGTGCGTGTGGAAACCCGGTCCACAACCTCGGGTATGGGCATCCAATTCACCGATCTCTCTTGGCGTTGTCGGCTCAGCATCACACGCTTTGTCGAAGAAGACCATTCTCCGTCGCTCTCCTAATTGCTTCCGTATCTCGGGCGGTTATCATGCGCGGGTGAGTCGCTCAGTACGAGTGTCCATCGCGGGAAACCAGTTTTCGGTTCGCACGGACGCCAAGCCAAAGTATGTGCGCGACCTTGCGGCCTACGTCGAGGAGAAGATGGCCGAGGCGAAAGGCAATCGCAGTGGCATGAGCACGCAAACTCTCGTCTTGCTGGCGGCGATGAGCATCGCCGACGAGCTGAAACAATCCCAACGCGAGCAAAGAGACTTCAAGCGTGAGGTTCGAGAACGCTCCACACAAATCCTCAAGACTCTTGAGCGCGAGGCGCAGTCTTAAGAGTGTCCAACGATTCCTCAGCCGCTTTGGCAGACGCACAACGTGCTCAGTGCCCTCCGAGCTCTATGACCAACAAGAAGCAACTGCGCACGTATCTTCGGGCGGTACGCGACCAAATCCCCCAAACGTTGCGAGCGTCCAAATCGGCACTGGCGTGCACCAAGGCTCAAGCACACCTCTCGCAGCACAAGACCATCGCGGTCTATCACGCCATTCGCTCCGAGCTCTCCCTCACCCCACTGGTGCGCAGCCTGCGGGCGTTCGGGGCGACCATTGTCTATCCACGAGTTTTGGCTCACAGCCGCGTCCTCGACTTTTGTGTCATTCAAGATGACTCCGACCTATTCCCTGGTGCGCTTGGCATTCTCGAACCAAAGCCTGCACTTGCACCCGTTCCCCTTTCTCAAATCGACGCACTTCTCATCCCCGCACTCGGCTTTGACCCACACGGTCAGCGCTTGGGTTGGGGACAAGGCCACTACGACCACACCCTCGCGCAATGTCCCAACGCCACTCGCGTAGGCATTTGCTTTCAAGAACAAATCGTCGACTCCATCCCCAGCGAACCTACCGATGTACCCATGGACATCGTCGTCACAGATGCGAATCGATACGCGCACGCACGTAGCGCTTCTCAAAGAGAACCATCATCATGACACCTATCTACGCAGCACTGGCGTTTGTTACCGGCGTTGTTGTCTCCTTCTTACTCATGCGAGTTCTGGGTTTGGGCAAGAGTGCCTCCCAGCAAAATGCTACCGAGTCCGAAGCGCAAGCCATCATTGACGCAGCAAAGGCTGAAGCCGAAGAACTCAAGAAGTCAGCTCAGGTCGAGGGCAAAGAAGTTGCTCGCAAGATCAAGAGCGAGGCCGAGGAAGCAACTCGCGCAAACAAAGAACAACTCGCAGAGCAAAAGAGCAAACTCAGCGAGCGAGAAAAGGACATCGAGCGGCAGCGCAAGAAATCCCAGAAGTTTGAGAAAGACTTGGAGAAGCGTGAGCGTTCAATCAGCGGTCGCGAGAAAAACTCTGAGTCGATGGCCGCGAAGGCAGAGAAGGCCCTCGCCGACGCCAAGGAGCAGCTTGAATCGGTCGCGAATCTGTCTGCGGACGAGGCTCGCAAGCAGCTTCAGAGCCTCATGGTGGAGGAGGCTCGCAAGGCCGCAGCAGATGAGGTTTCCGCGGTGCAGGAAGAGGCTGAGAAGCTGGCAGCCAACAAGTCGAAGGAGATTATCTCTACCGCGATTCAGCGCTATGCGAGCGAGTTTGTCGCAGAGCGCTGCACGGCGATTGTGCCCCTGCCCTCAGATGATCTGAAGGGTCGCTTGATTGGCCGCGAGGGCCGAAACATTCGCGCGCTTGAAGCGGCGGCGGGCATCGACTTGATTATCGATGACACCTCCGAGGCGATCACGGTTTCTTGCTTTAACCCCGTGCGACGAGAAATCGCTCGCATTGCAGTGGGCAAGCTCGTTGCCGATGGTCGCATCCACCCAACGCGCATCGAAGAAGTTGTTGCCGCTAGCGAGAAGGAGATCGAAGTGCTCTGCAAGGAAGCTGGGGAGCAAGCGGTTTTTGACCTCGGCTTACATCGCATTCATCCAGAACTTGTCTTGCATCTTGGGCGGCTAAAGCTCCGCACGTCGTACGCCAGCAACGTCTTGGATCACTCGGTGGAAGTCGGATTTCTCGCTGGGTTGCTTGCAGCAGAACTCGGCATCAGCGTGAAGACCGCCCGTCGAGCCGGCCTCCTTCACGACATTGGCAAAGCTGTGGATCACCAACTCGAGGGCGACCACGCCGCGGTTGGTGCCCAACTCGCTCGCAAGCATGGCGAAGCCCCAAGGGTGTGTGAGGCAATCTCCAATCACCATAGCTCGGCTTCCAAGACCGTCTTGGCAAACTTGGTTGACGCGGCAAATCTTCTCAGCTCGGCGCGTCCTGGCGCGCGACGCGAAGTGCTCGCTAGCTACATCAAACGACTCGAAGACTTGGAAGAGAAGGCCGCAAACTTCGCAGGGGTCGAAAAGGTCTTTGCGGTGCAGGCGGGCCGAGAAGTTCGGGTGATGGTTCACAACAACAAAATTAGCGATGCGGAGTCAAAGCTACTATCAAGAGACATCGCCAAGAAGCTTGAGCAAGAAGCCACATACGCGGGCCAAGTTCGAGTGGTGGTGATTCGTGAAACCCGCGCCTCGGACTATGCGCAATAGCGCTTTGGCGCACTAGGAACGACACATGGCGACCACAATTCTTGAAGAACTCCAGGCCCGCGGCTTGGTTCAAGCGACGACCAATGACGAAGAGCTAGGCAAGGCCCTAGAATCGGGCTGTGTGCCCTTCTACGCCGGTTTTGACCCAACCTCGGCAAGCCTGCACATTGGCAGTTTGGTTCCAATCACTCTGCTTGCTCGACTTCAAAAAGCTGGTCATAAGCCTCTCGTTCTCGTTGGAGGCGCGACGGGCATGATTGGCGACCCTTCGGGACGCAGCGACGAACGCTCGCTCTTGCGCGATGACGAATTGGCAAAAAATCTCGCTGGCATTCGCAAACAGCTCGAGCCCTTCGTGCACTTTGGTGATCAAGCTGAGGGCGCGGTCGTGGTCAACAACGCTGACTGGTTTGAGCCAATCGGATACATCGAGTTTCTGCGCGACGTAGGCAAACACATCACCGTCAACTACATGATGGCCAAGGAGTCGGTGAAGTCGCGACTCAACGATCGCGAGCAAGGCATTAGCTACACCGAGTTTTCTTACATGCTCTTGCAGGCCTACGATTTTGTGCATCTGGCCAAGACACAGGCTTGTCGACTACAAGTAGGTGGCTCCGACCAATGGGGCAACATCACAGCGGGCATCGAGCTGGCTCGAAAGATGGGACACAAGGATCAGCTCTTTGGCCTCACCAACCCGCTCTTGCTCGACTCCAAAGGGCAAAAGATGGGAAAGACAGCGTCGGGCACAAGAATCTGGCTCGATCCAAACAAGACTTCTCCCTACGAATTTTACCAATACTGGCTCAACACCGAGGATGACGATGTCGAGCGCTTTCTCAAGCTTTTCTCCTGGCGTCCTCTAGAAGAAATTGCCACGCTCTGCGAAGAGCACGCAAAGGAGCCAAAGGAGCGAACTGGACAGAAGGCCCTTGCGGAAGACATCACAACCTGGGTGCACGGCGCTGATGGCTATCAAAGGGCCCTCGTAGCAACGCACCTAATTTTCGGCGGAAGCATCGATGAACTCACCGATGCGGACCTAAACCGCGTCTTGCCCGACTTGCCGTCGTCTACTCTCTCGGAGGCGAAGCTGACAGAGGGCATCGAACTCACACAGCTCATGCAGTCCACCACCTTGGCAAAGTCCAAAGGCGAAGCGCGGCGACTCATCAGCAACGGTGGCGTCTATATCAACAACGTACGAGAGAACGATACAACCAAGCGTGTGTCGCTGGACGACCTAGGCACCGAGACCATGATCGTCTTACGTAGCGGTAAGAAAAAGTATCACATCATCAAAGTTGCCTAGCGACGTCCAAGTGGCTGGGCGCAGCACCATCATTCCGTTCGCGCCAAACGTATGCGGCTGTGGCAGCCAACACAGCATTCGAAGCTGCCATTGCCCACAAACTCAGCTGTGGTCTCGATGCTCCGATCACAAACGCCGCCAGATACGCGACCGCTGTGAGCCACATGCGCCAATCGATGAGAACCGTCGTTAGGAGGCCCGCAGTGAAGAAGATGAAGAGGTCATAGACTTGTGCAGCTTCTGCCGAGAGGCCAAGGTTGAAGGAGCCAAGTTTCACAACGAGCGCCAAGATCGTGGCAGCCAAGACCATCGAATAGGATTTCTCGTTGAGCTCTGTGGCAGCGACCCAACGGCCACCAAAGCGTCCAACGAGAAGCCAAAGCGATAGGAAGGCCAGCTGGCTTGAAGCTTGGCTCGCATAGGTTGTCGTTACCAACGTGAGCCTTAGATAGATTGGCAAGAAGACCCAAACAAGTGCACTACACGCAATTGCAGCGCGACGACTTGCGCTCTCCCTTTGCCGACAACTGCGCCGCCGAAGTCGCTCAGCGCGTTCGTCAGCCAAGCGCCTTGCTTGAAGGACAGAGCGACAGCGCCGTTTTAGTACCGAATCCGCATGCCCTTCAAGCAGAGCAAGAGCTCGGCGTGGCTCATGGGCTCGTAAGGCATACTTTGCGCCAACGATATCGCACTGCTTAAGTCCACTCCGCGCTCGCTCGTTGCCTGGCCAGATTCCCAAAGATTGCTGAAAGGCAAATCGACCCTGGGCAAGGCGTTCGCTAGCTGCACGAAGAGGCAACGATTGGCTGTCGAGTTGCAGCAAGAGCAGTTCGCCTTCCAGTGCCAAGTGGTTGGCCCCTCGATGAAGCCGAAACCTCTCCAACGCCACACGCAACTCATCGGCGCTTTGATACCTGTACATGGGGTTTGCCTGTAAGGCGCGTCGGCAAATCGCCATGAGTTCGGTGGGCAATCCGGTTCGGAAACTTGGCTGTGAGCGTCTTATGCACTCCTCGATCTCATTCCAATCGCCGCCATCATGAGGTGGCTCTCCCATGCAGATTTCGTAGAGCAATCCGCCTAGCTGGTACACATCGGTGCGCTCGGAGATTCCAAGCTGCTGCGGTTTGAGCATCTCTGGGGCCATGTACGCATGGGTTCCTGCGGCTTGAAAGACGTCCCGGGCGAGTTGCACGGCGCCTTCGTGCTCGCTCCGCATGCTTACGGCAAGTCCCCAATCCATCACATAGACCTCACCAAAGCTCCCGATCATGACGTTGGAAGGCTTGAGGTCACGATGTAAAATCCCACGCCCATGAGCGTATCGCACCGCATCGATCACCTTCAGAAGTACTCCTAGATGCCACTCGAACTCATCCTCTACATTCAGTTCGGCGCACAGACGACCAGGCTCGCGGAGAAACGTGCTCCAAAGCTGCCCTTCAATGCGCTTCTGAGCGATCGCCGGCCCCTCTCGGAAGGAACAGATGGCGTAGATCGGTGGGATGTTTGGGTGCTCGAGCTCTCCCAGAACCCAGCCTTCGCGAATGAGCTGCTCTTTGTGAAGGTCGTCGAAGTCGCCAGGCTTTAGTGTCTTGAGTGCGACAAGGCGGTCAACCGAGCGTTGTAGCGCAAGATGCACGACACCCATTCCGCCTTCGCCCAAGACACCCATGACTTCAAACTCCTCCTCGCTGACAGTCGAGAGTTCAATGGGAGAATCGGGAAATGAGCCGTTGAACGTGAGCGTGTTGTGTTCCACGGCCAGCTTATCGTGTGTCTTGGCCCAAGGTTGCCAAACCTCCCAGCTTTTGGGTGACAAGCGCACAAGGTGGCAGCCAGCCGGCCAAAGCAAGACCCCCGTTCAGTCAGCCATCCCCAGCGCTGCGCAGGCGTCTGCAGCGTCCTTTGGGCGAAATGGGTTGGTTGCGTCGTCCTAAAAGCGCGCCGACACCACGGCCTCTGCCCGGCCTAGCCCAGTGCTGAGTAGCTCTTCAACAGCGAGGAGCCGGTCTGCGAGATTGTGGCATGCCATAGGGAAGTCGTGACCTCGGGCGCTTCCAAGACTCAACAGAATCTTATGCGCAATAGCTCATTCCTCATCCTCCGTATATTCCAGCAACTCGCCGGGGGTGCATGAGAGTTCGCGGCAAAGTGAATCGAGCGTGCTAAGGCGTAGCGCCTTTATCTTCCCCGTTTTGAGCCGTGAAAGATTGGCTTCGGTGACATCAATGGCCTCCGCAAGGTCGTTCGAGCGCATCTTTCGCATAGCCATCACGACATCAAGGCGAATCGTGATGGCCATATCAGACAACCGAGTCCATTTCTCTGATGAGGTCAGCAATGGCGTCAAAGCCATCGCGCCCCTTAAGGAATAGCCAGCCGTAGAACAGACTGGTGATGGGTGACACCGACGCAGTGAATGAGCCGTCATCTGGGCCTGGTGCATCGGTTCCAATGGCAAGTAGCATGATCGCCATGGCAAGGGTGAAGAGCCCCCAGAGAATCGACAGGCGACCGACTATTCCGAACCAGTACGAGCCCCTCTCAATCCTTTTCAGATTCTTGGTGAGTATGTCGTTTTGGATCTTGCTCATAATATTTCTTCTTTCCGCTCGCTGTTCGTTCTGTCGAGCAAGGAGAAACTAGTGCTACCCAGTCAAGATTGCAACAAGAAATTATCGCAAAAAGATAATTCCACAACACAATACGATAAATACTTGTCTTTTTAGGAATAGGTATCTGCAGCGCCCTTTGGCCCTGCTGCCGAGTCGGCTCTCGGGTGCCATATTGGCGTGCAGGTAAGCCATACGCGCTTTGTTGGCAACATTCGAGCGAATGCTTGAACTCGGTCGAGGGATTCCATCGGCAGAGCGATTCCACAGTCTCTCGGCCGCCGTCACTCAAATCGAAACCGGATAACGGTGCAGGATAACGGTGCAGCCCGAAGACGCTTCCGGACGCTGCTGGCCAGGGGGCGCACAGGAGCAGACCTTCGGTATGCCTTCCTGTGGTGTAATCCAGGCCAATGTCACACAGGAAGAACCTGATCCGAGCGCTACTCAAGGGCATCGAAATTGGTGATCCAGCGGCCGTGGCGGTCGTCAATCAGGCCAAGTACATCCAGCACAATCCTCAGACGCATGAAGGGGGCGAAGGGCTGGCAGCGCTCTTCAAGCGCCTGGCAACGACATCGCCACGCGTTAACATCGTACGTGCCTTCGAAGATGGTGACTACGTATTCGCTCACACCGAGTACGACTTTGCCAAGAGGAACATTGGATTTGAGGTTTTCCGATTTGAAGGC
The DNA here is from genome assembly GCA_024762925.1 of Kofleriaceae bacterium. Classification (GTDB taxonomy): domain Bacteria; phylum Myxococcota_A; class Polyangia; order Haliangiales; family Haliangiaceae; genus NORP324. Next base: position 4,745 of record JANTGM010000149.1, on the reverse strand, counting down.
GAGCAGGTCGTCGAGCATTGGGACAACATTCAACCGCGGAAGGGGCCAAACGCGGCTGGTCTTAGCATGGTCGATGGAACAACCGAGGTGACCGACCTTGACCAGGGAGAAGCCAATCGAGAGATAGTTCGCAGGTTTCTTGCGGACGTGGTCATTGGCCGTCGTGTTGAATTGCTCGACCAATACATCGACAAGGGTCGCTACACCGACTACAGCCCCGAAATACTCTTAGCCGAAAAGATCACAGCAATGAACTACGAGCGCACCCATCGCATTCTCGCCGAGGGAAGCTTTGTGTTAGGGGTAAGCGAGGGAACCAACCAAGACGTGCACACCGCCTTCTATGACCTGTTTCGTCTCTCCGAGGGCAAGATCGTAGAGCACTGGGAAACCACCGAAGCCGTCGCTCCGCGAAGCGAATGGAAGAACGACAACGGCAAGTTCTGATCCGGAAAGTTCTGGCGGCGATCGACTAACATCGCAATCTCGCCAGGCCAGCATGAGCCTACTTGTCGAAGAGTCGAACCGCTTTTGTCTCATCGATAATCGACCGCCAGAGTAGGTCTTGCGCCGCAAATCGATAGCCTTCCTTTGCTCGAACGACATGGTAGGAGGTGCGTGGTAGGCCTTTTATGCGGACCGCGACAACTCCTTTGGGAGGCGTGCAGCAACTGTTGACGATGGCGCATCCAAGACCGAGCGAGACAAAGTTCATCATGATTTCCCATCCATTCGCCTCCAGTCCTGCATTCAACTCAAGATTCTCGGAAGCGAACCGCTTCTCAAGATCCTCGCGCATGGGCCGTCCTCGAGAAGGCACCACAAGCGGTTCGCCATCGAGGGCATGAAGACGGACCGATGCTCGCGCTGCCAGGGGGTGATTCTTATAGACCATGAGATGGGGGGAAACCTTGTAGATGGCATGCGTTTGCAGGTCTGGCTGCTCGGCTCGCAAGACTGTGACCGCTAGGTGGGCGGTTCCATCTCGCACGTTGGCCAGGCTCTCGTCCCCATCACACACAGCCAGTCGAACTTTGCCCTGCTTGCGACGCATGAACTTGCGAATGGCGGGGCCAAGCAAATACAGATAGGCCCCCTGCCCCGCACTCAGTGACACGCTCGGTTCCTCTCCATCCCGCCGCACATCGCTATACATCACCGCGAGTCGATCAGGCATCTCTCTCGCAAACCCCGCCAAGCGAAGGCCCGCATCGGTGAGCAAGAGGTTTCGCCCCACTTTCGTGTAGAGCGGAACACCAACATCGTCACTCAAATTCTGAATGTGCCGAAACACCGCAGGCTGGGTTAGATGACGACGAGATGCTGTGTGCGTAAAATTGAGGGTTTCGGAAAATATTCGAAACGACTCAAGCCAATCCAAATCCATCTATAAATTCTAAGCATAGCTACTAAAAAACTCCATCTTCTCTTGCATAGCTTCAAACCGCATAGTGGTGACATGAAGAATCAAGAATCACGAATCGGAATCGACTTTGGACGAGTGATCATGTGTGCGGTCCAAAATGGCGTTCAAGACACATCGTTCCTGGGACGCTCGTTCGCCGAGGCCATGAAGACCCCAGCCGCACCCGGATCCATCGAGTGCATCGGCAGACTCGTGCAACACTACAAAGGCAGAGTGTTCATCATTTCAAAGTGCGGCGAGTCAGTGGAGAACAAGACCCGCGGATGGCTCAGTCGCAATGAGATCTACGCCAAGACAGGCCTTAGCAGGAACCAGGTGCACTTCTGCAAGAAGCGAAAAGACAAGGCGCCCATCTGCAGAGATCTGGGAATCACGCATTTCATTGATGACCGAGTGGATGTGCTCTCGCACATGGTGGGAATCGTGCCGAATCTTTTCCTCTTCGGCGAGCAGTCCAAGAGTTCTCCGCCTCAGTGGGCGCAACCTCTCTTGAACTGGGAGCAGGTTGGTGCGCGATTGCTCTAGAGCGTATCTCACAACCCTTCGGTCGTCTGAGTCCCAATCTGCGGCGCATCTCGGCGTCGAGAAACCTTGCCGTAGGGCCACGATGCCTACGCGCGCTCCTGGACCTGCTTGCAGCTCGGGCCCTCATACTCGGTCAGCCTGCTGCGCGATGCCCCTGCTCGTAGTACGGCGAACAAGAAGCACGGTGATGCCAACCCGAAGCATCGCGAAAAAGACGACCAATGGAACGCGGAGAAGTCTCGCCATATCATCCCAATACGCGTTCGGCGTTGGGGACCAGCCTCGCTCAGCAGTTACTGCAATCGCAAGGCTGATGGGTTCACCGGGTAGAGCCTGTGGTGTGAACGAACAAGTGAGACTCGTGCCATCGTAGAGATGCACCAGCCTCATCCGCCACCTGCTCGATACTCTGGCGCAGCGGCCAGGCATTTTGCGCGGGGCAAAGCCAGAAGCTGCGTGTGAGTGGGACATCCTCCGTCTCCCGGGAGTTTGACGCGCTCGACAGCCACGATGTCACCATCGTGCTCGATGCGAAAGGTGAGTTCGTGCTCAGACGTCAAATCTGCGACTGCAAGATCGCCCAAAGCACAGAGCACGGCAAGAATCAGCCCGATAGCAAATCTCAGCGACCGAAGCATGAATCGAGCCTACCAAACTCGACACTTGGCCCTTGACCTCGCCCGCCAAAACACCTACCAAGCGCCCCATGGCAATCGAACGTACCTTCTCTATCGTTAAGCCCGACGCTGTCAAAGCAAACAAGGTCGGCACCGTTGTAGGCCTTCTCGAAGAGGGCGGCCTAACCGTCGTCGCTCAGAAGATGATCCGCATGACTGATGCACAGGCTAAGGAGTTTTATGGCGTACACAAAGAGCGCCCATTCTTTGGCGACCTCGTTGCATTCATGACCGAGGGTCCTTGTGTCGTACAAGTACTCGAGGGCGAGAACGCCATCCTTCGCAATCGCGAGATCATGGGTGCAACCAACCCAGAGGAAGCCGCAGATGGCACGATCCGCAAGATTGTTGGAACCAACATCGAGCGCAACGCATGCCACGGCTCGGATGCTCCCGAGACCGCAGCTGTTGAAGTTGCGTTCTTCTTCTCCGGTTCGGAACTCGCAGCGCTCGCTCGCTAGGCAGACGATTGCGCTCTGCTCTTCGTGGTTCGCTACGTTGAGCCGAGCGCTTGCTATCTAGCTTTGTCCCTACGCCATCGTCTCGACATCTGCCGTCAGGAAAGCGACAAGAATTCTCTGTTGAGCGAGGGCGAGGGATCAGATGTTTTCTTAGAGCCCCTCTGCCACTCAAAGACGAACTTTACTCCCGGTGGATCTTCGCCCCAGGGTTGTCTGCCAGCGAGACCGTATGGGTATTGGGTTCAACAGCTAGCGAAGCTGAACAAGCTCTTGCTGCTGCTCACGGTTCGCGAGTTGCCCGCATGCCGCGGCAATGTCGTCCCCTCGGGGGGTTCGCAAGTACGTTGCAATCCCAAGCTCGCGTACCCGCTGCTGAAACGCATCAATCGTTTCACGACTGGGGCGCTTGTAAGGCGCGAGTGGGTGCGGGTTGAAAGGAATGACATTGAGCTTGCACGGAAATCCGCGAAGCAGTTTCGCAACTCGGTCGGCATCGTCCAGCGTGTCGTTAACACCAGCAAGCAGCACGTACTCGAAGGTAATGCGTCGACGCTTCTCCAGCGGAAATTCGCGCAGCGTTTGTAGCAGCACTTCAATTGGATACTTCTTGTTGATCGGCATAACGACGTCACGCACTTCATCGTTCGACGCGTTGAGAGAGACGGCGAGATTGGGACGCACCTCTTGCTTGCCGAGCTTGCGAATCCCAGGCACCAAGCCAACTGTCGACACAGTGATGCGACGATGACTGAGATTTGCGCCGACATCATGAGTGAGCAAGACGAGCGATTGCATCACATGGTCAAAGTTGTGAAGCGGCTCGCCCATACCCATATAGACAAGATTGGTAATGCGCTGCCCTGGTGCCTCTTCGGCTAGCAGTGCTTTGGCCAGGTACACCTGATCGACAATCTCGCCAGCGGTAAGATTTCGCGTGAGCCCGAGTTTCGCTGTGGCGCAAAACTGGCAGTCGAGGGCACAGCCAACTTGCGAAGAAATGCACTGAGTCATCTTGTCGCCGTCGGGAATCAACACCGTCTCGATGGATCGGCCATCGCGTGTTTCGAGACGCATCTTGCGCGTCCCATCAACAGACCGCTGAACATCGGCGACCTCTAGTGCCGTGCAGATGACTCCAGCTTCATCGAGCGAAGCGCGCAGTGCGCCAGGTAGGTTGCTGGCCTCATCGAGACTGCGAACCCCATTTCTGTGCACCCAACGCCACAGTTGGTCGCCTCGGTAGGCGGGCTGTCCGTGCTCAGCTACGAGGGTGACAGTCTGCTCTAGCGTCAGAGAGCGAAGGTCCACAGCTTTGTCTTGTCGCGACACGGCCCCTAGCTATCACATCCAAGGCTGAAACCAACTCAGTTTTCTTAAAAAGGAAACATTTTCAGGCCGCTAGCTGCACTCGTGCGCGATCCATGGACATTGATTTGTGATCGCGAAGTCAGCTCGTTTGCTGGCGAGGCGGAAGAGGGAGTTTGCTGGGCCAGCGACCGATGAACAACGAAGAAGACACGCTGAGCAGCGGGCGCGAAGACCAGTGAGCACGTTCTATGTTCATGAATCGCGCACTAGTGTGGGATCCAGAGGCATAGAACGCCCTGGCTCGGTTCTTCGCCCTTTGAACGCCTTCGGCTCATCGTTGCTCAGATC
>JANTGM010000148.1 GCA_024762925.1 Kofleriaceae bacterium | reverse complement strand
TTGCCCCAGCAAGGTCGTCCTTCGCGCCTTGTCAAAGAACGAGCTCCCGTCGCCAGGACATTTCTATTCCTCTGAGCCGCACACTAGGGGGTGTCCCAGAGGCATAGAACGCCCTGGCTCGGTTCTTCGCCCTTTGAACGCCTTCGGCTCATCGTTGCTCAGATCCTTCCTTGCCCCAGGATGGCACTAGCGAGCCGAGTGGCGCTTGCCGCGAAATCCGCTTTTCTTCTCCGCATGGCCTTGGAAGCCGCCCTTCTTTTCGCTGTGGGCGTTGAAGTTGGGGCGCCGCGGAAACTTCTTGCCACGCTCTGATGGTTCGAGCCATGGACGGATCTTAATGCGTGGGTCGCGAGAGTCTGGGCGCGAGGCCGACTTCTCAAAAGACTGCATGTCTTGTCTGCGCACCTCGACGACTGAACCGTGATCGCCAATGCGAATTGCTCCAATGCTGCTGCTGCGCACATTGCCACGTCGGCAGACGAGCGCGAGCATACGCCTTGGGTCTGCACCTTGCTGAGCGCCCCAAGTCACCTGGAAGGCCGCATAGTCGGCCGACTCCTTCGAGCGTCCTTTCCGATCACGCGAGTCTCGGTTCTTGTTGCGATCGAAGCGTTCTCCTGTTGCACGGCGAGGAGCTTGAATGTGCTTGGGCTCGCATGTGCCGGTGATGTTCATACGGCTGAGTAGTTCGGCGACGACTTCTTCGGGGTTTTGTCCCGCCAGGAGGGACTCAGCGAGCTTTAGCGTCCGTTCATCAGCGTTTTTCGCAAGCGTCTCAAGACCCAAGAAAGAGTCGCGGAAGCGCTTCTCGCTAGCATCGCGAATTTGCCCAACGCTGGGAATCGGTTGCGTGCTGAGTTTGATTTTGGTGGCGCGGGCAAGGAAGTCGGCTTTGCGACGGCCCGACGGTGGCACAAAAAGAATGCTGGTGCCTTTTGCACCTGCGCGGCCCGTACGTCCACTTCGGTGTGTGAAGGCCTCGGGGTTCTCAGGCAGATCAAAGTGAACAATGCGTGTGACATCGCGAATATCGAGACCACGAGCAGCGACGTCGGTTGCGATGAGAAGCTGCACTTGGCCAGCTCGGAACGCGTCCAGTGTTGCTGTGCGCTCGCGCTGCCCCATGTCGCCGCTTAGAGGAAAGGCCTTGAAACCCGCGGCTGTGAGCTGCGTTGCAACGTCGGTGGTGGCCAGGCGAGTGCGAACGAAGACGAGTGTGCGTTGGTCTGGCTCGGCCAACAGAATATTTATGAGACCGTTCACACGATCGCTCATGCGAAGCTCGTGAGCGACATGAGTGATGTCAGTGTTTGCCCCCTTGGGGTTTTCACCCTCTACGAGTACAGCTTCCTTCTGGTAGCGGGCGGCGAGATTGAGAACTTCTCTCGCAAACGTCGCCGACACCATGTGGGTTCGCCGCTCGTTCGGAGTGGTCTCCAAGATGCCTTCGAGTTCGTCGCGAAATCCCATATCGAGCATCTCATCGGCCTCGTCTAGGACGACCGCCTTGACTTGCGAAAGGTCAATGGTGCCGCGCTTGACATGGTCGAAAAGACGTCCTGGAGTCCCAATGACAATGTCGGGAAACCGCCGAAATGCTCGAAGGTCCAGCCCAATATTTGTGCCGCCGGTGACAACGGTGATGCGCTTGCGAAGAGTCTCGTAGAGCCACGTGAGCTCTTGACCGAGCTGTGCGGCAAGCTCGCGGGTGGGGGCGATTAGGAGAAATTCTGGTTGGGCAGTGTTGCCAGATCGCTTCTTTCTCTCGCTCCCCTGCATATCCTCGGCGAGCACTAGACCGATTGCGACGGTCTTTCCGGAGCCGGTTTGGGAGGAAATGCGGATATCGCGCCCCTGTAAATCTGCTGCAAGAACAGCTTGTTGGCATGACGTAAGGCTGTCGAACCCACGCTTTTGGAGGGTTGGACCAAGGCCCGCAGGCACGTTCTGAAAGGGGTCGTTGCTGTACATCTGAATGCGGTTACTAGCACGAAAGACTCTGGGTGCGAAGTGGCTTTCTCAGTAGCCAGCAAACCTCTTTGGCGTTGGATTGCAGCTGGTTGAGTGCCTTTGGCCCCTGATGCGCGGAAAAAGCCCCTGTCCTGCGCAAGCAGAGGTCGTTCTCAGGCCTTCCGAGCGGTGTATTGCCTAGTTGGGAAGCGGATCTGCATCGGATTTCGGCGAGAGCACGCTGGTTTCCCATCCATCGTAGAGGCCATCGTGTTCGGTGGCGCAGATAATGAGATCCATGACCACATCGTGGATCGCCTCAAGTTCGACAGACTCGGTGCGGTGAAGTTGAACGGTATACGCCATATCTTCTTCTGCCGGATCAAATCCCACCGCTTCAACCTCAAAGTGTTCCTTGCTGCTCGCGTCGATGAATCGCTGACGATCGGCTGAGGTTGCGAAGTAGGCATAGTGATCAACCCGGCGAGGAACAACCAGCGGATCACCTTGCTCTGCCAATGCCTCGCAGACTTTGCGGTCTTGAATCCATTGCAGACGTTCGCGATCGGGAAATAGCAGCTCGAAGTAGACTTCCCAGTCGGGATCATTCGTGATGTGCAGTTCTTGCTTCCAACCGGAAAATCCCGACAACAATTGGGCGGCTCGCTGTTCGAGCTCTTCGCCTTCGGCTCCATAGAAGTACAGTTGCCAAACCCCTTGGCTGCGAACCCGGCCAACAAAGAGAACGTCGAGCTCTTGCTCGTAGGCGTGCACGATTTGTTGTTCGACATGCCGCAAGGCCTCGGGATCCACGCCATCACCAAGCCCGTGCTCTCCTGGCTCATTCATGTGAATTAGGACGGCGAGCAGGGTGGTATTTTTCGCAAGCGGTGCGTGCTCGCCGATGAAGATGTCGAGCGCAATGGAGGCGGGAGCGTCATCCACCGTGGTGAAGTACGTCTCCCAGGCATCCGGGTTGTCGGAAAAGGTTGGCAAGGCGGAAACTCGCGCCAGATTGGCGCCTATCCTTCATTGTGCCACAACTCGGGGCAACCTTCATCTGATGGAGTGTCTTAGCCGAGTGCCAAGTGTCCTATTCATCGTCTGGTAGAGGATGCATTGGGGGCACAACGGCTGTGTACGCCTGTTGCTTGGGTGCATCAGAGAGTACCGTCTCACTGCAGTACACAGCGATCCCATCCACATGACGCTGTAGTTTCTGGGCAAAGCTCGGGTCGTTCATGTCGCCGTTGATGGGAATGACACACACGCTGTATGCACCTGGCACGACCTTGTCAAACTTCGCTTTCTGGGCACCCATGGCAAAGGTCATCTTGGAGCCAGAAGCAGCCTTGAGGAAGAGGGCGTTCAACTCGCCGCCTGTGTGCAGTTTCACACTTCCCTGAAATAGGAATACTTGTGCAGCATCGATCTGTGCAGGCTCTTCGCCGACTCTTCCCTCAATCGTGACCTCCAGCATCACCTCGCCTTCGGTAATGCTCAAATGCGCTTCGGCCTCTTTCCCTGGTTCGACGGTCACCACAACAGCGGCCATCGACCCGGATCCCGCGGCGCTGAGCATCGCCGACACTTTCAGCTCACCGGCAACGACTCGCTCCGCGTAAAACGCGCCACGTTCGTCGCTCTGGACAATGACCAGATGCGCCGCTCCCTCCGTCGAGGTCAGGAGCACTTGCACATTGGGAACCGGCTTGCCGTTGAGTTGCACGGTTCCCCGCACGCTGCCCACTGGCGATAGCTTCACGGGAACTTCAAGGTCTTCTGTACCCGTTGGCAGCTCGATGCCGAGCGAGCGGCCATATTCAACATGGTCGGCAACCAAGACTGACTTGGTCTTGCCTAGGCCGTAGAGCTCAAACCGACCAGAGTCGTCGGTGGTTGCGCGGCGCAAGCCCATGGCATCGTCAATCTCGGGACCCGCTTCTTTGGGCGTAAGAGATGTTCCGTCCGAATAGACTCGGTTGCCCAACACCACAGTAGCGCCCGCAACAGCTTGACCGGAGGGGCTCGTCACAACGCCCCGAAGCACGCGCCCCTTTTCGACGGCGATTGAGCCCAGGTCCAAACGCGCCGCCGCTTTCACCTCGATGTCGGGAACATAGGCCGTTGCGAATTCTGGACCGCGGATCGTCAGCTCGTAGGAACCGGGTGGAATGTCTCGCAAAACAAATTTGCCCTTCGACGTTGGTACTCCAGGGCGAAAGCCCACAGAGACCATCGCGACATCGGGAGTGCTGCCATCACTCATTCGCACTTGACCCTCGATGGTTGCCGATGTCGCCAAGACAATGCGCACATCGCTGTCCCCAGGCTTGGCTGCGACCCCTTTGCCCATGCCACTGCCCTGGCTGCCTCGAGAGGCTCGAAGTGAGAACTTCGTGTCGGGAAGGCCGCGAATGGTGAAGGTGCCGTCACCAGCAGTGGTCGCAAACGCCGGGCCACGGGCTCGTAGGGATTCAATATCTGCGCCTTCCCAGAAGTTCGGCGTCGCAAACACCTGGGCCTCTGGAACTGGCTCGCCATTCTCATCGACAACCGTGCCAGAGATTGTGCCCTCCACTGTGAGAGTAATCTCGATGTTCTTCTCGCGGGACTTGCTTCGCATGTCGACAGAGGTTGGCTCACTTGCGGCTTCCTGATTTGCACCGTGCACTAAGAGTTCTTCTTTGGGTAGGCCTGAGACGTTGAAGGTGCCGTCTTTGTCACCAATCACCTGTCTATGCGTGCCACTGCCACCAATCGCCTTGCTCAGCACTCGCACAGTGGGCCATGGAACCGCAGATCCTGCACTGGTAATAACACGACCGCTTATCGTTGCACCTTCGTGCATCGTGACGACAACGTCGCGCACAGCATCGCCCGCTACGGCAATGCGTTCACTGGTCGCAGGAGGATGCTCATCGTGCACAGCAATTAGCTGCAGTGTTCCCTGTGGGACAGTGAGTTCAAATGCCCCCTTGGTGTCTGATACCACGCCATCTTCCTTCGGGTCTTGCAGGTGAAAGAAGCTCCCCGCCAACCTCGCTGCCACATGGGCTCCGGCGATTGCCTTGCCATCCTGATCGACGACCTTTCCCGATAGGAGCGTGCCACGAAGCAAGGTGATGCGACTCTGGTTGGGGGTATCGGCTCCGCCCGAAACGATGGCGAGGCTGTGTCCCACGGCAAATCCCTGTGCCGACGCCCGAACGACAGTTTGGCCCGCAGGAACGTTGGTGATTGTCGCAACGCCCTCGGCGTCGGTTGTCTCGCGAATGGTCTCGAGCGCGGGTACCGTCACTTCGGCGCCTGCAATCGGCTGGTTCTTGGCATCGACGACTTCGACGGCAAGTCCGGCGCCAGCTCTCATGCGCACAACCACCGGATCACTTGTCTCTGAGAGCGTCACCATCACCGGACCTCCAACCAAGTCGGCTGATCGGGCGTGCACGGGGTAGCGCCGACTCACAAGGTTCTCAAATGCGAAGCTCCCATCTTCTTCCGTGGTCGTAGTCTGGGGAGGAGCCGAGCCCAGAACTACGATAGCACCAGCCACACCAGCTCCGTTTTCGTCCACCGCTTGGCCTTCGAGACGAATATCGCCAATCGGATCATCATCCCTCGTCGCTTCCACAGGCGCGGGATTCTGCGCTGCGCTCTTTGGCTGAGACTTGGTGATTCTCTTAGGCGCCGGTAGTTTCTTCTCCGTTTTTGGGGCGTTCGTTACAGGCTCGTGGCTCTTGGGAACACTGCCTGTGAGCTTGAGAACAAGAAAGACCGCGCCCACGACTATGGGAAGCGCGATTGCGAGTCGGACCAAGGGGGGGGGCATAACGATATGCAGTGGCTGTGCAGTGGGCATGCCAGTTCTGATCCACGTGGTATTGCGCGGTTGCCCCTCACACGCTGGATACTGGGACATCGGAGCTGTCCCAGCTGTCTCAGGCATGGTCGCGATTCCGAGATACTGTCGCGATTCCGAGGCGAGGCTATCGCTCGCGGAATTGATTTGGGTCAATCGCGAAGCGTTTCATCCACCGCTGAATCTGCTTGCGGTCCTTGCCCATCGACCGCGCTACTGCGCTCACATTGCCCTTGTGAACTTGCAAGAGCCGCAACAGCTCCGACTGATGCTCTGCGTCGCCAGCCTGCACAGCAGGTGCTTTGCTCTGCACCGCATCGGGACACCGAACCGCCTCAGGCAAATGTGACAACTCGATGCGCCCACCAGCTGCGAGCACGCTTGCCGTTTCCATGCAGGAGCGGAGTTCGCGAATGTTGAGCGGCCATGAGTACTTGATCAGAGCTCGGGCGGCTTCGATAGACATGGCATCGAATGTCGCCGTATTGAGGAAACTCGAGATTAGCAGGCCAAGGTCCTCACGCCGCTCGCGGAGAGGCGGCAACGTGAGCCGATACCCGGCGATTCTCGCAAATAGATCGCTTCGAAAACTGCCACTGTCGACCATCGCATCGAGGTCGCGATGGGTGGCACAGATGCATCGCAGATCCACGTTGTGCACCTCCGTCCCTCCAACAGCGCGCACTTCGCTATCTTGAAGGACTCGCAACATCGTGGCCTGGGCGGCGCTCGGCAAGTCGGCGATTTCGTCGAGGAAGAGACTACCGTGATCGGAGCTGCGGATGAGGCCGGTGTGGTCCTTGACGGCCCCGGAGAAGGCCCCCTTCATGTGTCCGAATAGTTCTGATTCCACGAGGCCCGTTGGCAGCGCTCCGCAATTGACGGGAACGAACTCTCCTGTGCGCTTTGAAGCCTGGTGGACGTGATGGGCTAGAACTTCCTTGCCAGTGCCCGTCTCGCCCAAGAGCAAGACGGAAATCTGGGTGGTTGCCAGCATCGAGAGCTTTGCGACTTCGCTGGCGAGATCGGCATTTAGGGTGAGAGGACGATCTCGAGGATCGGTGGCCTCCAAATTCAGCATCCTTGGCTCCGTGCTCGACTCAGGTGCATTGGCTTGAAAGACAAAGAACGTGCGACCAAGCTCGATGACATCTCCGTCGGCGAGTTCATGACGTTGAACTCTCTGGCCATTCACGCGACACCCATTCTTGGAATCGGTATCACACAGTAGAATGCGCCCAAAACTGGTGCGAAGTTCGGCGTGTTGTGTCGAAAGCCAAGGATCGGGGAGGGTGAGATGGGCCCTGTCGTTATCAAAGCTTCTCGATTCGCCTCGGCCAATGCTGAGCACAGCGAGGTCGGCCAGAGAAATGCGCAGCGAGCTGGCACCCAGCCGATCGCACTCAAAGACCAAGACGAGTGTTGGCCGCGTTTGTCCCACACGCGAGTGGGTATCGGGGGTCGCCGTGTTGGCGAGTGTGTGCGGGCTACCTGGCACATGGGGAGTATAGTGGGCTTGTCCAGCTGCGCTATAGTCGGCACACCATGGATCGCAAGCGACCAAGAGACCTCTCGGGCACCGCCACGGCGCCTGGTGATGGGCCACTTGAAAGCGATCCCCAGAGCAAGACCCTCAGTCGCGGTGCGAGCCTTGGGCGCTACATCATTGTTGACACGATTGGCGTGGGTGGCACGGGGATTGTCTACTCGGCATTCGATCCCGATCTCGACCGGAAAGTGGCTCTCAAGCTTCTTCGCAAGAGCTACGGCCAGGCGTCGCGGGCTCGGCTTCTGCGGGAGGCCCAAGCCATGGCAAAGCTCTCACATCCGCATGTCGTCACGGTTTTCGAGGTGGGTACCGATGGTGCGCGTGACTTTGTGGCGATGGAATTTGTCGACGGGCAAGATCTCGCAGGGTGGAGCAAGAGCGAGCGATCGGCGGAAGAAGTCCTCACTGTCTACCGCCAAGCGGGTGAGGGGTTGGCTGCCGCGCACCGAGCTGGCCTCGTCCATCGCGACTTCAAGCCGCAGAACGTGCTCATCGATCGTGAGGGGAAAGTCCTGGTAACCGATTTTGGCCTGGCGAGGCACGAAGCCAGCGATGAGGCGTTGGAGGCCTCTGGGCCGGAAGCGAAGAAAACGACGCTGACTCGTACGGGCGCGCTTCTTGGCACACCTGCCTACATGGCACCAGAACAACACTTAGCGAAAGATGCCGATTCTCGGAGCGATCAGTTTAGCTTTTGCGTTGCCCTCTTTGAAGCGCTCTGTGGTGTGCGCCCCTATGTTGCCGAGACCTACGATGAGTTACGGGATGCCGTCACGGAAGGAAAGGCCGAAACGCTTCCCGACTCGGTTGCCGTCTCAGCTCCGATCCGAGCCGCTCTTGAAAAGGGCATGTCGCGCAACCCAGAAGAGCGCCACGCGTCGATGGAAGAACTCTTAGATTGTCTCTCCACCGAGCCGCGACGGGTCGCTCCCTACGCGATTGGTGCATTGGCGGTGCTCGCAATCATTGCATTTGTGGCGATTCGACTTGCTGGAACGGACTCCCCCGAGCGCTGCCAATTTGATCGCTCAATGTTGGCCGGCGCCTGGGATGACGAAATCCGAGCAAGAGTCGCTGCGTCTTTTGCGAGTACGGGTGTCGACGGTGCTACAGAAGTCTTTTCGCGTCTTGAGGCAATCGCCGACGCCTACGGTGATGATATTGTCGCAATGCGAACCCAGGTGTGTGAGTCGAGTCTCGGAGGTCGCAAGGATGCCGACGAAGTGTTGGTTCTTCGGATGAGCTGCTTGCAGCGGCGACGGCAAGACTTGGCCGCATTGACTACCGCCTTCTCAAGCGTCGATCCAAGTGGCGTTGACCGCGTTATCGAAGCTGCTTCGGGGTTGCCCCCGATTAGCGATTGCCGAGATGTACAGGCCTTGCAGCGCGGTGTTCCGGCCCCCCCAAGCGAAGTGAAGGACGAGGTCTTGGTACTTCAGAATAGTTTGGAAGAGGCTCGACTGGAAGGAGAGGCGGGCCATGTGAAGTCGGCCATCGAGCGGGCGGAGTCGGCGAAGAACCGCAGCCTTGAGCTTGCTTACCTCCCACTGCAAGCGCAGGCATTTGAGACGCTCGGCTATTTGTACGTGCGGGATGTGCGCATGCGAGAGGCTGAGCGAGCATACGAGGAGGCAATTCTCGCAGCCGAGGAGAGTGGCTACACAGAGTATCGTGCGCGCGCCCTCGTAGGCATGACGCAGTTGGTGGCCACCGGTTCGTCCCGCTACACCGAAGCACGACGATTCGCACGCAGGGCCAAGGCAGCAATTTCGCAACTGGGAGGTGAGCCGGATTTGCTGGCGGATGTCGACCTCTCGCTCGCTAGTATTCTCATCCAGGAAGGGGAACTTGGGGAAGGGCTTTCGCTCTTGGAAAAACGCTTACAAACCTATCGAGGTCAGCCGAACGCAAAGGTTCCCTACATCGCACGCCTGCAAAATCGCATTGCAAGCATTCGAATTGAACTCGGTGACTATGACAAGGCGCATGACCTCGCAAGAAGCAGCCACGAGCAGCTCCGAGCAGAGCTAGGAGCTTCTCATCCCCACAGTATCTCTTCGCTATCCACTCTCGCGATCACCCACCGCATGCGTGGTGAGTTGCGGGAGGCGCGTTCTCTCGATCGTGAACTCCGAGCGTACTGGGGAACCGAGAAGGCAATGTCGCTTCTACAGGAACATGACGACTACACAGCAGCGGTTCGGAGCATCCGTGGGCGCGTCGTCGACGCAGAGAATTCTCCTGTCGAAGGAGCGACCGTGGTTTGCGCACAAAACGTCGTGGCCGATGCTACGTTCTTGGATGCAGCGTGGAACCCGCATCGGGAAGCGGTTGACCGATACGCTCGCACAAGCTCAGCGAACGACGGCCGCTTTCATTGTGCGAACGCAAGCCGCGAGGACATTGTTGTTGTCGCCGAACACGAGCGCTTCGGTCGCTCTGTCGGTCACCCCATTGCCAAGTCGAGCACTGCAACCACGGATGTGGAGTTGGTCCTAGAGCCGACAGGGTCTCTGAGTGGTCGGGTCACGAAGGATGGAGCTCCTGCGCGAGCTCAGGCGGTTTCTGCGGCGCCCGTTGAAGTCGACGCGGCACAACCGTCGCTAGCAGCGATCACCTTCCTTCGAGAGGATGGCACGTACAGCTTTGAGCGCTTGGCCCCAGGACGCTACAAGGTCTTCTCCGGCCCCCAAACCAGCAGCGCCTCGCGAGTTCTCCGCTCCAAGGAGGTTGAGATTGTATCGGGACGTGGTGCCGAACTCGATTTTGATCAGAGTGAGGGGGACGCGGGGCTTTCTGTCTCGGTGACGGGCGAGGCGGGCGCCAGAGTGCCATCGGCCCAGGTCTTGTTGGTACCCGGTCATGTTGAGACGCAAGACGGAAAGGGCTTTAACGACTTGGTGGTTGCCGAAGGTCGTGACGTTCGATCGAATTTCTGGATTGAAGGTGGCCCCCTCGAGATCGACGAGCTCAAGACCGGGGCTCACTCCCTCTGTGTTGTGCCTCTCGCGGGTGACTACCGAGATCCGGAATATATGAGCAAGTTCACGCCGGAGGTGCTCGATAAGATTCCGGTGCACTGCCAAGATATTGTCTTGACCTCGGGAGAGGTGCTTGAGGTCTCGGTAGAGGTACCTGCGCTGCAAATGGCCGTCCAGATCGAGCCTAATAGCCCTGCGCCAGACTAGGGGGCAAGTGACCGATGACCAACGATGAGCAAAGCGGCCGGCGAGCGAAGAATCGAGTTTGCTTGGTCTGTGTTCTAGGAGTTTCTCTTAGAGTGTAGTGCGGCCCGACTTGACGATATTGCGATAATAATCTTTTAGCTTTGTGCCCTCGCCGATGCTGCGATTGGCCTTTGCGAGTTCCTGGTCAATGATGCGGCGAAAATTGCCAATGGGCTGAGCGCCTGCGAGAAACCGGCCATTGATGAAGAATGCTGGTGTCGCCGTGGTGAAGGTACTCATGATCTCGAAGTCCTTCTGAATCTTGTCCTCACACTCGCCGCTCATGTCAGTGAGGAATCGCTTCTTGTTGAGCTTTAGGCTCTTGGCAATGGCTAAGAGGTTGTCTTCAGTGAGTTCTGCTTTTGCCCGCATGCCCTGGATCCAGATCTGTTCAAACATTGGCATGAACTTTCCCTGCTTGTGAGCCGCACAGGCGGCAAGGGCAGGAAGACGAGCGTATTCCTCGTGAATAACAAGATTCTTGAAAACGATTTTGATGTCCTTGCCATAGAGCGTTTGAAGGTCCGCCAACACGGGACGAACGCGGTCGCAATAGGTGCAGTAGAAGTCGTAGCCTTTTACGATTGTGACCTTGGCAAACTCTGGGCCGATGAATGGGTCTCCATCGATGGGAATTGCATAGACCGCGGTCGAACTAGGCTGTCGTTTTTGTGGTGGCGCTTCTCCTCCAAGCTCATCGAGCTTTTGAAGGAGGAGTCGAACCCCTTCGGCGACACCGTCGAGGCGTCCTGTCTTCTCCTCAAGGCTAGCCAGACGTTCTTCGAGTTTCGCCACCTTGGACTCGCTGGCAGCGAGTCGTGAAAGTGTCATTTCATCAGCTCCTTTACTCTTTGCCCCACACGCCGCCAACACAAGAGTTGCCGTCAAGGCGAGCGGGATTTGTGCCTTGGAAGGAAAGAGAGCCGAGCGAAGCGTTGCCATGGGCGCAGTGTGCCACAGTTTCTTTGGTTGGCGAGCCCCCATGTGTTTGCCTCAGGCTCCGGTCTGTTGGGCGCGCCCTGTGGGGTGTTACGCTGCCCTCGTGGCTCGTGAGCAAGTGGCATATGTGGCGGCCTGTGTAGCCGTCATTTTTGGCTCACTTTGCTACATGCTGAGTGACTTTGCGGGCTGGCCGCTCCTCATCTATGAGCCGTATGAGCGAGCCTGGCTGGTCGCATCCGAGCCACCCAGCGTGGCGGCCATGCTCTTTCCGGGCATGCTGCTTTGGGGGCTCGGTGGGGCTTTGCTGGGTGCCGCTTCAAGCCTCGTCATCGTTTCCAAGCTACAGAGGCCCCTTTCAACGTCGGCCGTCATACTGCTGGGAGCATGGGCCGCTAGCTCAACGGCGTTCACAGCAATGTACTTTCTGTGGGGGCTTTGGCCTTTTTGATGCCAGAACTATTCTGGCGGCTGGATTGTCATTGGGTCGACTTGGTGCGCCAGGTAGAGCATGTCTTGACCGACCTCAACTTTGGCGTTTGGCATGATCGCGTAGCTTGAGCGCTTGCTTCGGATTTCAAGATTGGCATCGCTCCCGACGATCGCCCCTGCGCGGATTTGCTGGAGGCCAATGAGACGGTCGTTAAACTCAAAGCCCGGGCTCGGCTTTTTCACCGCATCCACGATCTTGAGTTCCACGGGATCCTGCTCGGGAAGTGGGTTTGCCGCTTCTCGTGGGAGGATTCCGGTTGCCACGAGAAAGTGCGCAGCCGTGTCGTGAGCTCGTTGGGTAGACTGCGGGTCGTCGTGCTGGCCACACTCCACAGCAAAGCTCGGCTTGTTGCGCTTCGTAAGAACATTTAGGAGCACCTGATCGCCCAGAAGACCCGGGCCTTCCCAGCCGTGTGTGAGATAGGGGAGGCCGAGTTCTCTTCCTAGCGGACGTGCCTCGGGGACTGTTGAGACAATGCCGAAGGGGGGGGTGGGGGCGGATGCTGAGTGCAGATCCAAGGCGGCGTCGAGTGCCTCGAGAATTGGCCGAAGCTCCACCGCTCGGTGATGCTCAGCAGTCCATCGCTCGAACGGGAGATTCTCTTCGAAGTCGTAGGAGAAGAGTCGATTGAGGTCGGCGCCATTTTCGGTGTGGCGCTTGCCGATTGCCGAAGCCGCAGGATTGCCATGGATTAGGAATAGGGTTCCGTCTCGCACCTGTAGGGTGCCACCCGAAGCTCTTTCAAGCAGAGCTTCCATCGCGAGTCGTCCACAGGGTTCATTGCCATGCATACCGCCCACGATCGCAATGAGAGGGCGTGGCAGCGAGTCCAAGAGACTTGCAGAAGAGACGTCGAGAGCAGGTGCGTTGGTTTCGCGAAAGACGCAGTGAACCCCAGAGACCTGTGGATACTGCACGATGCGGACTTCCTCGGACTTCATTGGATAGGCGGTAGATAGCATTGTTCGCTGCGAAACGCCGCTTGCAATCTTGCAGAAGCGCAAGGACTAGGCACCGGCCCAGAATGGTTGATTCTTGATCGCGACGGGAGTTCGTTCGCTGGCAAGGCGGGAACAACGAGCTTGCTGGGGCAAGTGAGGCGCTGAGCAACGCAGAGCCGAAGGCGTCCAGAGGACGAAGAACCGAGCCAGCTAGAGCAAGAGTTTTGAATCCGACACTAGCTAGCTAGGCACCGGCCCAGAATTGCTCGAAATTGCAGGGGATGACCGTCTCACTAGTGTGCGGCTCAGAGGAATAGAAATGTGCTGGCGACGGGAGCTCGTTCTTTGACAAGGCGCGAAGGACGACCTTGCTGGGGCAAGCAAGGAT
>JANTGM010000147.1 GCA_024762925.1 Kofleriaceae bacterium | reverse complement strand
GGGGCAAGCAAGGATCTGAGCAACGATGAGCCGAAGGCGTTCAAAGGGCGAAGAACCGAGCCAGGGCGTTCTATGCCTCTGGATCCCACACTAGTGCTCGAAGTTCCGCAGCGTGCCACGGTCTTTGCTACGGCGCTGCGTCGGGCAATCCGGCGTCGGGTACTCCAGCATCAGGGATGCCAGCGTCGATCACGTCGAAGTTGGGATCGCATGCCGCAGAGTTTTCAAGCAGGAGAGGCTGTGCACCCAGTTCGGTCACCAACATGGCACCCGGAACGATGAAGTTGGAGACGCGATCGTAGCACCGGGTTGGCCCCGCTTTATTGCCAGCGATTTCAAGCGTCGTGGGGCCAGACGACAGAGACGTTACGGTGATGACTTGGTCTTCATCAATACATGGAAGCGGAACAGCGGGAGAGCTGCAATCATGTGTGTACGAAGCAGCTGTGCCACGGCTCCCCGCAGCAACCTCGAACGATGCATCCAGGCAGGTGCCGCCAGTATTCTTGAGCGCCATCGTGAGGCTCTCAATGCCAGCGCCCCCCTCTGAGTCTAAGACGCAATTGCCCCCAGCAGAGCGGCCGTCAATGGAGAAAGAGAAGCCGCCAACAGGCGAGACTTCAAACGCCTGCGCTGCGAGTGGCGTATCTGTGTCCACATCGATCTGGAGGCCTAAGAGAAGTACCGACTCGGCAAGGAGTGAGCGACGCCCCGACGCTTCGAGATCAATGCTCACATCGTAGACGCCAGGGGAGAAAAGGCGACTGGTGGACTCACCTGCGCTGCAAGGAAAGGAGTCCCTCGTTGCCACCAGGTCGCCTTGCCGCAAGAGAGACAGGGAAACCACCGATGCCCCAACGTTGTCACAAGGGACAACACTGGCTCCGTCGGAGACCGTCCATGAAAGACTCAGGGTGCCTGAAGCTGGCGGTGCATCCACCAAAGCTGCGTCTGCGGCCCGCCCATCTCCGCCACATGCGAACGCGAGGGAACAGCAGAGAAGAACAGGAAGAGGATGTATCTGGCGAAGCAAGTTCCTTGCCTATGGACAGTCGAGACCAAAGATTGGGCGAGGTTGGGATATTAATGGGAGGCCTTCACCGGTGGCCCCACGTCGCTTGCGCCCCGAACATTCGATAAATCCGTCGACGTTGAGAACGCACATATGATCCACGCCCATGGCAAAGTCGGCGACGTTTTCGTATTCGCTTGGACCAGGCTCAAGACGTGGTTCCAAAGAACCGTTTGCGAGATGTCCGTAGCTATTTTGACCAAAGCACTGCGGCTCACCAGCTGCGCTGGCTACACAGGTCGAGCGCCGCCCAGCTCGTAGAAGCGACGCGTCAGAGAGTCCAGCAACTTGTGTTGGCACGAGAATGTCTGTGGAAGAAGAGCCGCTCTGCCCATCGCCAAGTTGCCCGTAATCTGCATCGCCCCAGCAGAAGACATCGTTTGTGTCAGTGCGTAGACAGGTGTGCTGAGCGCCGGCTGCAACCTCAACAGCTATGCCCGTGAAGTCGACAGCTGCTGCGGTCGAGCGCGACTCGATCGTATTGTCACCCAGCTGTCCTTTCAAGTTGACGCCCCAGCATGAAACCGCGCCGCTTTGTAAGACAGCACAAGCGTGCGTCCCACCGGCAGTGATGTCAGTCGCCCCCTCGGGCAAGTCGATCGCTCGTGGACCGTCACCCGCGCCAATGATGGCTGAGTCTCCCCAACAATACACATCTCCTGTTGGTGTGAGTGCACATGTGAAGTCGTCACCAGCGACCATTTCCTGCAGTTCGCGAAGAGAATTCTCGAAGAGGATTGGGAGGGGAGAACTCGTAGTTGCACGAAGGCCACTTTGCCCGTCGCTATTGGACCCCCAACAATAGATCTCGTTTTGCAAGGTGTGGACACATGTGTGATTGTTTCCCGTCGCGATCAGATCAATGTCTTGGATGCCGGCAACGACCGATGGGGCCGAAACATCTTCCTTGTCTCCGCGCCCAGCCTGCCCATATTCGTTGGCGCCCCAGCAGTAGACAAGGGAGTCATCGCCGATCGCACAGCTGTGGTACCAACCCGTATCAACGCTTGTGAAGCGAGCACTGGTATCGATGGGAAAAGGTGATACCTGAATCGACCGTGTGCCATTTCCGTATTCCCCGAACTCATTGGAGCCCCAAACGAGTGCGGTTTTTTTGGGCTTTGAGAGCACCGTAGTATCAGCCCCCATGTCGAGAACGCTTCCTGGTGTGGCGAGAAAGTCGGGGATCTCGTTGGGGCGTGATGAGCTGGTGAGCGTGCTGTTTCCCAAGCGTCCTTTGGAGTTCGCCCCCCAACAAAAAACGCGTTCATCTTTGAGGATGGTGCAACTGTGATGGTCACCGACACCAACCAATCTTGCGGGCCCAGGTAGTGTGACCTTGACGGGGGTGTCTCGCGAAACGCTCATGCCGTTGCCGAGTTGACCAGATTCCCCATAGCCCCAACAGGACACAGCTCCCTCTGACGTGGCGGCGCAACAGTGACTACGAGCGCAGTCGAAATTATCGACATCGCTAAGCCCAGCAACTTGAACCGGCTCAAGCTGCCCTACCCCGCTGCCATCACCGAGCTGCCCTGCTTCGTTGGCGCCCCAGCACCACATTGTGCCATCCCCTTTGAGGGCACACGTGTGGTCGTGACCACCGTGGACTGCCCGAATGCCATCGGGAACATTGCTGAGACCAGACACAGCTTCGGGAAGCGCTCGGCTCTCTTCGGTCGTTCCATCGCCAAGTTGTCCATCCGCGTTGTCGCCCCAGCAAATGAGGGAGTCGCCGCCAACAATCGCGCAGGCGTGGTGGCTAGCGGCTTCAATGGAGACCACATCATCGGGGAGCTGTGCGCGAGTCGGGGCACTCGCCGTACCCGTGTTGCCATTGCCGAGCTGTCCATCGGAGTTTTGGCCCCAGCAGTAGACGCCGTTGTCTTTGGTGCGCACACAGCTGAACGACTCGCCAACGCTGAGTTCGACAATGCCTTTCGGCGTGTCTTCAATTCGAAATGGGGCCGGGAATACTTCGTCGCTTATCGCCCCAAACGCTCCTCGCGCATTGTTCCCCCAACACCAAACCGTGTCATCAGTTCGCACCGCGCAGCCATGTTCAAGCCCAAGCTCCACACTCTCGATACAAGCCGACGGTGACGGCTCTCCAAAGACATCGAAGCCCGACCGTCCACACGAACTGAGTAGTAGTCCCACAATGCCGAGTGCCACGAGGTATCTGCTCAAAGCCATCGCTCTGATCCTACCATGTTATCGACGATCACCATGTGGCGAGTATCAACCGGTAGGAGGTCTACACACTCGTTCGTTGCACCATCAATGCCCGGCTCGCTCCATGCATTCCCATGGGAGATGCCACCTCTGTTTGGGCTCTCGCCAATCTACCAGTCTCGAATTACTGATTGTCAGGGTGCTTGATCGCCATGAGGGTACGTTCATCGGTTAGCTGAGTCCCCGACGCATCCTCAATCGAGACGGTTAGTCGCACCGTCATACCGTCGAGTTCGTCATCATCGAGGATATCGAGAATGACTTGCCTCCCAATCATTTGAGCGTAGCCCCCAGAGACCTCAAGACCTTGACGATAGCTCGAGGCCATCGAATCGACACGATTGGCCCCAACAAAGGCCTCGAAGGTGGTCTGCGGATTTCTCGGATCTGAGAGATCTTCTGAGTCGCCCGGCTCGATATTCTGCGCTCGGAGAGAGCCGAAGAAGTGATAGCCACCTTGTGGCCCCTGCACTATGAAGATCGAGTCACCATCGCTTAGCGGTTCGAAATCGCGCGTGCCCGTACCGAGTTCTAACGACGGGGGGCCGGCATCTGGGCTATCGACGCTCGCCGAACACGCAGCGGCGACCGCAATGAGCAGTGGCAGCGCTTGCCGAACTAGAGGCAAAGACATGAGATCCAAAGACGATATTGGGAAGACTGACACCTAGATACAAAGACACTGACAGTCATTGTTCTCGCGCAAGCAGCTCTCTCCAGATGTTGCTTCGAGCACCTCGGTCCATGTGGAAGTTCCAAGATTGAAGTTCCAGGTATCATCCAAGTGGTCGCTGCAATCGGACTCACCACCAAAGAGCCACACGCTGCCATCGGCGTAACCAAGGAACCCTCCCGAGCGACGCTCTGGACCATTGGCATCTTGGTTCACATACTCCTTGGGAATTTCCTGAGGATTGCCAAGGCAACCAAGCGCCCCGCCGGTGAAGGTATCTCCGACGTAGACTTGGCTCCACGAGCTCGTACCAGGCTCATATGCCCAGATGTCATTGGCAACACCGAGGTCTGCATGACCACCCATCATCAGGTAGCGATCATTGTCAGCATCGTAGGTCATCAGCGAAGAGAAGCGACCGACGGGGCCGCTGGCTCCATCATCGAGCAGAGACCAAGTGCCTGTGCCCAGATCGAGAGAATAGAGATCACGATTCGCGGCAGTTACAAAGTCACCAAGCTGACCACCATAGGCGATGAGTGCGTTGCGGGAAACGTCGTGGGTGTAGCCCATGAAGAGTCGTGAAGGAGACGGCGCTTGGCCGCTGACCGGAATCTCTGACCAGGTCCCATTTTTGAAGCTCCACACGTCGGTAGCTAGCGTAATGTTGAGAGCTCCGGGATTTGTATCACCACCATAAACATAGAAGGTGTCGCTAGCTGCGTCATAGGCAGCCGTTGAGAAGTAGCGCGCAGCGGGTCCGCCGGTGCCATCACTCAGTTGCTCCCAGGTACGTGCAGAGAAATCAAACGCCCACAAATCATTATAGAGGGTGTAATTGCCCGTTGTTCCCGATGTGCGAAAGCGACCGCCAAAAATGAGCATGCGATTGTTGGTGCTGTCGTACGCAACCGAGTGACGACCGCGAGCACTGGGACCTGCGCCCGCTACTTCCGTCCATCCTTCGCCTGGTTCAAAGATCCAGGTATCGCTGAGGTAGTTTGCCATCGGAATTTGGTTGACGATTGGACCATCATCGCCACCAAAGATGGCAAAGACACCCGTGTCAGGATCGATCGCACCGTGGATGTCACTGCGTTTGGGTGGGGATGTTGTGTTGGCAAGTCCACCCGCGTCTGCCACTCCACCGTCGACAGTGGACGAGTCACCGTCACCGCCGCCGCAACCAATAGAAAGGACCAGAGCCAATGCACCTGCAATCTTGAGCCTCATGCGGCGAAGTAAGCCATACCGGGCCACCTCGTACAAGTAAAGTTGGCGCCAGCTGACGCGTTGATGCAGAGCGACTTTGGTAGGCTGCGCCTCATGGAGGGCATTTCCGATGGGATGGCGGTAGATCACTGCTATTACTGCGCTCTGCTATTCCCGCAGCTTGAGCCCTGCCCCAAGTGCCAAAACCGATTTCGCTATCGCCCCGCAACGTTGCGCAATGCGGCCGAGGTTGAGCGTGAAATTGCGAGCGCTATCACGTCGTTTCGCGATGCACCGTCAGTGACCTCTGCTACGGGGCTGCTGAAACTCTGGCACGAGTTTGGTGAGCAGGCTCTACCCATGCTTGCACGAGCCACGATACGCATTGAAGAGTTGCGAGAGCACTTCGAACGCGCAGGCGACGAGGAACCTAACTCACTGTGAGTAGCGGGCGCAGCAAGAACGCCATTTCGTTCATCCTCATTACGATCGCTCTCGATGCGATCGGATTTGGCTTCATCATTCCCGTCTTGCCTGCCCTCCTCAAAGAACTGCTTGGAGTGAATGCCGCAGAGGCTGCTCCATGGGCGGGAATCTTGGCCTTCACCTACGCAGCGATGAATTTCACCTTCTCTCCGCTGCTGGGAAACCTCAGCGACCGGTTTGGTCGACGCCCGATTCTTCTGATTTCGTTGGCATCTCTTGGCATCGACTACCTGGTCATGGGCTTTGCTCATTCGATTTGGCTCTTGGTTCTAGGCCGAGTTCTCTCGGGGATATCTGGCGCGACCCAGGCAACGGCGAAGGCATACATTGCCGACATAACCGACCTTGCCGAGCGCACCCGAGCATTTGGCCTAGTTGGCGCAGCATTTGGCCTAGGATTTATTCTGGGGCCGGCACTTGGCGGTTTGTTGGGAGACATAAGCCCAAGAGCCCCGTTCTTTGCCTCGGCGGGACTGGCATTTACCAACGTGCTCTATGGCTGGCGGGTTTTGCCTGAGTCACTTGCCGCCGAGAATCGGCGACCGTTTCAGCTTTCCCGTGCAAATCCCTTGGGCACCTTTGCGCGCCTCGCCAAACTCCCCACGGTTCGTTGGCTGCTTCTATCCGTGCTGCTCTTTCACTTTGCTCACGTCGTCTATCCGGCGACCTGGAGTTTTCACGGGGATGCTCGCTACGGTTGGGACCCACGCCATATTGGGTTTTCTCTTATGGCCGTTGGCATCGGTTTCACGATCGTTCAGGGTGGGCTAATCGGGCCCATCGTGCGCAGGCTCGGCACTGGCCGCACTGCAGCATTGGGTGTGCTTTGCAATGTAGCCGCCTTTGTGGGCTTTGCTCTCGCCAGCCAGGAGTGGATGATTTATGCGTGGATCGTGGCCGCCTCATTGGGAGCCGTGGGTGGCCCAGCGGTCAACTCTCTCATGAGCATGCGGGTTCCCGACAACGCACAGGGCGAGCTCCAAGGCGCCATCTCCAGCGTACAAGCGCTTTCCAACATGACAGCCCCCTTGGTGATGACTCAGATATTTTCGCATTTCGCCGCTCGTGAGTTCTATGGAGCGGCATTCGTGCTAGCGGCCGTTCTCACACTGCTTTCGCTCGTACCTCTCGGTCTCGGCTTGCGGTCTTCCCCTTCGCCGTAACGATATCGTGGCGGCTGTGCTGCTCGATTGCGTCTGGGTCGATGTCGGGTGCTTCGCCTCGTAATGCATTCCACGCCGCTCGGCGCTGGGCAGCTTTGTCTCCTCGTGTCTCGATGGCTGGAAACATGAGCTCGCCAGCAAAGCCAAACATCTTCATGACAGGCCCCTTCTCGGCGTCGATGCCAAGAGCATGGAAGGTCTCTTTCAAGACCGTCATTTGCTTCGCTCTTCCGCGCTCCATCACATCGCGCGCATCAATTCCCAGCGACTCAAGTTCCTTTTCAATGATCTTGGTCTCGAGCATTCCATAGCTGAGGATCTTGAATTGGAAGGCAAACATTCGCGCCCGCTGCAGTTTGTTCATATCTTTCACCAGAAGCGGCAAGTACTGCATGCCGAGTCCCACATGGCGAGCCTCGTCTTTTTCAAAGTATTTCATGAGCTCGGCGAGAATAGGTTCTGGGGCGGCAAGCCGAATGCTCTGAAAGATTGTGAGCGCCAGCGTCTCCACCATGAGCTGCATGCCGAGTAGCTTGTGTGCCAACTCTTCACTACCTAGCACTAGGTCAAGCAACTGCCGTGGCGCCCAGTCAATACTCTTAGGAACATCTCCTAGAAGGCTAAGGTAGTCGTACATCACATAGAAGTGGCGCGCCTCATCGTGAACCTGCGACGTCGCTGCCATCTTGGCCTCAAGGGGCTCAATGCGATCTGCCAGTTGAGCCGAGATTCGCCAGGCTGCCA
This sequence comes from Kofleriaceae bacterium, assembly GCA_024762925.1. Lineage (GTDB taxonomy): Bacteria > Myxococcota_A > Polyangia > Haliangiales > Haliangiaceae > NORP324. Next base: position 5,893 of record JANTGM010000147.1, on the reverse strand, counting down.
ATTCCCCCCAGAGGATGATCGCAAAAATCTTCTGCAGCGCTTTGCGATGCGGCTCGGAGAGTCTTGGCTTGCCGTACTCGGCGACAAGCATGTCCAGAACCTCTTTGCCATTCCAAGCTAGGTCCTGGCCTCTATGGTAGATGTTGCCGCATTTGTTTAGGCGTTTCGCCTCTTCTGCCGACCGATGCAGGTCAAACATGTCGTAGGAAAGAGAACTTTTCTTATTTACGAATCCAAACATAGAGCGCCTCGTAGTTAGAGGGGTTGGTCAATATCGAGGCCCAGATAGGCCACAATCATCGTGCCGAGTTCGACAAGAAATTCTTCGTGGGTAAGGCCACCCAATGTAGGCGTGCTTTGCACGCAGCCGGTTTCAAGTACCGCGAGGCAAACCCAAGAAACCACACGCATGGCCTTTTCGAGTTCTGGTCCTCGTATCGTCACATCACGGGCTTCAACGAGCCGCCCGAGTCCGGCAGCCGCGTGCATGCTTAGGGCTCCACGAAAGTCGGCAAACGAAGCATCGTCCATAGAAGCTTTCGAAAGTGCGATAACAAAGAGCCGACGCTCTTGCAGAACCTTGGAGAGAAATCCAAGTAGCTTGGTGCACAGCAGCTCAACGCTCGCTTCTTCCCACAGCTCGGTTCGCATTGCGGCATCCATGGTGGCCTTGGCCTCATAGACAAAGCGGTCGAGTAAGCAGCGCAACAAAGCATCCTTGTCGCTAAAGCGCGCGTAGAACGCGCCCACGGATGAGTCCGCTCGCTTCGCAATTTCTGCGATGGTGGCTCTCTCGATTCCGACTTCGATAATGCATGTTTCGGCCGCAACGAGCAGTCGCTCCATCGTTTTCTGACTTCGGTCCTGGAGTGGCGGACGAACCCAACGCAATTGCTCATCGAGGGCCATACTAAAATCAGAATACTGATTCTGCTTTTGAGAGTCAAGCAACACCAGCTACTCCAGCAACCAAGGTAACTAGCTGCTTTTACTACGCGGGGTTCCTACTCCCCAACACTCACGTACCGGTCGTGCTCAGTGTACTCACCATCTTGCTCCCCAATTACGCTTGGTAGTGCCAGCTGAAGCTCGCGCAAGGCTGTCTCCCCGATTCCGTTGTCGTGCACATTGATTTCGGCCAGATGTGCAAAGGATTCGAGGTTGTCGAGCACTCGCTGTGCGCCAACGGAAGTCATGGTGCCAAGGCTCAGGTCAAGGGTTTCGATTTGTGCCAAGAGAGGTGAACCTATGAGCGCTTCAACGAGTTTGTCGGTGAACTCCGAATTCATCAAGCGTAGACATTTGAGGTTTGGCAGGTCCGTGCGTGTGAGAAGCGGAACAACGTCGTCGACACTTGACTCGGCGCCATACCCATCGTCACCAAACCAGACTTCCAACTCCTCGAGCTTTGGCAAGTCCGCTTCGATGATTGAAAGTAGGGCCTCGTTCGGAAGTCCCCCGGTGCGGAGCGAAACTCGGGAAAGTTCTGGTGCGCGGATTTTTCCGAGCTCGATTTCAGCGCCCTGTAGAGTGAGCTCGCGAAGTGCCGGGCATGCCTCCCAAATCGAACTTGCATCTCCGATGAGGGCCCATGACATTTCCATCTCATCAGGGTACTCAAAGTCTCCAATGTGCAGCGTCCGCATCGCCCAGTGTGGGCCTGTCTCAGAAATCGACTCAATCGCGTCGCCGTAGTCGACTTCCTCGCCTTGCATGCCTAGAGTGAGCTCGCGGAGAAATCGGGTAACGGGAGCCGACAAGAGAGCGGGAAGTGCTTCTGGGATGAATTCGTCCGTAGCGCTGATGCGAGCCGCACAGATTGCTCCCATCGACCAAGAGACCTCCATGACCTCGGTCGGTATTTTGGTGCCAATCATGAACTGCGAGAGTTCTCCGAGAAGTTCTGAACTATGATCGACGAGATAGCGGTCGCGCTTCGATGACAATGCGGCATCGTGCTCGGCGGCGTGAGAGAGCGTGATGAACTCCCCCAATGCCTCTCCCTTCTCTTGAAGCATGTCGGCATACACCAAGAGCGCGTCAACATCTTCGATATCATCAAGAACAGCCTGGAACAAGCCATCCGGTGGGATCGTGTCTCGCTCGATATCAGGCTCGGCCTTGAACGTTAAACGCCTTCGCCCGCGACGTGGTGTTACGCCTTGGACCTCGATGCCCAAGCTCTGCGCGACCTCGCCAAAGAACGCAGCACCAGCATCACCATGTTGCTCAGCTAGAACACGCCGCCAGCTCTCAAGAGTGGCATCGACCTCGATGCCTTCGAATACATGTTGGGCCTCCTCACTTGTGACGTGCATGCCAAAGAACGGACGGCCGATGTGGGAGGCCTTGCATGCCTGCACACCAAAGAGTGAACGCAGACTCGCTTCTGCCAAGTGTGGCACGATGGTGCGTGGGTCGTTGGGCACCTCGCAGTCCACCAGCTTCTCTCGAATGAACGCAGCTTTGGCTGCAGGTAGGTTCTGTAGCGAACGCTTATCCGAGGTGTTCTTACCGCGCAAGAAATCTAACAAGCCCATGGCTAGTGGGTATCACGAGTGCTCAAGGCACAGAGATAGATTCGGTATCGCCTATCGCAAGGTGCGAAAGAGGAGTTTCGCTGGAGCTAGCAAGCTCAGCGACACCCCGTTATGCTGGTGCACTCAAGACGGCCTCGCAGGTCTACAGCCAACTCTGTCACCGGAAGCAACACAATTGGATTACGAACGACTCGGAGCCTTCTACCTTGGCAAGGTCTTTGACCACAAACGCGGAGAGACCAGCAATGAGCCTCTCCTCTACGATTCAAAAGACCTAACAACACACGGCATCTGTGTGGGCATGACGGGCTCTGGCAAAACCGGCCTTTGCATCTCACTCCTAGAGGAGGCCGCGATCGATGGAATTCCCGCTATCGCAATCGATCCCAAGGGCGACTTGGGAAACCTCATGCTCACCTTTCCCGAGCTTGCTGCAAGCGACTTTGAGCCTTGGATTGATCCGGCCGAGGCTACCCGCAAAGGCGAGACCTGCAAGCAGCGCGCGGCCGCCACGGCAAAACTCTGGCGCGAGGGCCTCGCAAAATGGGACCAGGGCCCCGAGCGAATAGCCAAGCTGCGCGCGGCTGTTGATGTGAGCATCTACACGCCAGGCAGCAGTGCCGGAAAAAGTCTTACTGTCTTGCGCTCCTTCACTGCTCCTCCCGCGTCCATTCTCGCCGACGCGGATGCGCTCCGCGAGCAAGTCTCGAGCGCCGCTTCTGGCCTGTTGACACTTCTTGGACTCGACGTCGACCCGCTTCGCTCACGTGAACACATACTCGTTGCCACGATTCTTCAGCGTGCATGGCAAGCTGGCGAGAGCCTCGACCTCGCGGGACTGATTCATGCGGTGCAGACGCCGGCTTTTGACAGAGTTGGTGTTCTCGACTTAGAACAGTTCTTTCCAAGCAAAGACAGGGCCGAACTCGCAATGAGCCTCAACGGCATCCTCGCTTCGCCAGGATTCTCTGGTTGGCTAACTGGTGAGCCTCTCGACATCAAGAGCTTGCTGTGGACGAAGGAGGGCAAGCCTAGGATTTCAATTCTCAACATCGCTCACCTCTCTGAGAGCGAGCGCATGTTCTTTGTCACGATCTTGCTCAACGAAATGGTGAGTTGGATGCGCACGCAATCGGGAACCAGTAGCTTGCGCGCCCTCCTCTACATGGACGAAGTCTTCGGCTACTTTCCACCTGTTGCCAATCCCCCATCGAAGCGTCCAATGTTGACACTTCTCAAACAGGCTCGCGCCTATGGCTTGGGCGTCATGCTTGCCACACAGAACCCCGTTGACCTTGACTATAAGGGCCTTTCAAATACGGGCACGTGGTTTATTGGGCGGCTGCAAACCGAACGTGATGTAGCGCGAGTTGTCGATGGCTTGGAAGGTGCCGCAAGCGCCGCTGGGCAGACGTTTGACCGACAAGAGGTGATCACAAAGATCGCAGGCCTAGGATCCCGCGTCTTCCTTCTCAACAACGTGCACGAAGACGCTCCCGTGTCGTTCAAGACTCGCTGGGCACTCTCGTATCTACGTGGGCCGCTTACCCGTGATCACATACGAACACTCGCAGGGAAAGACAAGGTTACTGTGGTGCCACCAGTGGTTATAGACGTGCGTTCGGGCCAAGCATCAGACGCCGTACTCAAGGTGCCCCAAACCAATGCTGCATCGAATTCTCCCCCAAACCTATCTGCGGACATCCCGGTGTTCTACGCCCTAAATGATGAGCTCGCAGGCTCAGATGCTTCATACGTGCCTCAGATTTGGGGCTCTGCAGACTTGCACTATGTGCTCGCCTCCAAAGATATCGATGAGTGGAAGACCGTGCATTGCTGTGCTCCACTCACTGTGGAGAGCAAGCGCAAGCCATGGACCGATGCGGCGCTGGCCCTCAGCCCTCCTGCCCTCGCAAAGCATCCGGAGGCTAGCGTCGCGTTTGCAGAGCTGCCCAGCTTTGCCGAGAGCGCAAAGAGCTACCAAACGTGGGCAAAGGAGCTCAAGAGCCATCTGTACAAGGAGTGTAGCCTAACGCTTTTCAAGTGCACAAAGCTGAAGATGACGTCGACTCTGGGTGAAGACGAAACAGACTTCCGCCTGCGGGTTCGCGACGCGGCTCATGAAAAGCGCGACTTGGCGATAGAAAAACTCCGACTGCGCTATGGGAAGAAGCTAGCCAAACTCAAGGGCCAGATTGAACGCGCAGGTGAGAAGCTCGAAAAGGAAAAGGTTCAGCTAAGCGACGCAAAAATGAACACCGCGGTGTCTGCAGGCACTACGGTTCTCGGTGCGCTCTTCGGCCGCAAAATGGCCAGCATTGGAAATGTCAGTCGGGCGGGAACCACGGCACGACGTGCATCGAAGATCAAGAAGGAAGCTGGCGATGTGGCTCGCGCCAAAGAAAAACTCTCAGATCTTCGCGATCGATTGCATGACCTTGAGAAAGAGTTTCAAGAAGACATCGCATCCTCTGCAGAACTGGTAACAGCGAATCAGTATCCCGTGACGACGAAGATTCTTCGACCCCGAAAAGCGGATATCGAGGTGGATCAAGTGGCTCTGCTGTGGCGGCAGCAAGAACCCTAGCGGGCCTCTGGCCCACATCTTCGACGGAATCGCGTGACCCCAGGCCATGCGAGTGTCTGGGGGCAAGCGACCTGAAACGATTGGCGAACGGCCAGTTGTGGCAGTGATCGGCAGGACGTTCCGATGACCACTAAGCCACGGTATTTACAGTGAATTTTCGCTGCGTTCCACGAATCCCATCGTCTCCAATCCGTGATCGTCCCGAGATCCACCTCGCTTGCTTCCCACCGAAAGTGTGGCCTGGGGATTGCTGATAGAGGTCCTACTCATTCTAAAGGAACCTCCATGGCTGTGCCCACCTCACTTCGATCTCTCTTCCTTGTTGTCCCAGCTTTGCTGCTCTGCCTTGGCGGTGATGGCCAAGCATATGCGCAAAGGCGAGGTGTCAAGAAAGCCAAGACCACCAAGGTCCGGGCCGCCAAAACAGGCCGCACGAGCAAGACAGCGGGGCGCACGAGGACGGCCAAGGTAACACTCACAGGTACTCGAGGCACAAAGGCAAAAGCCTCCAAGGAGCTGGTCTCCGGGAAGAGTACCAAGGCGAAGACCACCGCCGAGAAAACGAAGCCAAGCAAGACAGCGAAGGCAGGAGCAACAACAACCAAAGCCAAGTCAACTAAGACGAAAGCCACTACCACAAAAGCAAGAACAACCAAGGCTCGCTCAAGCAAGACAACCGCGAAGAAGACAACCGCGAAGAAGACAACCGCGAAGAAGACAACCGCGAAGAAGACAACCGCGAAGAAGACAACCGCGAAGAAGACAA
>JANTGM010000146.1 GCA_024762925.1 Kofleriaceae bacterium | reverse complement strand
GCTGGGGCAAGCAAGGATCTGAGCAACGATGAGCCGAAGGCGTTCAAAGGGCGAAGAACCGAGCCAGGGCGTTCTATGCCTCTGGATCCCACACTAGCGTGCGCGCTTTGGGGCAGCCTTGGTGCCACCACGCCCCGGTTTCACATTTGCTTTCCAGCGATTGTAGTGAAGCGTCTTGGCTGCGGGCGTCTCGACATGAATGCTTCGAATCACGTTTCGCACATCTTGTCGGGTCATCTTCGTGAGCTTCACCTTCTTGGTGTTGTAGTCAGCGGGATTCTTGGTCTTCTTGGCGACGAGTTCATCGTGCACATCGCCCATGCTGAATCGAATCTTGTGCAAGCGGTCGTGAAGCTTCTGCATCGCGGGTGACATTTTGGCGCTCGGATCAAAGAGAACTAGCATGTTCGTCATTTCCTTGCGGAGCTGATGAAACACTGGTGCATTGACTGCTTTGCCGGAACCCGCGCGCTCGGCAAAGAGCATGCTGGTGTAGAGATATCCATTGAAGGACTTCTTGGATGTGGGCTTGAAGCCTTTCACCTCGGCTCGGATTGCCTTGACCTTCATGGCCCGTAGCGTCTTCTTGGCCAGATCAGGAATTTTCTCAGTTTGGCCAGCATTGATGGCATCGTTAAGCTTGCCTGCAGCCTTGACATATCGGTCAAGTGCCTTGGGTTTCATGTGGCCGTTGTCGAGAAGTTGAAAGCTCGATCGAATGATTGCGCTGCTCTTGCGAACCACATAGAGGTCCTTCTTTAGCGCCTCTGACATCTGCGTTTTCCCGGAAGCGAGACCCTTGAGTGTTGCCTTCATCTCGGAAGGCTTAAACACCGCCTCCCAGTTTTTCTGAGCTGTGCCAAACAGCTTCGTCGATTCTTTTGGGCCGATCGCAAAGTCCACCACATCGGCCTTGGCCACCTTGGCACCTTCGGCCTGGGCAGCAGCGGGCGGGAGCGTGACAAGACCGAGGCAAGCCACGCTTGCGAAGGAGAGGAGTAGTGAAGACAGCGAACGCATTGGGGGCGGGAAATGCCAGAACCAGGCCAGCTCGGGTGGCACGCTGTCCTGTGTCGTTTTAGCTATTTGCGCGTGGTTTCTGAGGAAGCCTGACCCCAGCTGGTGGCTGCTGGGGTTGCCCAAGGGCATCTCGGGCCAGGAAGACCCATCGCCTGCAAGTCGACCTGGCAAATTCGGGAAATGTCTTCGTGACGTTTTTCAAGCCATGTCCGTGTGAGAGGGATATGGTCGCAAACACTCCCGTTCGCATCGCATTCATTGCTCTTGTCGCCGTGTGCTGCACTGTCAGCACAGCCAAGGCTCAGGGGCCATCGCATTTGCCGCCACAGCCCGCGCTCTCGGAATCCCAGGCAGAGCCCTACAGCCCGGGTATCGCCCTAGCGACCCCAGCTCTGCTCACGGCAGCTAGCGTGGGCGCATTCGCTGTTGGCATGTCAGAAGACAACGGAAATATCGCATTCGCAGGGCTTGTCGGCATGCTCGTGAGTCCAAGTTTGGGGCACGTCTACACAGGGGATTACCGTGGTGCCCTGATTGGCGCGGGGCTTCGGGTCGCTGGTACGGGCCTGGTGGTGGTGGGCGCAGCCACAGCGCTCGCCGGCGCATTTAATGCCGAGGGCCAAGACAGTGACGGTGATGCGCTCATCTTGGGCGGGGCGCTTACCATTGTCGGGGGAACGATCTACAGCATCGTTGACGCGCCCTATTCAGCCAAGCGGGCCAACAAGAAGCGGCGAAACCTCTCGCTTAGCCCGGCGCCGATTCAGGGACCGAACCGCCGGACTGGCTGGGGCGTCATGATGCAGGCGAGCTTCTAAGTAGCGCAGCATCTGGCTGGATCGGGCCCGCATCGTGGATGGGCGCAGCCGTAATCGATCGCGAGGGTACTATCGACATTCGCCATGCTCTCGACATTTCGACGCAAGTCTGTCGCGCTCTTTCGGCGGCTACCCGATTTTGCGTCACTCACAGACGATTCTGTTCCTCCAAATCATGGAGCAGGCTCTTGCCGGCGTTGTCATCGTTGTGTCTTGCAAGATAGGTGGCGGCGTGCTTCTCGGTTGCTTCTCGCACGTTCATGAATGCCCTCCGATATGGCGCCTTCTGTTTCGCCAACTCCAATAGCTGTCGCACTCGCTCCCATTGACCACGTTTGCAAAACTTGGTGATGGTAGACTTGAGTGGACTCTCGTCGAGTCGAATCGGAACTATTCTGAGTCGTGTGACTAACTCCTGGAATGCATCTTCTTTCAATGATGGTTCTCCTCTTGGAGACGGGGAAGGCTGCAATTCTGCGCTTCAGATCGCACAGGGGAACGTCTGCGAACTCGGACTCAAAAATCACGTTCTGGCCGACAGGGTTTTTGTCTGTCGCCGACTTGAACCGAGAAATCGCTAGGACTTCAAGGTGCTCGAAGCTTTCCAGGTTTTGCTTTGGTTTCTTTAGCTTGACCTCTTCGCCAGCACTCCGAGTTCTTTGAGTTGCCCCAAGATCGGAGCATCCAGCGGATGACCGCACGACAAACGCCCGGACTTCGCATCAAGTTTGCTCTTCGAAACAGCCATCGCACCAAGGAAGTAGCGTGGCTAGTAGCAAACCAGCGTTTGCCACTCGCCTTGCATGTCCCTGCAGGCTCCTTCGTACTCGCTGCAAATCCTGTCGCGAGGAAGTCCGTGGGGCGTGTCGCTGCCGCATTGACAAGCACATTCCTCATCCACGTTGTGGTTCCCTGAGTACCCTAGATCATGTTCGCTGAGGGGATCGCTGGGATCAGAGCCGCAAGGACAACCCTCGCCAAACGTGCAGCTCGCGAATAGGAATACCACCGCGATCAAGAACGCTCGATATGCCGGGGTTCTCACAGCCCGAGCATAGCAGGCCAGTCAATCTCATCGAAACCACCCATTTGCGGGAGGACTTGGAGAGAACATCGCCCCAAAGCCAAAAACCCCTCAGACAGCCAAAACGCGGCATTCTGAGGGGTCTTAAGAGGGTGAGCCCAGCACGACTCGAACGTGCGACCTACGGATTCGAAGTCCGGCGCTCTATCCATCTGAGCTATGGGCCCCCGACGCCACTGTGGCGACGAGCACTAGATAGCGGTTTGGCGACATGTATGTCAACGCACAGCAGTGTCAAAGGTCTTGCTGAGTTAACTGGCCTGCGTCCAAACACCTAGGCATATTGAGAGCGCTGCATTATAGTTCTTTGGATCGGCGCGTGAAGGATCCTCATGGTCTTACGGTGTAGCCTCAGAAGCAGCATCAGGTCCTTGGAAACAAAGCAGTAATCAGCCTCACTTTTGAGTATCAAATGGTAGGCGGAGTGAGTACTTTGCAGCCGATTTCCTACAGCAGCGAGGGGCGGAACTACGATGACATTGAAGAGAGCGTTCTTAGGACTATTGGTCGTACTGACAGCGGGAGCTTGCTCCGGCGGCGGTGGTTGTGGCGGCTGTGCATTGGAAGAACTTCCAGCCGGCGGGCTTCCGTCTGACCAGACTATTGAGGGCGGTGCCCAGTTGCGCATTAGCTCCGCTGGCTTCGACACCATTACCCAAGTGCTACCGGCCATCGTGCAGGACACCTTTGCGGGGGGAACCTGCATTCCCGAAGGCGGCTTTGCCGTAATCGATTACTGCTACCAAAACGATGGCACTTGCACCAACGGTTGTCAGGTTGATCTCAACATCGACAGTGTTGCCGTAAGCGTTCCGGCCAACGATCAGCTTCGCCTCGACGTTCAGTTTGATGTCGACATCGATGTGCCGGTTGAGGCTGACCTTCTTTTCACGACTCCTAGCTGTGACATCAATGCCACGGCAAACAATATCGCTTTCGACGTCATCGTCAGCTTCGACATCAATGCCGCCAGCGGTGAGCTCGAGCTCAACCTCGAGCGCATTGACGATATCAATATCAACATCGACATCGATGCCAGCGACTGCGGCATCATAATCGATGCGGTTGCCAGCCTCGTAAGTGGAATCGTCAACGGCATTGGGGCAATCCTCGATGTTGGCTTCATTAGAGATCTTCTTACTCCACTTCTCGAGCCAGTCATCCAAGGCCTACTTCCCGACCCTCTTGGCATCGAAGCTGTTGCCAACCTCGGTGGACTCATCGGCGATGTCTCTCCCGGCACCAAAGCCACTATGGAAGCTCGCATCGTTCCCGGAGGCTACGTCGAGCTTGAGAACGGTGGCCTTAGCCTCGGAATCATCACCGGCATCAACGCCGACGAAGACCTGAGCACGCGAACCCCAGACCTCGATAGCGAGCCCGCTCTCTGCGTGCCTCCCTTCGCTGCCCCAGACTTCGGCGCGGCGCCCGCACTACTCGCACAAAGCAGCCGTCAGAACTTCATGCTCAACCCAGCAGATACGTTCCGCGGGATTCCCGAGTCTGGACGTCACGTCCTTATCGGCGCTTCTGAGACCATGCTCGACCAAGTCGGTCATCACCTCGTGAGTTCAGGCGCGTTCTGTTTGCAGCTTGGTACCGAGCTTGTCAGCCAGCTCAACCTTGGCACCATCGGCATTCTGGTTCCTTCTCTCGCGGAACTCGGAACCGCCGAAGGCAACGACCCACTGCTCTTGGTCACGCGCCCAGCCAAGCCCATCGACTTCACAATCGGCGATGGCACCGAAGAGTCTCCATCGATCACGATGAGCCTCTCCGAGTTTTCCATCGACTTCTACGCCTTCCTCTTCGAGCGCTACACCCGTGGCTTTACCGTCACACTTGATATGGAAATCGGTATCAACTTGGAGTTCGGAACCGATTCCGAAGGCAACCCAACGGTTGTGCCGATTCTCGTGGGTCTCGACACCGACAATATCGGCGTGACTGTTTTGAACGAGGAGTTCCTTCGCGAAGACAAAGCCACGCTTGAGACGGTCTTCCCGACACTTCTCGACTTGGTACTGCCGCTCGTCACTGGTTCACTCGATAGCTTCGCACTCCCCGAAGTCGCGGGTTTCCAACTCACCGACATGGGCGTTGAGCGCGTCACCACAAGCGAGGACGACTTCCTTTCGATCGGAGCAAGTCTCGGTGCTGGTTCGATGATGGCGATGCTCAGCGAGCAGTACCCATCTGTGGCCGTGTTGGCAGAAGAGATGGCACCACGCCAAGGATTCCCAACCTCTGCTTCTGCGAAGCTCGTTGAAGTCATTGCTCCAAGCCCACAGAACATGCGTGCCGCGCTCTTTGGAGAAGGTGGCGAGACTCCTGCTGTGGTTGTGGAGCTCGACACACACGACGAAATGGGCCGCGAGCTTGAGTGGACCTGGAACATCGAAGGCGGCCTCTGGCGACCCTTTGTCAAAGGTGGCCTCGTGACGCTCGAAGATGGCGCGTTCAATCTTCAAGGAAGCTACCAATTGCAATTCCGTGCTCGCCCGGTTGGCGACTACAAAGCGTGGGATCCTGTTGTGACGCCAATCGAAGTGGTCTTCGATTCTGTCGGTCCACGCATCCTCGGCGAGCTTGCTGAGAAGAATGCCCATGCCATCACAGTTCCAAGCTTCGACACGGTTTACGAGCATGACGTTGAAGTTGCTTTTGGTGTGCTGGGGGCTGATCTACCAAGCACCGATTGGGGGCAGGGCTCACTCACTCTCTCTCAGGCCGAAGCGCTTGCGGTCGATGGCGAGATTCAGGTCTTTGCTCGCGACCCGAAAGGCAACGTGAGCTCAGAAACAATTCGCATCTCCGCCGCCGACCTCACTGCCACAACTGGTGGCTGTTCAACTGGTGGCTCCACTGGCTGGTCAGGTCTTCTCCTTGTTCTACTGGCACTCGGTGCGAGCCGGTTTCGAAAGCAGGTTCCACTGCTAGCTGTGCTATTTGTGGGAAGCATCTCGATGACTCCAGCGTGCAGCTGTGGCAGCGACGCTGCTGGCACTGCCTGTCTTATCGACGAAGACTGCCTTGGCGCTTGTCCTGAGGGCGAGGTTGGCCAGTGCTTTGAAGAAGAGTGTCGCTGTCTTGAAGAAGTGAAGTATGGGCGCATTGGCCAGTACTCTTCGATGGACGTAGCTCCCGATGGCCAGGTTTGGGTCTCTGGATACAACAGCACGCACGGCGACCTTGTGGTCGCTGGCACATACGAGATGGGTCGCATTCCCGATACAGCATGGCAGTTTGTCGATGGTGTGCCTGCCGAACCCGTTGTGCTTCCTCCGTTCTCAACTCGCGGTGGCGTTAAGGCCGAGGGGGAGGACGTTGGTCTTTACACGGACATCGCGGTTAACGACCAAGGTATCGCCATGGTGAGCTACTTTGATGCGTCTACAGGCAGCCTCAAGTTCGCCGCAAACTACGGTGGCGTTTGGCAGGTGCACTTGGTGGATCAGGGCGATCTGAGTTCGGATGACGCAACGGCCGGCAAGCTAGCAGGCCAGTACTCCTCCATTTCTTTGGATGCCAACGGCGTGCCTTCGATTGCCTACTTCGCGCACGTAAACATCGGAACAGCAGAGGCCAGCACAGAAGTGCGATACGCGGTGGCCAGTGGTTCCGAACCACGCGGCAGCAGTGACTGGGCCATTGAGCTGGTTGATGAAGCAGCCGTCTCACCCGAAGATGCCGAAGCGGATGTGTTAACGATTCCTCTTGGAACCGGCCTCTTTGTTGAGCTCACGCGCGACCTTAGTGACGCACCGATTCTCGCCTACTACGACCGCGTCAATGGCGACCTCAAGCTTGCCCGCGCCGCTGAAGCTGGTGGATTCGATGTTGAGACCTTGGCTCAGGGCGGAGACGTTGGCTGGTACCCGAGCATCGACGTTGATGATGCAGGCATTGTTCACGCTAGCTACGTGGATGCCGTCAACCAGGATCTGCTCTACATCAACGATGACGATCGCGTTGTTACGATTGTTGATAACGGCTACCGCATCGTGGGAACGACTGACGACGGCTTGCCAATTCCCGAGTTTCACTTCGTTGGCGATGACAGCACGCTGATCATCACCGCGGACGGTGTGTATATCGCATACCAAGATGCAACGACTCATGAGCTGCTCATTGCCTACCCAAATGCTGCGGGCGAGTTTAGTCGCATTGTGATTGCGGGCGCTGAGGATCCTTTCATTGGCGCATATGGCTTCTTCGCCAATGGAAAGTACGATGGCAACAACCTAACGATGTCGACTTGGGTCGTGGATCAGGAAAACTCTGATGCCTGGGTCGAGCTCTTCAAGCGTGCTGTGACGGTTGAATAGGTTCTCGCAGAGCGAAACGACAGACTCGTCCTGCAAACACTAGGAAGCGCAACGTCCTCATGAAGCGCCCCAGCTCTGGCTGGGGCGTTTGGCGTTTCGGCTCTTGTCCAGCCAAGCTGGTCTGGTTGCGCTCTGCGAGAACGACGTTTGTAACGAAACGCGTACAAGAAAATTCATAGGTTTGCAGACCGAATGCAAAAACCTTGCGTTGACATGGGGGCTTGCACTGAAACCTCGTTGACCCAAACCAAGGACTTCCTATGAAAAAGACAATCGCTCATGCCCTTTGGGCTTTCACCCTCACTACCTTTGTGGCTTCTGCATGCAACTCCAACAAGGACGCAATGCAGCCAGAGGCGAAGGAGAACACAAGCACCCACATTAAGTCTGCTGGCGAAGGAAGTGACGACTCTCCCCATACGATTACACCCGACGTGGTCGACGAGGAGTCGGAGATGCCTGCAGAGCATAGAACGGTTGAGCCTGCGATGGTCACCGCTACTGACAGCGTGGCTCGGGCGGCGCGCGCAACAGGGCAATACGCGATGAAGCAACCTATGTCGATGCCGGCAGTCATGCCACCGCAACCCAAGCCACAGGAGGTTGGACAAGGCTCGGAGGACTACAAGGACTATGGCAAGAACCCCATGGTTAGCACCGCCGAAGATCATCTCAGCACCTTTGCCGTCGATGTGGACACAGCTTCCTATGCGATCGCCCGGCGCAAGCTCATGAGTGGGCAGTTGCCTCCCGAATCTGCAGTTCGAGTAGAAGAGTTCGTAAACTACTTCAAATACGACTACAAGGGGCCCGCTGCTAATGCCAACGACGCACCTTTCGCTGTGCATATGGACATGGCGCCATCACCCTTCACAAAAGAACGCAAGCTTTTGCGAGTTGGCGTGCAGGCAAAGAAGCTCAGTTTGCGTGAGCGCAAGAACGCCAACTTAGTATTTCTCGTAGACGTTTCTGGATCGATGCAAAGCGCCGACAAACTGCAGTTGGCAAAGCGCGCGCTTCGCGTTCTTGTCAACAATCTCAAGGATGGAGATACGGTTTCGCTTGTGACATATGCCGGCAGTACCCGAGTTGTGTTGCCACCAACAGGGCTCGAGAAGAAGGGTGAGATCATCTCCGCATTGGAAGACCTTCGCGCTGGTGGCTCTACCGCGATGGCATCTGGCATGAAACTGGCTTATGGATTGGCAGCTCAAACCCTAGGCCCTAAGTCGCTCAGTCGAGTCATCGTGCTCAGTGACGGCGACGCGAATATTGGCAACACCAGCCACGCTGCAATGCTCAAGTCAATTGCTGGCAAGGTGAAGGAAGGCGTCACCCTGTCCACCATTGGGTTCGGCATGGGCAACTACAAAGACACGCTCATGGAGCAGCTCGCCAATAAGGGCAATGGCAACTACTTTTACATTGACAGCATAAATCAAGCGCGCCGTGTTTTTCAGGAGCAACTTGGCGGCACTCTTGAAGTCGTCGCCAAGGACGTCAAGATCCAGGTCGACTTCGACCCTGATGTCGTTAAACGCTATCGCCTCGTTGGCTATGAGAATCGCTATGTAGCTGACAAGGATTTTCGAAACGATAAGGTGGATGCCGGTGAGGTTGGTGCCGGCCACACTGTCACCGCTATGTACGAAGTGGAGCTAACGCGCGAGGATGCGGTGCCGGTTACCGTACGTCTGCGCGCCAAACAACCCAAGGGTAGCAAGGCAAAGGAAACCGCCTACGCGTTTTCACCCGCTCAGAACTTCTCGAGCTTCTCGGCGGCACCAGAAGACTTTCGGTTCGCCAGTGCTGTTATGGGAGGCGCAGAAATCTTGCGCGGAAGCGAGTACGCTGCCGAGTGGAGTCTTGGTGATGTGATTTCCATCGCCAAAGCTGCTAGTACCGCGCACGAGAGCGAGCGTTCAGAGTTTATCTCGCTCATGGAAAAGGCTCGTGAGTTGCGAAGCAAGTTCGCAAGTAAGTAAGGGTCGCTCAGAGGCGACAGGCACCTCGTGAACTTCGCAGGATGTGTCTGTTCGTCGCTTCGGTCCGTCCCAGCCACCTCTAGGATGGTGCGAAGACCGGGGGTGCGTTACCCTTCGCACCGATGTCATTGGAGAAGGTGACAACGCTCATGCAGCGCTATGGGCACGATACGGTGTGCTCTCAGGCGCTTGAGCCTGGTCTCTCATATTGGTTCTCGGAAGATGACGAGGCGTGCGTCGCTTACGCTGCCGTTGGCAGCGCTTGGGTTGCGGCTGGCGGACCAATTTGCGCCTTGGACAATCGAGAAGAAGTGATGCGCGATTTTGCGAAGGCAGCGCAGAACGTGGGCAAGCGACCGAGGTTCTTTGCCACGGAAGACATCTGTGAGGGATTCTCGTCAGTGCTCATAGGCGAGCAGGCTGAGTGGGAACCCAAGTGCTGGCAGAAAACGCTCAAAGGCAAAGCGTCACTGCGCGAGCAACTGCGCCGAGCACGGGCAAAGGGCGTCTCGGTGAGGGCTGCCAGCGCCAGTGAGGTCTGTGATGCAAAGGGCGCACTGCACCAGCAGGTGCGAACGATGGTGCGAGATTGGCAACAGAGCAGGCAGATGGCGCCCATGCAGTTTCTTGTGACGCTTGATCTCTTTCAGAACGAAGCGCACAAGCGTTACTTCGTTGCGGAGCGAGCGGGCAACGTGATCGGCTTGCTCGTTGCCGCTCCAATTCCCGCTCGCAATGGATGGTTCTTCGAGAACCTCTTGCGTGCTCACGACGCGTCCAACGGGACAACAGAACTTCTCTTTGACTGCGCAATTCGAGCAGCCGCCGATGAAGGCATTGAACTCGTGAGTTTTGGCCTCGCTCCATTGGCTGGTGATGTTTCTGCGTGGCTTGCCACCATTCGCGATCACTCTCGCTGGCTTTACGATTTTGAAGGCTTGCGGGCATTTAAAGCGAAGCTTGTGCCACAGAGATGGCAGCACATCTATCTGAGCTTTCCAAAGCGCGAGAAGGGCGTCGTTGCAACGATTGACTCACTCACCGCCTTCGCAGGCGGAAGTTGGGTGGGCTTTGGACTGCGTACGCTTGCACATGCGCATGCAACGGTCGTTTGGTGGTTTGCGCTCTTGCTCGTGCCTTGGACGGTCTTGTTGAGCCAGGGAGCGGTGGAGCACTGGTTTCCCAATGCGAGCATCCGCGCGGCATGGATTGGCTTTGACATGTTGCTCTTTTTTGGGCTCGTCAATCTCGCGCTCGGATTTGAGAAGAGCAAAGCACAACTTCTCTCCCTGTTGGCTGCCTGTGATGCGGGCCTGGGGATCACACAACTTGTGCTCTTCAACCGGTTCACACTCACTACGATGTCGGAGTGGTTTCTTGCGATGGTGGCGATCGCCGCTCCCGTTGGAGCATCGGTCATACTCGGGCTGAGTGCGAAGATGCGCGACAAACTCTACCTGCCCAGCACCCAAACATCGAAGGCGCTCGCTTGACACTCACTCGCCTCGGCGAGAGAGTTGCGTCAGGGTGTGGACCGGGTACTCAACCAAGGACACCGCCGAGGTGGTGGGCTTAAGCCAATGGGCTGTGCGCAGTTGCGTTCGCGAAGGGTTGCTCGACGCGAGCCCCGATGCACTTCCACTGCGGTTTAGCTTTCAGGATTTGAAAGTTCTGCAGCTGCTCAAGAGTCTGACGCGCAATGGGGTGAGTATTCGCCGTGCGCGTCGGCAACTCGGCCAGCTTCGTGATCGATGCGGGAATGGTCGTTCTCTCGCGAGTCTCAGCATTGATGCACACAATGGACACGTTGTGATTCGGGGAGAGGAGCAAGTCTGGCGGGCAGATTCAGGCCAGCTTGTGTTTGGCTTTCAATTCACCGAGCCAACCGGGGACCTCACGCCGCTTCCTCATCGAGAACCTCTGGGCCCTGAGTTTATTCAGAGTCTCACCGCTGATGAGTGGTTCGAAGAAGCAGTCGCGTGCGAAGAGGGAGAACCACTTCGCGCTATCGCGGCCTACAAAGAGGTGTTGCGCCAGAGGCCCGAGTGCACCGAAACCTTGATCAACCTTGGCCGCTTGTGCGCCGAACGAGATGATGTGGACCAAGCGGTGGCGTGTTTCCAAGCGGCTCTTGACGTGGACCCTTGTGAAGCGACGGCTCTCTACAACCTCGGTGTCATTGCCCAAGATGGTGGCAACGACGAAAAAGCAATTGGCTACTATGAGACGGCTCTGTCTTTTGAAACCGGTTTGGCCGAGGCGCACTACAACCTTGCGACGATCTTCGACAAACTCGGCGATGCACGCTCAGCAATTCGGCACATCAACGAATTTCGAAAGTTCAGCAAGCGCCGCACCTAGTCCTGTACCGCACGTTCGATTTGGGGCAACGCCGCTGCCCTGTTACGTGGTTTGGGCAAAACAAACCTTCCGTGCAAAGGCTTTTGACACGGAATGGGGATTCTCCTATACACTGGAGCAACGCCATGTGGTTCTTCGGCAACGTCCCTCATATGCCTGATGTGTGCGCTCCTCAGCTGCATCATCACAACGCATACCCCGCAAACTTTTGAGGACACGACTATGACCACAGAGACCATTCAGATTGGCAAGCGCGAAGAGCATGCCGAGGAAATCAAGCATCTAAAACCGGCTGTTGACCCAGCAACCCTGAGCCATCGCGATCTTCTCGGCGGGGACTTTTGGCGCAAGATTCCCGCGTACAAGGATGTCGATGGCACGACATTTCTCGACCACAAGTTCCAAATGCGGAACACCATCACACGCGTCGACAAGCTTCTGTCGGCTGTGCAGGACTTGGTCCCAGAGTCTTTCTACGAAGACGTCGCCGATGGATTTCGCCGCTCTCCTATGAGTGTTCGCGTCTCGCCATATCTGCTCAGTCTTATCGATTGGGATAATCCCTACGAGGATCCGCTTCGCAAGCAGTTCATTCCGGTTGGAAGCAAGCTACTGCCCGATCATCCCAAGCTCACGCTCGACTCGCTTGGCGAACAAGAAGATGCTCCAACGCCAGGGCTAACGCATCGGTACCGAGACAAGGCGCTTTTTCTCACGCTCGATACTTGCCCGGTCTACTGTCGATTTTGCACGCGCAGCTACGCGGTTGGTATTGACACCGAAGACGTTGAGAAGGTCTCGCTCAAGGCCAAGGGAAATCGCTGGGAACAGGCATTTCAGTATATTTCTGAGCGCCCCGAGCTTGAGGACATCGTCATCTCTGGTGGAGATGCATACAATCTACGGGCAGCGCAGATACGCCTAATTGGCGAGACCCTGCTCAATATGCCCAACATCAGGCGCATTCGCTTTGCCACCAAGGGGCCAGCAGTGATGCCTCAAAAGCTTCTCACCGATCACGATTGGGTTCGCGAACTCACCTGGGTTGCAGAGCACGGGCGCAAGCTGCACAAGGAAGTTGTGGTGCACACGCACTTTAACCACCCCAACGAGATCACAGAGATCACGCGCAATGCGATGAACACGCTGTATGAACGGGGTATTATCATCCGAAACCAGAGCGTGCTGCAGCGCGGAGTGAACGACACGGTTCGCGAAATGCGCGAGCTTGTGCGTCGTCTTAGTTATTGCAATGTTCAGCCGTACTACGTGTATGCCCACGACCTGGTAAGCGGAGTCGAAGACTTGCGAACGACGATTCAAACCGGCATGGACATCGAGAAGCGTGTTCGCGGGGATGTTGCGGGCTTCAATACGCCAACCTTTGTTTGTGATGCGCCAGGTGGCGGCGGCAAGCGACAGATTCACTCGTTTGAGCACTATGATCGTTCCACCGGAATCTCCGTCTACACCTCACCCGCCGTCAAAGGGGGCTTCTTTCTCTACTTTGATCCGGTTGATACTCTTGATGAAGAGAATCAAGCGCGCTGGGCCAACCCGCAAGAGCGGCAACCGATGGTTGATTCCGCTCTGGAGCAGGCACGAGCCAACATGAAGGACGCCGCGCGCGCCAGCAGCATTGATACTTCCGATGCCGATGGTCCGGTGCACTAGTGTCGGATTCAAAACTCTTGCTCGCGCTCGCTCGGTACTTTGCGCTCTGGACGCCTTCGGCTCTGCGTTGCTCAGCGCCTTCCTTGCCCCAGCAAGCTCGTTGTTCGCGCCTTGCCAGTGAACGAACTCCCGTCGCGATCGTCGATCAACCATTCTGGACCCGACACTCGTGCGCGATTCATGAATATAGAACGCGCTCACTGGTCTTCTCGCCTGCTGGAGAGACTGGCTCTGCCAGTCTTCTTCGTTGTTCCTCGGTCGCTTGCCCCAGCAAACTCCCTCTTCCCGCCTCGCCAGCAAACGAGCTGACTT
>JANTGM010000145.1 GCA_024762925.1 Kofleriaceae bacterium | reverse complement strand
GGGCAAGCAAGGATCTGAGCAACGATGAGCCGAAGGCGTTCAAAGGGCGAAGAACCGAGCCAGGGCGTTCTATGCCTCTGGATCCCACACGAGTGCTAGAGGCTATTCCCCTAGCAGTCGTCGTTAATCGAGCCCGTCAGATCAAGGGCGTCAATATCAAAGAACCAGCCATCCCAAAGGTAGCTAATGTGCGCCAATGCCCCAGCCTTGGCCTTTGACGTTCCCAGGGAATCCGATCGCTTCCAAACAGCGCGCATCGAGCACTTGGGGTTGGGTCGAGCCTTGCCCTTGCACTCTTCCCGCTCGACGATTTCAGCGACGACGCCGTTCTTACCAACCTCGACGTCCACCCAACACGGGATGTCTTCGTCGACACCGATTGGCATGGTCCTCTTGGAGTGTGAGCGCGATAAAAAGTTGTACGTCGTCTTGAAATTTGCCAAAGCGAGATTGCTCTTGCCGTTTGCCCCAACGCCCTCGACATCAAACTCGACGAGAATGGCATCAGAATAAATCTGTTTTGCCAACTTGCGCGCTTTGGGAAGATACGCGACCGCATCAAAGGCCTTGGGATTGTAATCAGGCGCTTTTCGAATGGTTGATTTGGGATGCCTGTCACCCGTTTCGATCGTGGTGATTGAGCCTTTGGCTGGTTTGGTACCCGCATCTGGCGCTGGGGAAAGAGGCGTGGGTGCCGTTTCCACGCTTGATGTAACGGACGCGGTTGGCGATGGGTCCGAGCGCTTGACGGGGCGCTTGCCTGAATGCAAGGGCGGCCCGGCTGGTCGCGGCGATTCCATCGCAACAACTGCGGTGCCACCATCGCTACTCGATTGCGAGTCTGCTGTTGGCTTGGAGGCGACCACAGCAGCACCACCGTCGTGGATGGACAACGCTGCATCGCTGACTGTGGCTTGAGCTGAGGCCTCGCTCTTTGAGGAGGCACCTGATTGCAGCACGACAATCGCAAGCACCGCTCCAACAGCACCCAGCGCAACCAGCCAAAGTGTCCAGAGCTTGTTTGACCGAGTCGAATGGGTCTGCGCGGAGTACGAAGTATTCTTACTCCCAAGCGCTTCTGAGGACTCGAGCCCAAGCGTTGCTCCGGTACCTGGAGCGCCCGAAACCGCCCGCAGCGCGGATGAGCCCGATGGCATCGTCGATTGCGGCGGGCTCTGTTGGAGTGCAGAGTCTTGCAGCAATGTCGCCTCGGAGCCCAAGGCTAGGCGTTGATCGCCTGGCAGAAGTGTGGCCTCCGAGCCAATCGCAATGGCCTGGCGGTCGGTCACTCTCAACTCGGGCCCGGCGAGTGGTGCCCATGCATCTGGACCAAGCTTGCTGCGAATTGCGTCTAAGTCGCGGGCCATCTCTTGCGCGGTAGCGAAACGCTCCTCGGGCTTCTTGGATAGCGCACGCAAGATGAGCGCCTCGAACGGCCCCGCCAAATCGGGTCTTCGCTCGACCGGAGTTCGTGGTGGGTCACTAACGATCCGCCGCAGCAGTTCAAAAAGCGTCGTTCCCGAGAATGCCATGGTGCCCGTGAGGGCTTCGTAGAGAATGGCTCCCACCGCGTATAGGTCTGTTGCACCCGAGACTGGGTCACCGACGACTTGCTCTGGTGCCATGTACCCTGGCGTCCCAAGCAAGGAGCCAGTTCGTGTTGCGGGACCTATCGCCGAGGTCTGAAACTCAGGCATGAGCTTGGCGATACCAAAGTCGAGAAGCTTTACCCTGCCTTTGGGGCTAATGAAGATATTGTCGGGTTTTAGATCGCGGTGCACAACACCGCACTTGTGCGCCGCTTGTAGCGCTTCGAGAATCTCAATGCCAATGGTCGCTGCCATGCCCAACGCCATGGGTCCTTTGGCAATGGTGCTACTGAGAGGCTCACCATCGAGATACTCCATGGTGATGAATGGGCGACCATCTGGCAGGTGATCGAGGTCCAGAACATTTACGATGCCTTCGTGTCGAATCTTGTTAACGAGTTCGGCTTCGGCAAAGAACCGCTCCACCAATTCGTCATCGACACTGGCAAGCGGTGAGAGCAGCTTCACAGCAACTCGAGAGCCAATGCGTGGGTGCAGTCCGAGATAGACCCGCCCCATGCCACCCTCACCGAGTAGTCGCACAATCCGATAGTTGCCGATAGTCTCACCGAGAAGCTCGTCATCCGACTCGATGAGCTTTGCCCCATCCGCATGGCAGAACTCGTCTTCCGCTGTGTAGCGTAGGCCGCATTGTTGACAGGATCGCATCGACTACTCCGCCCTCAACTGCAAGCTAAACTTCGTGCCTTGGTGTGATACCGACTCTAGCGTTAGCGAGCCCCCAACTTCCTCCACGATACGCTTCGACATCGCGAGCCCAAGGCCTGTACCGCTGCTCTCCTTGGTGCTGTAGAACGCGTCGAAGACTCGCGCTTGTTCTTTGGCCGCAATGCCCGCCCCATTGTCGACAACATCTACAACAACCTTACCCGGTATCCCGTTGTGAAGCCGAATTTGGACAGCTGGCTCGTCAACCGAGGAAACACTCTCAAGGGCATTGATCAGAAGATTTATGATCACACGGCCGAGGCGATGGCGATTGCCGAAGACCTGGGGCGTATCCTCGCATTCAACCTGCAAGTCACAACCTCCATCATTGCTAGCCAAGACCAACCGTGCGGCGGTTTGCACGACCTCCTGCATATTGCAGAGTTCACTGGGGTCGACGTTGTAGTTTGAAACTTCAAAGCCTCGACAGATTTCCTGCATGGCGGCTGTGGAGGTTGCCTGCGCATCCAGAAACGGCTCGAGAGATTCCAAAAGCTTTGCTGCCTCAAGGCCGGCCCCATCGCGGGCCAAAGCGCTGGCCTCCGCGATGCGGCCACGTACCACGTCCATACCATCTGACAGAGCGCGCAGCGGACTCTTAAGTTCGTGGGCGATGCCTGCGGTCACTACGCCCAACGTGTAGACGCGTTCGGTGGCCAACATGTGAAGCTCCAGCTGTCGCACCCGTTTTCGAGTTGCATAGGTTGTAAGAGCTTCTCTTAGAATCGCGAACAACTCTTCTTTGTCCCAAGGCTTGCGCAAATAGCTTCGAACTTGGCCGCGATTGATTGCGTCGATTGCTTCGCTAAGATCGGAGTACGCAGTGATGAGAATACGAACCGTGTCGGGGTGGTCTGCAGCTGCTCTCTCGGCGAGCTCCACACCTGTCATCTCGGGCATTCTCTGATCGGCAAGTAGCACCGCGACCTCTTGTGCTTGCAAGATCGCCAACGCCTCAGCTCCGCTCTCTGCAGTCATAGTCGAAAAGTGACCAGCACAAAGCGCCTCAAATACTATGAGGTTGTCTGAGTCATCATCGACGTAGAGGATCGTGGTCATGGCTTCTGGCCTTTGGGCTGCAAGGCCCGAGCAAATGAAAGCACCGCCGTTTGCTCGGAGGCTTTGTAATAGACCGCAGCACCCAGCGCAGGGGCAAGCGCTAAGATGAACTCCGAGAGCAAGCCAGAGTTCGTCGCTTCGATTGTGCCATCATGCTTCACGGAAACTTCGACCTGGGCGCCATTGTCTGCGATTTCGATCCAGATAGAGGTTTTCGCGGCGCAGAAGCACTCCTCTAACATGCCGAGCAGGAGAATCCAGAGGGACTCGTAGTCGCCTTTGATGACAATGGCTGGCCCTGGTTTGGGTGTGTGGATTGCTACAATACGTTGATGACACTGAAGAAGCTCTTTGGCCTCATTGACTGCCCCACGAAGATCAAAGACACGTTTGGGATCGCTGTCCAAAGAGCTGTCGAGAGGTCTAAGTAAATCTCTGATGCGAAGTGCTGAGCGCGACACAACTGGCAACAGTGTGCCGCGGAGTTGAGCATCTTCTCCCTGGGCATCGAGAAGTTCTGCACTGGTCAGAATCGAATTGAGTGGGTTGCGGAGCTGGTGAATCAGTCCGGGCAACAAGCGGCCTAAGAGCGCCTCTTTCGCGAGGCGAATGCGCTCTGGATTCGCAGATTCGACCATCACCGCTTGATGGTAGTGCGAGGAATGCCTTGACGCCAGACGTTTGTTTTCAGCCACTTATAATGCAATCCACGTGGGCCGATGTAGGTAACTTGCCCACAATGGCGCCAGTTCCTATCCTGTGAACATGGCAAAGGCAAGCGCGCGGCAAACACCGCGCAAACCCATGGCGAGAGCAACCCAAGTCTCTCTCTTCCATCGCGAGATCCGAACAAGGCTCAGCAGTGCAGCGGTGGAAATCCTGTTGGGCCAAGCCCAGATACTCTCCGAAGGTCAGATCGACTGCGGCCTCTATGGAGGTTCCACAATGATTACAATAGATTGCAGCAAGGCTGGGAGCTGGGTTTCCGACCCTTGTGACTCGACCACGGTACGCCAACTCGCCGATCTGCTGCTTGGTGATGACCGCTTTCGAGCAAGTGCTCGGGATCTCGGCGTGCGTGAAGCCCAACGCCTAGCGGGACAACCCTTAGACACGACCCAAATCGAGATGAGCCTGCGCACCGCAGGAACCAACCTGCACGTCGACCTCGACGTTGAAGCCACCCCTATGCAAGCGAGAGCATCGTGATTGAACTTTACTCGGTAAAAGACACCGCCAAGATTTTCGGCCAGACAGAATCCCGACTTCGCTACTGGATGCAGAGCGGGTTTCTGTGGCCTTCCGTTCGTCGTGGCGGACAGTACTTCTACACCTTCGACGATCTCATCGCGGTTCGCACAGCCGTTGAGCTTCTCGACTCCGGACTCTCGGTTCAGAAGGTTCGAAAGGCCGTGGCTGAGTTGCGCAAGGAACTGCCTGATGGCGTGCAACCTACCGCTCGGCTTCGCGTGTGCTCCGATGGAAAGAACGTCGTTGTGATGCAGGATGATGTGGCGTACGAGGCTGAGAGCAAGCAAGTGGTGATGGCCTTTGCGCTCTCCTCAATTCACTCACAGATCGCTGAGATCTTGCCCATGCGACCAAGCAAAGGCGACAGCGCCGTCCCGCAAGCCGTCGAAGCGCGGAATGAGCAGACGCAGAAGCAGGAGTTGCCGTCGGCCTACCAACTCTTCTTGCACGCAAGTTCCGCAGAAGCATCTGGTGACATCGCAACGGCAGAAAAATACCTAAGACAGTGTCTGGAACTTGAAAACTCGATGGCAGCCGCACACACAAATCTCGGCAACCTGTTGCACCAGCAGGGCAACCTGGAGGGCGCAAAAGAGGAATACGACTTGGCTCTGATGCACGAGCCGAATCAGCCCGAAGCGCGCTTTAACCTTGCCAACATTCTCGAAGAGATGGGCAGCCGAGACATGGCGATCGCAGAGTATCGTCATGTTTGCAGTCGTTCGCCAAACTTCGCCGATGCCCACTTCAATCTCGGTATTCTATTGGCCGAGGTCGGGGGCAAGGCACAAGCCCAAGCGCATCTCAGTGAGTATCTGCGACTCGATCAGGAGAGCGAGTGGGCCGAGCAAGCCCGCCGCTTTATGGCCAGCGCGTAACTCTTCTTGCTGCGTTGGGAACGTTCACCAGCAAACCATTTCCGCCAGTCGCCATTGAGTCAGACTCCGGCTACTGGTCAGGGAGTATTCCTCTTGGCGATGCAACTCTGCCAATGTCGCTCTACATTGATGCAAGTGTCTCTGATGCGGGACTGCAAGATGCGGCAGCCCTTCTAGGTGATCTTCTTACGCTCAAGGAACGAGCCCAGGCAGCGATTGGAGTTGAGGCGGAACGTGACCCTACGATCATGCGAGACTTCTTTCAGTTTCACCTCGAGGAAGTCCCAGACTGTTTGCCAAAGAGTGTGCAAACCGAAGCGACCAATGAAGCCTTTGTGGGACCGTTAGAGCTCGTTGGGGTCGCAATTCACGCAGAGGAAGATTCGGTGTTTCAGCTGGTGCTCGACGTTTCCTTTGGTCGCGACTACAGCGATCAACGACTGGCTGTGAAACTGCGCTCAGATGGAACTATTCTCAGTGTGGACCACGAGAGCTGAGAGCGGCGATTCGCGCACACTGTCCTGCAACCAGGGCGGTTGGCCGCCAGACTTCCGGCACAGCGCTTGCTGAATAGGGTTCCATGGCTCACCGGACTCCCCCATCCAACAAGACCTTCACTGCCCGCATCGCCCTTCCTTCACCAGCGGATCTGTGCCGAACCCCACTTGCGACACGCTACAAACTGCAACGTGTGAAGGACTTAGACGCCGCGGAGTGGGACGAAACTCCAACCCGACCGATTCGCCGAGCAGTTCTAGCAGCGATTCGCGGTTAACAGAAATCTGATACTCCCGGTGTAGTACCAACAACACTTCTTGAGGCAATGCCCAAGAACGCCATCCCTACCTAGAGCAGTGCCGCACGTACGGCCATGTAGGCAAAGAAGTAGGGCCCAATGAAGAGCACAGCGTCAACCCTGTCGAGGATGCCGCCGTGACCAGGAAGAATGCTTCCCGAGTCCTTCACTCCTCGCGAGCGCTTCATGAGTGACTCACAGAGATCCCCGAGCTGGCCAAGAATGGCGCCGGGTCCGCAGAGCAAGATGAGATCGATCCAGGGCATCGATTCCATGCGGAAGTGTTTAAAGACCGCGCATCCAATGAGCACGGTGATGACGCCACCAATGGAACCAGCCCAGGTCTTCTTTGGGCTCACCGCTGGGTAGAGTTTTGCTTTACCGAGGTACTTACCAGCAAAGTAGCCGCCCGTATCCGAGAGCCATGCGGTCATCAGAATAAGTATGATGATATCGCCCCCAAAACTGCGCTTCAAAAGCGGCAAGAACGAGAACATGATGCCGCCGTAGAGAATGGCAATGACCGAGGTATTGAGCCTATCCGCAACGCTCTCCATCTCAGAGAACCGGAAGACGTAATACAGGGCGGTTGGCAAGAAGGCGATGACCAAGGCCAAGAGCGTTGGGTTGTACTGCGGAGGAACCCAATAGAGAGCGGAGCAAGCGGCGACACCAATGACCAGAGAAACTCTGCGATCGGTCTCGTCTTCGATACCCATCGCCAAGTACTCGTACATCGCGATCATTGAGGCGACGAGAACAATGCCCCAAACGGGATGCGAAGAGTCGAGGTAGATTGCAGCGATGATTGGCGGCAATGCCACAACTGCTACCAGTGCTCGCGCCGCCAGATTTCCTAGTGCCATATGCTCTTCGCTTCCGTGTTTCGAAACCGTACCGCTACGGGGCCAGGTCTCCTGATTCAATTTGCGCACCCGTGAGGCCAAAGCGCCGTTCGCGGGCTTGATACGCTTCGAGTGCGTCGTAGAGTGCCTGCTTCCGAAAGTCGGGCCAGAGCACGTCGGTGAAATACAGTTCGGCATAGCCAGCTTCCCACAATAGGAAGTTAGAAATTCTCTGCTCACCCGAAGTTCGAATTAGCAAATCGAGGCCGGGCACATCGGCGGTTGGCATCTCAGCGCCAAAGCTATCCACGTTGATGTTGCGCGGATCGAGCTCGCCCGCAGCCACCCGCTTTGCAAGCCTTTGCGCTGCCGCTGCAATGGACTCCCGCCCGCCATAGCTGAGAGCCAGATTCAAAACCATGTCGGAGTTTTCCGCTGAGTCGCCGCTCAAAGCATCAAGCGGCTCCCGCACCGAAGCTGGAAGCCTGTCAATGTCACCAATGGCACGGAGCTGAATTCCGTTTCCCATGATCTCGGGCCGCTCATCGATGAGGTAGTCGCGCAAAAGCCCCATGAGCCCGGCCACTTCACTCCCGGGGCGAGCCCAGTTTTGCGATGAGAAGGCATATAGAGTCAGCGCCTCCAGACCAATCTTGCGCGCAGCCCGCACGACATCGCGCACACTATTGGCCCCTTCGCGATGCCCATCAAGGCGCGGCAAACCTCGGCTTTCGGCCCAACGGCCATTCCCATCCATGATGATCGCCACATGACGAGGAAGTGGGCTACGGGGCAGCTGGGTGCTTGCGGTCGATTCCGCCATAGGACTCACGGCCTCGGGCCTGTATCACGGCGGGGACCGACGTTGCAACCTGGCGATTCTTACCGTAGGCTTTGCAGTGAACCTCCGCTGCAAGCGAAGACAATTATGGGCATATTTTCAAGACTCGGAACGCTAATCAAATCGAACCTCAACGACCTGATCAGCCGGTCCGAAGACCCTGAGAAGATGTTGACGCAAGTTCTACTGGACATGCAGCAACAGCTTGTCGAGGCTAAGAAGTCAGTGGCAATCGCCATTGCTGATGAGAAGAAGCTGCAAAAGCAGTACAACGTCGAGCTCGACAAGAGCAAAGACTGGGAACGCAAAGCAATGTTGGCAGTCCGTGCTGGCAACGACGACCTCGCCCGTCAGGCGCTCACTCGCAAGCAAGAGCACGAGGATATTGCCGGTCAGTTTCAACAGCAGTGGATTGCGCAAAAGGCCGCTGTCGACAAACTCAAAGATGCACTTCGGTTGCTGGCCAACAAGATCGAAGAGGCCAAACGCAAAAAGAACATTCTTATTGCACGCAAAAAGCGGGCTGAGGCGCAGAATCAAATCGCAAGTACCATGCAGGGTTTGGGCGATACGAGCGCGTTTGACACCTTTGAGCGCATGTCAGATCAAATTAATCTGCTTGAGGCTGAGGCCGAAGCAGGAGCGGAACTCGCAGGCGAACTCTCAGGTTCGAGCCTCGAATCCCAGTTTCTTGCACTCGAAGCGGGCGGCGCCGACGCTGATGATGATCTCGCCGAGCTGAAGGCCAAGATGGGAATGCTCGGTAGCGGAAGTGGTGGAGACGCAAAGCAGCTCGCCGCTGGTGATCTGGCAGCTGCGGCGACCCCAGAGCCAACCGAAGAAGTGACAACTCCGCCACCAAGCACGCCGCCCACAGGCACCGGCAGCTCTGAAGGTGGGCTTAGCGCCGATGATATGAAAGAACTCGAGGAGCTCGACCTCTCTGGGGTCGATATGGAAGAGCTCAAAGCCGAGCTACAAGACCTGGAACGCCAGATGGCAGAGGTCGAGACGGGCGACGAAGCTGCTACCACCAAGTAGCACGTGTCCCGATTCTTGTGCCACTCCTGCGTGGATCCGCTTTGTTCGGATCCGCTTTCTTCTGTTCCACTTTGGTTTACGATAGAATTCGAAGGCCGGTGCGAATCAACCTGACACTAAAAGACAAGGGAGATTGGGTAAAACTCTACCAACCTCGCGATGCCACGATCTTTGTGGCAACCGAGGACCCGCCGCAAATTGGTAGTCCGGTCCGGCTCGACGTTGTGGTTGGTGCTGGCGGCCCGAAGGTGATCTTCCGAGGCAAGGTCATTGCGAGACGGCTTCAAGGTGAGCCCTCATTGCCCAAGGGATGCAGTGTTGCTCTTGGCAATGATGAGCGCGAGAAGATCAACTACCTCAGTGGCTATGTTCGAGGCGGCCTCCTCAACTTGCGGGAAACCAGGCGCGTTCCTGTTCGACTCAAAGTCACGTACGGTGGCCTTAAGGGGCCTGTCGACAGTTTCACCCGTGACATCAATGATGAAGGCGTGTTTGTCGTCACCAAAGAGCCGCTCCCCGAAGAGTCGGAGCTGCATCTCTTTATTGAATTTCCCGAACGCGCCGAACCTCTCTCGCTAACCGGCATCGTTGCGCACACAGTTGTTGTAGAGGACGAAGACATTCCAGGTATGGGCATTCGCTTTGCGATGGATGAAGAAGCACGCACGGAGCTCATTGCCATTGTCGACAAGCTTGAGAAAGCGTTTCTCGGCGGCAAACTGGACGACAAATACTTGGTCTAGGAATCGCTGAAGAGCGAGCTACCATCGGGGCTACCCAGTTCGCCCAAGCTCCGCGCCAAGCAGTAGCACCGAAATCCACAAGAGATCGGCCAACAAGAGGTGCACCAACTGAAGAGGGATCGGCGTTAGCAAGAGCACGTTGAGAACGCCGAGCACCACCTGCACGCCCACCAAGACCATCAAGGCAATGGAATACGGCCGGGCCATGTCGTAGGCCGCTCCAGCAAAGTGCAAGAGGTAGGCGCCAACACCAATCGCAAGCATGGGGTGCACAATGCGCAGCTTGGTAAGGAAGTGGGCTGTCGTGTCGAGGTCAGCGCGGATGCCTTCACCAAGACTCTCAACAGGGAAGAGCGTATCTGCAAGCGCGGCAATGCCCCCTGTCATGCCAAGCAAGACCAAGCCACCAGCCGCCAACCACAACTTCTTGCGCCCCGCCTTGGGCCAGCGAAGCGGAACTTGATTCGTGAGAATCCAAGCACAGCTTGTGAGCGCACCAAGCAGAAAAAGCGTGTTGACCAAGTGAACTGGAACCGCAATTGCGCGCATCACGGTTGCGTTGTCTTCCACCAATCGCGCCAACACCAACCATGCGCCAAGAAGTGATTCAACAACGATCGCAATCGCACACATGTTGACCGCACGGCGCGCCTGAGAACCTTTCTCAAACTTGCGATACACGCTCACAAAGAGAATGACGACAGAAATGAGTGCCAACCCACTTGTTACGCGATGCGAAAACTCAATCTGCGTGGTGAAGGAACTCAGTCCTGGGACCACCGAGCCTTTGCAGCTTGGCCAACTCTCTCCACAACCCGCGCCAGAACCTGTGGAGCGAACGAGCGCGCCGCCCAAGATGGTCACGAGGTTGACAACCAACGCACCCCAAGCCAGTCGGGCGCTTGTGGAAAGACGTGACATGTAGGCGCACGCTAGCACGCTCCGGGCTGGCGAATTGGGATCAACTCTGTCAGTGTGCGCGCGTGGTATCGAAGGCCAAGCGCAAGGGCCAACAAACGGCTCCCGTCACCTGGCGCGACGGAGTTCACCTCACGGGTACGTCGATTTGGTGTGATGCGATTCGCGCACGCGATATCTGCTTTCTTTCGGCAGCGAACGCCATGCGAGGGGCAAGACACGCACAGCTGATTGCCAGCCAAGACACGCTGAATCTCCTTGGGCCCGGTGGCACACAAGCTGGCTCTCGGTTGGCGGTGCCATTTGGCCAGCCGTTTACGCTTGGCACCCACCGAATCGAGCTCTTCTCCTCGGGCCACACCCTCGGTGCGGCATCCCTGCTCGTCAAAGCAGGATCTCGCAACGTGGTGTATGCCGGCACTATCAATCCTCGTGGTTCTGCATTGGGAGGCCCCCTCGATCACCGCTCGGCCGATATCCTGGTCCTCTCTGGTCGCTATGGAACCCCTAACTTCGCATTTCCCAACCAAACGGATGTGCTTGCCCGACTTCAAGAGCGCTGCAGGGACATCTGCCAGATGGGTGGTGTCGCAGTCCTCTTGCTCCGGGACGCGGGCAAGGCGTTGGACCTGGCAAGCCAATTGGGCGAGCTGAATCTTCAGGCACATCGCGGTTTTCACGACGCAGCACGGCGATCGCGCCCAAAGCGGTTTTCGAATCTCAAACGGTGGAATGCCAAGGCCAAGCGGCCCTGTGTGCTGTTGTGGCCGATCCACACCCGATCGAAGCTCCATCGAGCAGCGCTTCCCAAGCACAGCCAGGTCCTTCTGGTCTCGGGGCAGGCTGCCGAAGCTGAATGCATTGCCGCGGCCGGCGCCAGCGAGGGCTTTATTCTCAGCAATCAGGCCGATCATGGCGAACTTGTGCGTTACATCCAAAGCAGTGGCGCTGGGCAGGTGTATCTCACTCAATCCCGAGATCGGGGCAAAGGGCTCCAAGAGGCCCTTCCTAAGCACACGATCGAGCCCATTGGCCCCCCCGAGCAGCTCAGTCTTTTCGGCCGTTAGAGCCGATTGTGATGGGGGCTTTGGTCTCGAAGCTATCGAAGTTGGGACCGAACGGTTAATATGCCCACGATGTTCGGAATGGGCATGGGTGAGATCCTTCTCATCGCCGTTGTGGCCCTGCTCGTGGTCGGTCCTGACCGCCTGCCCAGTGCCGCGAAGGCGATCGGCAAAGGCATTCGCGATCTGCGTGCAAGCACCAAAGATCTGCAGTCGACCATCGAACAAGACACACAGATTGGTGAGGCGGTTCGCGAACTCAAGGGAGCGCTGCGAGGCGACCCCGAAACACTCTACAAGCGAGCCACTGGCGAAGACTTCAACGCACCACCGAAGGACGATGGGGAAAACGCATCTCCCGAAGATCTGGAAAACGCTGATGCAAGTGAGGGCAGTGAAGCGGTAGCAGACGACGCGAAGGCAGACGACGCGAAGGCAGACGACGCGAAGGCAGACGACGACGCGAAGGCAGACGACGACGCGAAGGCGGCTCCTGACAAGAAACTTGGTGACTTGCTTGACCAAGCCTACGCAAATAACAACGACCCTTGGGGGACTGAAGCTGTCAATCCTCATGAGACCGAAGCGTCAGATCCTGACCCAGACCTACCTGCGATCAAGCAACCTGCAGGCGCTGTAGCGCGAAGCTCCGCCAAAGACGACAACACAGCCGACGAAGGCGACGCAGGCAGTGACGACTCGAGCCATGGCTGAAGCGGCGCCGAAGCCAGAGCAAGATCTCGATGAGGGGCGCATGGCCTTCACCGAGCATATTCGTGAACTCCGCGAACGCCTCCGCTATGCGGTGATGGCACTTGCCGCGGGCTTTGCTGTCTCTCTCAAGTTCTCAGAAGAAATCTTTGTTTTCCTTGCACGACCTCTGTTGGCGACATGGGAAACGATGCAGCCAAAGAACGAAGCACTCGGTGAAAGCTCGTTTTACTTTGGCGGACTGATCGATCCCTTCTGGACCTATTTCTCTCTCGCGTTTTGGGCGGGAATCTTTATCTCGTCACCAGTAATTTTCTATCAGGTCTGGAAGTTCATCGCTCCTGGTCTCTACAAGAAAGAACGACGATGGGGCATTGTCTTTGCCGTCGCATCGGCCCTGCTCTTCGCTGGTGGCGCTCTCTTTTGCTACACGATGGTGCTGCCTGCCGTCTGTGAGTTCTTGTTGAACTACGCCACCGATAGTCTTTCTGTCGGCGACACCGAAGTTGGGTTGCGACCTCTCTTGGGCATGCGCGAGTACCTCGATTTTGCCAAGAAGCTACTGATTGGCTTTGGACTGATCTTCGAGCTGCCTCTAGTCATCATGGTGATGGCGCTTGCTGGCCTTGTCACGCATCGCAGCCTTTGGAAGTTCAACCGTTGGGCAACACTGCTCGCGTTTTTGGTGGCTGCCGCGCTAACCCCTCCCGACATCTACTCCCAGCTCTTCATGGCTGGCCCACTGATCGTTCTCTACAATCTCTCAATCATCTTAGCGTTCTTCATCACGAAGGCCAAAGAGCGCAAGGCGCGCAAGATTGGCGAGCCCGACGACGGCGACGAGTAGCCGAGTGGCGGTACCATGCTCGCATGAGCACTCGAACCTATCCTCTCGTTCTCCTGCTGGGCCTTGTCAGCACAGGTTGCTCTGACAAGTCGGAGGATTCAAACGCCAAGACCGAAATCAAGGAGGTCAAAGAGGGAAACGCTGTGATGCAAGCAGCGAGCTCAGCTGACAAGAAACCTGTGGTTGTTGCGATAGATGCGGCAACACCTAGGGACGATGAGGCCAACGGAGAACAACAGGCCAACGGAGAACAACAGGCCAACGGAGAACAACAGGCCAACGGAGAACAACAGGCCAACGGAGAACAACAGGCCAA
>JANTGM010000144.1 GCA_024762925.1 Kofleriaceae bacterium | reverse complement strand
CCTCGGTCGCTTGCCCCAGCAAACTCCCTCTTCCCGCCTCGCCAGCAAACGAGCTGACTTCGCGATCACGAATCAATGTCCATGGATCGCGCACTGGAGCATAGAACCCACTCGCTCGCATTGTTGCGCTCTGGACGCGCTGGCATGGCCAGCGCTCTTCGTGGCTCAGCTCCTTCCCGCTAGTTGGTGAGTTCGAGCCCTAGTTCAAATAGGGCTTCTCGAAGCTGCAATGTTGTTGGCGAGTCTGCCAGGAGTGCGGTTCGTCGATCACGTTCACCAACAAAAGGCTGGTCAAGTGAATCTATTACGACGATTGGAACAGCTGCAAAAGAGTCGCTGTGCCGTATCGAGTCAACTAGGTCGATGGCCCCTTGTTCGGCAAGCCTTGAACTAACGCACACCAAGGATGGTGCAACTTGGCAGGCTGCAAGATGCTTCATTGTCTCCTGCGGGCTGCTCAAAAGCACACACGTTAGATTCACATCGGCAAAGAGCACGGCAGCGTCCTGCTGCCCTTGCACCGTTGGCGCCACCACAACAATTTGTCCATCGAGTCGATTTGGCGGGTTCAGGAGCTTTTCGATCGCGCGGCGCATCTGCTTGACCGTGAACGGCTTAGCCAAGAAATGCGAACTTGTCTTAGATAGGGTGCTCTCTCCAGCCTCTGGACCAATGTTACCAGAGATGAGCAAGACCTTTAGGCTGGAGTTCTTCTTCAAGAGTGCTGCGGCAAGTTCAGTACCCGATTGCCCGGAGAGCATGACGTCTGTCACGAGCAGTTCCGGAACGGTCGCCATGGCATCATAGGCGAGCAACGCTTCTTCCGCAGAGCCGGCTTCGACAACACTCAAACCCAGTTTCTTCACCGATCGAACCAGGTACTTGCGAACTGAAGGCTGATCCTCAACCACCAGGGCGGTGCCGTAGTTGCGTCGGACCGTTATTCCCTGCGTTGTCGTTAGTGAGCGAAGAGGAGCAGGAGCACAGGTTGGCAAGTACAACGAAAAGGTTGTTCCGCGCCCTTTCGCGCTCGCCACCGTGAGTGTTCCACTCGCTTGGCGAGCCAAGCCAAAACAGGTTGAAAGTCCGAGACCGGTGCCCTCCTCCCCCTTCGTGGAAAAGAAAGGGTCGAATACCTTTCCCAAGAGTTCATCCGGAATTCCCTCGCCGGTGTCTGCAACGTCGATGATGGCGTATGCACCATCGTTCAGTCCCTCGAATCCCACAACATCTTTGCTGTACACGCGAATTTCGAGTTCCCCACCAGAAGTCATAGCATCGCGCGCATTGCCAGCAAGGTTGATTAGAATCTGGTGCAATTCACTGAGTTCAAAACGAACGTGCATCTCGCTTGAGCTCGGAACAATCGACAGTCGAATCGAAGCCGGCAGAGTTTTTCTTAGAAGCCGCTCCATCTCATCAACAGATCGATTCACCTCGATGATGGACGACTGAACCGCTCGCTGGCGAGAAAAAGACAGCAGCTGCGTTGTTAGCTGGCTAGCACTTTGGGCCGCATTAACAACCTCCTCAAGGTCCGCCCGAAGCCGACTTCCCACCTCCAGTTCATCTCGCACTCCACTTGCGAATCCAATAATCGCGGTAAGTGCATTGTTAAAGTCATGCGCAACACCGCCTGCGAGCAAGCCGAGAGCTTCCATCTTTTGCGATTGGCGATTCACCGTTCGCAAGTCACGCAAAATCACGCAAGCGAGGTCTTCGTGCTCAGCGACCCGCGCGACCTCAACCTTTAGAGGAAACTCCTCGCCACGTCTGCTACCCAGCGCATCAAGGCGAAGCGATTCGCGTCCCGCGGTTGCCCAGAGCTTTTCCTGGTTCGCTCGAAGACGCTCTGGTATCAGCGCAAAAACCGAACTGTTTAGGAGTGCTTTATGAGTACGACCAAACATCCTAGCGCTCCCGCTGCTCGCGTGCACGATGTTCCATTCACTGTCGACAATGAATACTGCTTCACGACTCACTTTCTCCATTATCAGGGGGAATCGGCACAAAGGCACCATTTCCTGACAAATCGCCCAACACGCGACCCGCTCTGCAGCTGTTTGACCACGAATCGCGCGCCTCGCCGAAAAATCGGCAATTGCAACATGCCATCAACGCCACACCTTGCTCTTTGGAGACGCAGCGAATAGGGTGATTGAGTAACTAGGGGAGTTCCTGCCAAAGGAGCTGAGAGGCTGTTAGGTGCAATGCACGCACGGCGACCCTTCGAACCTGATCCAGTTCACACTGGCGTAGGGAAGGGTACAACGCAGGTGATCACAAACGCACAACCATTGCTTCGAAGAAGAACCGACTTCTTCGGTGGCTCCTGTTTTTCTCTCTCTTCGTGAGCGACTGGGTCTCCTATGGAAAAGGAGTCTCATATGAAACCAATAACAAGCACCCTAGCCGTGTCTCAAGGACCACTGCCCGCATCGCGCAAGGTCTACCACTCTGGCGAGCAATACAAGGACTTGCGCGTGCCCATGCGTGAAATCGCATTGCATCCAAGCTCTGGCGAAGCGCCCGTTGTCGTCTATGACACATCAGGCCCATATTCAGACTCAGAGTTTGTCTGTAATCTGGAAAGCGGCCTACCTCGCACGCGGGCAGCATGGATTGCAGAGCGAGGCGATATCGAGTCGTATGAGGGACGCCGTGTTCAGCCCGCTGATAACGGATTTGTGAATGCCGAGAGCGTCATTGCCGAGTTTCCAAACAAGCACCAGCCGCTGCGCGCCAAGGGAGACAAGGCGGTTACCCAGATAGCATATGCCCGCGCTGGCATTATTACCCCGGAGATGGAGTACATCGCGGTTCGCGAGAACATGGGTCGCTCGATCCCAGCAGAGGCATCCACCGACGGTGAGAGCTTTGGTGCAACGATTCCGGAGTTCATCACGCCCGAATTCGTTCGACTTGAGGTTGCCGAAGGCAGGGCAATCATTCCCTGCAACATCAATCACCCCGAGTCCGAACCGATGATCATCGGGCGCAACTTCTTAGTCAAGATCAACGCAAACATCGGCAACTCTGCTGTGACATCGTCGATGGCTGATGAAGTGGAGAAGATGGTTTGGTCGACACGCTGGGGCGCCGACACCGTCATGGATCTATCGACGGGTCGAAATATCCACAACATTCGCGAGTGGATCCTACGGAACTCTGCGGTCCCAATTGGCACGGTTCCAATCTACCAAGCACTTGAGAAAGTCAAAGGCATTGCCGAGGACCTAACCTGGGAAATCTTTCGAGACACACTCATTGAGCAGGCGGAACAAGGCGTTGACTACTTCACGATTCATGCAGGTCTGCGCATCGCTCATGTCCCACTCACTGTAGACAGAGTCACTGGGATTGTTTCGCGCGGTGGCTCCATCATGGCGAAGTGGTGCTTGCACCACCACAAAGAGAGTTTCCTCTATGAGCATTTTTCTGAAATCTGCGACATCGCGAGGCGATACGACGTATCACTTTCACTCGGCGACGGCCTGCGCCCAGGAAGTATCGCAGATGCCAACGACGCTGCGCAGTTTGCAGAGCTTGAGACTCTTGGAGAGCTCACAAAAATCGCTTGGGAAAAAGACTGCCAAGTCATGATCGAGGGTCCTGGCCACGTCCCTATGCACAAAATCAAAGAGAATATGGAAAAGCAGCAGGATTGCTGTGGAGATGCCCCCTTCTACACATTGGGGCCACTCACCACAGACATCGCTCCTGGCTACGACCACATCACCTCGGGAATTGGTGCCGCGATGATCGGTTGGTATGGGACGGCAATGCTGTGCTACGTCACGCCAAAGGAGCACTTGGGGCTTCCCGATCGAAACGACGTAAAGACTGGTGTCATCACCTACAAGATAGCTGCGCATGCGGCTGACTTGGCAAAGGGGCACCCAGGAGCGCAACTCAGAGACGATGCGCTTTCGCGAGCGCGTTTTGAGTTCCGTTGGCAAGATCAGTTCAACCTCTCGCTCGATCCCGAAACGGCTGAGAAATTTCACGACCAGACGCTTCCCAAGGAGGCACACAAAGTCGCTCACTTCTGCTCGATGTGTGGACCAAAGTTTTGCTCGATGCGAATCTCACAGGACATTCGTGAAGAAGCGCGAAGCCAAGGTATGCAAGAGATGGCGATGAGGTACCGCACTGACGAGGGTGACCTTTACATGCCGGTTGTGAAGCGGTGAACGTTGTAGTTGTCGGTGCGGGCGTTGCGGGCTTGTGCTGCGCCTTCGAGCTCACGAAGGCAGGGGCCTCGGTCGAAATCATCGATCGAGGAGCGAGCCTTGGCGCGGACAGCTGCTCTTGGTTTGCGGGGGGCATGCTCGCACCCTGGTGCGAAGGGGAGAGCGCTGAGCCGCTTGTGGTTTCACTTGGTGAACGCGCAATTGCGTGGTGGAAGAGACGAGGTGTTGGTCTGGCGCAGCGTGGCAGTCTTGTTGTGGCTCAGCGTCGAGATGAACCCGAGCTCAAGCGGTTTGCCCGACGAACGAAAGAGCACGAGTGGCTCACAGAGAACGAAATCGCTGAGCTTGAGCCAGAGCTTGAAGGACGATTCTCGCACGGGCTTCTCTTTCCCAAAGAAGCCCACATCGATCCAAGAGCTGCCCTCAAATCACTCAAAGCATCTCTTGAAGGCTTGGGGGTCTTCATTGAATATGGCTGCGACGGTTTCGCCCACACAGATCGAACCGACCATGTCGTGGACTGTCGTGGCCTCGCCGCCCGCGACGAGCTTGCGGATCTCCGAGGAGTGAAGGGCGAGATGCTACTTATTCGCTCCTCAGAGTTTTTCCTTACTCGGCCCGTGCGGCTCCTGCATCCGCGAATTCCACTCTACATTGTTCCACGCGGCAACGGCCTCTACATGGTTGGAGCCACAATGATCGAGAGCGACGATCGCACGCGAATAACAGCTCGGTCACTGATTGAGCTATTGCAGGGGGCGTACTCCTTACATCCGATTCTGGCAGAGGCTGAGGTCGTGGAAACGGGCTGCGACGTGCGCCCAGCATTCCCAAACAATCTGCCCCGAATTCGGCGCCGAGGAAACACAACCTACGTAAACGGATTCTATCGCCACGGATTTCTGCTGGCACCTGCCCTGGCAGAATGGACGCGAGAAGTCGTAATGAACAACGCCTACTACCCGGAGGTAATGGATGAACATCCAATGCAATGAGAAACCCGTTGAGATCGCAGAAGAGATTCTCGCCAAAGCACTCGTCGAACTCGGTTACCAGTCGATGTGTATAGCAACCGCCATCAACGGTGAGTTTGTGCCGCGCAGCATGTGGGCACGTACTGTGCTCAGTCCTGGAGATCAACTCGAAGTCGTCGCACCTATGCAAGGAGGCTAGTTATGCGTGTCTATTCTACGAAATTGCGATCGCGCTTTCTCCTCGGGACCGCACTCTACCCATCTCCAGCAGTCATGCTCGAAACCATTCGAGAGTCCCAGTGTGAGGTCGTGACCGTCTCGCTCCGCAGAGAATCGGGGCAAAGCCGCCACGGCCAAGACTTCTGGTCACTCATCAAAGAAAGCGGAGCTCGTGTGCTCCCGAATACGGCTGGCTGCTTTACCGCCAAAGAAGCGATCAACACAGCCCATATGGCGCGCGAAGTCTTTGACACAAAGTGGATAAAACTCGAAGTCATAGGTGAGAACGACACCCTGCAGCCCGATGTTTTCGGTCTCGTCGAGGCAGCGCGAGTTCTATGCAGCGAGGGATTCGAGGTTTTCCCATACACCACCGACGACCTCGTCGTGTCAGAAAAACTCCTAGATGCGGGCTGCGAGGTCCTAATGCCTTGGGGCGCGCCAATTGGCTCGGGACAGGGCCTTAACAACCCAAGGGCACTTCGAAGACTACGAGCACACTTTCCAAACGTTACTCTGGTTGTGGATGCGGGCGTAGGTCTTCCATCTCATGCGGCGAGGGCGATGGAGATGGGCTACGATGCAGTTCTTCTAAACACCGCCGTCGCTAGGGCTGGCAACCCAGTGGCCATGGGACGCGCGTTCGCAATGGCGATAGAGAGTGGCCGACTCGCATACGAATCGGAGCCAATGGAGGCACGCAACATGGCGGCACCTTCAACGCCAGTGCTCGGAAAGGCCCTCTTGTGAGCAACCTGGACCGTTT
Source organism: Kofleriaceae bacterium (assembly GCA_024762925.1). GTDB lineage: Bacteria > Myxococcota_A > Polyangia > Haliangiales > Haliangiaceae > NORP324. The sequence goes on along the minus strand of JANTGM010000144.1, from coordinate 7,551 downwards.
CTATCTGATCGTCGATGGCTTACGATGGGTTGAGCGGCTCGTGCCCGAGGGTGTTCGCCTCCTTCAACTTCGCATCAAAAACACCCCCGAAGACGAGCTTCGCAGGCAGGTTCAAGGTGCCATGGCTCTGTGTCAGCAAAGTGGCTGCCAGCTTGTTCTCAATGACTACTGGGAGGTCGCGATTGACCTTGGTTGCGATTTTATTCACCTCGGTCAGGAGGATCTTGCAGACGCAGATCTCAAAGCCATTCGCCGAGCGGGCATTCGACTGGGCGTGAGCACCCACGACGATCGTGAACTTGAGAAAGCACTTTCCACGCGGCCGGATTATGTTGCATTGGGGCCCGTCTACCCAACAATTCTGAAGAAGATGCCTTGGGCGCCTCAAGGTCTTGAGCGCGTCACAGAATGGAAACGCCGTGTGGGTGACGTGCCCTTAGTGGGCATTGGCGGTCTAAACATCGAGCGTGGTGAGGCCGTACTTCGCGCTGGAGCAAACATCGTCTCAGTAGTGACCGATGTGAGTCACAACGCCGACCCCGAGGCTCGAGTGCGACAATGGATAAAGGCAACGCGATAGACCCGACGGTGCTTGTCGTCGCAGGGTCAGACTCCAGTGCAGGCGCTGGCATGCAGCAAGACCTTGCAGTCTTGGAACACGAACCCGTGAGGATCGCTTGTGTTGTCACAGCAATAACAGCACAGTCAAACAACGCAGTTCGAGCGGTTCATCACGTGCCACCGCAGATCATTGAAGCGCAGTTTGGGTGCGCTATCGAGCAACCCATTGCGGCGGTAAAACTCGGCATGCTTGGCACGCGAGAGTGTGTACGAACAATTCTGAACTCACTAAAAGTGCTAGCGAACATCCCCGTGGTGCTCGATCCAGTCTTGGCATCCTCCTCGGGATACGACCTTGTCGAAGCCGAGGCTATGGAGCTATTGCGCAGTGAGCTTTGCCGACAAGCCACGCTAGTAACTCCGAACTTACCCGAGGCAGCTCTACTTCTTGGCGAGGATGAAGCGACAACCGATGCTGACTGCGTTGCTCAGGCAAGAGAGCTAAGCCAACGCTTTCAAACTGCGGTTCTGCTCAAAGGTGGCCATGCGACTGGCAAGCTCGCTGTTGACCTTCTGGCTCGACCGGGCAAGGCTATTGTGGGGTTTGGGGCCGAGAGACTTCCGGCATCATTGCGAGGTACAGGCTGTGCCCTCTCGAGCCTTATCGCAGCGAGGCTAGCTGAGAACTGCGACCTCGCCGAGGCCTGTAAACGCAGCAAAGAAGGTGTGGGCGCACTGCTCCGACAACAGCTCTGGTAGGGTTGTTCGGGCGATGTTGCGAGAGTGTGAATGGTGGCCAGAACTGGTGGCCTTCTTGGTTGGAAGCGCTGTCTTCACCTGGCTCGTAGCGCCAGGGGTTTTGTGGATGGATGTTGGCGAGCTTGCCGCAGCAGCCGTAACGCTTGGCGGAGCACATCCACCAGGTCACCCAGGCCATAGCTTGCTCGGCAAGCTTGCATGCCTCATTCCCATTGGCGAAGTAGCGACACGGCTCTCGTTTCTTAGCGCTATTGCAATGGGCGCTGCGCTATCGGGAACTGTCCGCCTGATTCGCGTCTTTTTCCCCACGCAGCGCATCATGCCTCTGTTGGCTGTAGTGCCAACCGCGATGGCCCCCGGAATTTTTCTGAATGCTACTCGCCCCGAAGTATACGCACCGACATTTGCAATCCTCTTGTGGGCCGTAGCTCTTGCAATAACCTTCATCCGCAGCGACGCGCCAAAGTCCCGAGATGGCCTAACCTCAGTATTTCTCGTATCTCTAGCCGCGAGTTTCCACCCGGCTATCGCGCTCGCGGTCGCCTTGCCAATTGCCCTAAGCTTGATTCTCGCCAGCAAGAAGAGAACGCTTCGGTTGCTGCCGTCGGCACTCGGTCTGGTCGTCCTTTCCGCTATGCTCTACCTCTACCTTCCGAGTCGGGCGCTTGCCAGCGACGTCCCGCCCCTGGTGTGGGGCGACCCGTCGAGCTTGGGCAATCTATGGGACGTAATGACGGCGAGTGTGTATCAGGACAACTTTGGGCACAGTTCGATTGGAGAACGGTTTGCGGATCGCCTCGCTCTACTAGCCGAAGGTCCCGGCCTGTTGGTTCTGCTTCTCGGTACTGCGGGTCTGGGTTTCGGTGCACTCACCCAACTGCGCGGAGCAGGCACTCTTCTACTGCTTTGCCTGAGCGTCCTCGGAGCTGCCTCATTGCAATCTAGCTTTAACCCCGACATGCGAGCGTATCTAGCACTCGTTCTACTTGCGGGATCTGTGGGCCTTGCCATCCTTGCTATGGCAATCTTTCGCGCCCTGCCACTGCCGGAGAAGCGCACCTGGCATTGCGCCGTGCCTATCGCACCAATGGTGATGATAGCAATATGGATGTCAGCAAACGACGTCTCTCGCCGCGATAACAGCGAAGATGCCATGCAACTGTGGGATGAAAGCGTATCCTTGATGCCACCAGGGCCCGGTCTCTACTTCGCCAGCGGTGATCACTCACTCTTTGTAGCTTGGTACGAGAGCCTTGTCGGTGGAGCGCGCCCCGACATCGTGGTTGCGAATTCACAGCTCGTCCGTGACCGCTGGTTTCTTGAATACCTTCGAGGAAGGTCATCAGAACTTTACCTGCCCTACATCGATGATGGAAAGAAAGGGAATATCGCAGAACGACTCTATTGGGAGAATGCCAAGCGCGGTTACGATGTTTGGGGAGATGCGCTTTCTCCAACACCGGTTTCGGCCTCTGCGGTGGGGCGGGCATTCATATTTCACGCCGATGATGCGAAAGCATCTCAGAGCACCCCGTTGCCACCACTGCAGTTCTCAGGACTCGTGGGTTCGAAGGTCGCGACCCTCACAGCACTGCGTCGGGCTCAATACGAATCGTCCGAGGGGCGGCCTCGCGCCGCAGCCAACGCCCTCGGCCTTGCCGAACGGCTTGGGCCCGAGCTACTTGCGGGCACACAAGTCCGCCCTTCTCTGATGCCCTATCTTCCCAACGTCGAGCATCACTTCCTCGTCGCCGACTCTGCTGTGAAGTTATTTGCCGAAGACATCGCCTGGCAACTTGGCGGAGATCAGCTCGCACCTGTGGGCCGTGGGCAAGAAGAGCGAATTCATCTCGCGTGGCGACAGCTTCTAAGTGGTAACCATGAGAGTGCTGAACGGCTGCTCGATACACTTCAACCTGCCGCCCTGGCGAGCACAACGCCGATGCTGCTTGCCCTCGGAAGAGGGGAACTTGCGGAATCTCGCTTACGCAAGCGCATCGCCGACAATGCCAACGATGCACTCTCTCTCTCGACACTCGGTTCTTTGCTGGGCAACAAAGGGGATGCGAGCAGCCTTGCCGAAGCGGCAAAGCTCTTTCAAGCAGCTTTGCGGATTGATCAGAACAACCCTGAGACTTGGGCTCGAACAGGCCTAGTGCTGATTAAGCAAGGCAAGCGCGAGCTGGCCCGCGAAGCCTGGACAACCGCTCTTAAGCTTGACCCGAAACGCAAAGACGCCGCAGCCTATCTGCGACGTCTGTATACTGAAAGGTAGGGCCTCGGCTTACGACGCTTTCACCTTGTCGTTGATGAGGAACTCGAAATCGGCACTGATCTCCGCTGAAACCTCGATGAGACGTTGCCCAGGCTGCTTGGCGCTCATAACGACCTTTTTTGCGTTCCCACTCCGTTTCGTTCTTGATGAATTTCGTGATTGCCCCAAGCCGCACATCATCGGGCTCAAACACCTTCAATTGGAATCCCCCATACCCCACAAGTGGCCTCATGTAGGCCTTGACTTCAAATGTATCGCCGACAAGCAAGTCGATGACGTAGTAGCGCGGGGCTCCCTTGGCAACTCACCCAATCAAAGTCGAGCCGACTGTGACAACCTCAGCAGTCTCGGGAGTCGCGCCCCCACTCTGTTGATACTGGCCAGCGGTCGCCACCTCAGAAGGCATCGCCTCATAGCCAGATTGAGCGGGAGGCGCGGTGTGGCTTGTCGGTGTGGAAGGTTGCGATTCGGCCGAAAAGGTCGCGGGAGCCAGCACGGCACGAGCGTGGAGCGTTGGCACCTTGCGCTGAACTTCAACACCGCAGCCAGCGGCAAAGCCTGCGAGCATCGTTGCCCCCAAGCAAAGAATAGGAATCGATCGACGTGGTTTGCGGTTTGTCATGTGTAGTCTCCTCGGTGAATTCGCGTGCCTTATCGAGGTTCGCGATTCCCGGTTACACATGGCGGTTTCTGCGAAATTTCTCTCCCGCAGTCAGACAACGACTCTAGGTCGCGTCATCGCAGGCGAGCCACTCAGACAGTTGCTTGCGCTCTTCAATCGTGGGCTTGGGACCACCAATGGGCATCAGCTCGTTGGTTGCATCGGGTCCCGAGCCCGTAGTCCAATCGATGTGATCACGGAGGCTCTTGGCTTCTACGAAGGTATCGAAATTGTGGTCGGAAGGAGCGCCCTGACGGTCGTCACCAACGACATCGACGCTGTGACACCGCTGACAGTACGATTCGAAGAATGGCTCCACAAAGCTCTCAAACGTAAGCGTGGTGCCCTCGGGAGGACACACAGCTCCTGTTGGCGGCCCGAACTCAAACTCCTCATCGCCACCACATGAGCTATCGCCATGAGCGAGCAACATAGGAGCCATCATCACGGCAACAAGACAGGGCAGTAGTTTTCTTGAATTCATTGACCGATTACTCCAGGTTGTGGAAGACGTGATTGACGTCTTCGTCCTGCTCCATTGCGTCAACAAGCTTGAGGACCTCGGTTGCTTGCTGCTCATCGAGCTTTGTGAGTGTGTTGGCAATGAATTCGAGTCCCGACTCCACGACCGTCACACCCTTCTGTTCTAGCGCACTTTGCATCTCACCAAAACTCTCAAATTCGCAACGCACAATGAGAAGTGGATCACCTTTATCTGTTTGGCCTTCTCCCATTTCGTCCAATCCAGCATCAATCAGCTCAAGTTCGAGCTCTTCAGCGTCCAGTCCCTTTGGGTCCAGCTTGAAAACACCAACGCGGCGAAAACCAAAGGCGACACTTCCGCTGTTCCCCATGTTTCCACCGTTCTTGTTAAACGCGACCCGAACGTTGGCTACGGTTCGAGTGGGGTTGTCGGTTGCGGCGACAACCATGATCGCAATTCCGTGTGGTCCATATCCCTCGTAGATGACCTCTTCGTAGTTCGCTGTGTCCTTTGAGTGTGCCCGCTTAATCGCCCCAGCGACTTTGTCCTTTGGCATGTTTACAGCACGGGCGTTTTGAATCGCTCGACGCAGTGCGGGGTTACCATCCGGATCGGGGCCACCCGCCTTCACAGCGATCGTGATCTCTTTTGCGACGCGGGAGAAGGCCTTAGCCATCTTGTCCCAGCGCGCAAACATCGTGGCTTTACGAGTCTCGAATATGCGTCCCATCTCGGTGGACATGAGAACGCGTTCGCGACATGAAGTCCAGCAGGGCGTTTAACTAAACGACTTGCGTTGGAGTGCTTTCTAAGTCTTTCGCTGTCTGGAAAAGCGACCTGGCTGCAGCATGAGTGTGGCACAGCCCAAAAATTCCCTAGAGGTCGGTCTTCACCAATCCCATGGGGAGCGTCGTTGATCCAATCGCTGGAGCTTTGGCCTGCAAGTGAAGTGGTTGAGCGAAGTGCGAAGGAGAACTCGCAGCTTGGTGCGCCCCAGCTTCAGGTTGATGCGCAGGTTGTGCATGCATGGATTGCTGGGCTTGGTGGGAAGAGTGCGGAGCGGCGAATTGCGACGAGTACTGGTAGTTATGGGGAGCCGCAGATTGTGCATATGCCGATTGCTGGTCTGCATACGATGGTTGCTGGTCGTACGAGGGTTGAGGAGCCACGGATTGCGGGTAGGCCGACTGTGCTTGCGAACCTGTCCGGTAGCCCGACTGTGGGTGCGAACTTGCTGGATGCGGGTAGCCCGACTGTGGGTGCGAACTTGCTGGATGCGGGTAGCCCGACTGTGGGTGCGAACTTTCCGGATGCGTCTGTTGCCACTGGCCCGCAGAAGTAGGTTGCGTTTCCACAGCGGAGGGAATGAGAGGGGCGCTACTTGCTGGACCAACGAACTTTTCTTGCATTGCTCGGAACTTTTCCGACAAACCATCGAGTTTCTCAGTCCAAGCAGGTGTGGGAACCTGACCTTCGATTGCGCGAAAATACACCTGCATGAGTGCAGTCATCAGAAGTGGCTCGATGAGGGCCTTCTTGATGCTGTAAACGAGCAAGACGGTAACGATGAACGACAGAATCGCGGAACCCGTTCCTGGCATCAGGCCGGCAATCCACGATGCTGGTGCCCAGGCGACAAGAAAGAACACAAAGATGAGTGCGTAGTTGAGCATCGCCAGAAAGAATGCGTTCTTGAGAATGTTTTTGTAATTCTGGGCGTAGAGCACAACGCCGTCTCGGCTGGTTCGCCAAACGTCGTTCGATTTGGTTCGAAAGCTGAGAGCCAAGATCACTTCGTCGGCAAAGGTCAGCGACACCCTAAGAACTCTTCCTACGAACGCCATAGCGCCGTCCAGTCCGGGAATGAAGCTACCAAGCCCGACGAGCACTCGATTCACGACGGCAAGAATGCCGCTAATAACCTGGTCGAGAACGAAGAATGCGCTAGCTTCCACAAAGCGCTCGGCAACGATTTCCTTGGCGTAGCGAAGTTGGCCTTTGCCCTTGGGAAGCGAGCGACCTTCCATGAGTTCCACAAGGACGGCAATGTGCCCAGCCTTGACCAGATACAAGAAGTACTCGCGCACAAAATAGACAACCGTCCCGGAAGCAACCGAGCCAATCGCAAAGCCCACCCAAGCTCCGGTTTCCCACATCGACGCCGGAGCGACGTAAGCGCCCAGCGCTGGCCCTCCAATCCATCCGAGGATGAGCAAGAGCGAGCAGCCAAAATACACCGCTGTGCGAAGCGCGATGAAGGGCAAAGTCTGAAGCATGAGGCCGAAGCTGCGGCCAATCCGAAAATTCCACATTGATGTTCTCCTGGTGTGTGTGTGCTGCCCTTATCGGGAGAGGACTCACCAAGTTGCGTGGAAATTGAAGATATCGTGCCTTCCCGTCTAGAGCGTGATCCAGACAGATTGAGATGGGATCGCGAAAGGAGCTTGTTCGCTGGCAAGGCCCGCGAAGAGAGCTTGCTGGGGCTAGTGACCGATCAAGCAACGATGAGCGTTGGCTCGTCAACGCCAGCGGCGAGAAGACGAGGGAGCACGCTCAATAGCTTTGAATCACGCACGAGTGCGCGATCCATGGACATTGATTCGTGATCGCGAAGTCAGCTCGTTTGCTGGCGAGGCGGGAAGAGGCAGTTTGCTGGGGCAAGCAACCGAGGAACAACGAAGAAGACTGGCTGAGCCAGTCTGTCCAGCGGGCGAGAAGGACGACCTTGCTGGGGCAAGGAAGGAGCTGAGCAACGATGAGCCGAAGGCGTTCAAAGGGCGAAGAACCGAGCCAGGGCGTTCTATGCCTCTG
>JANTGM010000143.1 GCA_024762925.1 Kofleriaceae bacterium | reverse complement strand
ACGAGTGTGGGATCCAGAGGCATAGAACGCCCTGGCTCGGTTCTTCGCCCTTTGAACGCCTTCGGCTCATCGTTGCTCAGATCCTTCCTTGCCCCAGTGCGCAAAGCGGCCAGCGAGCCGAACAATCGAGTTTGCTTGGTCAATGCATCAGGCACTAGAACCGCAGACTCTTGCTCGGCCCTCCTGTGCCAAGCGCCTGACTCTGCGCCGAGATTGATTGGGAAACAAAGGAGCCGAGTTTTGCCAACTCCTTGGCTGTCGCCTTGTTGATAGAGACATACTGGGAGAATCCCGCTTCGGTCTTGAAGGTTCGAAGGTAGGAATTCAGTCCGTCAGATCCTGTGTTGACTCCGATGAGCACAGAAGTTGCGGACTCGATCGACTCATTCACCACAGCATCGCGCAGTGCTTCGCCAACCATGATCCGCGAGACTTTCGAGGCATTGTCCTCGCCATCAGTAATCACGAAGACCGCAGCATTTGTGTCGAAGTCCTGTTGGCTGAGAGCCGCGCCGTACTGTGCCGCCGAACGAACTCCATTGTAGGTTGCATCGTAGAGTGCAGTGGCACCTCCCACGTTGAGACACCCCTTGTAGTCGTTCTCATGGCACTCCATGAGCGGCTTGAAGCCGTGGATTTCCGTGACGACGTGGTCGAAGATGACCAGCCGCAACATCATGTTGTCAGCTCGTGGGCTCACTCGACAGGCGCGAACGACTTCTCGAATCGCACTCTCGATCTGAGTTCGATAGCTGTATACCGAGCCACTGGCATCGACGACGATCAGAGCCAAGGTGTACTCAGAGGCTCCGAGGTCATCAATTCGTCTCGCGGAGAATCCATAGTGCGAACCTGTGATCGCATGATCGTCCATAGCGGTTTTGTCGTTGAAGATAGGCATGGTGTGTCCTTTCGTTTGGAGTTAGGCGGCTTGGCGTAGGAAGTCCATCGTTGAGGCGGTCTTCATGCCCTTGGACGTAAGTGCGGCAAACTCTGTCTTGAGCTTGTCGGAGAAGATCGTGAGGCCCGGAGGGTCTGGTACCGGGCTTGAGGCATCGGTGAGCCAGATCATCTTCTCGACATAGTTGGCGTTACTAAATCCCGATGCGACATCCATGACCGTGTTGAGAACACAGTGCGTCTCTGCCTCACCAGCCAAGAGAATGATGTCAGCCTCTTCGAGAGTCTCGATGAGCGCGGTGTTGATTTGCGTTGATGGGTCTTCCGGATCGGGGACCTCGGCTCGAACAGCACTGAAGTGTTCAGTCCACGGATTGGATCCCTTTGTCACAAAGTCCGCTTGCGCAAATCGCTCCTCCCAGTCGTGCACAGCGGCGGCCAGAATGGGCGAGACATTGTGCCCTTCATCGCCAATCAAGCAATGCTCTGGCCAGATCGTGTGCGGATACCGATTGGCGGTCTCCAGGCTTTGCAGGTAGAGAAGCGAGCGTTTGTAGAACGATGGCATCGTTGTCGTCCATCGCCCAGCTTTCAGATCTGCTGCTGTTATGATCGTGAAAGGAGCTGGGTGTTTTCCCGAGGAGTCTTTCCACCACACGGGATGCGAAATATCGACCTTGCGATGCGAGTCGAGGGTGATGTGAATGTCGTCTAGCTTGTCGCGCAAGCGTGTGACCAAGCCAGCCAAGCGCTTCATGTCTTCTTCGGCGCCAGGTACGTAGAGGCTGCCATTTGGGTTGCAGAAGTCGTTCTGAGGGTCAATAACGAGAAGTTGAATGTTCATAGCTGCGTTCCTTTCTTTGGGGCTGCAAGTGAATTGCGAATTGTTCGTATCGATGGCACAGACTCGAGTTTGGCTCGGCCGACGTGCATATTGCGCAGGTCGGAAATGAGCGCTTCGGTGGCAGGGCTCAGCAGCGGTGGGCTCAGCAGAGCCCGGCCCGGCGGTGGACTCAGCGGATGAGTTTGGCGTGGCCCAAGAGCTTGCCAATCCGCGAGTCGCTCGCCTTCCTGAGCAATGACGCTCACGGACGCCCCAGGGGGCCCAAGCCGCCACGAAACGGGTTTGCCGGGAAGGCTCTCTTTGCCGGGCACCGAGAACTTCATTACGGGACGCCCACCCGTTTCACAAAGCTTGTACACCGCGCTAACGCGATCACGTGTGAGTGGCGTGGAAGCCGGTCGCGCCACCAAGAAGCCACCAACACCAAATCGCCATGGTGACCCGTGCGGGTCAAGCTCAGCCTGCAAGGCGCATAGGTCGGCGACCTTGCGATCGTCCATCCCATCCATGAAGACAAAGCCAGGTCGCACCCCGGCTGAGAAAAACGCTGAGACTTGCGCTCGCACATCTCCAGAGTCAAAGCGCACCGAGGCGCGTCTGTTGGGACTCTCGCGAAGCACTTCAACGACTGCTGGGATTCCCACATCAAGCGCGTCAATGGTGTCAAAGAGGTAGCTTGGGGCTGCTGGGCGGAGATCGCGAAGGGCGCGAAATGCGGCAGCATCGTTTTCGAAGCGAAGCTGATACTCGTGCCCCGTAGTCCCTACTGCGAGAAGCCCGAGCTTCCCGGCGAGGTACACATTCGAGGTACCAGCAATCTGCAAGTCGGTTAGCTCGCCAAGAGCGATGCGATGCATCTGCATGCATGTAGCTCCACGCATGCCGACTTCATAGACGCGCTCAAGCGAGCCCTTCAATGCACCGGCAAGAGCGAGCGCGTTGCGCCGGACCGACTGCTTGTACTCCGGATCAACTTCGATGACGGCTCTGTCGAGACATCCGATAGCACAAAGCGTCTTGCGAACGATCGCCGCTTCGTCATCGCATGAGCAAACAAAGCGCTGGCAGCCATCCATGACGGCAGTGGCAACTTGAATGGGGAACTGCATCCAAATGACGAGGGACTCCAACCACGAAACCAAAAATGAGGGGCCAGTAATGCGCACGATTGGCTCGCGCTCTCGAATCCAGCTGCCTTTGGGAGCCGCCCAAATCTTGAGTGCGCCGCCAAGCGCACGCCGCATCCCCTCACTGAGTTCGTAGCCATGCAGTGCAAGAGTCTTTTCTTCAGCATTGGTTGGAGGACTGGGCACCATGGCCCTAACGAGGCGCTCGAGATCAAAAGGCACAAGATACGCACCTGGTCGTCGGAAGCTCAGATAGAACGTCTCTTCGCGGAGAGGATCGCCAGCTTGGGCCATCGCGAACTTGTAGGCATCGGTCATGAGTACAGAAGTCGCGGTAGCACCTACCAGGTGACGAAGGAGGGCTTGCTCCTCGCTAGTCTCTTGCCTCTCTCCATTGCCCATACTTAATGTATAAACGACACTAAGCTTTGTGTCAATAGAACACATTGATAGACCCAGATCTCGCTGGGGAAGTCCCCTCCGACTGCCGAGCAGTATTACCCGGGTAATACTGCTTGCACTCCAATTATTACCCGGGTAATAATAGATCCATGGCAAATGAAGAAATGCTGTATGTGGGGTTTCAAGGCAATCAACGGCTGGGCTTGGGATCCCTTGAGAATGTCGCAATGCTCTGTTTTCACAGTCAAAATCAGGACCCAACGACAAGGATCTCGGTTTACGAGGACGAGTCTGGACGGGTCGTTGATGTAGACTTCTCAGGCACCAACGAAGAGGTTCTGGCCCGGCTACGAGAACCGAAGCGAGGCAAGGAGACTGCCGAGAATACGGCCGAAGAGAGGTTCAAGCGCCCTCGACGGAAACCCGGCCGACCAAAGCTTGGCGTTGTGAGCCGAGAGATTTCGCTCTTGCCGCGGCACTGGAGCTGGCTTGCGGAGCAACGTGGGGGCGCCTCCGCAACACTGCGTCGTCTCGTTGAACTCGCTAGGAAGAACGAGAGTGTCGAATCAATCCAACGACGAGTTGTGGACGCAGCTCACCGCTTTCTCTGGGATCTCGCAGGCGACCAACCCCACTTTGAGGAGGTCTCGCGGGCACTCTTTTTGGGCAAGCTTGAACAAGTAACGCAGCTGAGCAATGGCTGGCCGGAAGGAATTCGCCATCAGTTGGAACGCTATCTCGAACGCCACCGGCAAGCTTCTCGGGCTGCTGATTCGTCGCCAGAGAACACGTAGCGAAGAAGCTCAAGAGCAGCCGGTAGCTCGCAGCGATGCCAGGCGATTATGCGTATAGTGTCCATCCATTGGCCGCTTCGCCCTCAAAGCCTTCCATCGAGGGCACGCTCGATCGCATCGTGTTTCAGAATGCCGAGAACGCCTTCACCGTCGCCAAGCTCTCTCTTGAAAATGGTGAAGAGGTCACCATCGTGGGCGCCCTTGTCGGCCTGCAAAAGGGTGCCCCGGTACTTGCTGAAGGACAGTGGATTGATGACAAGCGCTTTGGACGACAGTTCAAGGTGGAGTCGTTTCAGGTCCGCTCCCCACAAACACTTCTGGGCATTGAGCGCTACCTAAGTTCTGGGCTCATTCCCGGTATCGGTGAAGAACTCGCCAAACGGATCGTGCAGGTCTTTGGCATGCGCACGTTCGAGATGATCGGCTCTTCGCCCGAAGCGCTAACCGCGGTAGAAGGCATTGGACCATCGCGTGCTAAGAAAATCACCGAGGCATGGAAGGATCAAAAGCAAATCCAGGACGTGATGGTGTTTCTGCGTGGCCACGGGGTTAGCGCAGCCTTCGCCGCCCGCATCTACAAGCACTATGGAGCCGACGCGATCGATGTGGTGCGGAGCAACCCATATCGGCTTGCGCTCGATATTTGGGGCATCGGCTTTAAGAGCGCTGACGCAATCGCGCAAAACCTGGGCATTGCAAAGGACGCGGGTGAGCGTATTGAAGCGGGGCTCCTCCATGTGCTCGGACAGCTGAGCGAAGATGGCCATGTCGTGGTTCCTCTGGACCATGCAATCGCAGCAGGGGCCAGCTTGCTCGGCGTGGACTCGGCCCTCATCGGGCCCGCAATCTCCCGTCTCCTCATCTCGAACCTCTTGGTTCGCGAAGAGCTGCCTCCTCATGGAGTCACACTATCGCTCACCGATTTGCATCGATGCGAGGTCGATTCGGCAGAGTTCTTCGTCGAGGTAGCTAAGACTGGAGCCTGTGCGATCGACATTGACCTAGAACAATTCTTAGACGACTACGAGTCGAAGAACGAGATTACTCTGGCGCCCCAGCAGCGAGAGGCCATCATTGCAGGCGTTCGAGACAAGTGCATCGTGATTACTGGCGGCCCCGGTGTGGGCAAGACGACAATTATCCGCGCCCTTGTGGAAGTCTACGACGAAGCAGGTCTCGATATTGCGCTTGCCGCTCCAACGGGCCGTGCAGCAAAACGACTCTCGGAGAGCACAGGACGCCCAGCAAGCACGTTGCACAGGCTACTCGAGTTTTTGCCGCAGAACGGCCGGTTCGAGCGCGGCCTTGGCAACCCGCTCGACGCCGATGTGGTGATCATCGACGAGGCCTCTATGGTTGATATCGCGCTCTTTCGCGGCTTGGTCGCCTCATTGCCCCACGAAACGACTTTCATCGTTGTGGGCGACGTGGACCAGTTGCCCTCGGTGGGGCCGGGTTCCGTTCTTGCAGACCTCATCGACAGCGGTGTACCCACGGTTGTGAAGCTCACAGAGATTTTCCGTCAGGCTGCACAGAGCCAGATCGTCGTCAATGCCCACAGAGTAAACGCTGGGCACATGCCGAGCCTGGCCGCTCCTCCGGGCGACGCTCCCACTCGCAGCGACTTTTACTTCATCGAGCGCGAGAACCCCTTTGCCGCACGAGAAACCATCATCGAACTCATCGCTGACCGCATTCCCAAGCGCTTTGGCTTTGACCCGCTCGTCGACATGCAAGTGCTAACGCCAATGCATCGAGGTGAACTTGGCACTACTGCGCTCAACCTTGCAATGCAAGAAGCGATAGGGGGCAAGGCTGGTGGGCTGGAGATCAAACGAGGTGCTCGCTGCTACCGTGTCGGAGATAAGGTCATGCAAATTCGTAACAACTACGACAAAGAGGTCTTCAATGGCGACGTCGGAATTGTTCGCATTGTCGAACCCAAAGCTTCCATCTTGAAGGTCGAGCTGTTGGATGGCCGCATGGTGCTCTACCAGCGCAACGAACTCGATGACTTGATGCATGCGTTTGCGATCAGCGTGCACAAAAGCCAAGGTTCCGAATACCCGTGTGTGATTCTTCCGCTTCTCACACAGCACTACATGATGCTGCAGCGCAACCTCCTCTACACCGCGCTCACGAGAGGCAAGGAGCTTGTCGTAATGGTCGGTTCCAGTCGGGCGGTAAAAATGGCTGTCGAGAACCAGAGCAGTACCCAACGCTGGACCTACCTCGCTGAGCGCATTCGAGATCGCGCAATCGCTAACTAGCGAATATCCCGTCATCGTTCTTTTCCTCTACGCGCGCAGAGCCCTCAAGCCACCCAGGCTCTGACCGAATCATAGAGAGCCAGGCCAGCCTGCGACCAAACGATGACTGACGCAATCGACAAGAACATCCTCTTTGTGGATGACGAGCCTCGGGTTCTCCGGGCGATTAAACGCGGTTTGCGTCGTCAGAGCGAGTCTTGGAACATGAGCTTCGCTGAGCATGCGGATGATGCGCTTGCACAAATGAAGGAGCACTCTTTCGACATCGTCGTGTCGGACATCACGATGCCAAAGACTGATGGCGTTGAGCTCCTTCGCCAAGTGCGCACTCAGTATCCAGATACGGTAAGAATTCTTATGAGTGGTACCGCACAGGGTGACGTCATCATGAGGTCCGTTCCCGTCGCCCACAGATTTCTCAGCAAGCCCTGGGATGTCAAAGCGCTGCTCGCCGAACTCACGCGGGCCCTTGAGCTTAGAACGCTAATGGAGTCGACGGCAATCCGCACAGTGGTTGGTGGAATGTCGAGCTTGCCGGTGATTCCCTCCGTCTATACCGACCTGTGTGCGACGTTGGAAAACCCAAACAGTCGTCTAGGGGACGTTGTTGAAGTTGTGGAGCGAGATCCAGCAGTGGTTGCGCGACTGTTGCACATCGTAAACTCCGCATTCTTCGCAGCTCCGCGTCCTCTCCACAGCGCAACGGATACCGTTCGCTATCTCGGCACGTCGCTGCTCAAGAGCCTCTTGCTCACCTCAGAAATTTTCAGCACCTACGACGAAAAGCGCCTTCCGAAGGGATTCTTGCTATCAGACGTCCAGAATCACGCACTTCTCACCGCCAAGATCGCATCGCGATTGGTGGAAAGAGACAAAGACAAAGCGCTGAGTGCGGGACTCTTACACAGCATCGGCAAGCTCATCTTTGCTGACCGAATGCCAAAGCGTTGGGGCGACGTCTTTGCCGAAGCGAAGCGCGATAATCGTCCGCTTGCGGATGTCGAATTTGAGCATTTTCAAACAAGCTACGCTGAGGTCGGTGGCTACTTGCTCGGCATTTGGGGCCTACCCCAGGACCTCGTAGAGGCAGTAGCACATCACTGCGACCCGATGCGTAGCCGTTCGAAAGGTCTAGGTCTTGTCGCGGTAACGCATCTGGCTTCGGTACTGGCTGCGCAAGAGCTTGGGCTAGCCGATGAGACGTTTGATGCGGAACTACTCGAATCGCTTGACGGTGCGCGATCGGTGGAAGCGTGGCGAACGATGACGAGCCAGTTAGTTGGCTAGCGAGCCGAGTCTTCTGGCTCCACAGCATTGCGACGCCCCGAGAAATCCCTAAGAAAGATTGGCAACGCAAGAAGCGTAAATGGAACGACGGCCATCGCATGCCCGACGACGGCAAATGACACAGACTCAGCCTCTGGGAGTCCTACGGCCATCATTGCGGCAGCAGCAAAGAAATGATAGCTGCCAATGTGGCCTGGAGTTGACGGGACAGCCAGCCCAAACGTGAGGAACGTTAAGACAACCACCGGCGTGTACCAGGGCAAGTCAAAACCGAATGCCCAAATCCAGATCTGAATTCCCAAGGCGGCTATTGTCCAAAAGAGCAAGCTTAGGGCCGTGACAGCGAGAACCGTCACGGGAGATGAAAGCGCGGATAGACCTTCAGCGAAGGTCTTGCTCTTGCCCTCAACAAAGGTGCGCACCGATCGCCCCAAGAGCCCAGCGAGTCTGGCGGATAGACTCACAAAGACATCGGGCCGACGGCTGACCCACATGGCACCTCCAATGAAGGTGACCATGATTCCCGCCGCGAGATAGAAAGGCGTACCTAGTGGCATGTCGATCGCCATGGAGGGCAAGGTGCACACAATGACAACACAGATCGCCATAAGATCGAGCAGCCTCTCCACCGCAACAACGGCAAGACAGCTGCTTGCTGGAATCTTGCCCCGTCTGGACAAGTATCCAATACGCGCAACCTCACCAGCACGAAACGGGACAATGTTGTTTACTGCGTACGCCAGCAAGCCCGATTTAAAGAGAAACCAAAACGAGTAGCGATGTAGCGGTGCAAAGAGAAATGATGACCGCAACGCCACCAAGCAAAAGTTAGAAAAGCGTGTGAGCAGTCCGAGTGCAAGGATTGGCAGCGCCACCTTGCTGATGTGTGTCGAGAGATCCGAGAACGCAATCTTGCGAAAGCTTAAGAACAACAGGAGACAGGACACGAGAATCCCAATGCCGAGAAAGAGCCAACGCCGAGTCCCTCTCTTCAATCCGCAAGCTCCAGGCGAGCCTCGATGTATCGGTGGAGTGCAGGGCTTGCGACCGCCTCATTGCCCAGGCGAGACACCTGAAGGCCAGCCAGTGCACTTCCCAAATAGATGCCGTGTTGTGGCGGCGAGCCAACCAAGTCGGCGAGAACTGCTCCTGCGAGAAACACGTCCCCTGCACCGACAGGATCAATGGAAACGGATTCA
Source organism: Kofleriaceae bacterium (assembly GCA_024762925.1). Classification (GTDB taxonomy): domain Bacteria; phylum Myxococcota_A; class Polyangia; order Haliangiales; family Haliangiaceae; genus NORP324. Next base: position 5,005 of record JANTGM010000143.1, on the reverse strand, counting down.
AAGGCGGGAAGGAAATCGGTGCGCAGATGTGCTTCGGCTTTCTCGGGCCTCTCAAACAGCAAGACGCCTCGCTTTCCGAGCGTAAGTGCTAGGTGTTCGCTCTCTGTCGCCGCAAAGAAGCGACTCGCCAAGTTCGAGAGCCCTGCTTCATTGTCGGCAAAAGCAAAGCGCAGTTCGCTCTCTGTTGGGGTCGCCAAGCGCGCATTCGAAAACTGCAGAATACTCGCTCGCCTCGTGTGACTCACATCCACATAGTAGGGCTTGGCCTGCTCTCTCGAAATATCGACGACGGCGCCGATGAACTCGGTCGTAAACAGGCCGTAGCCAAAGTCGGTGACGATGAGCGCGTCATAGTTGGAAAGACACTCTCTGAGCCTGTCAGCGAGCTGCCGGGTGACAAGTGTTGTTGGTGGCACGCGCCGACCACTGTCGACTTTGAATACCTTGTGCTCATTAACAAGGTAGCGCGTCTTGATCGCCACTGGCCGCGCCTCATCCTGAACATCGTGCAGAGTCACACCGCGGTCTTCAAGGCTGCCTCGAAAATGGTCGGCATCGGGTCCTGTGGGCAACGAAGTAAGTAACCCCACTTCGGCCCCAATCGCGGCGAGTTGGCTCGCAATTAGTGCTCCTGCGCCAACGAAGGTCTCCTCGCGAATCGGCGTTACCGAGAGCATTGGTTGCTCGGAAGCAACACCAAGAGACTCACAGTGCAAGTAGCGATCGAGAATTGGATCGCCCACAACCAGAATTTTGCTACCACATCCTTTGCGCAGCATGTTCGACACAACGCTTTGCGATAGTGCGTATCGACGACAGTATGACGCAAGTCGCTCTTTCTCGAGTGCGAAGCTATCCTGAAACTGATTGATGATATGGGTGGAGGAGTACACGACATCACCAGAACTAAACACGATCCGCCCACCGTGCGACTCCACAACTTCCACCTCCTTTGCAAATCGTGGATCACCCTTTGTTTCATACTCTTGCCCTTTGACGTAGATGTCGGGGCGCAAGGCTTCCAGTACGGGCCCTGCCCAAGAATTATCATCAAGGCACACGTAGTCTACGAATTCGAACACCGAGAGGTTCTCAAGGCGCAGATCCTCGCGGATATAGGGGCGCCCGTCACCCTTACCAACCACCCGATCCGCGCTAACGCTGACGATTAGAACATCCCCTAGGTTTTTTGCGAACTGCAGATAGCGGATGTGACCGGGATGGACGATATCAAAGCAGCCATGACACTGAACGACGGTCTTGCCCTGTTCGCGAAGTGTCTCTCGAACCCCCTCCAGCTCGGCGACAGTCTTGATCTTTCCTGTGCTGCGACTCATGGCCCTTTTGATTCGGCGCCCTTTCCAAGCGAACATGCAACGGCTTCGATCACGCGCTCTTGTTCCTCTGCGGAAAGCTCTGCAGAAACCGGCAAGCTAAGAATTTCCCCTATCACACGTTCGGTGACCGGAAGCGAGCGTTGCGCAAACACTGCGAATGCTGGCTGCTGGTGTATGGCCAATGGGTAGTGGACCTTGGAATCCACACCACTCGCCGCCAACGAGGACCGGAGTTGCTCACGCTCTTGATGACGAATGACAAAAGCACTGTGATTGCAGCGCAGGTCGATTCCCTTTGGGGGCAGTGTGACTAGGCCAGCAAGCTCTGCGTGATAGCGATCAGCGTTCGCTTGCCGTGCAGCGATGTAATCATCCAAAACGTCCAGCTTCACTGAGAGAAAGCCGGCCTGCATCGAGTCAAGCCGCGAGTTAACGCCCGCAATGTCGCTGTGGTCGCGGTCGATAAGTCCATGATTGCGCAGCCTGCGGAGCGTTTCTGCATCTTCCTCTGAAGAGACGGTTAGACAACCGCCGTCGCCACAAGCAGAAAAAATCTTAAGAGGATGAAACGAGAAGCAACCGATATCGTGCGTGCCCACCCCACGTCCATCGCGACGACTACCAAAAGCCTGTGCGCAGTCCTCAATGAGCGCAATCCCAGTATCGTCGCAGATCGCGGAGAGCGGTCCCATGTCCATGGGAAAGCCATTTAGGTGCACTGGCATGATGGCCCGCGTCCGCTCGGTGATGGCTGCGGGAACGAGCGCGGCGTCCAGGACCATCGTATCGCTGTCGATGTCTACAAAGACAGGCGTTGCCCCGGCAAGCAAGATGGCATTGCCGGTTGCTATGAAGGAGTGGGCAGTTGTGATGACTTCGTCGCCAGGGCCGATTCCTCGGAGACGCAGAGCTAGAACCAACGCATCGGTTCCTGATCCACACGTAACAACGTCGCGTGCGCCAAGGTACTTCGCGAGTCGCACTTCGAGCTCGCGCACCTCTGGACCAAGAACAAACTGCCCATGCGCTAAGACGCGGTCAAATACCTGCAGAAGCCGCTCACGCAGCGGCTCGTGCTTTGCGGGAAGGTCTATGTAGTTTATGCGGGCCAACGAGTTTTCTCGGGATGGCTCTTCATGACTTCTATATTGCGATACGCAGGGCTGTGGGGATCCTCGATTCGACCATCGGAGAACGCAGCCGCTAGCTCGCTCATTGTTTCGGAGAGTGCATGCACAGGAGCAAAGCCAAACTCGTCTTTGGCACGCTTGGCAGAGAGGTGGTAGGAGCGATTGTCCTCTGTAGGCACCACTCGAATCGCAATGTCTCCGCCAACGTGCTCACGCACCATCTCAGCGATTTGCATCACGCTGAAGTTCTCTTTCACAACGTTAAAGGCTCGCCCGTTCACCTTCGCAGCATCGATGTCAAGCAAGCGCAAATAAAAGTCGGTGAGGTCTTGAATGTGAATATTGGGACGCATCTGCTCGCCACCAAAGACCCGGATCTCGCCACGGGTTAGGGCATGGTAGGTGAGAATATTAATCGTTAGGTCGAGTCTTAGCCTTGGTGAGAAACCACACACCGTGGCTGCGCGAAGAGAGACGCCACAGAAGCGTTCATCGACCAGAGCATTGAGAGTGTCCTCGGTTTCGGCCTTGTACCTCGCGTAGAGCGTTAGTGGTTCGAGTGAGAGTTCTTCTGTTACATCCGGATCTTCCTTGATCCCGTACACACTCGCAGACGATGCGTTGATGAAACGCGTGACCCCATGCTGCTTCGCCAATCGCATGACAGTGTTGGTCGCATCGAGGTTCACACTACGTGTGAGATCAGCATCGAGATCTGAGCATGGATCATTCGAGACTGCGGCCAAGTGAATCACAGCATCAATGGAGTGCTCGACAAAGAGAGCGTCGACACGCTCGGCATCTCGAATGTCGCCCTCGATAATCGTGGCCCTGTCTTCTCTGCCAACCTCGGCGATTGCAGAGACAAGAGCCTCACGACCAAACCACATTGCATCAAAGACGATGACGCGATTTTCAGCCAAGAGCTTGGGGACGAGAACGCAACCAAGATAGCCCGCTCCCCCTGTTACCAATACAGTGCGCATGCAGGCAGTGAGCATAGCAATCCACGCTCAGGTGAGCAGGTTCTGGAGTGGTATTGTGGTCTCGTGCTTGATTCATCAACATTGGGTCGCTCTCGCCTGTTCTCGGGCTTCCCAATTCCTTCACGCATCGTTGCGGGTTCGGTCTCTGGACCCATCTTGCTCCGTCTTCGCACTTTGCCGGCCCCCCCAATTCCTGCGCGAGACTCAAACCAACACCGACGGATCAAGCGCCAATGAGCGAGGTCCCCCTCGACGAGGTGCTAGCCCAAGCGACAGAAGCAGCCTCCTTGGCTGTGTGGCCCCATGTCGGCCAAGGTGACCTTGTTGCCATCGACCAAGCTGCGGTAGACGCAATGCGCGAGAGCCTTGATGCTGCCCCCGTCGCCGGGGTGATTGCGATTGGCGAGGGTGAAAAGGATCGTGCACCCATGCTTCACAATGGTGAGTTGGTTGGACGAGGCAAAGGGGTCACGTTTGACTTCGCCGTGGATCCCATTGACGGAACGCGCGCTGCAGCCGTGGGCCAACCTGGCTCGGTGGCAGCCTTGGCTGCCGCTCCTCAGGGGGCCATGTTTCGACCGACCCAAGTCGCCTACATGGAAAAGCTCATCGCCTCTCCCAGGGCCGTTGGCAAGCTGCATCTCGACATGCCAATCGCAGAACTCGTATCGGAGGTTGCGAAGGTAGAGGCGATCTCTCGCTCTTCTGTGCGGGTTGCCATCCTCGATCGCGCTCGCAATCACAAGATGATGCAAGCGGTGCGCTCAACTGGCGCCGAGGTGCTCGCGCTGCCCTACGCCGACCTCTCTTGTGGCATCGCGGTCGCGCTTGGAGAGGCAAACCTGCACCTTCTTCTCGGCATTGGGGGCTGCCCAGAAGGCCTGATCGCGGCTACGGCCGTGGCAGCGCTTGGCGCTTGCATGCAGTGTCGACTCTGGCCCAGAAACCTCCAAGAAGAAGAACTCCTGGCGCGCATGCCAATGTCATGGAGAACCATTCGCAGCGCGGAGGATATCGTCGGAACGCGGGACCTACGAGTTGTTCTTACTAGCGTTACGGGTAGTGAGTTGCTGGATCCCGCACGTGAAGAGGGCTCGCTCCTTCGCGTTCACACCATACGCATTTCCTCGGCCGCTCCTGTGCGTTCTGAGTATCGCCTGCTCAAACGAGTCGGCTAGTGCGCGATTCATGAAGACAGAACGCGCTCACTCGTCTTCTCGCCCGCTGGAGAGACGGGCTCGGCCAGTCTTCTTCGTTGTTCATCACTCGCTTGCCCCAGCAAACTCCCTCTTCCCGCCTCGCCAGAAAACGAGCTCACTTCGCGATCACGAATCAATATCCATGGATCGCGCACTCGTGCGCGATTCATGAATATTGAACGCGCTCACTCGTCTTCTCGCCCGCTGGAGAGACGGGCTCAGCCAGTCTTCTTCGTTGTTCCTCGGTCGCTTGCCCCACTCGTGTGGGATCCAGAGGCATAGAACGCCCTGGCTCGGCTTTTCGCCCTTTGAACGCCTTCGGCTCATCGTTGCTCAGATCCTTCCTTGCCCCA
>JANTGM010000142.1 GCA_024762925.1 Kofleriaceae bacterium | reverse complement strand
GCCAGCTGGTGAACCGGCCGCGTCTGCCCCCGACCCCGCTGCTGCCCCTGCCCCCGGTCCCCCCGCTCCGAATTCCGAATCCCAAAGTCCGCTTCGACTTTGGGAAGCCCTCATGTCAGGGTTGGAATCTGCCAACGAATACGGCCTTATGACGGTCTACCAAACTGCAAAGGTGCTGAGCTGGGACGAGAATGGTATCCGAGTGGGGTTTCCCGCTGGTGGACTCACCTCAGAAATCGCCGTCGACAAAGAGAAGGTTGGGCGCATGCGAGCGTTCATCGCAAAGCATGTTGGTACCGCCCTAAACTTCGAGGTAGCCATCCTCACATCCGAGCAAGAAGCTCAGGCGACATCCATTATCGAAGACGCAAAGCAGCGTGCAGGCGAAGAGAACGAGCGCCGACTCGAAGAAGCTAGAGAACACCCACTGACAAAGAAGGTAATGCGAACCTTCGGAGCCAAGATCAAGGAAATCAAAATAGAAAATGTCTGATGGACCAAAGATGCCCGACCTAGGAAGCCTGATGCAGGCTGCACAAAAAATGCAGGCCGATGCTGCCAAGATGCAAGAAGAACTCACAGCCAAAACCTGTGAAGCGAGCTCTGGCGGAGGCATGGTCACAGTCGTAGTAAACGGCGGTTTTGAGCTTGTTTCGCTCACGATCGATAAGGCCGCTGTGGACCCAAATGACTTGGATATGCTGCAAGACCTCATCGTTGCGGCAGTCAATCAAGGCGTTAACAAGGTCCGGGAAATGACCCAGAGCGAAATGTCAAAGCTCACTGGCGGGCTCAACATTCCCGGTTTGAACCTCTAAGCTACACGTCCAATTTCTTGTCTTCCGATCCAATCAAGCGTCTTGTGCAGTGCCTCAGTCGATTGCCTGGCATTGGCGAAAAGACCGCAACGCGTCTTGCATTTCACTTGGTACGAGCGCCAGATTCGGAAGCCCAAGAACTCGCAAAAGCGCTTCACGAAGTTGTCGACACGATTCGACTGTGCTCGGTCTGCCTAAACCTCACCCAACTCGATCCGTGCGAAACCTGCTCTGACGCAAGGCGTGAGCGCACCCTCATTTGTGTGGTGGCCTCTCCAAGCGATGTGGTTGCCATTGATCGGGCTGGCGGGTTTCGCGGCACCTTCCATGTCTTGCATGGTCTCCTCTCTCCGCTCGAGGGCATCGGCCCCGACGATTTGCGGATTGCAGAACTGGTCCGGCGCCTCAAAACCGATGCAGCTGGAGCGTCGATCGTCGAGGAAGTGATTGTCGCGACCAACGCCTCGGTGGAGGGGGAAGCCACGGCGATGTACATCGCTCGCGTACTCAAGCCGCTCGGAGTTAGCGTCACCCGCATTGCCAGTGGTATCCCTGTAGGTGGCGAACTTGAATACACCGACCAGGCCACCATCGCCCGGGCACTCGCTGGCCGCGTCACCCTGTAGGCGCTCGCTTATAGAACTTGGGAAAGCACTCGCCATTCTCGCATCAAGGGTCGAAAGCTTGAACGGCTGAAATCCAACTGTTACCGTTTGCAACGCTTGATAGCCCAGTAGGTGGGCCAAGCCTAACGACCAGGATTAAGGGAGCCTCCGGGGATGCAGAACCAGATGGTAATGTTCGAAGAGGAGCAACGACAAATCGATGAGATTTGTGAGGGGCTTCATCGCGATGCTAACGCACAGGCAATTCTGTGCATCGACAAGAACGGCCAGGCAATCGCCTCTGCTGGAGAAGTCGATAGCCTTGATATCACCTCCCTTTCCTCGCTCACAGCGGGCAATGTGGCAGCAACCGGCGGTATCGCCAGCCTGCTTGCAGAAAAGGAATTCTCCGGGCAGTTCCACGAGGGTGAGAAGACCAATGTTCACATCTCGATTGTGAGCAGCCGTATCATTTTGGTCGTGCTCTTCGATGAGCGCTCATCTCTTGGTTTGGTTCGTCTGCGCGTCAAGCGTGCAACGGCGAATCTCAACAAGATCTTGGAGGCGCTGCTGGCAAAGACCGAAGACTCATCGACGTCATCCGTGCTTGCGGAGATTACCGATGACGATATTGACAACCTTTTCAATGACTAAGGTCGGGCGCTAGGAATGAGTTTCATCAACTACTCGTCGCGGGAGATCAACTGTAAAATCGTGTACTACGGTCCCGGTCTTTGCGGCAAGACGACTAATCTCCAATACATCTACAACAAGACCAATCCCGACGCGAAGGGCAAAATGATTTCCCTCGCAACCGAGACAGAGCGGACCTTGTTCTTCGACTTCCTGCCGCTCTCACTCGGCGAGATTCGCGGGTTCAAAACACGTTTCCACCTATACACGGTTCCTGGCCAAGTCTTCTACGATGCCAGCCGAAAGCTCATTCTCAAGGGCGTTGATGGTGTGGTCTTCGTTGCCGATTCACAAATCGAGCGCTTTGAAGCCAACATTGAGTCTCTTGAAAACCTCAAGGACAACCTTGAGGAGCAGGGCTACGACTTGGCGAAGTTGCCCTTCGTCATTCAATACAACAAACGCGACTTGCCAAACGCATCGCCAAGGGAAGAGCTCGAAGAAGAGCTCAATCCAAACGGTGTGGTGTCCTTCGATGCTTGCGCCGTCACAGGCGAAGGCGTTTTCGACACTCTCAAGGCGGTTGCAAAGCTCGTTCTCACCGAGCTAAAAAAAGGCGGCTAATCCATGAAACAGACGAGCGGATCGGCGACAGGCGCTGAAAAACCCTTCTTTCGCTACGATCTTCAAACCGAGGCCATTGAGGATGGTGGCCAGAGGTTTGTGGAAGTCACCGACCCAAATGGCGGCAAGAGTTTTCGCTTCTTCGAAGTGGAGTACGCCGTGGCCTGCGGGATGGATGGTGAACGCGATCTCGAGGCGCTCGTTGAATGGGCCAAGACTGAGCTCGATTTAAAGACCAACACGCAAGAGCTTGGTGCGATTGTGTCCAAGCTTAGCGAGCTTCACTATCTGGACGCTGGCGAAGCGGAAGACGAGGTTGCCTCGCTACCAGTGGTTCCCGCTCCGTTGCACGATGCGCCTTCTTCGGGAATCGAAGTCGAGCTTGGCACCTCTGGCAAGTCAGCTCTTCGCCACGAGCGACCAACCACGCCACCCGCTGCTGCTGCTGACTTTGAACTTGGCGTTGCTGGTGTTGGCGAAGTGAAGCGAGCTGCCGCGACGAAGGCTGCCGACTCAGGAATGGTTCTCGGCGCCGCTGGCAACGAAGATGTTGTTGATGCGCCGCAAGACGATTTCGTATCGGGGCCAAGTAGCGAGGTCTCAACCGATCTCAGCCAGACGTTCCGCATTGATAAGGACGAGGTCCAGGCTGCGGTTCGCGCCAGCAAAGTGATGAGTGCGGTCGAGGTTCCCAAGGAAATCGAAGACGAACTCGCTGCGGCTCGTGATCGAAAGCAAGAAGAGTCAGTTGCTGCAGCCCCTGCTGACAGCGCGATTCCAGAAGAGATTCCTCTGGTCGCTGATATCTCTGAGTCCATCGCTGATGACGCTTACGAGGCGACCAGTGGTGGCAGCAAGGCGATCGTTCTACCCGAAGAGCCCGCCAAGGTCGCTGCTATTGCCGAAGATGCAGGCAAGAAGAAGCGCCCCAAGGCTCCACGTCGCAACTCCGCGTCGATGGCTTTGTGGGTTCTGCTGTTGTTGGCCGCAGCAGCCGGAGCTGGCTACTACTACATGGAGTACGTCCGCGAGCAGCCTGATGAGAAGGGTCCTGCGATCACTCCACAGCAAGCAGATGCAAAACGTCGTGCGCGGGAGCCCGCCCCTCCGAGCGCTCCAGCGGGAACGTTCAAAGCCGTCGATGCTCCCATGGAAGATCTTGTCGCAGGTCGCGATGGTCTTGTGAGTTGGGTGATTGCAGCCGAGAGCGAAGTTGCTCCTGGCGATGAGGTCGTGCGGCTCTCTGGTCACGAGCGAATTGATAAGACGATCATTCGGCATCAAAAAAGCCTAGCTAGCTACAACCTTCAGTTGGAGATTGCCAAGAAGCGCAATCGCGGAAAAGTTGCAACGATCGAGTCGAATGTGGCGCGCAAGAAACTCGATATCGAACTCGCCAACAAGAAGCGCGATGCATTCATCGTTCGAGCTTCGATCGCTGGCACGGTTGCCGCGATGGTAAAACCGGGCGCTCGAATCAAGGGCGCAGATGTGGTTGCAAACATCACGGGACAAGCGAGTGCGATGGTTGAATTCGCACTTCCTGCGGGCATTACTGCTGCAGTTGGCGAGCAAATGGAAGTCGTCTCCAAAGCCGATTCAGAACTGAAAGCAACGTGCACTGTATCGGAAGCGCAAGGGCAGCAAGTGACCTTCTCTTGCCCCACCGATTCAGGTCTTGCCGATGGCACGAGCATTGAGCTTGTGCTCCCAACTGCAGGCGAAGCAACTCCAAGCGAGGCGGGCGGCGGTGCTGGCGGTGCTGGCGGTGCTGGCGGTGCTGGCGAGGCTGGCGGTGCTGGCGAGGCTGGCGGTGCTGGCGGTGCTGGCGGTGCTGGCGAGGCTGGCGGTGCTGGCGAGGCTGGCGGTGCTGGCGGTGCTGGCGAGGCTCCTGAATCTGCCGCCGCTGACAAGCCCGCTCCTGGCGCCGAGAGCAAGCCTGCTGCCCCAGAAGGCGCTGTTGACGAACCTGCGGCCGCTCCAAGCAAGACGCCTGACGCTGGTCGATAAGCGCGCTTTGAGTGTTTGCTAACGGCGGGTTCTCACACCGCTGTTGCAGTTTCGAGAGCGCTGACCAGTGCTATCACGTCGGATTCGACGTGGTAGATGCCAAAGCCGAATCGCAACCGATCGCCTCTCACATCAACGACAATGTCTCGTTTTGCGAGTTCTTCGTAGATACTTGTCGCCCGCTCGCTGCGAAACGCGAGAAAGTGACCACGCTCTTGGTATTGCTCTCCCGGCACAAGCTCACCAAGTTTCAGTGCGCGTGCTCTGACCTCTTCTAAGAACATTCCCTGCAGCGACTGTACATGCGTGTGAATCGCTTCCACTGAAAGCTCCTGCTCCACCAGTAGGCGTTGCACGGCGTTAAACCGATACAGGCCACTCACATCAAACGTCGCCCCCGCGAATCTCTGCCCACCGTCAGCGTAGAGCACCCCCTCGGCCGATCCTTCCAGCTCTGCGAAGCCTGCGAACCAACCTGTGTTGACGGGCCTGGGAAACGATCCTGGAGGGCAATGCATGAAACACACACCTTCCCCTGCCATCGCGTATTTGTATCCTCCTGCGATGTAGAAGGCTTGGTCAGCGATGTTCGCAAGGTTTGAGGGCAGTGCCATAAACGCGTGGTAGCCATCGATCACAAGTTGGGTGTCGCGGTCCCGCAAGATGTCGACCACATCTTGAATGCAGTCTACGAAAAACCCTGAGTTGAAGAACACCTGGCTCACGTACACCAGGTCGTGGTCGCCGTCTTGAGCGGCGGCGGTGAAGCGCTCTCCAAATGTCTCGAATGGCTCCGCAGGCACAATCGTGATCTCTGCCTCGCCTGCTTCCTGCCAACGCTGCTGTTGCCGTGAAAAACTGTGAAACTCCGAATCGGTCGTTAGAATCTTTGGCTTCCTTGGCAAGCACGAGTGCAATCGCACAACGAATTCATGTGTGTTTGGAGCAAAGCAAATGGTCTTTGGATCGGGTAAGGAAAGTTGCCGTGCGATGTGCGCTTGCGCCTCGGGAATCACCGACTCGAAGATGACACCCCACTTCTGATCGATGTGTTCGGCGGCGCTACTCCACGCTTGTGCATGCGCGTCTTCGGTACAGTCTGGCCATGCGTGGTGGCTGTGTGCGGCCATGTGTAAGCGTTGCGGCTTGGACTGCAAAAACCGCGTGAAGTGTTGCTTGTAGCTTTGCATGTGTTGAAAGTGCCTTCTGTTTCAAAATCGCAAGCAACGGCCCCAGCCAGAAGCATGTCAATTCGTATATGCCTATTGCACCATGGCGATCGCTTCTTGCCACTCTGCTCATCGCCCTAATTGCGGTTGCCTGTGGATCTGTTCCAAGCCGACGCGTTGTTGCGATGTCATCAACTGCGGTCGAGGAGAGAGGAGCTGTCAATCTTGTCTTTAGTCGCGAGACAAGCGGGGTAATTGTGTCCGTCGATGGTCAGCTTGTCATAGAAGGCGCAACGCTGGAGCATTTGCGCATTAATGATGTTCCCTCGGGCTATGTGGAACTTGCGATTGCAGCCGATGGTGTTGAGCGTCAGATGCGAGTCTGGGTGGACAGCGGCAAGACCACGAGTCTCCCGATTGGTGCCGCGCCCATGCCGCCGCAACAGAGCCCGGTGCTTACAGCAGGGCTCTCTGTTCTGGCACTCTTGATTAGCCGCTCGGTTTCAACGTTGCTCTTCTGAGCAGCCCGCGAGCGGATGCGAAAACGGCAAGAGCGCACAATGGAACCTGCCTAATCAGCAATACTTGTCTTAGGAATTATTCGTATTTTCTGCGAACAGCATCTGTTCAATTCCACACACCGCAAAACCCCTGGTACCGCCCTCTTAGTTTTCACACATAGCGAGGACCTTTGTAACCAGTGCAGTGGCATCGCTCTCAATATCCGCAATGGTTGCATCGAGCATGTAGGCTGGAGTGGTAACAACGTTCTGACTGTCATCGACGACAATATCGTGAGAGCTAACCTGGTGCGTTGCACCCATGGCCTCAGCTGCTTTGGAGGCGTCTCCTTCGTCACCGAGAGTAATGCGAACGCCGGGAAGCAGCTTGGCAAGGAGGATAGGCGCAATGCACATCGCCCCAATCACGTTGCCAGCGTCCTTCGTGGCGGTGATGGCCTTCGCGACGTCGCTGTTCACGCTGCAATCTGCACCATCCACTGCAAAGGTGCAGAGATTTTTTGCTGCACCAAATCCACCAGGCATGAGAAGCGCATCGAAGTTAGCTGGGTTGTACGAAGCGAGGTCGGTGACCTTTCCCCGAGTAATGCGCGCGGACTCCACAAGCACATTGCGCGTCTCTTGCATCACATCTTGAGTGATGTGATTGATGACGTGCATCTGATCAACGTTGGGGGCAAAGCACTCAACTTCAGCGCCGGCCTTGCTGAGGGCAAGCAGTGCCATGACGGCTTCGTGAATCTCTGAGCCATCAAAGACTCCACTTCCAGAGAGTATGACTGCGACCTTGTGTGACATAGCTACCGTTCCTTTCTCATACCGATAGTAGCAGCGTAACGACGTTGCCAGGTTTCACCGTTTCGATCTTCGCGAGGAAGTTTTCACTGCCAGCTGCCTGTGTCCCAGCTTCTTCATCATTGGAGAGCGCAAATGCGGCACCTCATCTCTCTACAGATACTTGCTTGAGCACCCATCTGTGCTGCCTGTGGACCGGTGGAGGAAACGTGTCCCAGGTTGTTTGGAGATGACGAACCCGCGTAGCGTGTTCTCACTACGATGAGGGGTGCACGGCTAGCCCCAGATCTTTCGCGCTAGCTTTTGTTCTCGGCAATCCACTTATCAACTTTACTCCACTCCTGGTGAAGCCAATCAATACGAGCCTGCTCGTCTTGGGGGATTTCTGATGCAGGCACACGCCAAAACTTGATGCGTACCTTTTGCTTGTAGAGAGCGCCGCCGACAAAGTCTTCGAGTCGGTTGGCGCCCTCGAGCCCGGTGTGAGCAAGAAAGACAACGTCGATATCGGGACGTGCGTTGATGAGAGCGCAGGCTCCTGCGGGTCGCACGGGAAGTACGTGCCCAAGCTGTTTGGCGCGCTCTGCTGCAATGGGGTTGCTATCCGAGAGCTTGGCTACAATCTTGGCCTTCTTCTCGGGAGAGAATCGCGAGCCCTCGGGAAAAACGACCAGCGCTTGGTTGTCGGTGATGCCTTTGAGAAGGTGTTGCATGTGTGCCGCTTGACGTTCGGCGTTGCCTGTGCCGCGTTTCACAAAGGCGCGTGGCATACGGTAGGAGGCAACGTCAACAACCGGATTCCAGAGAAGCTCGGCCTTCTGCACGATTCGCATACCCATGCCGAGGCTTTGGCCCAAGAGCTTGATGGGCATGATGGTGTCGAGAATGCTGGCGTGGCGTGAGAAGAGCAGCACGGGACCTGGTGCGCAGCAGTCTTCGTTTTCCATTTCGATGTTCATGCCGTAGATGATTTCGGCGAGAGCGATCGTCTTGGGAATGAAGAAGATCTCAATGCTCAGATGCACCTGGGCTCGTCGCTCTGGGCTCATGAGAAGCGAATAGAACCAAGAGGCTTGCAAGAGCATAAGCCCCAGACATTGGATCAGGAGTACTGAGAAAATGTATGTGTGAAAGCGAACGAGAGGGAGCGTTTTGCGTCCACTGGCAAGATCTCGAATCATGCCGTAGAGAGCCAGGATGGGCAGGAGTGCTCCGTAGATTGCCGTTATCAAGAAGAGGGCTGGTATGGTGATGAGCCGTCGTCCCCACTTTTTGTGGAAGGGCTCTGAGAACATGCCCTCAGTAGGACTTGGTGATTGGCTCACGGGGCCTCGGGTTCCGCGTGCGACTCTGGCCCGACCAACGGCTTCTGCCGTGCTGGGTGTTGTGCGGTGCTTGGGGCTTGAGGACGTGCTTTGGGTTGGGAATGGCGTGCTCATAAAGAAGGGGCTCTTGTTGAGAGCCCCTAGGAGACGTCATTGCATTGGCGATTGGCAAGCAAATTGTAAGCAGAACGCCTACAATTGAATTCCTCTCATATGGCTACTCTCCGGCGGTTCGTCGCATCATGGCCACTGAAATGGCGCTTAGCACTGCCGCATTTGCGACCAACCAGAGACTATCGAGTCCCATGTACTGCACATCTGCAACGCCTGTAAGTGCATGAAATAGCAGGTGACCAGCGACACCGATTCCAAGACCTGCTAGCACACCTCGAAGCTTGCCAACACCAAAGAGTAGAGCGGTGAGGCCAAGCGGGATGAGAGCACTAAAGAAGAGCACGTTGCCATGGCCGCTGCTGCCAAGAAGCGCGAGATCCCAGGTCGGAAGCCCGCGAGTGAGCGTGTCAACGATAGGCAAGCTGGAGAGACAGCTTGAGATGTAAGGCAAGAAGAAGAGGCCACTGGCTCCCATGACAAGTCCACCAGCAAAGCCGCCACCAACCGCAATGCGGCGGCGCATTCCAAAGAGTAGTCCGCCAGCAAGGAGTCCAGCGAGGAGTAGCTGAAGTCCACCAGTTTGTGAGCGAGCCTTGAGAACTGCAGCCTCGGCATTGATGAGACCTGCGCCATAACGCTCAGCACTGTAGCCGTCGGGATGAGTCGCCGTGTCTTTTAGGATTTGCTCGACCGCTTTTGGATCGGTGATGCCTTCACCAACAATGAGAGCTGCAACACCGGCTGCATGTGGCGCTGCCATCGAGGTGCCCATGAATGCAAAGTAGTCACTCTTGGTTGGGTCGCCGACAACAATGGTGTTTTGCAAAACGCCATCCGGTTGGCCATCTCCGTTTTGATCGACGCGGGTGTTTCCACCGGGTGCTGCAATATCGAGGTTCTTTCCGTAGTTGGAGTAGAAGGTGGTCTTGCGATCAAACTGCGTTGCGGCAACGGCAACAGCGCCTGGGTAGGCAGCCGGGTAGCCGAGCTTCTTGCGGCCATCGTTGCCCGCTGCGCAAATCACAATCACGCCTTTGTCGTGTGCGTACTGGACCGCTTTTTTAAGAACGCGTGATGGCATTGGCCCACCAAGACTCATGTTAATAACTTGCGCACCTTCGTCAGCTGCATAGCGAATTGCATCTGCGATGCCTGCTACTGAACCCGAGCCCGAGCCCGAGAGAACCTTTAGCGGCATGATCTTGACGTTGCGAGCAACACCCGCGACGCCTTTGCCATTGTGCGTTGCTTGCGCGATGGTGCCGGCTACGTGCGTGCCGTGAGCGTGGTCATCGTTTGCGTGGCTATCGTTGCCAACAAAGTCCCAAGGCTTAACGAAGGTTACACCTTCGAGGTCCTCGGCCATGTGGAAGCGTCCGAAATCTTCGTAGGCGACGCCCGTGTCGAGAACAGCGACGATAACGCCCTCACCATCTGCAAGCTTCCAAGCAGCTGGCATGTTGATCTGTCCCATGTGCCACTGAAATTTGTACTGTGGGTCATTCGGGAAGCCGGCCCAGTCTGCGCCAGGTGCAGGTTGGGCATTGCGGTCAAGCTCGCTGAAGGCTGGTGCCATAATCCGCGCTTGAAACTCCGGAGAGAGTTTCGTCGCATAGCCTTGGTACATCGAATCGGCCTCGGCAATCTCTACATCACCATGCTGACTCAAACCTTTGAGCAGTTTCGCTTGGCGCGTGGGTGAAACATGCGCGCGGTAGAAGCGCTCGTCTTTGGACTGATCGGAGACAAGCACCAAGTCGATGCCAAACTCACGCTCGATGGCTTCGACGTCGCCGTCATCCACGTCGTCCTTGAGATCGACAAGGATGTCGTCTGGGTCGGCGTAATCGATCGCTGCCATTCGATCCGCTTCGAGCTGCGCGTTGCTTACGCCATTGTCTTCCGCTGGGCGGAAGTAGATCCAAATCGCGACCATGGCCACCAAGAGAAGGAGCCAGAAGATCTTTGAACGACCGTGGCGTCGTGAGTCATGTCCCGAATTTTCGCTCATACCTTTGAGTATAGCGGCCGATCGGCATGAGGCCTGTAATGATTTCATGTGCGTGCGCGTCCAAGTCGCTTCGATAAGTAGCTGGAGATTCGGCGAGCGGATGTAAATCCAGCTAGATAGATGCGTGTAGGGCGATTTGCAGGGACATGGGGATAGGCAGGAAGGGTTTGGTGCGGGTCCCATCAAGCCAATAAGGCCGCAAGATGTACCCTCGCGACCATGAGAAAGCCCCTCCTTACCCTCACCCTTTCCCTCACCACACTAGCTGCCTGCGGCAAAGACGAAGCAAAGCAGGACAAGCCAGAGAGAGCCCCAACCGCAACGGAAACGGCGCCTCTTGTCAAAGAAGCAAAGCCCGAAGCGAAGCCTGAGCCCGAGGCCAAAGCGGTTGCTCCTCGCGACCCACGCATTGTTGCGCTCTTCGAAGCGGGCAAGGATTGCGCTTGGAACGATCAGGGCATGACCGAGTGCCCAGCGGCAAAAGAGATTAAGGACCTGGCCTTTAACAACCAGGGAAGTGACGAGCTGGCCGCGAGTTGTGCTGGCGCCCTCACCGATGAAAGTTCGAGTGTGCGCGGACTTGCCGCGATGTGCCTGCAGGGCTTTAACGACAATACATTCACCCCGCAACTTGGCGCGGCACTCGATGCGTATGAGGCCGAGAAGGATCCAAACCTGCGCAGGCTCTTTGCGTGGTCGTTCGGTAGTGGCAACGCGAACGAGGGTGGTGTGGAACCCAGGCTCATAGCGCTTATAGAAAAACTCTCAGGCGACGAGGATGGGCAGCTTCACGCCTCATACTTATTCCAAAGTATGTTTCCACAATACCTCGTGGGAAGCACAAAGCCTTCTAAGGAAGCGGGTGACTTTGCGCTTAAAATGGCAAAGGGCAGCCCGGGCCCCGTGCGAGAAAAGGCCATTGAAGCCCTTGGCCTGTTGACCGATCGAGCGGCCGAAGTGTGCCCTGTTCTCATCGAACTCACCAACAAAGAGACTTGGACGACAACGGTTACGCCGATGACAAAGGTGGGGGGGCCGTGCTTGGAAGACATTGATGCGGTTGTGGGCTTGATGGCCGAACAGCTTGCAACAGGGAACTTCTGGGCAACGCACTCGCAGCCACTTCGGCAAGTTCTTCGCAAGGCGAGCCTGAGCAAGGCGCAACTCTCGTCGCTAAAGAAGGCTAGCAAGAAGAACCTTGCCGCCAACAAGAAGAGCGAGTCGGCCAAGTCGCTCGATGCGGAAATCAAGGCCTACGTAGATCCGGCAACGAAAGCTGCTGCCGAGTAACCACAGATCCTGTTGATGAATGGTTCCTCACCATCTTCGATTCGCAGCCTGCTCGTCGAATCTGCGTGAGGAATCAAATCATAATGGTGATCGAGCCATCCTCCTCCTCGGCGGGAGCCTCTTCACCAAGGGTGAGTTTCGTATCCAACTCGCGGTCCATAGTCAGCGCCTCGAGGTAATCGCGAATTTGCGGCACGCCTTCGACCATTTTTTTCACAACTTCTCGGCCTAAGAAAAGTACCGTAGCAGGAGTGAGTGCACGAACAGCGGCACTAGTGACCCCTCCGCGAATAAGCGCCATCTCGCCGAATACGTCCCCGCTGCGAAGGGTTGCTAAATCCGTGCTCTCACCCTTAAAGACCTCAACTTCTCCCGACAACACGACAAAGAGTCCGCGGCCCTCGTCATTTTCGTGAATGATGTCAGTGCCAGCGACAACGTCGTGTTCGGTGAAGCGTCGCAATAGGTCGCGTTGCTGAGATTTGTTAAAGGGACGAAATAGCGGTGAGCGTGCCATCAGATTGGAGAGCAGACGCTCGCGGGTGAAGTTGTGTAGCGCCGAGGCAACCTGCTCCAGCTCATCGGCCAGGGCAGCTAGGCTCTCTCGCGTAAGCTCGATCAGATCGGCTTCACCAACAACACCAACCGAAGCAGAACGAGGCTGATTGCTAAGGAGCGCCATCTCACCAAAGACGGCGTTTTCGCCCAGGACCGTCATATCGTTCTCGCGCCCAAGGCCATCGGTATCGAAAATCCGCACTTGCCCTGATGCCACAAGGAAAAAACTCTGTCCTGGTTCCCCCTCTCGGATTACGAGCTGCCCATTGGCCATGCGACGAACACAGACGGTGGCCAGGACTTTTCTGAAAGCGGACTCTGTGAGCCCCGAGAGTAAGGGAATTGGATGCAGCGCTTCAGGGTATTCATCGAAACCCTCGGTGCAGCCTGCCGATCGAATGCTCGCCATGCCTTCAAGGTCAGCGGCTGGCCCGGCTTGCAGATCCGGCGGAGGAGTCTCGGCGGCTGGATCGGGAAGATTGATGCGTGCCGCGAATTTCCCAACCAGACTCGACTCTGAGCCATAGTGCGTAACGAGACCAGTTTGCAGGTCTTCTGCTGCATCTCCAGCCGCCTCGAGGATCTTGATAATGACCACTGCTGTGAGCGGATGACCGGCTTTGATGGCGTACCAAGCCACAGCCCGATAGGTCCGTGCAGCCGCCTCAGCTTGCCCAAGTGCTGCCAGACAGTCCGCGACTCGCAGGCGAGCCTCGTAATCCAGCGGGTGAGCGGCGACTATGGCGTCGTAGCACTGCAGTGCCGCGTGGGTCTTACCGCTAGCAAAGAGGGCGAGTCCGTGGGTTTTGAGCTCCGCAATCGTAGCCATGAGCGCAAGCGTACCGCGGCTCAGGTTGGATTGTGGTCTGTAACCTCTCTCGCGATGCTGCTCTGGTGGCGAAAGTGAAATATACTGTCCAGGGAAACGGGGAGCTTGAAGTGAAAGCGTGCATCAAATGTCAGGCAGAGCTGCCCGACTCAGCTGGCCATTGCGTGTACTGCGGTAGCGTGCAGCCCGAGCGGTCGTCTGGACCAAAGGCAACCATGATGGGGCATCCCGGAATGGCCCAGGAACTCATTGCGAAGGCTCAACAGCCAAAGCCACCAGGAGCCTTTGAGGGCCACCTAACGCCCACAAAGCTCTCGGTTTCAGCAGACGAGAAAGCTGCGATGATTAATGCTGCCCGTGCAGGAGGTGGGACCGCACCCCAAGCGTCTGGTCCTGGACAGCCGTACGGCGCTCCCCAAGGTGCGCCTGCTCAGCCATACGGCGCTCCTCCCGTGCAACAACAGGCAAGAAATCGTTCTGCCAGTGTGCCCCAGCCGTATGGCGCTCCTCCTGGTGGTCCCGGTGGCGGTCCCGGTCAGCCGTATGGCGCTCCTCCTGGTGGTCCCGGTGGCGGTCCCGGTC
>JANTGM010000141.1 GCA_024762925.1 Kofleriaceae bacterium | reverse complement strand
CTCGGTCGCTTGCCCCAGCAAACTCCCTCTTCCCGCCTCGCCAGCAAACGAGCTGACTTCGCGATCACGAATCAATGTCCATGGATCGCGCACTAGCGTTTGGGAATCGCGCAGCTCTTTGTACTGTTTGGCCACACAGCCGCAGCCAACAAGCCGATGAGGAATCCGAACTCACCAGCATCATGCACACCACCCCATGCCTGCAGCACGGAGCCGACAACGCTTGCAAAGACCACGACCGCAATCTTCTTTGGGCTTGTGAGGATTCAGAGCATCTGAAGGCACCATACCCTAGCTGCGCTCGAATGCCAGGGGGATACTGACGAGTGAGGTGCGTTGCCGCACCAAGGATCGGGTTCCCTAGTGCGCGATTCATGAATATCGAACACGCACTCGTCTTCTCGCCCGCGACAGACTGGCTCAGCCAGTCTTCTTCGTTGTTCATCGGTCGCTAGTGCAGCAGGACTCGCACGCCGAGGCCTAGGCCGGCCGAGTACCGACCCACCTGCCAATTCTCGGTGTGGGGAATTGGCTGCTCACTCCCTCGTCTGAAGTACTTGGTGGTTTCCCATTCTGTAGGAATGCCACCCTCCGCTCTGCCGGAAATCACAAAGGCAACGCTGTTGTGAATTGGCAAAACGGCTTGGACCTCCAGCGCTGTGTATAGGCCAAAGAATCTGAGCGGTGAGGTGGCCTTGTACTCAGGGTCCTCGCGGAGAGCGAGATTTGCACTGGTACCTTGAACGCCAAGCGCTAGCGATGCCTCAAGGTCCAGCTTGTCGTGAAACGAAGGTATGGGGAGCGCCATTGTGGCTGCGGCGATCCAGCCACTGTGTTCGCCATCGTCAGAGGTTCTTCTGGCTAAGAGGGCTCCCATTCGAAGGCTACCCATATGCCTTCGCAGGGCGAGTTCGATGTTGGCAGAGAGGTCTGGGTTTGCGACTTCATAGCTATCGTTGCGGATTCCAAAACCGCCACCTACAACCAAGGTGGACACTGCAAGATCAAACTGCACGGTGTCGGTACGCGCATCTTCGAGATTGCTTTCGAGCTCTGCCAAGCCTTTCTTGGTTGGGCCCTTGCACGGAACGTCTTCGTATACGAGTTTTTCTGAGTTCCACTGGCCGGTGTGATGGGTTCCGTCCTCGTCCCAACGCGATACACAGCCGACAGGAATGCCCATCGCAAAGTGCCCCCGACTTCGCACTTGACCGTTCGGGTGCCAAAACGTCCAGAGACCTTCCGCCTTGGAAACTCCCGACGCATCCATCGCAAACTCACCATGCGATTGCAATTCACCGCTTGAGGTCCAGGTTGTCATCGGGCCTTTCAGTGCTCGGCCGTTTGCAGATGGAGGCATACCCGGCCCACCATCACGGTCCCACAAGGTCTTAGCAACCGGCGCTGGCTGCACTTGCTGGGGCTGGGATGATGCAGCACACCATTGTGCTGTACCAGTGGGGGCTGCACGTCCAGCGGGCGTCGTACCAGCAGGACACCGATTGGAGCAGGCTGTTCCCAGTGACGACAATACAAGCATGAAGAGCAGCAAGTGGTCATGGTGTCGTTGGTGTGGCATGGCAAGCACTCTAACGAGAGCCAGTGTTAAGCTGGCGATACGCTCGCTAACACCGGCTCGCAAGCGCTGTGCCGAGTCGTCAATGCGAGCTGCGGTACGCAAGGAACCCCAGGTGTCGAACAATCTTCAGCCCACGACAGAAACTGCGATTATGAATACCTCAAGCAAGAACACAATCACTCTCTCTGCTGCTCTCATTGCTGCGCTTGGAGTGAGCGCTTGTGAGAAGAAAGAAAAGGCTTCAGTACCAAAGGCCAAGGATCCAGTGGCCTCCGAAGAAGTACTATCCAAGCCGGCTACTGAGCAACCTATCCAAACGCCAGCCAATCCGGGAAAACTCAAGACGATCATGGCAGGGATTGCTGATGACATGACGCTCGCCCAGCTGGGCCTGTGGACCGAGAACTTTGATCTGATATCAGAGAGTGCCAAGAGGATCGCTACGCATCCAAAGGTGTCGGAAGCTGAGAAAGCGCGCGTCATGAAGACGCTTGGTGATGACATGCCAGCCTTTGGGGCGATGGACAAAGTCGTTCACGATAGTGCTGTTCGCCTCTCGGAGGCTGCGAGTGCAAGCGATCTACCCGCGACGCTAAAGGAGCTGTCGGTCTTGCAGAGTGGCTGCGTATCGTGTCACTCGACGTTCCGGGGGCGGCTTGTGGAGCTTGATGAGACTCCGTAGCTCTAGGTCGTTGGAATGAAGGTTGAGCTCACCCTTCCCGACCAGCTGACGGGTCGCGCAGCATTGGAGAGGACATCAAGACTCTCATCTGTACTCTGTCATGCTGATCTATGAAGAGGCCATGGCTGCCGCTCTGCGAAGTACCGGGCATCAAGACGAAATCGCTGTCGTTTCCGTCGAAGCAAATGTGGTGCAGAGCATTCGGTACCTACAAAATGAGAAAGAGTTCGCCGAACTCTTCTCAGAGTGAAGAGCATTAGTTGCATCAAAACGCTCCCCCAATGTTCAACAGGAACTGGGGAGATTGGGCGCCGTCCAAAGGCACTGCTACATCGAGTCGTATTGGACCCACTGGGCTATTTAGAATCAAGCTGCCGCCCACGGATTGCGCCATGCTCGTGCGGTGCTCGTCGCGGATAAGACCTGTGTCGTAGAAGAGTGCGCCTGCGAGTCGCCATCGGCTCACAAGTGGGAACTGCAATTCTGCGCGGCTGGTAGCCTTAATGATGCCACCCGTGGGTCCACCAAGTCTTCCGATTCCAAACCCACGAACGTCCGCGTGCCCCTCGTGCTGGAGTCGCTCTGCTATGGGAAGCGAGGAGATGTTCTCACTCGCGACCGCCTGCAAATAGCCCGACAGGTTTAGCACGAGAGGCCCAACCAACGGTTGTCTCATGCTGGCGTTGGCACCAGCACGTACGAAGTCGTAGTCGGATCCCAATCGTGGGCTGCTGCGCTCTACGAAAAGGTCTGATTGTAGGTGTCGGCGCTTCGAATACCGCTTGTTGAATGTTAGGCCTGCACGCAGGCTGCCAACGATTCCCGATTCTTCGAACGTGTCGCCTCCGTCGGGCCCATTGGAGAGTTGTGCCGACGCTTCTTCGAAGCGATACCCAAGATACGCCCCCAGGCCCGAGGACAGATTTCTTGAGAGCTGAGCGGAGCCTCCTGTGTGTTGCGTTGAGACGTTTTCGTAGGCCACGCGTTTGTCGTGTAACTCAAGCTCAAGTGCGCGGCCGGTTCCAAAGAGGCTTGGATCTCTGTAGTTCAGCAAGAACTCTTGTCGGCGCTTCGAGACGGAGGAAGAGAGCTCAAGGCCACGATCACTCCCAAAGAGTCGGTCTTGAATCACTGCCGCGCCAAGGGTGAAGCCATCATCTGGGGTGACGCGCGCGCCAATGAGGAAATGCCCGGTGGATTTCTTTGGTTCCTCGGCACACTCTTCGTGCGTTGAGACTTCGCACTCTGGAGACTCGTCGGCGAGGGCTGGACGTGCGAGGCCGAGTATTGTTGTCACAAGTGCAAAGGGGAGAGATTGCCTCATGCCTTGTGAGACGCGGGAGAGTCTTTCTCCGTTGCCCGGTGGCCACCCGAAAAACGCACGTACACCGTTTGGCGACGCTATTCGCTAAGTGAGCGCGCTTGCGAATTCTAGGTATTGTTCTAATCTCTAGAATGAGAAGCGCAATCCAGCCTCCGGCCCTTCAAGTACAGGCCCCACATCGAACTTGAGTGCACGATAGCCTACCCACGCGACAGAATACTGCGCCCCAGCGACGCCTTCGTAGGCTACAACA
Source organism: Kofleriaceae bacterium (assembly GCA_024762925.1). Classification (GTDB taxonomy): domain Bacteria; phylum Myxococcota_A; class Polyangia; order Haliangiales; family Haliangiaceae; genus NORP324. Next base: position 10,355 of record JANTGM010000141.1, on the reverse strand, counting down.
TCATCGCGGAAGGCCATGGCACGGCCTTCGAGACTCAAGGCGAGGAGGTCATTGGCACGCGCAAGGAGTCGCAAGCCAAGCACACCACCAGGAAGTGTGTCGAAATGGGAAGAGGCTGCGACCGAGAGACCGAGCCGTAGGTCTGCGCTGAGAGGGCCGTCTTCGTAGAAACGAACCATCGGAGCAAGCTCGAAGAGGTTCACCCGAACATCGTCTTCCATCAGTCCTTCTGCAGCCTTAGCTTCGATGTGCTCGAAGTAATAGTCCGCCGACACATAGGCGCCGATTTGCCCAAAGAGAAGAGCTGCATCGAAGCGGAAGCTACCGTCAGAGTCACGCACCTTCTGACCTGCGAGGCGCGCTTGCCCCGATGCGGGACCGAGCCGAACCTCGTTTGCAGACTCGTCGCAGCTGTAGCACGTTGCCTGTCCACCGCCGCCACCTACGAGAAGGCTGCTGGAGGAACGCCCAGAGAAGCTATCATCGTCATCGTCGTCTCGGTGATCGACCGTGTTGTCGCTATTGGAGCGGTCACTGCTCGATGACTCGCTATCGCTTGAGCTCTTGTTGTCGACTCCACGAGCCGTCTGCGCCAGCGGGCCGGCGTTGACAGATTGGGTGGGCAGCATGGTGAGGAGAGCGAGGATGGATGTGGGGGCGAGGAGCTTGGAGACCATGCATTTAGTATGGCTGTGCTTTCTCCTTGTCGGTTCCCGAAAAACTCGACCCGCGTCCGAAAGATCGAAGGCGGGCCGAAATTTTCGTGTAGGCGTCGTGACTACGTCCTATGTTTACTTCTCAATCACCGTCACGCCTCGAATGATGACCTTGATCTCGCGTGTGAGTTGGGCCTTTTCCTCTGACAATTTCACGATCTTTCCAGAAAGCTTGCCAAGGTCGGCCTCGAGTCTCGCAAGTTTCTTTGTGAGCTCCGACCGAAGTGCTTGATTGCCCGGTGTCTTGCGGAGCAGATTGAGGTTGGCGCGAACTCGGTCTTGGTCGCGACTTGCTTCGCGATGCTGCTTCTGATGCCGAGCGTGGTCCTCCTCAATGTCGCCAATGCGCTCTTTTAACTTGAGTATCTTGTCGATGCTCTTTTGAACGTCGGGTGGCGCTTTTCCGCTCGCGAGGTAGAGCTTGAGCACGTTGGTGCTAAGGCTCGTGTCAATGGCCACACGCCGTACGACGGGCTTCACCCAATCGACCTTTAGCTCCTTGCTACTGGCTTTTCCAACAGTCACAGGAACGACGAAAGAGTCCGGAAGCTCAACAGTACCCGGTGGTTGGTTGCGCAATTTCCAGCCACTGCGCTTCGCGGTTTTTATGTACGCAACCACCTCGTCATCATGGCGGTTTTCAACGTTGTAAATTGACGAGCTCACTTCGAGCACCTCACTCACAATCATGCCGTCAATGATCTTGAGCAGCCGCATGCCCTCTTGGCTGTTGCGGCTCGTTGGCGCCATCACCACCTTGCCATCGATTGAGTAGGTGAGAAAGGTTGTCGAGCCTTGTTCCATGCGATCGAGGAATCCCTCGCCAACAAAGGTGCCTCCGGCAAAAATCGACACAGGGCCCTTCTCAAGGCTGAAATTGGTGTTGTTCTCAAACATCACCGCACGGTATGGGTTTACCTGCGAAGCGCCGCGCATGAGTTCGGGGCGGAAGTACACCACCTCTTTTCCGGCAACGCGCTCATTGATGATTGAAACTAGCGTGGAGCTGCGATCGGGAACCGTAACTGGGCTTCCGAGGTCGTAGCGGAATAGGGCGCCTACGTTCTCACCACCTGCGCTGCTGCTCACCTGGGTCTCAAGTTCGTTGGTCATGTCAAAGTCATCATCAACCATGACCTCCTCTTCCATCTCAGGGGCGTCGTAGTAGCTCTGGCTCGGCGCTTCTGACTTTGGTGATGGCCTTCTTGGCCCGGAACCAGCACTACTGCGGCGCTTGTTCGCATAGCTCTTCTGCAGTGATTCTTTTGCTGTTGGTGCCGGAGGAGATGAGACAACTCCCGCGCGTTCGATGGCTGGCGCCATGGCTGTGCGACGCTGCCTTGGCGTCAGATCCACGCGCTTCATGAATTGTGGAGAGTGCAGGTCATAGATAAAGGACATCGGTGTGCCCGCCACCAAGCTCAGTTGCACATTGTTCCAGTCTTCGCCTGAGACATTGTCGACCACCGCCCAACCCTGCAGCAGAGGCTCTCCATCATCCCCAACGACGATCCGGTAGGCTGGTTTCCAAAGCGGCATCTCAACGATGTAGCTCACGCGCAGGTCGTGGGTGCTACTGCCTTCAAGCCGCACCGATAGAGAGATGGGTTTCCAGTTGCCTTCGTTGAGAGAGACATCCAAGCTCTGGTCGAGGCCCAGCGCCAGCGTTCGGTCGCGCATTGAGATGTTGGTGATTGCACTCACCGGGTACACCTTCAGTGAGCCGCCCTTGGTTTTCAGCGTGAGTCGCCAGTCGTTGAGAACGTTGTCGTTCTCCGTCGTTTGCATGGACTCAACACCAACAACGCGTCCGCTCGCTGTGCCCTCTGTTCCCTGGACGGTCACTCGTGCGCCTCGAAACACACGAAGCACATCGAGAAGACCACCAGCACCGCGAACTTGTTCGGGCAGCTCGCTAAGGATCTGCGCGCTGGTTTTCTCAAGCGGCAGCGAAACACTCATTGCGCGGCCCTTGCTGCGATCGATGACTGTAAGAGATTTTAGGAGATCATTGATCTGCGAAGGACGAATCTGCAGCGTGAGCATATTGCCCTTGAGCTTGCCCTTGCGCTCAAAATACCCAATACCATTCTGATAAAGCACCACGCGAGTGACGGGCAACTGGGCCTCCGATCCGCTCTGCGAGAAGCCCTGGCTCGTCGTTCCACCGCAAGCGGCGAGTAGAGCAACACCAAGTGCTGCAACCAAAGTGCGCGAAGTCATGGATTTCAGTATGTGCATGGTAGCTAACGGCAGTGTACTGGCCTTTGTTTGCGAATGAGAGCGTCGCTGGGGCAAGTTTGTGGCAAGCTCGTGCCATCGTGACACGGTCTTGCTATGTCAAAGCTCTTGCTGCCTGCGTGGCAGTTCTGGTCATGTTCGCTACCGAAGCGAGAGCCGCGACTCTTGGAAGAGCGCAGAATCCCGACCATCCCGACTGGCCCGAGGCACAGATTTCACCAGAACTTCGTCGGCAACGTGCCGCTCGAATTCGCGACACCGCCGCCGCTGTGGGGATGACAAACGCTGTCTTGCTCGCAGGCATCGGGCAAGTTGAAACCGGCTTTGCTCACTGTTGGTCCGAGGCGACCTGGGCTTGCCAAGGGCCGGCCTCGACGAGTTGCGATGGCGGGCCTGTCATCGCCGGGGCAGCTGATGGGCCTTGCTCCGCCGAGCAGGGCGGTCTGGGAATATTCCAATTCGACGCCGGCACATTCACCGATACGATCAATACCTACGGCCCAGAAATTGTGACGATTGAGGGAAACGTCGAGGCGGTGGTGCCGTTTCTCATCACCCGCGCGATTCAGAGCATTGAAGGTGTCGACAACGAGCAAGAGGCGCTCGACTGGATGAACTCCATCCCCATCGTTGCGGGCGATCCACGTTTTGAAGAATGGATCTACTTTGTCTCGTGGCGCTACAACGGCTGCCAAGGGTGCTCGGCCCAAGAGGGAAAATACCGAGACGGCACACTGCTCTTGCTCTCTGAGATGGGGCCCGACTTCTGGTCCATCAGTGCAGAAGACCGCTGTCAGCTCATCACATCAGACTCGACCATCATCGAAGAGGATGGTGATTGCGCGACGCTTGGGGGACCACTAACGAGCTGGCGCTCCGAAGCGAGCGGCCACGGTGGTGGATTGCGCTGGACCAAGACTACCGATGACGCGGAGGCTGTCAACTACGGTGTGTGGCGCTTGAGGTTCGAGCGCGAAGGGGACTACGAAATTTTCGTATTCACTGATGACGGTGAGTTTGGCCAAAGCACGCAAGCTGCCTACGAGGTGTCTCATGCAGGTGGGGCCGATGTCGTCATTGTTGACCAGAGTAGCGCCGAGGGTTGGCGGAGTTTGGGAGAATTCTCATTTGGAACGGGCGAGGGACACCAGGTTCGAATCGACGACAACACCGGTGAACCACTTGTCGCCGATCCGGGGGGAGTGCGACTGGTTTTTGATGCGCTTCGCGTGGAGGCCATCGATGTGGAAGATGATGTGACCGATGATCCGGTGGATGATGAAGAGGATGACAGCAGCTCCAACGTGCTGGGGGCATTCTGTGCCCTGTCTTCAAACGGCTCCTCTGGCGCGTGGCCACTGCTCTTTGTCCTCTTTGCGCTGCGCCGTCACAAGCGTGATGTGTAGCGCTGCGGGCCGCCAATCGAGAGCGAGACGCAAAAAAGAGGGCTCCGCTCGGAGCCCCCTAGGGGTATTGGATACGCGAGGTTAGATTCGTGCGCAGAAATGGCCGATGCTGATATCGATGCAGGCCTCCATGATGGTACCGACTCGCAGGCTACCGTCGAAGAGCGATGCACAGTTGCCTTCGACGCAGTAGTCACCAGAGACAGTTCCGCGGATGCCGCTGGTACCAACTTCGAGATCAACGTTGCCGACAAAGTCTCCGAAGTCGAAGTCTGGCAGGATGGAGTGCTGCTCGCAGCTCAGTGGCTGGTTGAAATCGGTGCACGTCTTTGGAGCGTTGAGGTTCTGGCAGGTGTTTGCAACCTGGCACGAGTTGACCTTGGTACAACTCTTAGCCTTTGAGCAAGTGCCCCACTTAAGCGGGTTAATCCAGCAGCTAAACGTCTCAACGCCACACGTGGCTGCACTCGTAATTGTGGAGGTTCCACAGACGGCTGCACTTGTGATTGTGGAGGTTCCACAAATTGCCGCACTCTTTACCGTTTCAAAACCACAGATAGCGCCGTCTTGAACCACCTGGTAGCCGCAAAGCGCTCCGTCAACAACCGTGTTCACAACATTCTTGCCAGCCACAAGGTCAATCTCCACACCCGCTTGACCGCGAAGGATAACGCCACCCGGTCCAATATCGCCTTCGACAATGATGCTAGCAATGCCCGTGTCAATTGCACCGCGAATCGCCAGACCGTCTTGAGAGAGTCGCATGACTGCGTCTCCAGATAGGCTTGCTCCGCCAACACTCATGCCGCCGCGCATCTCGATGAACCAGTTGTCGCTGCTGCCAAAGCGACCATGCACTTCCATGTTCTGGCTGATCTCGACAAGTGGACTGAAACTGCGGTTCGCGATTCCGTGGAACTCGATCCCCACATCTCGATTGACATCTAGACTTCCCTCGACGCTCTGGAGTGCATTGAGTTCGATGCCCAGTTGATTGCCGAGAGGCGAGAGGTCCATCTTATAGAGGCCCTTAGCCGAGAGAAAGGAACTGGCAACATCGTCGCTGATGAGGCCTTCAACTCGTACGAAGACTTCTGGGACGACGGGTACGAACTCTGGCAGCCAGTCGGTCTCAGGGGCGAGCTCACCAGCGACATATGCGTAGTTCTCATCTGCGGAACCGTGTGCAACGACAGTGGCATCACCAAGTCCAAATCCAAAGTTCATAAGCTCAAGGAAGTCAACAGAGACGCCAACTGCACCGTTGGCCCCAATTTGGAGTGACTGACCCAGAGTTTCCGTGGAGCCGCCATCTTCATTGAAGCTCAACATCATCTCACCATCGATACTCAAAGAGTTGTACACGCTTCCACTACCCTTGATGAAGATGTGGCCATCAAAGTCGCCCAACCCTTCAAGACCTTCCACTTCTGTTAGTACATGAGTTGGCGTGAATGGCATGAGCCCTTGCGCACTGATGCCCAAACCAACGTTGTCAATTGGGCCGATGGCACCGAGACCGAGAAGGCTGCCTTCCAGATACATCATAGGATCGGATGGATCGAGTACAGCAAGTGCACTAACGCCACCTGGAGCTTCAATGGAGATAGGGCCACATTGAGCTGCAAGTCCCGCGTTGAATTGGAAGAATAGGTATCGTCGATCAAGAGCCAATGGAGCTCCGAGTTCTTCTAAGTTAGAACCATAGTCGAGCCCAAGGTTGGCCCGTGCAACCTCGTCCATTTCGCACGCAGACATCGCCCCAACGCTTGGGAAAGGTATGCCGGCACTTCCAACAATGCGATCCACTTCGTCGCTTGTGCCCGGAACCAAATCTAGGTCGACAGACGCCTCTGCCATTTTCAAGTGACCCACCGGTGTGCTCACCAAGAGAGTGCCCTCAATGTGTGTGCCGCTTGGTGTGTCGATGACTGTATTGGATTTTGCACGAAAGACCATTGGTGTTTCGCTCAGCGCATCGACGATAAAGGTTCGGAAATCCGCTGGCTCCTCAAGCGGGTTACCGTCTTCATCAACCTGGTCTTCACCACAGCCATCAGCAGTTGCAATCGCCTCCTCATTCGTTTCGGGACAAAGGTCCTGATCATTCGGAACACCATCGCCATCGGTATCATCAGCGTTCGTGCACCCCTCTTCGTCACTCGGCAAGTTCGGGTCGGAGTTGGGGCACCGGTCGTCGGCCGCGCTCACTCCATCACCGTCTGGATCAGGATTCTCGGATGCGCATGCGCCCACTCCCAATGCCGCTACCAATGCCAAACAACCACTCAAGTTTATCCAGGTCTTGTTCATGCCTGGTTGCTATTTCACAAGGCGTGCCATGAAATACCACTTGAGTTTCAATGGCTTAGATGTTCCGCGCCTGCTACCAAAGTGACACCTTGAGCGTGTCAAGAGAGGCGGAAATGTGTCACTTCGTTTGAAACCGCAGCACGGTCTTCAGCTTTTCGGGTGCGACTTTCCTAGCGTCGTTGAGATAAATTTCTCGGTGGACCTTGCTCTTCCGCTGTAGCTCTTCGCTTGCACAGAACGATTCCATTTCCGAAAAACTCGCAGGCTCATCGTCGTAGGAGCCAAGGTGCATCATCTGTATGCATCGACCTTCTTCGATTGTCTCAAAGCGGACGTTCGGTATCGCTGGTTTCTTCTTCTTCCGAAATGCTCGCTCCACAAAGTCGGCGGCAAGCTTCTTCGTCAGGAATTCTGGCTGACGAATCATGAGGGTGAATTTGAAGTTGTTCTTGTCGAGGGGGCCTTTGGAGGGATCAATTAGATCCCAAATTCCTTCCAACGGATACACTGTATACTCAAAGTACCCGGGTATTGGAGCATCGCCTTTGTGGGACATGCGCACCGCGTAGCTCGTGGCATAGAGAGCTTCAACACAATCAGCAAACTCACTCGACGCTGGATGGCCTGAGCCGTCAATGCAGTAGAAGCTGAGCTTCGGAACCACGACAACCTCAGGCTTGTTCTTTGGCAGGTAAAGTGCCTTTTCGTGCTTTTTCCATTCGTGCTTCATCGCCTCTCCCTCAGACCAGCGTCCAGCCATGCCAGCGGCGCAAATGCCTTACAAGACAGGTAGGGAACGTTCGCTCAGCTGTGCGAAGAAGTCGTTGCCCTTGTCATCGACAATCACGAAGGCAGGAAAGTCCTCAACTTCGATTTTCCACACCGCCTCCATTCCGAGTTCTTGGTACTCAAGAACCTCGACCTTCTTGATGCAGTCCTTTGCCAAGCGCGCCGCGGGCCCGCCGATCGAGCCAAGGTAGAAACCTCCATGCTTCTTGCAAGCGTCCGTGACGGCTTTTGAGCGGTTGCCCTTAGCCAGCATGACGAGACTGCCGCCGTGCTCTTGAAACTGGTCTACGTAAGCGTCCATGCGCCCGGCAGTCGTTGGTCCAAACGACCCCGATGCATACCCTTCAGGAGTTTTTGCGGGGCCTGCGTAGTACACGATGTGGTCCTTGATGTACTGGGGAAGCCCTTCGCCCGCTTCGATGCGCTCACGAAGTTTTGCGTGTGCGATGTCTCTTGCAACCACAAGGGTTCCCGTGAGCGAGAGGCGCGTTTTGACTGGAACGCTGCTGAGCTGCTTGCGGACCTCGCTCATTGGACGATTGAGATCAACAGCAACAACATCCCCGCCCAGATGGCTGGTCGTTACCTCTGGTAGGTATTTTGCTGGGTCCTTCTCAAGTGTCTCTAAGAAAATTCCATCCCTTGTGATCTTCGCCATTGCCTGTCGATCGGCAGAGCACGAGACAGCAATCGCAACGGGGCAGCTGGCACCATGACGAGGTAGGCGAATCACACGCACGTCATGGCAGAAGTACTTGCCACCAAACTGGGCACCAATGCCGCTCTCCTGTGCGAGTTTCAAGACCTGGCCCTCTACCTCAAGATCTCGGAAGGCGTGCCCGCTTGGACTTCCTACAGTCGGCAAGGTGTCGAGGTAGCGAGCACTTGCGAGCTTCGCCATCTTTAGCGAGTACTCTGCGGAGGTGCCACCAACAACAACGCCGAGGTGGTATGGGGGACAGGCAGCGGTGCCCAGTGTTCGCATCTTCTCGTCAAGAAATGCGAGTAGCGTCTTTGGATTGAGTAGCGCTTTGGTCTCCTGATAAAGGTAGCTCTTGTTGGCCGAGCCGCCGCCCTTTGCCATGAAGAGGAACTTGTATGCATCGCCCTCGTCGGCGAAGAGCTCGATTTGCGCAGGGAGGTTGTTGCCTGTGTTCTTCTCCTCATACATCGAAAGTGGAGCGAGCTGTGAATAGCGAAGGTTCGACGAGAGGTAGGTGTCGTAGACGCCCTTTGCAATTGCGCGCTCATCGCCGCCACCGGTGAAGACTCGATCGCCCTTTTTTCCCATGACGATGGCGGTTCCTGTGTCCTGGCACATCGGTAAGGTTCCACCACTTGCGATATTGGCGTTCTTCAGCAAGTCCAACGCCACGAATTTGTCATTCGAGGATGCTTCGTTGTCGTTTAGAATATTTCTTAACTGAGCTAGGTGGCCGGGTCTGAGGAAGTGGGCAATGTTCTTCATTGCCTGCGATGTGAGAAGCGTTAGTCCTGCTGGGTCGACATGTAGAAACGTAGAACCTTGCGCCTCAAAGGTCGATACGTAGTCACCTGTGAGCTTGGTGTAGGGAGTGGAGTCGTCGCCAAGAGGCAAAATCGGAGTGAAGTCGAAGTCGCTCATGAGCCGCACTGTAGCAAGCGTGAGGCCCAGAAGCGCTCTGCAAATCTACCTACTTGCCGGCAAAGACTGCATCGCGCTTTTGCACGAAGGCGCCGATTCCCTCTTTCGCGTCATCACTCTGAAAGAGCTGCTGCTGCAGCTCGCGCTCAAGAGCAAGGCCGGATTCCAAGGAGAGGTCGGTGCCTGACTGCACTGCTCGCTTGATGAACCCAACGGCTTTGGACGCTTTCCCAGGAGGACAAAACGACCGGGCAAACTCCGTTACTGTCGACCAGAACTCTTCTGCTGGGAAGACCTTGTTGATGAGCCCTGCATCGGCGGCGTCTTCGACGCTTAACATTGTGGAGTCGATCATCATCTCAATGGCCTTGCTCTTGCCAACCAACCTCGCGAGGCGCTGCGTACCTCCGGTGCCGGGCAGTACGCCTAGCTTTACTTCTGGCAGCCCCACCTTGCCACCACCAGCCTTTGCAACACGCAGGTCGGCAGCCATGGCAACCTCGAGCCCACCGCCAACGCAATGCCCACCGATGACCGCGATCACAAGCTTGTTGGTGTGTTCCAAACGCGAGAGCGTCTCATTGGCATGCAGGCAGAAGTTGTACTTGAACGCTGGGGTCACGCCATCGAGCATGGAGATGTCTGCACCGGCGCAGAAGAATTTCTCACCCGCGCCACGGAGCAGGATGACGTGCACGTCGTCATCGAATCGCGCTTTGAGAATTGCATCATCCAGGGCGCGAAACATGTCGTAGCTGTAGGCATTAGCCGGTGGGTTGCAGAGTTCGATGGTGGCGACCCCGGCTTCGGTGCTGTAGTTGATGAGTGTGCTCATGTTATTCGGTCCTATTGGTAGAGGGTTGGGCGGCGATCTCGAAAGAAGCCAAAGCTGTCGCGGTACCTGCGAAGGGCTGACAAATCAAACGTGGCTGCAATGTAACCTGAGTCCTCTTCTGTCATTTCTGCCAGCATGTCACCGCGTTGATCGCAGATGAAGCTCGAACCATAAAAACGCATTTCGGATTCTGATCCGACTCGGTTGGCGGCGATGACACCGCAGGCGTTGGCTACTGCATGACCCTGCATGACGCGTTGCCAGGGCAGTCGTGTGTCTAGCTCTGGGGCGTGGGGCTCGCTGCCAATCGCGGTAGGGTAGAAAAGTAGGTCGGCTCCTGCGAGAACCATTGCTCGAGCTGCTTCGGGAAACCACTGGTCCCAGCAAATGCCAACACCAATTGTTGCAAAGCGTGTTTTGAAAGCCTTGAA
>JANTGM010000140.1 GCA_024762925.1 Kofleriaceae bacterium | reverse complement strand
CGGCTCAGAGGAATAGAAATGTCCTGGCGACGGGAGCTCGTTCTTTGACAAGGCGCGAAGGACGACCTTGCTGGGGCAAGCAAGGATCTGAGCAACGCAGAGCCGAAGGCGTTCAAAGGGCGAAGAACCGAGCCAGGGCGTTCTATACCTCTGGATCCCACACTAGTCCACGACGTCAAACGACTCACCAATTTTCTCTTCAACCTTCTCCATGGCCTCAGAGTCCTCATCGATTTCGATCCTGCCCTCGTCAACGGACAAGTCTTCAAAGGGAATCTCTTCAGTAATCTTCTTTAGGTCGACTTCGACTGTAAGTGTTTGTCCTTCGCCGGCCTCAAGGCTCAGATCCAACGAAAACTCAATTGGCAGCGAAACGCTCTCCTGCTCAGCCTCAAACTCTGCCTCTTCGCCGCGTTCGAGTTCGACATCACCTTCAATCGAGAACCCCACCACCGTGCCACGCACACGTGAATACATTCCCGCAGGGGCATCTTCGTAGCCCACAGGAACCGCCTCGTCCGCCTCCCACGAGAGCTCAACGACATCTTTGCTCGTACGGGAATCGCCAGAAGCCGCATCGCCAATGAGCCGCAAATCAACAATGGTGAACTCTGCTGAACTCACAGAGATCGTGTGGCCATTGTGTTCAAAGGAGTCGCCAAAAGGCGGAGCTGCAGCAAAGAGCAGCCCAATTCCCGATTCGATTTCTCCACCAATGAAGCCACCATCGGAACGACCGGTGTTCGCATCAGCACCACCGATGGGCGCGGGTCCAGAGCACGCTGTCGCGAAGAGAGTTAGCAAGCTTCCAGCAAAGCTAAGAGCAAGTCTTCTTCGGAGCCGAGTCATGGGAATGGTCATTGCAAGTGCAGAGCCAGTGCAAGTAGGCAAACACAGCGAGTTACAACAGTACACTAACCGAACAATGCGCAGGATTGGTACTATCTAGTGGTGTCAGTCGTAAACGCGACGAGTGTCGATCCTACGCTCTTGGTTCGGGAGAGAGACGCAGACAAAGCCACACGAGCAGTGTTGCTTGTGTACCACGATGTAGGAGAGGCCGAACACAGTCGCCTTATCGAGGTTCCCGACGGCGCGGAGATACGCTTTGGACGCTCACGTCGATCAACAATACATGTTGATGCCGATCCGGTTTCACGACACCACTGTGTCCTACGGCGCTCTGGGCGCAGTTTTCAGATCGAGGACCTAGGAAGCCGCAATGGCACACTTGTTAACGGCGAGAAGGTTTCTCAAGTCACAGTTCTTAGATCCGGCGATGAAATCCAAGTTGGCAGTGTCACAGCGGTGCTCTCGATCACCAGCCAGATGTCGTCTCGCAGGCGTCTCGGCACAACAGCCTACTTAGACGAGCGACTTAGGGCAGAGTGTGATCGCTGCCAGCGCTACCAACGAAGTCTTGCACTGATGATGATCCGCTTTGAAGGCGAAGTTGCGCAGATCGACGCAGCGATTGAACGCCTTGCGGGACGGATGCGTCCCATGGATACCCTCTGCGAGTACTCGCCAAACGAGCTTGCGGTGGTGGTACCCGAGGTGGATGAGGCTGGCGCAAGAATGCTTGCGGAGCGACTCACACGCGAGGCGCGCGGAGTGCTCGGTGATCGACCTGATGCAGTTCGAATTGGAATATCGCTCGCGCCCAGCAATGGCACCAGCCCAGATGAACTCATTGGCGAGGCGCGCGCAGCGCTTCGCACCGCAAACGTGCAGCAACTAGCGGTTAGCACTCCACCTATCGAATCGGCAAATGCACAAGTCATCGCCTGTGATCCACAGATGAAGCGCCTCTTTGCATTGGCAAAAAAGGTAGCCACGTCGAATATCACCGTGCTTGTGCTTGGCGAAACAGGCGCTGGCAAAGAAATTGTGGCTGGGTTCATTCATGAGCAGAGCGTCCGCGCCAGCAAACCATGTGTGCGCCTCAACTGTGCTTCCATCCCCGAATCATTGCTTGAGAGCGAATTGTTTGGTCACGAAAAAGGCTCGTTCACCGGCGCCGAAAAACAGAAGATTGGTTTTTTTGAGGCGGCCAAAGAAGGCACGGTGTTTCTGGACGAAATCGGTGAGATGAGTCTCAACGTGCAGGCGAAACTGCTCCGTGTGCTCGAAAACCGCACCATTACGCGCGTGGGTGGCACCTCAGAAATTGACGTAGACGTGCGCATTGTGTGCGCAACCAATAGAGACCTAGAGCTTGAGGTACGAGAAGGTCGGTTTCGAGAAGACCTCTACTATCGCATCAGCGCCTTTAGCCTGGTTGTTCCTGCGCTGCGCGATCGACCGGGTGACATTCTGCCCCTATGCGAACACTTTGTTCGAATCAATCATGCCGCTCTGCCTGGAAGGGTGGACCGCACAGCCACGCCAGTTCTCACGGCTGAAGCGAAGCACTGTCTCCAACACTACGAGTGGCCTGGCAACGTAAGGCAATTGCGCAATGCCATGGAACGCGCTGTCGTACTGGCCTCACATGGAGTAATCGAGGTGAATGACCTTCCCGATCGGGTTCGCGAAACAAAGGTCGGCCAGGGACAATCTCCCATCACGGTTGACTCATCATTGGATGTTCGAGACCAGCTTGCCGATGTCGAGAAGGCAACAATCCAGGCGGCGCTAGCAGCGGTTGACGGCAACCAAACCAAAGCGGCAAAGCGCATTGGTATTTCTCGCAGAGCGCTCATTTACAAGATGGAAAAGTATGGGCTCAAAGAGCCACCAGCATCGCGACGAAATGGCTGACCCAGTGCTGGCTACCGGCAGCGCGACGAAATGGCTGACCCAGTGCTGGCTACCGGCGGCCAGCAGAAGGCGGGTTGTATCGCTCGGTTGAAGAGCTTGTGGTAGTGGTGCCGCCAGCCAAGAGAACGGTACCATCGCACAGTGCAATGGCTGCGTGATGACTGCGAGGCTGTGCAAGTGAAGCTGTTGGGCTCAGGTCCACCACGCCGTCGATTGGATCGAAGCGAGCGATCAGCGCCGTTCGAACAGGCTGTCCATCGATGTCTTCACCTCCAGCCAACAAGAACCGCCCATCGGGTAGCTCTGTGACACTCATGCCAGTCACTCCAGAACTACTTGGAAGACTTCCGGCCGGTCGAAACTGCCCTTGCACCGGGTCGTATAGCTCCAATTCGCGTACGGGAGAGACGCCTCCAACTCCGTCGATGGCGAGGCCACCGACAATTAGAACAAAGCCTCCAGGCAGGCGCACAGCCTTGTGATCCATCCTTGGAAGTGCAAGAAGCGCGGAGTCGATTGGCTCGAAGGCATCGGACAGAGGCCTATAGAGCTCGGCTTGGGCGACTCCAAGACCGGCAGCGTCGCGTCCTCCAGTGATGAGAATGTCCGCGCCTACTTCGTTGCCCAGACGAGTCATCGCATGTCGTGTTCGGGGCAGTGCAAGACCTGGTCGAATATCGCGTTGGACCAGTTCCCCACCGAGAAGAGCAAACTTAAAAGCCGTGTCGCTCATGACGAACTCTCCTCCGGCCGATGCCTGGGAGAGGCCACCTGTAACCAAAACGCTGCCATCCACCAACTCGATGCTTTGATGTTCGACCAAAGCGGGCCCCACCACCTGCAAGACCTGATTGTTCACCGTGGTCTCGCTTGGCAGGATTTGCTCAACAGACGCCACCGCATCGCCCCCAGTATCGCGCCCGCCCACAACGAGCACCCGATCACCAAACTCGGTGGCCGAAGCCCCTTCGCGCTCCAAGAGCACACCTTCTAGAGGAATCGCGTTGCCATCCGAGGTCTGCTCAAGAGCGTCTACAAGATCGATGGCGCCTCCCTTCTGGCCACTCCAGAACAATCCCAGTCCTGAGTCGCTCGGTGAAATCCCTAGCATGGCACCAGATCGTTCGACGGTAAGCGAAGGCCCTGTTGCCCAGCGCACAATTCGGGAGAAGAAGAGGCGCGGAGCCACGCTATCACCACGCTGAAGATCAAATGCACAGGTGCGCCCATAGGCGAGCTCACTTCCCGCAGAGCGCCCACTGAGATGGACCACCAAATCACTACCATACGCGATATCGTCGAGACTGAGCGAATCATCAATCTCACCGCTAACAAGGGCGATCGCTTCCAGGTCTCCTTTGCGAGCAATACTCAGCTCCCAGGTGTCAATCGCCGCGTAGGGGTACGCGTCCGAATCAGAGTCTGGAACTTCGAGGAATGGAACGAGATCTGCGCCGGGCTCGCCACACGCAAAGCAGCCCATGAGCAAGCCGGCAACTAAGCGTGGCAGAGGGCGAGTCATGGCGTTGCACCGCCGAGCTCAATTCGGAACCCCGCACCCGGTTGGTCTTGAAGCGCAAATGGCAACAAGACCGCCGTTGCGGCGACAACGCCAGCAGCAGCCCAAAACCAAGGGGTTTGGTACCACGATCGTTTCTCGACGACTACGAGTGGATCAGAATTTTTCGCAGGAGCCAGCGAATCTAGGAGCCGGCTTAGCGCGGTCATTGCAAGCGACTTGTCCTCGCTCGAAGCGGAGAGCGTCATGCTTGTGCGACCGATTTCCTTGCCATTTTTGTCGAGAAGCGAAAACCGTGCTGTATTGATGGGCTGCGCCAGCGGGACCCGCACAAAGGCAACATGGTGAAATCCACGATCGCTTGCCAAGGCCACTGCCTCGCGCCCGGATGGTATGGTCGGCCGCTCTAGCGCGGGTTGCAGATGCAAGTCCTTGTCGAGCAAGAGAGCCTCAGAATACTCCTGGTATCCCGCACAAGCGATCCGAATAAAGTGGCGCCCCGCCCGAAGCGACACCGGAGTTTGCACATTGCGCTCGAGCCCATCAACGACGAAGCTGCAGTCGCCAACCACCTCGACGGATAGAGAGTGAGTCGGCCCTTCCACAACGGCTTTGCGCGCCCGCTCGAAACTTGCTGCAACACTTGGAGAGAACCGAACTGCATCCAAGTGTCGTGTGGGGTCGATGAGCGCCGCTTGCACGAAATCATCCCAGGACTTGGAGCTATCGCCTTGCGCGTTGCGTACAAGCGCTCGGTAAATGTAGAGGTCACACAGCTCGGAATTTGAAACGCTATGCACGCCGGAAGAAGCAATCTCATCGAAGGCGTTCGTGAGATGCTTCATCGCACGACCATAGTCGAACTCCTGATAGGCCGCGACTGCACGCGCCAGCTCTGCAGGTGCGGTCGGCAAAGGTCGTGGCTTGATGGTCAAATCCATAAAGGCGCCACCATCTCGTCGGGCGATGTCCTCCATTGCAGCAGCGAGAAATCGTGTCTCTTGGTGTGGCCCAGCGAGAAGCAATAGCGGCGCCCCCACCTGCGCTACTTCCTCGGTCTCTTGCGCTTCGCCCGCACTCGGCAATCCGAGCAAGAGCGCAAAGAGAACAGCGGTTTGCCGAAGCATTCCCCCTATCTTGGTACATGCCATTCATGCCTGCAAGAGTGACGCGAGCTATACTCCGTCCGTGTCAAGCCAGCTCGGCCGATATCAACTACTGCGTCCAATCGGGCGTGGAGGCATGGCTGAGGTTTGGCTGGCTCGGCATCGTGGTGCCGGTGGGGTTGAGAAACGCGTGGTTGTTAAGCGCATTTTGCAAGAACGCATCCGTGATCCGCGCTTCCTTGACCTCTTTGTGAGCGAAGCACAGATCTCAATGGCCCTCACTCACAAGAACATTGTGCCGACATTCGACTTTGGACGCGTCGGAGATGAACTCTTCTTAGTGATGGAGTACATTGAGGGAACGAACCTCGCCGCGGCGATGCGCGAGGCAAAGCGTAAAAACTTGCAGCCATCAGCACCCCTGGTTTGCCACATTGCCTTTGAAGCGTGCCAGGCTTTGGAATACGCCCATGGCTATAAAGATGACAAGGGGGTGGCGAGACGAATTTCCCACCGGGATGTGACCCCTCCCAATCTTCTACTCTCAGCTTCCGGTGAAGTGAAACTGAGCGATTTCGGCTTGGCGCAAGCCACCGAGGAAGACGCCCAAGCAGAGGGCCGTACCCGAGGTACCCCCAGGTACATGGCGCCAGAGCAGGCAGCGGGTGGAGTGGTCGGTCCAGCTGCTGACATTTTCTCACTGGGTCTCGTTCTTCGAGACTGCTTACTTTTTGACGTGCTGCGCAAGGGAGACCAAAAGGAACAGCTGCGCGCGGCAAGAGAGCCCGTGCCAGTTCTCCCTAAGACGATCTCTGATGAAATGCGGAAGATCTGTGAGAAGGCAACGCAGTTCGACCCAGCAGATCGCTACCTGACAGCAAAGGCAATGTCGGAGGACCTTGACCGGGCATTGCTGAACGCCCGCTTGGCTGAAACGGATGATCGCAGACCGATGCCTGAGAGGCTCGCGGCCTGGGTGGCCTCGGTGCAACCTGCAGAGGATGGAACCTCGTCCGCCGGCTCCGAACCCAAAGGCAAGATGGTTACCTATCTGGATGATGGCGCCGAGGAGGTGCTTGCGGGGCTTGGTGACGCGACGATGCGCTCGATGGCGGCCACTGGCATTGAAGGAGAAGCAAGCGTCGTTGCGCAAGACGAGGCAGACAACGAGGCAGACAACGAGGCAGACCCAGACGACGAGGCAGGGCCAGACAACGAGGCGGGGCCAGACGACGAGGCAGGGCCAGACGACGAGGCAGGGCCAGACGACGAGGCAGGGCCAGCAAAGCGCCGTCCTTGGCTCGTGGGTTCGGCATTGGCAGCAATTCCCATCAGCGCCCTCGCCTTCCTTCTCTTTAGCTCAGAAAAACCCCAAGCCATCCATGGCGAAGACGCTGTAGCCGCTTTTGCTGCAGAGCCAGCGAGCGATGATGCAGTCCCAGCGAGCGATGCTGCAGAGCCAGCGAGCGATGATGCAGTCCCAGCGAGCGATGATGCAGAGCCAGCGAGCGATGATGCAGGGCCCGCGAGCGATGATGAAGTCCCAGCAAGCAATGGTGCAATCCCAGCGAGCGATGATGCAGTCCCAGCAAGCAATGTTGCAGTCCCAGCAAGCAATGTTGCAGTCCCAGCAAGCGATGGTGCAGTGCCGGCGAGCGATGCCAAACGGAATACGACAAAGCCCAGATCACCAAACTCAGCGAAAGCACTCGGAACGTTTCGCATAAGCTCCGCTCCGTGGGCCACTGTTTCAGTCGTTGGTCGCAGCGAGTCGTGTGATGAGACTCCCTGCCAGCTGCGGCTGCCTGAAGGCAAGTACACACTAGAGCTACGCAATCCCATCGCAGGGCTCAAGAAAACGGTGCGCATAACGGTGCAAGCGGATGCCGTTTCGAAAATCCACGAAATTCTCGAAGCACCGCTCCGCTAGCGACAAACGTAAGAAGGGCGCCAACCGGGAAGATGGCGCCCTAAGACTTACTCTCTCACCAACTGCTTGGTCTTAGATGCAGTCGCAGTCAATCTCGTCTGAGATGCCGTCGCCATCGCCATCGCCTTCAAGGTCCGAGATCGAATCGCTGTCGCTTTCGCCATCTTCATCAGTAGAGACGCCACAAGGGTCGTCCGATTCAGAGTCACTTTCGGAGTCGCTTACCGACTCTTCGCTCACGACATCGCCATCTGAGTTGCTTGACTCTTCGCCGCTCACATCCGAGTCCGACTCGGAGTGTGCATTGGCACATAGAAATTCGTCATCCTCGCCATCACCATCAACGTCTTGCGGCGTCACATCATCGCCAGAGATGCAAGCCACGCCGTCGCCTGTATCAAAGCAGCTGCGGACGCCTTGTTGGGCAGTGCCCACATCGGCCGCACAGCCAGCAAGAGAAAAAAGAAGTGCTGCGGGTAGTACTAGGTATGATTTCATGATTGGTCGTTCCCTCCAACCTTGTGCAAAGCACGCTGCGTGCCACTCCTCAAGTAGCGAAACCAAACGACCCCCACAGCAAATCACTGCGCAGCTTTGGGCCAACCTTGCTGTGCAAGAGTGCAACTTGCGAACACTTACCTGCGAACACTTACCTGCGAACACTTACCTGCGAACACCTACCGGCGAACACCTACCTGCGAACAGCAACAGTGTTCAATGTCGAACCTAACCTTCGGAGACCGTCTCGTTAGGACATAGGCCGCCTTCGATTCCCTGCTCTTTGGGGCACAGTCCGAACAGTTCGAGCCGGTGTTGGACGATCTTGAAGCCACCGAGCCGTTGAGCGACTTTGTCTTGCAGCTCTTCAATTTCGTCGTCTTCAAACTCAAGCACCAACCCACACTTCGAACAGATCAAGTGGTCGTGATGATCGGAGGCAACCTCATAACGAGTTTGCCCATCTCCAAAGTCGCGAGCGTGAGCAAGACCTGCCTCTACGAGCAGTTTGAGTGTGCGATACACAGTCGCATAGCCGATCTTCTTGTTCTCGCCACGAACGTTCTCAAGCAAGTCGTCCGTGCTCACATGCCCTTTGCAGGCCAAGAACTCTTCAACGATGGTCTCTCGCTGCTGAGTTGTGTTGAGACTATTCTCCTGGAGGTAGTCCTTCCACTTCTCTTTCAGCGACGGGATATCGTCTGTTTCTGGGCGGCTCACACGCGAGGCTTATCAACCTCACCGGCAGGTAGTCAAATGCACGCCTAGGGGGAGTTTTTGGTACAAAGCTGGCGTGAGCACGATCGATCCCACCACAGCTCCTGAGGAGATTCAGCACTGGCTTGGTTCGGCGGCAGAGGCAGTGAACGCTCGTCTCGACCTGCACCTGGCGCTGCCAGACATTGCGGAAGCCGATCCGGTCTACAGGCTCGCCGAGGCGATGCGTTATGCGGTCCTAGGTGGCGGCAAGCGCCTGCGCCCTGCGCTAGTCGTTGCAAGCTGTGAGGCCTGTGGGGGAACACGGGAGCAAGCTCTGGATGCCGCTGCTGCCATCGAGATCTTGCACGCCTACACCCTCGTTCATGACGACTTACCGGCAATGGATAATGATGAAACCCGCCGGGGAAGACCAACAGTCCACATTCAGTATGATGAAGCCACAGCGGTGCTAGTTGGCGATGCCCTCCTAACTCTCGCTTTTGGTGCGGTTTCTGGCCAGGAACACGGGGCGGCCAAGGCTGTCGGAATCCTTGCTGCACGAGCGGGCCGGGATCAGCTGCTCGGAGGACAAATGCTGGATCTTCGATGGCAAGAGGCAGAGCACACAGCAAGCTTCGAAGAGGTGGAACGTCTGCATCGCGGCAAGACAGGTGCGCTCTTCGCTGCCGCGTGTGAGTTGGGTGCTACGGCCGCCAACGCGAGTGAGTTACAGATTGCTTGTATGGGTGAGTATGGGATGTCGGTTGGCGTTGCGTTTCAGCACGCTGATGACCTTGATGATGGCGACTTTCCCGAACAGGCCGCTCGAGCCAAGGAGCGAAGGCTGCAGCTTGCCGAAGCCGCAGTTATCCAACTCCAAGACTTCAATGCCGATGCGGACCTACTGCGGAGCTTCGCAAGATGGATTGGCCAAGCCTAAGCATTGTTCTTAGTCCTGAGAGGCCCATCCTAAGTGAAGTTCTTAGTTCTGGAAGGCTACGTCTACTCTTCCTAACTGCCTTCCTCGCCTCGTGTGGCGGAGCGGCGTTGCCACCTCATACGACCCTGGCGAGCGACCAAAGGGCAACATCCCCATCGATTGGGCAGCGTTCCACAATTCTTGGTCGAGACTCTCTCACCTACCATGTTGCACTCACCCCAAAGCGCATCATCTCGGTCGAGCTCACGAGCCGTTTTGCCTTGGTCATTCGCGACCGAGCGGGCATATCGCCCCAAAAGCGAATCGATCTGGCAAAGGCGGACTATGACATTCTCGATCTCGTGGCCAATCCACACAATGGCCAGGTCTATGTGGCGTCGAGTGCGGGTTGGGTACGCAGCTATGACGTTGTCAGTGGCGAAAGGCGCTCTGAGTGGCGCATGGGATCAAGCGCCACGGCTCTTGCGATTAGTGATGATGCCCGGTGGCTCGTCATTGGTACGGCAACAGGAGTACTCTGCCTTCGCCGCCTTCGCGATGGCGCCCAGTTGCAATGTGTGGCGGGCCATCAAGCGCGCGTCTCTGCCCTGGAAATCTCTGGTGAGACGTTGGCCTCGGGGGATTGGGCTGGCTCCTTGGCTGTGTGGTCGCTCCCATCACTTCGTGAAGAGCACCGAGTTAACGGTACGGGATTTCTCTCAGCGTTGGCTTGGTCTCCAACTGGCGAAACCCTTGCTGTCGCAAGAAACCGTCGACGTCCAAAGCGAACTCCTGAACTCAACAAGGCTGAGAAGGAGAACCCACGAGTTGATCCGATTGACGCCAATGTCATCGAACTACATTCCATGAAGGGGCAACGCTCCGTTGTCAGCCTCAAAGGACATCACTCTGTGGTTTCTGCGCTTGCATGGACTAACACCGATCTCATCTCGACCTCGTGGGACCGTACTGTACGAATATGGAACACTCGATTGGGCAATGCTTCCCGAGTCCTTCTGAGGTTGCCACATCTGGCAAGTGACGTTGCGAGTGCCAGGTTTGGCGGTGAAGTAATCGTGACGAGTTGGGCCCCAGGACCCAAGAGTCCTTCACTCACAAAGGTTCGACTTCTCTACCAAGCCCCGCAGCAATGACAATGTAACTTTGCGAGCATACTGAAACCCAATTTCAAGGAGCCCTTGCGAATTGACGCATGCCCCACACGGTTCGTAAACTACTGTTTTGCCGAGCGATATTCGCCCAAGCACGAGCCAGCCATGACCGAATGGGATGACACCACAAGCGTCGCTCTAGAACCAGAGGTGACCGACACCAAGGGCGATGCACGCGATCGTGCATACCTCATTGTCATCGCTGGATCCAACGTCGGAGAAATGCACAAGCTCGACCACAACCTCACTGTGCTCGGCCGCAGCATCGATTCGAACGTGCGGCTTATCGACGATGGCATTTCCCGACATCACTGCCGAATCCGTGTCGAGGGCGGGCAGGTGATTGTCGAAGATCTCGCGAGTCGCAATGGCACATTCTGCAATGGTGAGCGACTCAGCCATCATGTTCTACAGGACGGCGACAAGCTGCAGCTGGGCAAGACAACGATTCTGAAGTTCTCGTATCACGACCATCTCGAAGAAAGCTTTCAAAAGCAGATGCTCGAATCGGCTCTCCGCGATGGTCTTACGGGCACCTACAACAAGCGCTATTTTCTCGATCGGCTCGACAGCGAAATTAAGTTTTCACTGCGACACAAGGTCAACCTGGCACTTGTCATCATGGACCTCGACAAATTCAAAGAGGTAAACGATACCCACGGTCACCTGGCAGGTGACACAGTGCTCTCATCGTTCTCAAAGATGGTGCAAGGCAGCATTCGAAACGAGGACGTCTTTGCGCGGTATGGCGGCGAAGAGTTCGCGATCATCACACGCGCAATCTCGCGTCCCGACGTCTACCACTTTGCCGACAGATTGCGGCAAGAGGCGTCCCAGCTGGTGATTGAATCGGAAGGCGTGCGCATTCCCATCACAGTGAGCATGGGCATTGCGACAATTCCCGAGGATCCTGCATCCACACCGCAAGAACTCATCAAAGCCGCCGACGACATGCTGTACGAAGCCAAACGCGGTGGCCGCAACCGCGTAATCATAACGCCCCACTGACGTTGTCGTCTTCTTTTCGGATACGAGGCGGAATTGCCAGACAGGTTTGTGTGTTCACACCTGCTGTGAACCTCCGTGTTGGTACCCTCGCCCTGGCCGCTGTCGCACTTGCGTGTTCAACCGATGCGCGCAAGCCATCAAGCCGGCCCTCTCCCACAGAGGCACCCATTCCCTTGGCGCCAGTTAGCGGAACTCTTGGGAACATCAATCTGGAGAGCCACTGGAAGACGAAACCAGCGCGGATAGCAGCCGAACTGTTTAAGCAACGCGATTTTGCGGGGGCACGTAGCGCATTCTCGGCGTTGCTGATTGACGACCGTGCGCTAGACAAGCGCCGCGAGCTGATGGTCGCACTCTGCGACGCAAAGCTTGGCAAGCATGCCAATGCCGCTGTGGTTTTTGAGGGCCTGGTCGCCTCCATGCCGCATCTGGGCGACTATCTGCACTATGCCGCAGCTCGCTCCTACTTTTTCGCAAGACAACCTGAGGCGGCAAAAACGCACGCTGATGCGGTGAGCCAATCGTCCATTCATGCAGCGGATGCTGAGTTGCTCGTTGGCGATATCCTTCGTGGTCGCAACGATGCCACGGAGATTCATGCACACTACAAGTCCTACCTAGAAACTCGCCCCAACGGCATTCGACGAACCGAAGCGCGGTACCACTTGGCACAGGCCGCTGCCGCGTTGGGTAAGGGAGACGAGGCACGTGAGCACTGGCTCGCGATCGTGGCTGGCGCGCCACTCTCTCGTTGGGCAAGAAAAGCAGAACAACACCTAGGTGGAACTCCGCGTCTCTCAAGCACCGAGCACATCCAGCGCGGGCATATCTACTACAGAAACAACCGCAACGAAAAGAGTGAAGCGGACTTCGCAGCAGCCTTGACGGAAAACTCGCTCGATGCGGAGTCCCGGTGTGACGCCTCCTATCATCGGGCCAACAGCGTCTATAAGCAGAGAGACCGCACCCGAGCAGCACCACTCTTCCTTCAAGCACTCAAGGCCTGTGATGGAGGCATCAATGATGACCTCTACGTGAAAGCTGCCTACCAAGCTGGACGCGCCTTTGCCACCCTTGGCGAAACTAGCAAGGCCCTCAAACACTATGCGCTCATAGAAGCCAAGCATCCTACCCACACGTACGCCGACGATGCGCGACTGCTGCAGGCAGAGACCTACGAAAAAATCGGAGAAGACAAAAAGGTGCGGGAGCTTCTCGCAAGCATGGCCACGGCATATCCAGATGGTGATATGGGAACCGAGGCACTCTGGCGGCTCGCTTGGCGTGCGTACAAGGCAAATGATTTTGAAGAAGCGACAAAGTGGCTACAGAAGCAAATCGATGCCACCCCCATCGACCGTCGTTTCTGGGCAGAAGGACAGGCGCTGTATTGGATGGCACGCGCTCAGGGCAAGCGCGGAAATTCTGACGAGTCGCTTGCAGCGTATCGGCAAGTGATTCGCGACTACCCCTTGTCGTACTATGCGCTCCTGGCGCTAAATCGGCTGAGAGAGGCACATCCAACGGTCTTTGCGGAAATGCATGCTGAGATTCATCGCGCGCCCCAGGCTTCTGCAGACCGTGGTGCTCTGAAATTTCGCGATCGCGACGAATACAAGAGTGAAGCGTTCTCGCGGGTGCTCGAGTTCTTACGACTTGGTCTTGCGAGCTCAGCCTCGGCCGAACTACATCGCTTGGGATTCAGGGCGCCGCCTGGCAGAGAGCCTCTCACTGATGCGGACGAAATCGACAAGGCCTGGGCGGTCGCCTATCTACATCACAGCATCGGTAACTACGGGAAAGCTCTGTGGTCAACTCGCTGGCATCTCTTGGACTTTAAGCGTCACTGGCCAACGGGCGGTTGGCGGCAGCGATGGGACATTTCCTACCCGCCCGGGTACAGAGACCTGATTGCGAAGTATTCTGAGAAGCAAGGAATTCCCACGGAGCTCGTAACCTCGTTTGTGCGAGAGGAAAGTGGTTTTGATCCAATCCAGGAGTCCTTTGCGAACGCAATCGGGCTCTCCCAACTGATCATTCCGACAGCCGAACGCTTCGCAGAGGGCATTAAGGTGAGTCGCGAAACGCTCCGCATTCCCGAGAACAACATTCGCATAGGCACCAACTTCATGGCGTTTCTCATGAAGAAGTGGGACGGCCAGATTTCCCTCGTGGCTCCCTCATACAATGCTGGAGAAAACGCCGTCGCAAAGTGGATGAAGCTGCGCGGCAGCTGGGACCGCGACGCCTTTGCCGAAGAGATTCCCTACGACGAAACCCGGCGCTACTCCAAGCGTGTAATCTCGTCCTACTTCACCTACCAGTACTTGCTGCACGACGAGATTCCCGTGTTTGCCAACTAGTGTGGGATCCAGAGGCATTAGAACGCCCTGGCTCGGTTCTTCGCCCTTTGAACGCCTTCGGCTCGGAGTCACCACACTTCCGTTATCGGCGCCATTAGCGTCGACGGACTAATCGCCAAGTCAACTGTCCGGGTGGAGTGGGCTCACGCGAATTTCGTCGCTTTGTTGAGCGGCAGCTCGTCCGGGTGCTGCGACCAGGACATGTGGTTTGCATGGACAATCTCAACGCCCACAAGAACAAGCAGG
>JANTGM010000139.1 GCA_024762925.1 Kofleriaceae bacterium | reverse complement strand
GCGGTGGTGGACGAGGCGGCGGTGGTGAACGAGGCCAAAGATCTGACGACAAAGAAAGCGAGACAACATGAGCAACAAACTAGTTACCGGCGACGGCCGAACTCACATCAAATCCAAGCTGATGCGCGAATCGCTTCAGGACCGGTCCGTCATCAACGACACCGATAGCATCAAAGACCGACGCATCCTACCCGACATCACGGTCATCAGCATCGGCGGTCAGAGCATCTTCGATCGCGGCAAGGATGCCATCTTACCCCTTGCCGATGAGCTTGCCACCTTACACAAGTCAAAGCAGCATCCCATGCTGCTGGCCGTTGGCGGCGGCACTCGGGTCCGGCACACAGCTGCTGTAGCTCTCGACCTTGGTCTGCCAACTGGCGGCGTCGCTCAGCTTGTCGGCGCGATGGAAGAACTCAATGCCGTCATCCTCAACTCTCTGCTCGCTCAGCACGGTTCAATCACCATGCCCCGCGACCACTTCTGGGACCTGCCGCTCTACATGAACTCTGGCATCCTACCCATAGTGATTTCGGTGCCCCCGTATCACTTCTGGGAGCCTCCCGCCGAAGTCGGCCAGATGCCCGCGCACCGCTCCGACTTTGGTGTGTATCAACAGGCGGAAGTCCTTGGCACCACGCACGTCATCTACATAAAGGACGAAGACGGCCTCTACAACAAGGACCCTAAGGTGTTTGACGATGCCAAGCTCTACGGGAAAATCACGCTGGACGAGCTTCTTGCCAACCCACCCGAGACCAACATGATTGATTGGGCCGTCTTCAAGTCGTGGAAGACGGGCAAGAACATCAAGAAGATTCAAATCATCAATGGTTTGAACCCTGGCCTCCTCACCAAAGCACTCGCTGGCGAAGACGTTGGCACAGTAATCACCAAGGACTAAGAGAATGTCTGAACGCAAATCCCTAAACGATCTTGGCCCTGCAAAAATCAGCGAAACCGGCATCGCCCCGGGCGACTACAACCCCATCGCGGTTATGCCCGAGATGCGCGTCTGCAAACTTGGCGGCCAGAGCTTGCTTGACCGCGGCCGCAAGGCGCTCTTCCCGGTACTCGACGAAGTCATTGCCGCCCGCAAAGAAGGCATCCCCGTGCTGCTCGGCACAGGTGGCGGCACCCGTGCGCGGCATATCTACTCGGTTGCCTCTGAGCTAGAGCTGCCCACCGGCGTCTTGGCAAAGCTCGGTAGCTACGTTCCTATGCAAAACGCTCGCATGGTGCAAATGCTCACAGCAAAGCACGGCGGCATTTACATCATGGACGACGACTTCGAGAAGCTGCCCCTCTATGTTCAGATGGGCTGTTTGCCTATCATGACCGGCATGCCTCCCTTTGGGTACTGGGAGAAACGCGACGAAAACAGTCGTATTCCGCCAAACCGAACGGATGCGGGTGTGTTCCTCTCGGCGGAGTTCCTCGGCTGCAAGCGCGCCATCTACATCAAAGATGAAGATGGGCTATTTACGGACGACCCTAAGAAAAACCCTAAGGCCACGCACATTCCTCGCATCAGCGCGCAGGAACTCATCGACCGCGACCTAAACGACCTCATCATCGAGCGGGTCGTCATTGAATACCTGAGCCGCTCCAAATGGGTCAAAGAGCTGCAGATCGTCAACGGTCTAAAGCCCGGCGAAGTCACCAAAGCGCTTCATGGTGAAGACGCCGGCACGATCATCTACTCCGAGTAAATTCTCACCCCGAAACACAAAAACGCCGCAGAATTCGTTCTGCGGCGTTTTGCGTTGTCGACGAACCTGGCTACGCGCCAGCGTCGATACCGCCCTTTGCGGGCACCTTTGTGTTTGGCGCTTTGTCATCTTTGGTTACTGCTGGCTCTGGTGGCTCATTGCCGCCACCTGTGCCCTGGCCACCGCCACCGCCGGTGCCATCGCCCTTGTGCTCACCAGCGCCATGCCCCGAACCGTGCTCGTGACCACCGCCTGCAGCCATTGCCGCTGCGCGATCGCGAACCATCGCGTTGAGTTCCGCAAGGCCTTCTGGCGTCTTTGGCGTCATCGTGACCTTAGCACCGCCTTCCGCATCCGCCGTGGTGACTTCGCCATGTCCAAGTACGACCGGGCACTTTCCGAGTGCGCCGCCGCCTGTGCCGTTACCACTGTGCTTCACCTCAGAGGCATCGGCATCGTTGAGGCTGGCCAGGTGCACTGCACGCTTGCGAATCTCGGCCTCATCGCCGCCAGTAATCGTCACGACAATCTTGCCGTCTTCGGCGGTTACCACAGTCTTAGCGCCCTCGACCGAAGATGGGCAGTTGGCCATCTTGTTGGTCATCTCGGGGCCCTCATCGGGCTTTGCCTCATCGGGCTTTGCCTCGTCGGGCTTCACCTCATCAGGCTTGGTTGTATCGGGCGTTGTGGGCTCCGTTGGGGCCGTCTCCGCCTTCTTTTCATCCTTCTTACAGGCCGACACGGATACAAGTCCGACAACAGCCACCAGTGCGAGTAGTTTGCGCATCAAATTCTCCAAATGGGTTGAGGCCACGAGTGACCGAAGCGGGTTATACCCGAGAGCCCGCACCCAACTCTAGTGGGACAAGCCCCACGACGATCGCCAAGGGGCAAAAATCCAGAAATCGCCGGGAACGACTAGACATGGAGAGCCGGGTCGAATAGAAAGACGCCTCGACACGGCCCCATAGTCTAGCGGTCTAGGACGTTGGCCTCTCACGCCGAAATCCCGGGTTCAAGTCCCGGTGGGGTCACTAGAGAGGAAGCCAGTCAACTCATAGGGTTGGCTGGCTCTTTTGTTTTCGGGCTCCAGCCCGGGGCCACGATGGGGCCACCTCGGTCACTCTTGCTCGGGCACCGCAGCGTCGAGTTCTTCAGCGCTCACTAGGCCACTCTCCACGGCGCCTTTGAGGTCTTCTCGTTGGAGGTGCCCCTTGGAGACAAGAAGCAGGAGGTACTCTTTATGGCTTAGCGTGCATTGCACGTACTTCAGAAACTCGTCCTTGACGAGTTTGGTCTGGTCGTACATCTGCTTCACCAAATTGTCGCCAAGGGTCCGCGTCTTTTTCGAGTCACGAGAAACCTTCGTATAAATCTGGGTTCTGAGCCCACAGATATACAGGCGGTAGTAGTGGTGGTCCCCGTCCTCCTCGGCGTAGCCCTTCTTCTTGAGCGCCTGGACGACCTTTCTTCGCTCAACCGCCACTACTTAACTACAACTTCTTCTACGAGCCTTTCAAATTCCTCAGCGTGGCGCTGGGCGGACGGTACGCAAGCCCCCTTGTCCCCAACCAAGGCGCGATACTGCATGTCGAATACAAGGTTGAATTCTTCTACCGCCTCTCTAGCAGTCGCCCCAAACGCTACGATCGGTAACGTCCGATGGCTCGCCCGCACGCTGCCGCTACCATCGTCTTCAAGATCAAACACAAATGGCGACTTGAGACGATACATGCGATCCGGCATATCGATGATGCAGGAGAGACGGAGCTTGGGGCTAGGCAGAAAAATTGGGGCCGACGAGTTAGCTCCGACAACCGAAGAAGGTTGTCTCTTCCGTTTCGCTGCAGGCGCTGAAACCGAGGTCGCGGAAACGTTACCCAGATTGAGACATCGATCGTCCATTAGCTCTCCCCTTCCAAAAACTCGCGGAACTCGGCTGAAATATTAGCTTCAAACCAGCCTCTTGCAACGTCGTGCGCCAACTTTGCGGTACTAGCGATCTCTGACGCTTGGCCGCCTGGGGCCACTACCGCCCCAATGCTGAACTCTAGAGTTTCAAGACCTGTTGACTCGGAAGTTCCAACTTGCACCACAAGCTTCGCAGACTCGGCCTGTTGTTGCCACTTCAAATCTAGCTCTGTGAGCTTTGTAGGATCACACCAGCTTCCAGCAGGCAGATTCAAGACTTCGGCTACTGGGAGAAATCCATTTTCGTCTCGCCCTATGGCAACAACGTTGTTGTACCGATACGTCACCCGCTCCAAATCCGAGACACCAAAGTGGGATAGACCAGAACCAAGAAGATTCGTCGCACGGGCAATGAATCCATCGCAGCCAGGATAGTCCGTATTCACGTAGGAGAGTTGGTTCGCCGCGAAGGCAACGATCTCCTCATGAGACGAAGAGCGGAGCTGGTATGGCTGTAGGTCGAGCGCGCTGCCTTGCGAGACATTTGGAACGAAGAGATTTGGAAACTCGTCACCAAGATCGTCTTGAAGGTTTTGAGCGGAGGCTCGATAAGCCACTCTCCCCTTGAAGTAGCACTCTAGAGAAACGCTCGCCAGTTGCTGGTTTGGATAGAATTGGCTAGTCATACTTGTCACCTATCGGACGCAGGCTTAACCGAAGCTAAGGCAAAGTATATGCCGGCGAGTCTCTAAATAGACAGTTTTGGCAGCACAGTCATTCGCATCCACCTGCCGCGTATAGCAGAAACCAAGCTAGGAACAAGCTGCCACGCTTAGGAAGATACCCCCTGATGCCCGTAGACATCCAAATCTAGGAGGGCGATCGCATCCTCTCGGGCGCCGTCGGTAAGATGCATGTATTTCAATGTCGTAGACAGCTCCGTGTGCCCTGCAAGCTCCTGGATCACCTTCGCGGGGGCTCCTTTCATTGCGAGGTGAGAGCAGAACGTGTGACGCATATCGTGCCAGGTTCCCGGTGCCACTTCAGCAGCTCGGAGCAACCGCGGAAGGTTCCATCGAAATTTCTCGTAGCTCAGCATTTTCGCATCCACATCGCAGAGCACCAATTCACAAGGTCTGCGTATCGCTTTGAGTGCCGCTTCAAGCCTTCCTGTGAGAGGAATCTTGCGCCGGCCCCATCCCTTCGTCGGCCCCATCTCGTTAGTCTCTTTGTCGGCTGAGCGCTGAATGTGCAGCCGCCCTTCTCGCTTGCTCCAGTCGCTCCAGCGTAGCCCCCGGAGTTCCCCCATGCGTAGCCCGGCATCGCAGCCAAGCAACACAGCCGCATGCCAGAACGGCTCTTTGCTTGAGACCGCGAGGAGAGCTTGCAACTCGTTGTCGTCAAGAAATCGAAAGTCGGGTGCTTCCGTTTTGAGTTTCTTCACACGAGGTACCGACTCGATGACGCCCGCCTCCTGGGCATAGTTGAAGAGCCGAGAGAGCACGCCCATGATGTTGTTTACCGTCTTGCGTGAGCGGCCCGACGCTGCCGGTGCCTCTCGTCCGGTTCTCGCGTGCTTTTGCTCCCTAGTCGCTAGAAGTTTTGCTCGTAGACGTTCGATGTCGAGAACCGAGATTTCATTTAATGGCTTCCGCCCGAGTTCTGGCAATAGATACGTTTCAAGAATTCTCTTTTTATCACGTTGCACTCGTGGCTTGTTCTGAGTGGCAACGTACGTATCCAAGAACGTCCTTGAGAAAACGGCAAGCGTTGGCGTCTTGCTCTTCTTTACGAAGCGTTCAGGGTGCAAGAGACGCTCGACGTGAGTCCTCTCGGCCTCTTCGGCCGCTCTCTTAGTGTTGATAGGTGCCGGCCCGCGGATTCGCTTCTTCGATCCGTCGGGGAGCTGTACTACGCGGCGGTAGTGCCAGCGATTACCGCGGTCTTTGCGTCGATACGCACTCATGGCTTTCTCCTTGGTTAGCTTTGATGCCGCCCGCTGGCTATCAATCCAGACAAAGCGGCAGGTGATGTAAGGTTGATAGACCGGACCAAGGAACGGCGCACCGAAGTGCCCTCACACCACCCGCCAAAAGCGAATACTGCGTGTTCTTGATCAGGCGGGCTATCAATCCCGACACCGTTCTCACGGTGCCTGATAGGTATACAGAAATGGCGAGTCGGCTGCAAGCTTCAATGCGGCTCGGTGCTCAACGCACTCTCAGCGACAAAATGCAGCCCCTCCCCCGCCTTCTTGCCGATGAAAGAGCGGCTGGCGGCGACGGGGAAGGTCAAGGCGTGCTGCGTCGCCTCTTCAGGGAGCGCCGCCAAAGTTGTTACGAGAGAGGTACTTTGACCATTCCGCGCCAGTCGAGGAATTTGGCACCAGCGACGTGGCGAACCTTCCACGCGTAGACATCGCGGCCAAACTCTCGCTCTTCTTCGAGTACGGGGCCGTTCATGTTCTCTTCGAGAAGGCCAAGTTCTGCGGTGTCTACCTGATTGCTATCTGCGGCCAAGTAGAATGCATCGTTACCCAAGCGAGGCTCGACAACGAGAGAGAGGTTCTGGAGCCACTTGGGGGTGTCAGCTTCGCTCACCGAGCTAACGTGCTTCGTAGCGCTCGCTAAGAGAATTTCTGCCTCGGTCTCCAGCTCGGGAGGCACGATGAGATGGCGAGGCACCAGCGACAAGTAGCCGCCGCCAAGTGCGGTCATCTTGCGGAGAATACTCCGAGCTGCGCCAAGTGTGGTTGCGCTGAGAGCGCCAGCCGTGGCGATGTTGCCGTGATCGGCGTGGAACAAGTTCACGCCATCTTGCATCAGAGGGCCAGCCCCGGCGTTCTCTGCGAACATTGCGTAAACCAAATCGGCCTCTTTGCGTCGAGCAGCCTGGCCCATTGCTGGCTGAATGCGAAGGAGCGCGCCAAGGTCGTCGTTCACAAGTGCTTCCCAAGTGATCGAAACGATCTTGCCGTACTTAGCCACGGTGTACGAGGCTCCGCCGTCGCTAAGACTGCCGTGCGTGTACTCGCCGCCCTCGTTGATTTGAGCAAGCGCTGGGGCCGATCCAAGAATTGCGCGGTTCTGTTGTTTGAAATCCTGCACAGGCTGCGTGCGGACCCATTGCCGATGCGAACTCGGCTCGTCTTCGTATCCCCGAAGCGTCGCCTTGTGCGTTGCGTCCTGAAGGATGTACGAGAAATCGCTGGTCGACATCGCGCGCTTGATCAGCTTCTCAGTGCTACCCGAAACCGAAATCCCGGACCGAGACAAGCAAACGCGAGCTAGTTCGGAAACGCTCGCCGATACGTCACGTGCTGCGGGATGTGGGGTCTTCACCTGAACGCCGGCGCGAAGCAAAACCGCATCGACGGCCGCCGAGCGGAAGTCGTTTTGTTGCGCGGTCGCGTCATTGGGGAACATGCGTGGTGACGCATGCTGATCGGGAATCATGTTTGGCGAGCGAGCTTCGAAGCCCTCCAGCATTTCCGACTTCGCTTCGTCGGCAGAAACGCCCCGAGCGATGAAGTCCGCGACGGTCGCGCTATCGACCTTAAGCACTTTGGCGGCGCGAGTGATCGCAATACAGCGAGAGCGCTCATTCTCCATGGCGCGGGTCTGAGTTTCGGTTTCTTGTGGGTTATTCTCTTCGTTTTCCATTTGGTAGCTCCGGTTAAATCCGGCGCCAGAATCGGCGCCAATGGCCACTGCGGAGACTTCGTGAGGAGTCCACTTCGTGGCGGTTACTGTGGTGTTTTTGTCGTCGCCGCGCTTCTCGGTGACAGCTTCGATTGTGTACCCGACCGACAAGTTCCGAATGATTCCCGCTTCAACGTCGGCGGCAACTTCGGTGGCGCGTGCGCTCGCTCCGAATCGAATCTCGCCGCGAAGTTTCTTGTCAACGATGCGCAAGTTGTCGACGACACCGATCGGCAGTGACCGGGTGTCGTGAGCCTCGATGAGTGGCAGCGGTGCCCGACTCAGATCGATGGCGCCCTTCGTGTGGCTCAGAATCTCGTAGTGCTCTCCGCGCTCCCAGTCTTTTCGCTTGACCGGCGTCTCGGTGCTTATGATGGCAGAGAAGGTCTTGGCGCCGGTAGGGGCACCTTTGCGCTCGCCAAGTTCGATGGTGAGTGTTCTCGTCTGCGTTTTCGGGCTCATGCTTTCGACCCTAGACCCAAATCTGGTGACAACGTTTGCCGATTGTTGTCACCAGCTACGAGAATTCTCAGAATTTGCCGAACCGAGCATGGGCAGCGAGGGTCGATTTCCGTCGCCTCTCGAAGCAACTCTTGCATCGCTGAAAGCTCGCTTGTGCGCCGCGACAACGAGAGCAATTCGCTGCGAAGTCGAATAGCGCGCTCTTTGCGGCCGCCCTCTAAGTGCTCGGCAGCGGCGCAGAGCAGCATGTTTCGAAGACTACGTGCGGAGCTTGGCGACTCCAGCAACTCGGAGAGCAGCCACTCCCCGAGGTCGCTCGGAAGGTGGCCGGTCTCGCACGCAACCCGAAGGCGCGCCATTTGCTCCGCGAACTCCATGCCGCTCTAGTTGGGAAGCTCCGCGTCCTGGGGGCCCAGCACACTGCGCACAGCTGCGGTGGCGACCTCATCGATCACCACATAGAACTCGTCGGCCTGCACTCTGGGCCCTTCGGCTCGTAGGCCGATTACGACTTCAGTCAGAACTCGCTCAGCCTTCTGGAACATCGCGCTTTTTTGCTCTTGGTTCGGCTTCGAGTAACCAAGCTCGCTAACGACTTCGCCCATGCGCCGTATCGACGATATGCCGATCGCCAAGATCAATGCGTGCTCGGTACGGGACAGTGTTTCGGTTTCTTTCATCTTCTCTTCTCCTAGTTGGTTTTCGCGCGGCTCAATTGCCATCGGCGAGATTTTCTAAGGCTTCCCTCACAAGCGAGTCGATGATCTTCACATCGGCATTCCTGAGGCCCGGGATTCTTTGCTTGCATCGCAGCGGGATACCCATGAGCTTCGTGCGGACGTGCGCGAACTCTTCGGCGACATCGGCGAGCATTTGCGACTTCGACATCAGGTCACCACGTCGCTCTGCGAGGTCTAGGCGCCTTTGCTCGGCGTCGGCCTTGGCGGCTCTGAGAGTTTCGATTTCTCGTCTCCGGCGGGCCTCCTTCAGACTGATCTGCTCGTCTGGAAGATCGCGTTCCGCCGCATCGTCCTCGGCGCGCTGCTCGGCGTCGGGGCGTGTCGTCGCCGCCCATTCTTTGTCGGCGGCCTCGATGCTAAGGATCTTGCGTACACCTTTCGCGTTGACGACTAGCGAGGATTCGAGGCGCCCTTCCGAGATTGCACGTTGAACGGCAGCGTGGCTGCAATGGCCGAACGTGGCCGCTCTGTGCCTGGCGTACGCGCGTTGCGATATTGGCTTTTCCTTACTCATAACTATTCTTAGCCCCCATTCGGCGACTGGCAACGTGTTGGTTTCGGGCTGAAAAATCTTTCGTTTCCGGGGAGGCATGACCCGTGTGAGAGCCCGCTATACAGGGACCCGCACCGGGAGGTGGGGGGCGGGGTGCCCTGCCCTAGTACGCATCCGGCTCCAGGTAGCGGCAGTGCGCGCCGTCGAAGCGCACGCGTATCAACTGGTCTGATTCCCCCTGATTGCGCTTAGCGACTAGCACTTCTCGCAGCATGGGATCGTTCGCATCCTTGGGGTCGTGCAGTAGCAGCATGAGCTTTACCTCTTGCGCTAAGCCATCCCCGTAGCGAAGGTCGCTGAGTGCGGGCCGACGGTTGTCTTTCTCAACCTCCTTCGACAACTGGGACAGCACGATAACGGCCGCATTGCTCTTGCCGGCATAGTCGCCGAGTGCTTTCGAGTTGGCCTCAATAGCATCGTGGAGCTTCATGCGTGGTTCAGGGGTTTTGAGTTTTTGGGCGTAGTCGACAATCACCATGTCCGCGCCAAGAGCTGTGGCGGTTCGTATGACGTCCTGTGCGCCCATGCCGTGCGCGTGGATGATGTGCAGATTCTTAAGCCGTTTAAGTTTCTCGGCAGCGTTGGCAATTGCTCCGAGTTCACGCGGGCCGAGGTCGCGGCTGTAGATGCGATCAACGCTCACAAGCGAGTACTTCGCCAAGAGCCGCTCGGTCCATCGGTCGCGTGGATCTTCGGTCGTGAAGATTGCGACTGTTGCGCCAAGCGTGGCGGCGTGTGCCGCTACCTGCGCAGCGAGTGAACTCTTGCCCTTGCCCGGTCGTCCACCGATGCCCGATGCAGTACCGCGCGGGAAGCCGTCAATCTGCCGATCCACTTCGGCGATGCCTGTGGGAATAGATGATGTGGTGCGCGTCTCGCCTTTGGCACGTGCGTC
The DNA here is from genome assembly GCA_024762925.1 of Kofleriaceae bacterium. Lineage (GTDB taxonomy): Bacteria > Myxococcota_A > Polyangia > Haliangiales > Haliangiaceae > NORP324. The sequence goes on along the minus strand of JANTGM010000139.1, from coordinate 4,397 downwards.
GACGTCGTCCAAGATTCGGCAATACAGCTCGCCCGACGTATCGGAGATCGCCGTGAGTTCGTTGGCGGGCCGTCGCTTAATGCCCGCAAGCTCGGAGCCGAGTGCATCGAGCAAGGCTTCGCCGTTTAGCCCGTCTTGGATTCGAGCTTGGACTCCGGCGATGGCGCGCATCGCGTCACGAGTGACTCGCAGTTCTTCTAAGGTCGCTGCGTAGCTCGCAGCATTCGCAGACGTCGGTACGACGCATGCCAGTTTGCCAAGGTACGCCACGCCGCCGATCGCCTTGAGCGTTCCTGTGCGCTCTAGTTCGGCTTCTAACGTCACCGCGTCAATCGCGGAGCCCCGCGCATGCAGCGAAGCCATTGCGCCGTGCACAGCCTTGTTTTGGAGCCCGTGAAAGCACCCGGGGGATACTTCGAGCCAGCCGAGTATCTCCGGTTTGAGCAAAACGGCGCCAAGCAAACTCTGCTCGGTCGACTCGGACCATGGGAAATCGGTGCTCATGACGTCCGCCCTTCTCGGCTGGCTTGCTGTTTGAGACGGGCTTTGCGTTCGTACGGGTCTTCGGGCTTAGTCACTCCGGTGACTGGCGAGCGGTTGCGGTTGGCTTGGATCGCATCCCACTTCTTCGCGAGCGATGCCGCCGACTGCACGACGAAGGTATTCTCGGAGTTGTGCAGCCAGTCGATCGATTCGCGGATCGCTTGCCACGTGTGGCCAGGGCTCAGAGCTTCGAGCTTGTCGAGTTCGTGCGCCCAGTTCGTGAGGCTGGCTGACGTTAGGCGAGACGCTGCGCAGTTCGGCGCACGAGTGAGAATCTGGTCGCGGAGGTAAGCGGCCGCTTTGGTGGCCGTGTCGCTAGGTGCTGGCTTTGGCTTTCGGGTTCGCTTTGATTTGGTTGCTGATGACTTGGCCGAGAGATGTGATTCCCCGGAGGGTGCAGCCGCGTCGGAGGCGCCAGCCTCAGACATAGTGGTCGTGGTCGTAGGTCGTGGTCGTAGGTCGTGGTCAGGACCGGGACGTTCTTGGAATGCCTCGCGAGGCTCTCGCGAATTATTCGCGACTGCAATATCAGCACGTTCAGGCCCAGGAAACAGTGGTTTTCCCGGTTTGTCGACGCGCTGATGCCTCTTCCAGTTTTCGATGTGAAAGAAGCTCTGCCCCGACACTTTGTAGACCAAAACGAAGCCTATCTCGACCAATTCGCGAATGGCTCGCGAGGCTTTCGCGAGAGCCTCCAGAGGTGCCAGACCAGACCAGACAGCTCCCGCAATGATCAGGTCGCCAGCCTCGCCATTGCCGAAGTCGTCCGATCGCGTGATCAGTGCAACCGACAAAACTCGCGCCTCATCGCTCGCAGCCTTCAGCTTTTCATCGGTGAGCCACTCGGGCTTGATGGTTCGTATCCGCCCCATTAGCGCACCCCCAGTTGTCGGTCGGTCGTGCTAGGGTGAGTTTCGAGTGGTGGCTCGCCAGCCTGCTCATTCCGCCCGTCAGGTCTGCAAACCTGGTGGGCGTTGTTGTCTGGGGGTGAATTAGCCATCACTGGCCGCCGTCTCTTGTAAGGCACGCTCGGACAGCGAGAGCGCCGCAAATGCAGGTCGTTGCGTGAGCGCGCTAATCGCGCGACTGACAGCCTCGCGATCGGCTTCGTTGCCACCAAGCCAGATCTGGAGCAGCTCGCCACAGAGGGCGTCTGCGCGTTCTGCGTGGTTCATTAAGACGCACCTCCAACGCTTACGACGTGTGCTTCGTGCCAGCGGTTCCAGTCGCTGCGCCGCACTCGGATGCGGCTCTTGCGGCGGAAGTGTGGCATTCCCGCATCGATGGCGGCATACACTTGGCGGCGTGTGGTAAGTTCAGCAGCGGCTAGCTTGGAAACGGGGATCCAGGCGTCCTGCGGGATTTCATCGTGTTCTTTGTTCACCTAGGAACAATGGGGGCATTCGCTGCACAAAGCACCGGAGCATCCGAAGTGGGACCCTCCGGTGACATCGTGCTATCCCTTGTGTAATGGCGGCGCTCAACCCTGTGGCGGGCGAGCCTTCGCCGCCCGGTCCGCCTTTTTAGCCTTCCTGATTCGATCTTCGAGCTTGGTGATCAGACGCGCAAATCTGTGTGGATAGTCGTCGGCGTCGGTGACAGCCAAGATGCGTCGGATCGCGTCCCTTTGGCCGATCTTTGGATCAACGGCCCGAATGTTATCAACGCAGCGCTGTAGCAGGTTTTCAGAGCGCTCGTCGTAGACGAAATTTCCGAACCTCTTTACAAAAGCAAGCCGCGCCAACCGTGTCGCTTTGCTCAGTAGCCACGCGACCGTTTGCATCCCTGGAAGCGTCTCTGAGGACTCTTCCGCTGCCATAGCTGCACTACCCACGAGAGAAATCACCTCGCGTGCGGGGCGTTGCTGTTTCTTCGACTCGTCGAATTCTCTGATCGCTACTTCGACCTCTGAGACCTTCGACTGGTCAGGAATTCCGAGCCAACGGCGGGCCATCAAGATTTCGTGTTCCACTCCTAGGTTGCAAACCGCGGTCTCCGCAGGGGTACTAATCGGCTTGAGTGGTTCTGGATCGGCAACGCTTCCGAGTGCCACCCCCTCTTCGCTGGCACGTCTGTGCGCGTTCCTGGCGTACTGCTCGGCAAGCCGGTGAAGGTCGCCAGCAACGTCTAGCTCTTCGCGTGGGGTTAGCTCTTCGGACGCCCGACTCACGGGAAACGTGACGACGACCTCGGCAACCTTTGGCCGTCTGGGATCAAAAGCGGGCGATTCTTTCCCAGCCTTCTGGTGCCCTTTTTCGTGCTTTGAATCATTGCTCATAGTTGCCCTGGGACACCTGGTGTCGTTGCGTACAGCATAGTACGCGTAGGGTCTGATGCATTCGCTAAGTCTTGAAAAATGGGGCCACCATGGGGCCACATGCGAGGTAGGGAAACGTCCTGTCGGGAAGAACCGGAACCCCAAGAACGCTTTCGCCAGCACTGATTCCAGCAACATCTGCCATCTAAGTGAAACCCTTAGACCATGCCTACGTCTTCAAGTCCCGGTGGGGTCACTAAGAGAGTTGGAACTGCCGAGGTGAGCTTCTCCAGAGATAGCCCACACTCGGCGCTTCCCTTTTCGGGCCTCGCTGAACTGAAGCCCATCGGGGAAGAGCTTCAGGTAGAACTCTCGAGCTCCGCTCGGGTCGCTGACCAGCGCAGAGGTCAGCTCCTCGGCTCTCGTGAGCGCCGTAGCCCGAACTTCGGCAATCAGACGCCTCACGGTTTCGGGGGTGCGCAATGCAGCTTGCTGTTCAGCCTCTAGTCTCCTTATGCGCTCGTTGCGCTTGCGGAGCTCTGAAACCAGTTCCGCGATGTCGCCAGAAAGTGCGACGGCCTTCGCAAGACGCGACTGTTCAGACTTGAGCACACGAAGCTCGTCGACAATCTCCTCAGCCTCCCTTCTGGGTCCACTGAGCTCTCGGCTCAACTCACTGTCGATTTCCTCAATCAGCCGCTGCACCATGGAACGTGTAAGGACGTGGTCTCTGAGATGCCGCGCAATCGCCTCGTCGACCTCTGCCATGGGCTGGCTGAGGTTCACCGGGCACACCGCCTTTCCCTTCTTCTGGAAGCCCGTACAGACGTAGCTCCTCACCCGCTTGCCGCCACTGACCTTGGTTTGACCGACGCCAATGCCAAGACCACAGCTTGCACAACGCCCAATGTGCGAAAGTGCGTACTTTGCGGACGGGGCTGTCCTCCTCCCGGTCGACTTCTCCGATGGCTTAGGCGCCCGCGACCGAATCTCATCTTGGACGCGAAACCAGGTGATGTCGTCGATGATTCTCCAGTCGGGTTTCTCAATCTGCATCACCTCTGAAGGATCCGCCTGAGTTGCCACGCGACCGCCACCGCGCCTCGTCCGGTTGACCTTGCCATGAACGTACAGCCCTCGGTACTTGGGCCGCATCAGCATTGCCCTGATGGCGCTATGAGTCCATGTCCCGCTTCCGCGGCGCCCAGCTTTGGGCGGCGGCACGGCCTCTCGGTTCAGGATCTTGGCAATACCGGAGTACCCCTGGCCTTCGAGATAGAGTGCGTAGATTCGCTGGACGACGCTAGCCTCAGCAGGATCCACTAACGCCGCGGTGTATTCCTTCCCGTCCTGGTCCTTGCGGCGCTCGTTGCGGTAGCCATAGCACGCGCCTCCGGCGACTCTTCACCAACACCCGGACCGAGGAACATCTTTCCCTGCTGCCATGAGCCGGGCCCAAGGGAGCTAGCCACGGTGGAATTCTGCCGTTCCCCAACACCCGACCGAGGAACATTTTTCCCTGCTGCCATGAGCCAGGCCCAAGGGAGCTAGCCACGGTGGAATTCTGCCGTTCCAAGAAGTTTCTCGGCAGTCAATC
>JANTGM010000138.1 GCA_024762925.1 Kofleriaceae bacterium | reverse complement strand
TCAGAGGAATAGAAATGTGCTGGCGACGGGAGCTCGTTCTTTGACAAGGCGCGAAGAACCGAGCCAGGGCGTTCTATGCCTCTGGATCCCACACTAGAGGGCGACTCGTAGGTTTGGTCTGCTGCGCTATTCCGAGCGTGCGGTTAGGGAAAACTCTGATGAGCTAGCCCAACCTCGAACCATTGCGTATACCGTTGCAGGTGCTGGCAAGTCAACGACACAGGTTTCGCGAGAGCCCGTCAGGAACGGACGACAGTCGTAGCTGCGAGTTGTTGGTTCCGAGCCGACTTTGACGTACAGGTCGGCGTCGTTGGTGCCATCAAGCTCGAAGACATATGTTCCGGCAGCGAGCAAAAGGTCTGCAGCTGGAGCAATGTAGCGATGCTCTTGGTTGCGCGAGACTGAGCCTTCGTCGTCGAGCCCCGACCAGTCTTTGACAACGTCGCCATCGCCGCCACCTGGAACATAGGTGTTGTCTTCTTCACCCGAGACCAGGATGACTTGAAAGTCGTCAACGTTTGCGAACATCTGCTCATAGGTTTGTGGCTCGTCGTGACTGAGAAGTCCGCGAACAAACGACATGACCGTGTTGGGATTCTCGTGAAAGAACGCTGGCTGTGCGTTCGTGATGATGTCCATGTACTTCGTGCCAGTCGGGTCGTCTGCGTTTACCGCAGCCCGGGCATCAATGAGTGCCGAGTCTACGTAGGCGTAGGTGTCGCAACCTCCCATGTAGACGACAGAGTACTGCCCGGTTTCCCAAGTGCCTTTGCGCGCGAGTGCGCGGATGTTGGCACCAAGTCCAGAGTGTCCGCTGTAGGCAATGAGATCTGCTTTGCCGCTGAGCGACTCGTAGCGCGCATCAAATTCTGGGCCCGCGTCACGAACTCCATCGATGAGTAGCGCTACAACCTCAACCTGCTTGCCGTCGGCCAATGTCGCCCTGTAGGTGGTGTCTGGCATGTTGTTTCCAGGCGAGAACGGAACCTGCGCTGGTACCGTTTCGAGGGTCGCATCGGGGAGTTCCCGTTTGATGGCCTGGCTGAAGCGGTTGTACGCCGTGATGCCAGGGTCGCCTGAGGTCTTGCCTGCTTCGTTCTTGCCAAAGATGGCTACGACGCGCAGTGTATTGTCTTCCCAAACTTTGTCGTACTCGGGGTATTTGCCTGTCGTATTGGTGGGGCTTGGTGAAACCGCTGCCACTAGCTCTACGACATCTTCTGAGTCGATGCTGCAGCCATTGCTATTGGGGCGGTAGTAGTACCACATGATGCCCGCATCGACGTCGTGGGCGAAGCGGTCCACGCAGTCGTCTTTGTACTTCTCGGTGAAGTCTTCTTGGCCGCTGAAACTAATGTCCTTCGGAAGGCGAAAGGTGTGCGTGTCGGGGACGTCGTCTGGGTGTCCCCAAGCGGCGGGCAAAACCGCGTGGTACGTGACGTGAGTCTTGCCATCGACAAACTCGGTTTGAATGTCGCTGATGCGAACTTTGTCGAGGCGCCCAACACCGTTGGAGTCATGTCCGTTGAGGTGGCCGATGGTGTAGAGCAGTTGATCATCAATTGCGCTTCGGGGATTGAACGAAGAGTTGGTGACGAGTTCTCCATCAAATTCGAACTCAACAAAGGTCGCCTCGACACTGCTGTCAGTCTTGCCTTGGCTTCCTTTGATTTGAAAGTCGGAGGCATCGGGGGTGCTTTGTGCACACGCCGCAAGAGTTCCGAGTGCGCAGGAAAAAAGTACGTTTCGTAGTTGGGACATGTTGGGGGGATTCCTAGTTGGTCTAGTGATTTTGTGGGGGGGGATGCCAGGACCTGCGCGAAACAGGCGGGTCTCGGCCAAGGGGTATCGCACCGCCACGCCAGGGGCAAACCAAAAAAACCAAGCCCCCTATTAGGTCAACAAGACCGAAGGGAAGCGCGCAAGAAAGCCTGCGACAAGGCACATCTGGAGGCCTCTTAGTAGCTACCCAGCCTCGCTAGCAGCACGATTCTCGCTCGCCGCTAGATGACTGGGGACGCGATCACGAGCTGGTAGTGGTTGAAACGACAAGCACCATCGCAATCTGCATTCGCCGCATCGTCCAGTGAGATTCGCAGGCGGTAAGTTCCAGGTGGCAAATCGCGGTTTTCAACGCAGATCTGCTCGGTCCCTGTGGAGTCCTGCTGGTCGGTGCAGATTTCGCCAGTGCTCAACACCTCACCGGCCTCGTTCAGGAGTTCCATGGCCAAAGGCGATGCGCCAAGAGGAAATCGCAGGGTGGCTTTTGCGCGCGGATCTGCTCCATTGCAGTCGGAGGGACGTGTGAACTGAAAGTGGTCAACATCATCATCAATGATGCAGCCCCAGTTTTGAAACTGCACCTGCTCGCCGCACCCCACATCTCCCATATCTCGCGCTTGCTCGGCGTTATCGTCTGGTTCCGCATCGGCGGTAAACTCGGGGCAGGTAAAGGCATCGACTTCGCGAGGAAGGACACAGTTAAAGGTAAAACTCTCATTGTCCCCAACCTGGCAGGCCAAGTTTGGAGGACAGAGCGAATCGGGCCCACAAAAGTATGTGTTCCTCGAAATGTCCGGCTTGCACTGCACAAGCATCAACGAAACGAGCGAAAGAAGGATGGTGCGCACTAGAAGCTCCATCCCTTGCTCATGACGAGCCCACCTCTTGTTGGTGCAATGCTCGGCATGTTCTTGGTTTGCCAATCTTGGTAGCCAACTTCCGCATCGGGCTGGGTAATGATGTAGGTCACGATGGTGGCAGCGGCCAGGGCACCGCTCATGCCGAGGGCAACGGTTGCAACCTTGCCGCTTCGAATTGCATCAAGGCGCGTGTCTTCCAGCTCTTGGTTCCAAGTTTTGAGCGTGTGCATCCCAGAAGCCGACACCTCATCACTAAGGCTTTGCGAGTCGAGCAAGTAATATGTGCCAACCGCTCCGGTCAGAAGCATCCCGCCAGCAAGAGAGAGCAGGGTGATCTTCTCTGTGCGACTGCGCTCCCCCTCTTCCTGAAAGACGAGCCGCTTTTCACCCTTGCTGAAGTAACCATCTGCCCTTGCAGCCACGGGCAGAGCAAGGACAGCTCCAGCGATGAGGGTGGAAATCGGCTTGTGGCGCATGGCGTCATCCTGCCGATCTGCTTCGCTGGGGTCAAGTCGGCTGTTCAAGGCGTTCTAACGACTCCTTGCAGGCCTCACAAAGTCCATCACGGAGGCTAATGACGCGGTGACTCCGAACATGGTAACGATCCGGCATGTCTCGTCGTTCACCTCGGGTGCGAGCCCGTTTCGCTGCCACCGTTCAAATTGGCGGCGTTGATCATACGTTGATTTGTCATACCCGTGACATTTCAGTGGATGGGTGTTTTCTCGAGACCTCCGAACTCATGGCGCCAGGGGCTGTCGTCTCACTCTCGGTCATGGACAACCAAAGGGGTGAGGTGGTGAGCGTCAAGGGCCACGTCATCCGCATGCTCGACGGGGAAGAGCGTGGAGTTGGAGTTCGCTTAGACGCTCCACCCGATGAGTGGCTGCTCTTGGTGGACCGCTTCCAAGACTCGGAGGTCCTCGATCGCGAGCGGCCAAACCTGCGGCTCTCGATCTTGGTGGTGAGCAGCGAGGAGAACCGCCGGGGAGCACTGGCTCTATATGTAACCAGTGGCTGGGACATACGGTTTGCCGGAGATGCGGCGACTGCCGGCGAAGCCATGGGCGCCGATCATCTCGATGCGGTCATCTGCGAGTTTGAAGCAGACGATTCCACCTGGGTGGGCATCATGGAACTTGCACGCAAGATGCATCCCACCGCAAGACGCTTGGTTCGCTGTCGCACAAAAGAAATTGACCTTCCTTCCAGTGGCGCCAACGAACCGGTGCATCGCTTTGTTGAAACTGAATACGGCATGGACGCCCTCTTGGACGCCTTGACCGCCGAGCTAGGAGAGCTCAAGAACGCTATGACTGATCCAATTACGGGGGCATTGCCTCTATCCGACTCTGCTGCCCGAGAACTTCTTAGAGCCGTGCTTGCACAAGTTCGAACCCAAGAGCGTTCTATAGCCGTCTTCGACCTCGACTCAACGCTGCTCGACAATGGTCCTCGGCAAGCAGCCATCCTTCGCGAGTATGGAGAAGAAGTTGGTCTTGAGGAGCTCAAGCGAAGCTGCGCTGAGCATTGGGTCTCTTGGGATGTTGGCGAAGCCATGGCCAATGCCGGGCTTGCCGCAGAATTGGTGGCAGTGCATCGTGAGCCCTTCAAAGCGTATTGGCGCGAGCGGTTCTTTACTAGCGAGTACTGTGTTATCGACGAAATGGTTCCGGGCGCATGTCACTTCGTTCAGGCTGTTCGCGATACAGGTGGCAAGGTCTTCTACGTCACGGGGCGTCACGAAGAGATGCGTGCAGGAAGCGCAACCTGTCTCGAACGCCTTGGATTTCCCGTTCCCAATAACGGCGATGTGCAGTTACTGATGAAGCCAACACTCGAGGAGGATGACGATGTCTACAAGCTTCGCACCTACGCGGTTCTCGGCGAACACGGCGCGGTTGTGGCGGCATTTGACAACGAACCAACCCACATCAATGGCTACCGAGAGGCGTTCCCCAACGCGTACTCAATCCACTTGGCAACAGACCACTCAGGACGGGCTGTGAAGGTTGCCGATGGCGTCATCTCCATCTTGGACTTTGAAGCGTACGAGTAGTCGGCCAAAGGGCGATGCGATCGCACGCATAAGCTTGGGTGACCAAGACAAACTACGGCGCGGGTACGGAGCTTATCGGACCAGAATCGGGAACACAGATGACGGTGTTGTCATGTCCAAAGTCTCCAATCGAACCGCTGTGGCAGGTGATCTTGCCACCAGGGCTTGCAGGATCGTTGATGTAGGCGGGAGCATCGTCACCATCAAAGCCGAGTCGTGTGCAGAGCGCTTCGGGGTCGGCATGTCGAATCCAAATCTCGTTGGTGCTATCGCCATTCCACTCAACGTTCCCAAACGCCACAAGAGGGGCAATGAACGCCAACTCGCCAGCAATGACGTTGTTGGCATTGTCGAGGTCTGAGTCGAGCAGAACTGGCATGCGGTAGGTCGTGCTCTCTGTGTTGAAGCTGCGGCAGTAATCAGCCGCTTCATTGTCGTCTTTCGCATCCGTTCCGAGACGCACTCGCAGTGGCAGCACTCGTGCATCTTCGTCGTATCGGAAGAGCGCTTCCTCGATGTCAGAGAAAGCTCGCACATTGTCTTGTGCGCCCTGGTCACAGTTTTCGGCAAAGAGACTAAGGCTCGCACCGTCCCAACAATCATCGATTTGTTGCTGAATAAGCCCCGTAAAGAAGCCGGTCTCCGGGAAGAAATCGCTATCTGAGCGCGTAACGAGGTTGGTGAGTTCAGGAATCGTTGTTGTGGGTTCTGCCGGTGGCAAGACTTGGTAGCGGGCTTGCTGGCTTGTGTTGGCATCTAGGAAGGGAGCGATTTCTCCATGGTAAATCTGTCCTGCTCGTTCCTGAATGCGGGTCCAATGGGTGATGTAGTTGGTAATCGCCGTGGTTTGTGTGGTGATTTCGTTGAGCGCTAAGGCATCTGAGGCGATTGGATCATAGAAGCCAACACTAATGCCCGTCACTGCACTTATGCGGTTCTGGGCCCCCGAACAATTCTTAGCACTTCCATCATGACAAAGATCGTTGCGAAGTGACTCGCTAGTCTCTGCCACCATTTGATCAATCTTTCCAAAGAGCCGCTCAGAAAGGCCCTCAGCGTTGAGATCGGATACCGAGACTGTTGTCGCAGTGCCCGCACCCTCCGCCTTGATGGTCATGCTCACTTGTGTCGAACTGGAGGAGGCAGTTTCAACGAGATTGGCTTCGATGTCCGCATTCACTTCGATGCCTGGCACACCACCACTGCCAACGAGTTTCGCTTTGAGGCTGTTGGCGGAGTCTTCATCTTGGGTCTCGTAGGTCAGCATGACATAGAGACTTGTTCCGTAGCGGATGGCATTGACATAGCGATCGCCGCAGGCTCGATAGAAGGCATCGGCACCGTCTGCCAAGGCTTGCTCTGCGCGCGCAGTAAGACGCGGCGTGTTGCGATTGAGCTTTAGGTAGCTGGTCTCGTACTTGAGTAGGACGGTGACCGCGCTCGAGCTGACGTTGAACTTGTTGAGCATTTCCATACCCAAATTGCCATCAGCGACTCCAGCGTATTTTACTTGAACATCAAGATTGACTCCGAGTTCTCGGGCGAGCTCCTCTCGAGACTCAACATAGACAAGTTCTGAGCTTTGGCTCAGGCTTCCTGCCTCGTGCTTCTCTTTGCCATCAAACTCCACACATGAGGGCAGCGTCTTGTCGAAGAGCGTGCTGTAGCCTCCGAGCAAGGCGACGTTGGGATTTCGCGTTCCAACAATTCCCGCATTGCTATCGCAGTTGCCGTCTTCGCAGTCAGGCGCTTCGCTTTCTGAAGCGCAAGCAACAGCCAAGAAGGAGGTTAGGAGGAGTCCAATGTGTTTCATAGCGGCTTCTTGCTAAGCAAGCAGTGAGCCACTTTGGCGGGTAGTGAATTCAGACGGATAGCACAGAGTGCCACGAGTGTCCCCAGGCGTTCTGGGGACAGCGAATCACGTTCTTGGTTGAGCACCTGCTGCGGGTGAAGGCGATCCCCTGGTTTTGCGACACTGGTCTGTTCACATCGCTGCGAGGATGAAACCCATCATTCCCCGCCCTTCGGCTTTCTGCGGCGAGGAATGGTCATCTTTGGATTGGGAGTCGACTGCAAGGCACGCAGAGGGCGCTCCAGGAGTTGAGGGGGAAGCACAAGCTCAAGTGGCTCTGGATTGAGTGAGTACTCTAGGAATGAGAAGAAGCGCTCCCAGTGAAACCGCCGAATCGCCAACGAGCCGCCACTTGGCAAGCGCAAGAACTCCACATCTCGCCACCGTTGTGCGTGTTCGATGGGCAAAGTGCATGCGTAGATCGTGTCACCGCCATTTCCCAGTTCGATGCTCAAGAGCGCCATGCCCACTTCTTTGAGGGCATCTCCTAGTTGGATCGCAGCGGGAATGAGGCTTTGCTCAAGGGAGCGCTTAAGGCGCGTGCGTACAGAGGACTTTTCCCAATCGCCGATCCCAAAGTCGTTCCAGAATTGCAGGGTCTCGGCGTCAAGCCTGTCGGGCGGAAGTAGGCCTTGGTCAAGCCATGAGGCAACGCCGTGCGAAGCGTATTTGTCCTCAAGGACCTTCAAAAAGCGTCGCTCGCCGAGCATGCTGACGATTCCTCGAAAACTGCGTTCGAAGTCGGATTCATCTCCCCGAGGATAAAACCCCATGGCTTCAGCGGTGCAAGCGGGGGGATTGGCAAGAAGGTCGAGAGCAACGTTCTCCGCGTCTTTGTCGCCGTCTGTCAGCGCTTGAACAAGTTGAAGAAGTGCTTTCTGGGGATCCAAGGTGCCGAATCGTAGCCAAGCAATCGTGGTGCTTTCAATCTTCTGGTTTCGAATGTTGGTTGGTCGGTTCATGCGACACCAGTTGTGAGTTTCTACGCTCTCCGAACTTCTCTGAGTCATGCAGCCAGCCAGAGTTCGCTTGTGGGACCGACGAGACCGGGCGTCTTGCGACCCGACAACTCGAACCTTTCTGACAACTCGGTCTGTCCAGGGAAATTTTCGGTTGACACCAACCTAGGAACATGCCGAGTTCGTCAAAAACTGCCGCCGCACTCAACTCAGCTGCTCTCAACGCATCAGCACTCTGGCGGCAACTGCCTGTAGATAGCGGTGGTGCTTGCGCTTATGTGGGGAAATTCATCTTATGTCTTGATGCGGTACCGCATATTGCGGCAGGATCGGGGCTAGTCACACTAAGGAGCTTTTCATTGACCCTTTCGCTTTCCACAATTTCCGTATCCATTGCTTTTTCTGCGTTGCTCATAGGTTGTGGGGGCGGCGACGGCGGAAGTGGAAATGGAGGCGCCGATGCCAACAACACGCAAGAGTGCGTTGCAGTCGCCGATACCGAGGTCAACTGCTCAGATGGCATTGACGACAATTGCGATGGCAAGACCGACTGTGAAAACAGTGAGTGTGCCTTTGATTCAAATTGCCTAAACATCCCAACCCCTGATGGTGGGATGGGGGTTGACGATTGTGCAGAAGCCAGCTTTGGTGGCGACCCATTGGCAATTCCCGACGGCAATGGAACCGTCTACTCCACGAGTCTAAACATCGGCGGATTCGACGATGGACAGACTTTGGATAGTGCAGATGGCTTTGTCTCGGCATGTGTTGTGATGGAGCACTCCTGGCTGCGCGACCTACAAATTGAGATGGTCTGTCCTTCCGGTCAAGTCATGGTTCTTCAGCAGTTCTTGGGAACCACTGGCGGAGAGATTTACATGGGCATGCCCGACGACAACGACGGAACGGATCCAGTTCCGGGGGTTGGCTTCGAATACTGTTGGACTGCTGATGCGGCGAATCCGCCAATGCTTGAATGGGCCAACCAAAACCCCGGTGTTGGTGTCTTGCCCGCTGGCGACTACCGACCGAATGGCAGCGTTGCCAACGATCTTGTGGGGTGTACTCTCAACGGCGAGTGGACAATTCGCGCAATCGATGACTGGGGTATCGACAATGGCTACATCTTTGAATGGGCTCTCAGTTTCAATCCCGACATCATTCCCGAGTGCATCATCATTATTGACTAGTGCAGAGCGGCTCCTAGTCGCGTCCGTTTGAATCAAAAGAGTCAGTGTTCTTCTCACTGGCTCTTTTTTGTCATCTGCATGGTAGCCACCAACTGCGGTGGCAGTTGCCGACGCGAAAACTCTTGCCCTCGTCATCTAGCGGCTTTGGAGAAATATCGTCGTTTTGGTGCCCCAGCCTTGTGTAGTTACTGAAGTGCTTACTGCCAGCTGCCCAGCACGAAGCCGTCCAAGCCACCAATCTTTGGGAAATGCCGAGAAGATTGCGATTCGCGGTGCTCAGCACGCTAAAATTGGCGACCCTTGGAAGTTCTCAAGTCAATCCTGGTAGTCATGGACGGTCTCGTGATCGTCTACCTACTGGCTTTCTTTGGCTTGAATTTCTGGTTCGTCTGGCTCAGTGCGATTCGAGTAAGAAGACTTCTGCATCGGGATGTGTTTCGTCCACCAGACACGGACGACGGCAACGAGTTCTTTCCGCCTCTCACACTCTTGGTACCGGCGTACAACGAGGAGGTCACCTGCATTGAGAGTGTCAAATCGCTCTTGAGGCTTCGCTACCCAAACTATGAAGTGGTGATCTGCAACGACGGTTCAAAGGACAATACGGTGCAAGTGCTTCGCGATGCCTTCCAGTTTGAACGTGCTGACATCAACTATCGAGATCAGCTGCAGACCGCAGAGATTCTCGGGTTGTATGAGGCGCGCTGCGAGCTGCCACCAAACGTGAATCGCATGCTGCTTATCGACAAAGCCAATGGGGGCAAGGCCGATGCCCTCAATGCCGCAATCAACGCTTCGCAAGGAATCTTTGTCTCGTCGATGGACGCCGATAGCGTGCTTGAACCGACTGCGCTCTTACGCGCGATGCAGGTGCTTGCAGACAATCCAAGCGAGATCATCGCAGTAGGCACCCAGGTCGGGCTCTCCAACGGGTCCACGATCGAAAATGGCGAGGTCAAGGAACTCCGTTTGCCAAAGAAGTGGATCGCCCGCTTCCAGGTCGCGGAGTACATGCGGTCCTTCACCCAAGGGCGTACAGCGCTCTCAAGACTCAATAGCCTGCTCATCCTCTCTGGCGTCTTTGCCCTCATGCGACGCGACCTTGTCACCGAGGCAGGGGGGTTTCTCACCAAGCATGTAAGGAGCAAGGTCGTTGAAGAGTACTGCGGCGCAGGGGCTCATACCGTCTGCGAGGACATGGAAGTCATTCTCCGCCTGCACCGATTTATGCTCGACAAAGAGCGGCCCTATCGAGTCGAGTTCTATCCGCATCCCACTGCGTGGACAGAGGCTCCAGAGGTCTACAACGATCTTGGCAAGCAGCGCGGTCGTTGGTATCGCGGGTTGCTTGAAGTGCTCTGGTATCACCGCAAGATGTTCTTTCGGAAGCGCTACAAGCAAATCGGTTGGTTCTCGTTGCCGTATCAGCTCTTCTTTGAGGCCTTTGCGCCCATTATCGAAACAGCTGGCTACATCATTGTTCCCATAACGGTCGCAGCAGGTCTTCTCTCGGTGCAGCATGCGGTGGCTTTCATGTTGCTAGCGACCGCCATGAATACCGTCTTGAGCACCGCATCGGTTCTTGTCTCCATCTACGGGCAGGAGGCCGGTGCAACCCAAGAGCGGGTACTCTTTGGCTATCCGAGGGTGAAGGATGCACTCCTCCTGCTGCTCTCGGGCTTCGTCTCGAACTTCGGTTATCGACAGTATCTCGTTTGGCATCAACTTCGAGGGCTAAGAGATTTTCTTAAAGGTCGAAAGGATTGGGATAAGTTTGCGCGGAAAGGGTTTGCTGGCACCACATGAGTCGCTATCGCATACTCATTGTTGATGACGAACCGGACTTGCTTGCGGCGCTCGTGAGAAGCGTCAAGGCAGCTGGTTTCGACGTGAGCACCGCGCGCGACGGCGAGTCTGCGATCGTCGAGGTCGCGAAGCGCGCTCCCGACCTAATACTCAGCGATGTCATAATGCCAGGCGTCAATGGGTTTCAAGCAACGCGACGCCTCAAGGAGAACGAGGCAAGTGCTGGCATTCCCGTAATGCTCATGAGCGGCAAAGTGGGGCCAGCGGATCGGTTCTGGGCCGAAGAAGTTGGAGCCATCGCATTGCTCAAGAAGCCACTAGACACTCGTGATTTGGTGCAGCGCATCGAGGATGTGCTCAAATCGCGAGCACGCTTGGAAGCGAGAACGCCGCCACGCGAGGGCGAGACACCTTGACGTTCATTTACTCAACGGTCGCGGTTCTCCTCGGGATTTCGGTCATGGCGACGTTGGTCGTGGTGGGACGAGGCGCGCTGAGGCGCGCGCTTAGCCGAAAACTCCTGAAGCAGGCTGGCGAGGTGCGTGGTCTTCTTCAGGGGCTGCGCGAACGCAACTACAAGGGAATCGACAAACTGCTCTTTGACATGCGTGATAGCTACGACTTGACGGTGATCGAAGATGAGCTTCGAACGCTTCTCGGATCTGACGCGGAACTCACAGGCGACGCCATGCGAAAGGCGTTCGATCTCTTGGGACTCACCGAGCGCTACATGAAGAATCTGCGGACCGCGAGCGCCTGGCAGACACGCGCTCGCAGCGCCACCGCACTTGGCCAACTAGCCGACCCACGGGCAGTGCCAGGGCTGCTGGAGTCGATGCGTGACACGCGAGAAGACTCAGATGTGAAGCTTGCCGCGGCAGAGGCACTTGGCCACATTCGCGACTCCAGCATTCTGCCGGAGTTGTGCTCTCAGCTTGGCAATGTGGACGAGTGGGCTTCGCCTAGGCTCGCGAAGGTGATCGCTGGCTTTGGCGAAGATGCAACCATGCCGCTGCTAAACAGTCTGGACGCTGCACCAAATCTGAATGCCCGCATCTGGTCAGCACAGGTTCTAGGAAAAATTCGGGATCGACGAGCCACCAATGCCCTGATCAAGCGCCTCAACGATCGCTCAGAGCAGATGCGGATATCGGTGGCAAATGCGCTTGGTGACATTGCGGACAACAGAGCATTTCGTCCCCTGGTGGACCTCATCTTGCGCGATCCTGTGGCTGCTGTGCGCTCTCAAGCTGCGACTTCCCTGGGGCGTATTGGCGACGAGGGTGCGTTGCCGCTGTTGGTGAATTCGCTCGGAGATCCAGAGTATTGGATGCGTTTTCGTGCATTGGAAGCAATCGAGGCACTTGCTCCCAAAGATAGGAGCCCGATCGAAAACGCCCTTAGCGATTCGAATCCCGAGGTCCGGCGCCGAGCCGCGCTCGCGCTGGAGAGGCTTGGAGCGCTTGAAGATGCATTCGCCGATTTGGTATCGCCGGATCCCAACAAAGAATTGGCAGCCAGGTCTCGTCTCATCGCTGTTGGACGTGCTGGGCTCTCTGAGCGACTCGCACGCCACCTAGACGACAACGATGTCTTTATGCGTGAGCGAATCGCTTCGCTCCTTGGCCCAGTTGGCGATCCAGGCCACGCCACCGATCTTCTGCGCCGCCTGGAGGATGAATCGGAGGAAGTTCGATTTGCTGCCATTGAATCGCTCGGCGACCTTGGCAATGCCGTCTCCTGTGCGCCGCTCATTGCTCTGCTCTCACACCGCGATTCGATGCACCGCGCCCAAGCGGTTGCGGCTCTGATGCGGTTTCCCAGTGATGTTCTGAGCCAAGAACTTCCAGCGTTGGTAACTCTTCATGGCAGTGAGTCCGACGAGGAGCGATACGCGGCTACTCAGGTGTTGAGCATGGTGGCAGGTCCAAAGGTAGACTCGATGCTGCGCACTTCGCTGCAAGATCGGTACATCGAAGTGCGTGCGTTCTCGGCAAAGACTCTCGGTGCTCGTGGCGCATCTGACGCGATTGATGAACTCGGTCTTTGTCTAGGCGACCCAGAAGACAGCATTCGCACAGCTGCTGCGACGGCTCTTGGTGCGATTGGAGGGGCGCGCGCTATCGAACTGCTGCTGGCTGCCATGCCACAGACCAGTGGTGAGCAACGCGATTCCATTTGTGCGACGTTGGCAGCGTTGGGCTACGAATCCGTTCGTCCTTTGCTCGATGTCTTGATGGCTTCAGAAGATGTGAAGACACGCTTGGGCGCGATTTGGACGTTGGGCAAGACTGGCGATCCTCGCGCCGCCAAACTCCTTCGTCTAATGCTGCACGAAGAAGATACGCTGCTGCGCTCGAGTGCAGCCGGTGCTCTTGGAAAAATTCGATGTGAGGACTCGTTACTGGGGCTGGTTTCTGGGCTGGAGGATCCAAGCCCGTTCGTTCGTTCTGCTGCGGTGAATGGTCTTGGCAAGGTTGGTTCCAACTCCGAACTCGATGTGCTTGCAGGCGTCCTAAATGATCCGGATCCATTTGTCCGCAACCGTGCTGCGGTGGCAATCGGTCGGCTCGGCGGGGACCGGGCTCATGAGCTTGTTGCCAGCGCCACCGCAGGGAGCTTGGATCCTGCACTTCGCATCATCGCACTTGGCCTAACGGGCAGCGTTCGAGGCATCGGCGAACCTCTGCAGGCGATGAAAGACCCAATCTTGCGTCACCAAGTTAGCGATGCGCTGGAGAAAGAGGAGGAAGCTATCCGCGTCGTCTTTTTCTCCAACCTGCGTCCAAAACCACTTTCCGACGAAGGGCCAATTCACGACTCAGACGGCCTGGAACCAGATGGACTCCTAGAACAGTTCTTAGATGCACTTCGCAACAGTCAAGAGATCGAGACGCGCCGCCGAGCAGCCGCAGCTTTGGCCAGCATGCACGATAAGACGGCGCTCGAGGCTTTAACCTTGGCGCTCGCGCGGGACCCCGACGCAGAGGTTCGACAACTGTGCGCCCAGGGACTCGCAAACAACCCCGACGGAGCGCAAGCCAAAGCTGCCCTACTCAAGGCGATCGTCGACCCACAGCCCGATGTTCGCATACTGGCTATTGAGGCCGTTGGAAGCGTTGCTACTCCGAAGGAAGCTGGGGCCATCTTTGAATCATTGCGGTCCACACACGAGAAGCTTGTTGCCACGAGTGAGAAGTCGCTGGCGCAAATCTTCTCGGGGCATGTAGAGGGAATCCACGATTGGATGATGGGACAGGAGAATCCAATCATGCAGGCGTGTGGACTCAGAATTCTTCGGAAGATTGGCGACGCTCGTTCTCTTGGGCTCATCCAAGCGCTACTGCGTTCGAACAATCCTGATCTTCGAGTGGAAGCGGCTCGTGCACTCGCAGCACTTGAGGTACCCGATGCCATTCGCGCGATGCTCAACGCACTTGGGGATCCGAAGGAGAGTGTGCGCGTGGGAATTCTCAAGGCACTTGAAGGCGTGACCAGGGCGGATGTAATACAGAAGTTGCAGGAGAGCTGTTTCGACCCCTCGGTTGCCGTTCGCATGCAGTTGACCACCACGCTTGCAACCTTGGACTCGGCACAAGCTGTCGAGATACTCGCGACGCTTGCGGAAGACACAGACTCGGCCATTGCAGGGGCTGCGTTGTTGGGACTTATTCGCAGCCCGGATTCCGAGGGACAACATCGTTTGCTCAAGAAGCTTCCGGCGGCGAGCACTGCCGCAAAGCAAATCGTTCGACGCGACTGTCACGGCTCCATTGAGAAGATTGCCGAGCAAGTTCGGTCGGCCTTAGATGGCGATATGCGGCGCCTTGGTGTTGAAGTGATGGCCACTATTGATCCTACGCGTTTCGCCAGTCAAATCGCTGAGGCACTTCGAGATCCTGATGCCACGGTGCGACTTGCTGCTACTGTGGCACTGTCAGACCAAGATCCCGAACGCGTTGGAGACTGGTTACGCGCGCTTCTCGAGGATCCCGTGGCAGAGGTGCGGGATGCAGCAAAGAGGGCGTTGTTTCGGGTTCTCTAAGAGGTATACCAAGGCGGTGAAATGCCTGCTTGGATCCCGCCTCGCCAGCAAACGCGCTAACTTCGCTATCACGAATCAATGTCCATGGATCGCGCACTAGAGCTGAGAGTGGATCGTTTTTAGGTCCACCCTTAACTGGAGAGTTCTAGCCCAATTTCATCATGCGGCGACTGGTAGCGTCAACGCGTATTGCCTAGGTGATTTTCCACCAAGGGAAGAATGCCCTCGCTGGTGATTGTATTTGTATTTC
>JANTGM010000137.1 GCA_024762925.1 Kofleriaceae bacterium | reverse complement strand
CTCGTGTGGGATCCAGAGGCATAGAACGCCCTGGCTCGGTTCTTCGCCCTTTGAACGCCTTCGGCTCATCGTTGCTCAGATCCTTGCTTGCCCCAGCGAGGTCGTCCTTCGCGCCTTGTCAAAGAACGAGCTCCCGTCGCCAGCACATTTTCTATTCCTCTGAGCCGCACACTAGTCACGTCGCAGACCGCAGCGATCGGCCATCTCGGCAAGCATACGGTCGCTTGGGGCCAGCGCCAGGGCATCGTGCAAGACACGTTGTGCCCACTCGCGATCGCCGAGAATGCAGAGTGCATCGAGGCGAGTCGCATCGTGCCATAGCACCGCACCACGAACTTCCGATGATTCCGACGCGGGCGCCTCTAGTAGGAGCCTTGTCAGCTCATCGCGCATCGTAGCGTCCGCAGTTTGGTCGCCGGCAAAGCTTGCCCAAGCGCCTGCGGGCTTCAGTTCCCGAACCAAGGGTGCATCAACATTTGGGTGCAGCTGCACACGTACCGGTCGCGTCGTGTTGGTTTCTCGCAGCAGGGCAATTGGCGATGGCGAGCCTGCCACGAGGGGTGCCTGGATTAGGTCGCTAAGCTCTGGGTAGCGCAGAAGTGTTTCTCCGAGCATTCCAGGGTAGCTAAGAAAACTTCTGTCCAGGATCGCGACGTCTGGCCGATGCCCCTCAATGCTCTGAAGGGCCCATGTGCGAAAGGTCGTTTGAAAGTAGGCTTGCAAGAGCACAGCCCGTGGCGGCAGCTGAGCCATTTCCCAGTGCGCCATATCATCAGATGCCCATGCTGAGCGCTGATTTGAGGTGTTCCATTGGATGGTAATCTGAATGGGGACGAGGAGGGCAAGTGCAACGGCTGCAAGGGCGGGGGCTTTGGGAAGAGGCTGCTTGGCCGAGGTTGCAAGAGCAATGAGGTGCGCAACACCAGACGCTGCTAGCAAATACAGCGCGAAGATGGCTGGCAAGAGATAGGCGTGGTGGTCCGGAGTCTCGGGGTCAAAACCGAGAAGTACTCGCGCACCAGCACACATCACTGAAATGCCAATCAGAAAATTGATGAGCCGCTTTGCATTCTTGCGGCCCGCAATCGCGCCATATACTGCGAAGAGAAAGAGGGGAATTGTGAGTGCTTCACCCAGGGCAATGACAATTTGGATCGCGTCAACAACGGGGCTCGATGCGTGTTCGAGGTTGGCTGACTTACTAAACGCGGCACCTCGCAGTGTCCAAAAAAATCGCTCTAGCGTGTGTGGGGCGCCAAAGTTGACGAGAGGATGCGCTAGCGAACGCACTGGCAGATACAGGAGAGTGGAGAGGCCCAAGACACCCATCATGGCCGCTCGCCAGTACGTTGCTCGATGCGGACGAGAGGGGCGCATCAGAACAAATAGGAGCGCGGGCAGAAGGATTGTGAGCGCAAGCAGATGGTGGTTTGCGAGCCCCAAGCCAAGTGAGAACGAGCCGAACAAGATCCAGCGCGAATGCTGGCTCTCCTCAAAGCGGATCAATGCGTAGAGGGCACTTAGGCTCAGCAAGCTCTGCAGCGCGTACACCTCGGCTCGAACGGCGTTTGACCAAAGAGCCCAGCTGGCAGCGGCAACCAAGGCGAGACTCGTTGCCAAAACCCGGGTGCTCGCCGAACCCATGCGCGGAGCGACAATGGCAAGCACGCGGCGAACCGATGCGAAGAGGAGTGATACCGCCCCCGCGGCACAGAGAGCAGACACAAGGTTGACACGCCAAACCAGATCACCAATTGGCATGAGGCCTGCGAGACGTCCAAGCAGCGCAGGTAGGGGATGACCTGGGGAATGTGCGACACCAAGCGTTGCTGCTTGCGCGACGAATTCGGGCGAGTCAAGCCAACCAATTGCTGGAGAACTGGTGAGCGCGTACAGACAGAAGCTTGCCACAAAGACGACCAGCGCGGTCATGCCCTCATTGGGTGCCACATGCTTCTTGCTTACTGAATCGGGCACAGGTCCTGCGACATCCTATCGAGCCTCGCGCGCTCCAGCGAGTTCTAAGAACGTACCACCGCACATTCGTTCTTCGCTCATGAGTCGTGGTGCT
This sequence comes from Kofleriaceae bacterium, assembly GCA_024762925.1. Taxonomy (GTDB): domain Bacteria; phylum Myxococcota_A; class Polyangia; order Haliangiales; family Haliangiaceae; genus NORP324. The sequence continues at coordinate 12,915 of JANTGM010000137.1, read as the reverse complement.
ATCTCCAGTGCAATACTGGCGACAAGCTCAGCGAGCCAGGCTGCTCACTTCGAGTACAGCGCAGTCCCAGGCGCCGAGCCTGCGCTTGGCTGCAATTGAATCTCTGTCGGTCTTCGTGATTTCCTGAAAGGCTATGGCCGATGCGCCAAGCTCGTCGATACGAAGGCTCCATGGCCAATGAAGTCCGCCGATGCTCGAACTTGCCGTCTTCTGCCGCTGAGAGACAGCGTTCGCCCCAATATTGGGCGCTAGTGCGCGATCCATGGACATTGATTCGTGATCGCGAAGTCAGCTTGTTTGCTGGCGAGGCGGGAAGAGGGAGTTTGCTGGGGCAAGCGACCGAGGAACAACGAAGAAGAGTGGCAGAGCCAGTCTGTCTAGCGGGCGAGAAGACGAGTGAGCGCGTTCTATATTCATGAATCGGGCGCTAGTAGGCCCGCGAATGGTCGGCTTTGCGGTACTCTGCGGGGGCACTACGCCATGACCCTTGACCCCAAAGACTACCCAGTACTGGTCGTTGACGACGAGCAGGACAATCTCGACGCTTTCCGATTCAACTTCAGACGGGCTTTCAACATTACCTCTGTCGACAATCCGTCAGAGGCCTTGGAGCTTCTCACCAAGCAAGAGTTTGCCGTGATCGTTACGGATCAGCGCATGCCAAAGATGACCGGGCTTGAGCTCCTTGCCAAGGCCGAAGAGATTCGTCCAGATGCGGTTGGTATTATTCTTACGGCCTTTACCGATGTCGATGTACTCATTGACTCGATCAATCAGGGCACGATCTATCGCTACATCACCAAACCGTGGGATGCCAAAGAGGTTCGCGGCACCCTCTTGCAGGCGATGGAGAGGTTTCATCTCAAGCGCGAGAATCGCCGACTCACATCGCAACTACAGCAGTACACTGGCTATCTAAACAACGAGATCCACGGTGCCTTCGACTTTGGGCAGATCATTGGTGCGAGCACGGCGCTTCGGGAGGTGCTCGAGAGCATCGAGCAAGTTGCTCCGACTGCATCTACGGTGTTGTTGCGTGGTGAAACTGGAACAGGCAAGGAGCTTGTCGCTCACGCAATTCATATCAACTCACCTCGTGAAGGGAAGCCGTTTGTGCGTGTCAACTGCGCGTCCCTGGCTCAGGGCGTTCTGGAATCAGAATTGTTCGGGCATGAGAAGGGCGCATTCACCGGTGCTATCAACCAACGCGCGGGGCGCTTCGAGCTTGCCGATGGCGGAACACTCTTCCTCGACGAGGTTGGTGACTTGCCCATGGACGTGCAGATCAAACTCCTTCGAACACTTCAGGAACGCGAATTTGAGCGCGTCGGTGGTGCGGAGACAATCCATGTGGACGTCCGTGTTGTGTCGGCAACAAACCGAAACCTCGAGGAGATGATCGAGAAGGGCGATTTCCGCGAAGACCTCTACTACCGACTCAATGTCTTCCCGATTAAATTGCCACCATTGCGCGATCGTCACGGCGATTTGCCTGCGCTGGTAAACCACTTCATCGCAAAATTCGCCGCATCCTCAGGAAAGACCGTCACGGGTGTAACGACTGAGGCAATGGACAAGCTGCGGGCCTATCCCTGGCCTGGCAATGTCCGCGAACTTGAGAACATCATTGAACGCGCGATGATCTTGGTCAAGGGAGCAAATCTCGAGGCTGACCACTTTGCTTTTTCGCGGCTAGGTAAATCTCCTAGCGCCGTACCACAGACTGTTGCCCCTTCAGCGTCAGGGCCAAGTGTCCAAGAAACCGATGCGGCCCGACCGTTGGGAGTTCGGCTTCAGGACGAGGAAAAGCGGGAGATCATCGCGGCTGTGGATCAGAGCGGAAGCAACATCGCTGGGGCGGCTCGCATTCTTGGCATCAATCGCTCCACTCTCTACTACCGCATGCGCAAGCTTGGCCTTGAGCATCTGCTGCCCAATAAAGTCGGAGTTGGTAGCAAAGAGGGCGAGAAAGTACCTACGTCTTGAGAATTCTCTTCATCGTCGACGAGCTAAGCAAACTCGAACTCTCCGGGGATACCAGCTACGCCTTGATGCTCGAAACCGTCACGCGGGGTCACGAGCTTTGGACCTGCCAGGTAGGTCACTTGGGTCTCGAAGGAAACGATGCGGTAGCTAGCGCGCGACTCACAACTGCGGTGTTGGCCAACACCCCAGCCGAGGCGTTCTCATGTGGTGAGCGGGAGACGCACTCTCTATCGTTCTTTGGCGCTGTCTTCATGCGCGCCGACCCGCCACTCAACGTCGAGTATCTCCAAGCAACGTGGATTCTCGATCATGGGCGAGGCAAGACTGTTCTCGTCAACGACCCGCGCGGCCTGCGAGAGCACAACGAGCATCTCAGCATTCTCTCGTTTCCCGAGTTCATTCCACCAACGATTGTGACACGCAGTGAATCGCGTCTCCGAGAGTTCTTGGGCGAGCAAGATGGCGGCATCATCCTAAAGCCTGTCGATGGCTTTGGTGGGTTGGGGATTTTCTTAATACGGGATGGAGATCCTAACACCAGCTCGATTATCGAGACCTCAACGCAGGGCGGCCAGGTATGGACCATGGCCCAGCGCTACTTGCCAGACGCAAAGCTTGGCGATAAGCGCATTATTCTTGTTGATGGCGATCCAATCGGTGCGGTGCTCCGAGTGCCTCCTGAAGGCGAAGCGCGCGACAATCTGCATGTTGGGGGGCGGGCCGACAAGACCGAACTCACCAGCAGAGAACTCGAGATTATTGCCGCCGTAAAACCCGTTCTTCGCGAGTACGGCCAAATTCTCGTGGGTCTTGACGTTATTGGCGACACCTTGACGGAGATCAACATCACTTCGCCTACAGGCATTCGCCACATCTCTCGACTCGACGGCATTAACGCGGCAGCCCCAGTACTCGCCTGTGTAGAGGGCAAAGCCAAAGCGCTCGGCATCGCAAGCTAACATCGAAGCGAGCCCGCCCAGAGCAGTGGAGGGAAACCTGCTATGCTGCTTCGATGGTTGCCGCGCTTAGTTTAGAACTCATCGAGAGCCTGCCAAAAACCGATTTGCATGTGCACCTCGATGGCAGTATGCGTTTAACAAGTATCCTCGAGATGGCAGAAGAGCAGGGCGTTGCGCTCCCAAGTCACGACCCAGACGAACTCTTCAAGATTCTCTATGCTGGTGATGTCTGCAACTCCCTTGATGACTACCTGAAAGGATTCGACATCACGCTGTCGGTATTGCAAACCGTTGAGGGACTCGAGCGGGCGGCCTTCGAACTTGCAGAAGATGCATGGAATGAAGGTGTTTGGTTTATTGAGGTGCGCTATGCACCAATGTTGCACACACGCAATGGGCTACGGCTTACCGATATCATTGAAGCCGTGTTGCGCGGTCTTCGCAGAGCAAAGCGCGAGCTCGGCATTCGCTATGGCCTGATTCTGTGTGGCATTCGCTCCATGGACGCTGAGAGTTCGCTTCGCATGGCGGAGCTCGCTGTCGCCTACAAGAATCGAGGTGTGGTCGGGTTTGATCTTGCCGGCTCAGAGGTCAACAACCCCGCCAAAGAGCACATGGCGGCGTTTCAGTTGATTCTCGACAACAACATTAATTGCACCGCTCACGCAGGCGAAGCGTTTGGGCCCGACTCCATCGCCCAGGCGATTCACAAATGCGGTGCGCATAGAATTGGTCATGGCACTCGGCTTCGCGAAGATGGCGAGCTTCTCAACTACGTTAACGATCACCGAATCCCATTGGAGATTTGTCCATCATCGAATCTCCAGACCAAGGCGGCAAAGAGCTGGGCTGCTCACCCTGTCGACTTTTATGTGGACTACGGCATTCGGGTAACAATCAACACTGACAATCGGCTAATTACCGATACCACCGTGAGCAAGGAGCTCTTGCTTTGCCACCAGCACTACGGATGGACACTCGATCAGATCAAAGAAATTCTGATCGCGGGCTTCAAGAGCGCGTTTCTACCGCACCGAGAGAAAGTCGACATGCTGCTCAAGGTCACCTCCGAGCTGGACAGGATTCAGGTTCCGACAAATAGCAAGCAGCGGACGACGGGAGCAAAGGAAACTCCCACCGAGTATCACGACACCGGCTGTGTTGAACCAACTCCCGAACCGCCGGTGTCAAAGCCAAGCACAGACATCACCCGGTAACCCTCGCCTCTGTTCTAAAAGCTCGCTAGAATAGTTACTAGGTGACATCCGGCCCCGCGCAATTTGAGCAGCTCCTAGCCGAACACTTGCCCGGCCAGTACAACTTTGCGATTCGCATGTGCCTCGATGAGGAGCGGGCACAGAAGGTTGTCGAAGAGACGTTCTTGCGTGCGTATGTTGGCGCAGCCAAGATGCCGCCACCCGAGAAGATTGCGCTGTGGCTGCTCAAGATCGCTCAGCATGTTCTGGAGAAGACCCTTGAGCGCAAGCCTGAGCTTTCGTTCGATATGCTCGACGAGATTCTTCGCTCGGAGGCCACTCGAACAGACATCGTGAGATCGCTTACCGAGCCTCGTCGCGATTTCTTGCTCTGGGAACTCAAGCAGGGGTGCATGACATCTGTCGTCAACTGCTTGTCGCCGGGTGAACGTTCCGCATTCGTGCTCAGTACTATCATGCACCTGAGCGACTCACACGCGGCCCAAACCCTGGGCGTAACCAAGTCGGCGTTCAAAGTTCGTCTATCACGCGCAAAGAAGAAGATCTCTGATTATCTTGCGCCCAGATGTGAGCATGTCGATCCGATGAATCCATGCCGATGTCCCGCTCGTGTTGGCGTTGCCCTCGACAAAGGCTTCATAAAGTCGGGCGGTGAGGTGAGCCTTCGCAAATCGCTGCCAACCTACGGCCGCTACGGTTCCGGGCACGGGCAGGATGATGCGCCACTACGGGATATTGTCGCAATCTATGGCCACTTGCCTCAGACTCATGTTCCCGAGGAGTTAAGCAACCGGATAAACGAGAAGATAGCTAGCGGTGCTTGGGACAAACTCGACGATAAGAAAAATTCCTAGGTTCGAGGTAGCTTGAGCGTCACGTCTGCGGGGCTCGGGCAGTGGACCAGACGATTCCAGCGTTTTGACTTGCGTGGTTTTGGAGCGCTTGCGGTTCTACAGCGCCCAGCTGCGATGTCTTCTTCGGGGCAGCCAATCCGAACATGCATGTGGTCGTTGTGACCCTTCACATCGCGCGGTGCATGCAAGACCTTGGTGGCGCGCTTTATCGTTGCCTTGTTTTCGGAGATGTGGGCCGCATAGGTGAGAAGCCACCGCTTGACACGTGGCGACACGAAAATGTGCTCAACGTGCACATCGGGATTTCGCATCATGGCGCGCACCAGCGCCCAATTGCGCTTCAGGTCGAAGTAGCGCACGGGAATGTTCTCAACCCGACGCGGTGACTTGGCGTGCGTCGCTTGTCCTTCTCGCGTGTAGTAGGCCATGTGGCTGTCTGGGTAGAAGGGCTCTCCGTCCGCGTCCATGGCGTAGTAGATGAGATCCACGTCTCTGCCACTTTGATGTGAGCGATGCATTCGCAGCGGGCCGCCTTGCTCATGGGACATGTCTGCGACACTCAGCTGGCTGCCTTTGAAGAGGCTCGCAACCTCCGCCGAGCTCTGTTCGATAAGCTGCACAAGCTCAACCGTTCCGTATCGCGTTCCTCGAGAGCGCCACGGCTCTGCCATCACGAAGCCATGTCCGCGCGCTGGAAGCATCGCCGCATCGTAAAGCGCGCCCCGATTGGTGGAGCCGCACGAAACACTATCGGGCTGCTCTTCCTCGGGAATCTCTCCGACGGTTTCGGCCTGTGCTGGATTCCCCCAAAGCAGGAGTCCAGCCAAGGCGAGATAGCGGAAACGCATCCCACGATTTTACGCACAGGCCGCCGAGCCAGTCACGAAAATCGCGTCGTCGGAAGCTAACCTCGAGCGGCTTCGAAGCAAGCTTCGAGGTCTGCCTGTAGGTCCGCCACCGCTTCGATCCCCACAGAGAGGCGAATGAAGCCATCGGAAATACCCAACTCTTCACGGGTCTCCTTTGGCACCGAAGCGTGCGTCATGATAGCCGGGTGTTCTATAAGTGACTCGACCCCGCCCAACGATTCAGCGCAGGCAAAGATCGAGCACTGCTTAAGAAAGCGGCGAGCAGTCTCCAGGTCGCCTTTGAGATGAAAGCTAATCATCCCGCCAAAGCCCGATTGTTGGCGCTTGGCGAGCTCGTGTTGGGGGTGACTCTCAAGACCTGGGTAGATCACCTTGTCCACCTGCTCGTGGCCCTCGAGCCACCCTGCGAGGTGTCGCGCATTCTCCTCATGCCGCTGCATACGAACGTGCAGCGTCTTGAGTCCACGCATCGTGAGGAAGGCGTCCATCGCTGGCATTGACGCACCGCAAGAGTTTTGAATAAACGCGACCTTCTCGTTGAGTTCGTCACTGCGAGTCACAACCGCGCCGCCAACAACATCGGAGTGGCCGTTCATGTACTTGGTTGTCGAATGAACGACGATGTCAGCGCCAAGCTCAAACGGCTGCTGGTTGAATGGCGTCATGAACGTATTGTCGACGACTAAGAGAATTCCCTTTTCCTTGCACAGGCCAGAAATCTCTTTGATGTCAGCAAGCTTGAGCATTGGGTTGGTTGGAGTCTCCACCCAGATCATCTTGGTGTTGCCATTGATCTTTTCCGCAAAGGCATCACGCCCGCCCATCGGATCCACAAAGTCGAACGTTAGGCCGTGGCGACGCCAGACCTTGTCGAAGATGCGAAAGGTGCCGCCGTACAGATCATCGCTACCAATGACATGATCGCCTGCGGAAAGCGTGTGCAGAACCGCATCGGTTGCTGCAAGCCCAGACGCGAAACAGAGGCCATGCTTGCCACCTTCAAGACTTGCGATGCAGTCTTCGAGCGCAAAGCGGGTGGGGTTGTGCGTGCGCGAGTATTCAAAGCCTTTGTGCTCACCAGGGCCATCTTGAGCGTAGGTTGAGGTGAGGTAGACTGGCGTCATCACCGCGCCTGTTGTGGGGTCGGGTGGCTGGCCAGCGTGAATGGCACGTGTCGCGAAGCCGCCTTTGTTTCCATAATCTTGATGCATCGTTCGTTACGCCTTGCTGAAACTAAACTCGGTTGGGTCGGTGTCGAGGATATTGAGGAGAGCTTGATCTTCTAGAAGATCGTGCATGGTTTGCCCGCCATAGAATTCGATGATCTGATCGTCGTATTCATCAGCAATGATTGCGACGTCTGTGAGGGTTGCGAGAAGCTCGTCAGAATCGAACGTTGCGCCGCCGAGGATCGAGTGCAGGAAGAGGACAACTCGCTCGTTTGGCTCGTAGGCAAATGCACCAAATCGAAGTTGGCTATTGAGGTGCAACAGGTCAATGGCCAGTTCGCCCTCCATATTCACACCGCGAACGAGTTGGGCGCAGCAGCGAACTAAGGCGCGCTCTTCGGCCCAGGGAACCACATTGATCATCACGTAGGTCGAACCCTGCTTGATCACATACAAGCTCTCGTCAACCTTGCGATACGAACCATGTTCAGAAAGAGTGCTTTCGATGACCTCGATGCTGGCGATTTCGGCGGCGTTCATGGCGCTGGAATACCATACTTGGCCGATTGCGAGCACCTCAGCTGCCGGTTTGTGACTTGGCCTACGAGCGCGTGGGCGGGGATACCGATATCCTGCGCTAAGCGAGACTTGCGCATGAAATCCCAGATTCCCATCAAACTTCTCATTTTCGTGCTGGGCCTCTTTGGAAGTCGCTCTTTAGCCTTCGCGGAAACGGTACGACAGGTTGTTGTTGTGGAGAACAACAAGACAACCGATGACACCGTCCGCTTCATCGCCAATATTGAGGAGGGTGACGATTGGGATCTGACTGTGCGCGATGCCGCCATTGTCGAGATGGTCTCCAGCGGTCTCTTCAAGGACGTCGACATCTTCTCTGAGCCGCATGCAAAGGGTGGCGTCAAGGTCACCATCGTTGCGAAAGATAAACACAGTTGGGTCTTGGCACCAACGGTGTACAACCAACCAACCAATAAGGGGGGTGGCGTTGGCTTTGGCGAGAACAATCTCTTTGGGCAAAACAAGAAGCTGCTTCTCTATGGGCAGCTGGCAACGCAAGACTCGTTCTTCATTGGTGCGTACATTGATCCGTCGATCGGTGGAAGCGCGTTTCACTGGGCATTTGATGTGTATCTGAAAAACCAGCGAGCACTTGAATACAAGATACCTACGAAGTTTGTCGAGTCTCCCGAAGCCATCCGCCAAACCAAACTGCGCTACCTAAACGCTGGTGGAAAAGTGGGCGTAAGACTTTTTCGCAGTCTTAACCTCGATGCACGGCTTCGCGGGGCGTATGTCTTCTACGGTGACACAACGCTAAAGAATGATGCAGAGCCTGGCGATGTGATGGAAGGTGGCATGCCAGGGGATGCCCTTGTAGACCCTGGCGCTGAAGGTTGGGACGTGTCCACAGAATTGATTGTCAACTTTGATAGGCGCGCCAACTGGTACGGCATCAGTAGTGGCGACAAGTACCAGGTGGTCTACGAGCGAGCGTTGCCCGGATTGGGCTCTGACTTCGACTATTGGAACGCCCGGGCGACGTGGATTCGCGCACGCAAATACTTTAGCCGCCACAACCTCATTCTCAAATCGGGGTTTGCCATTGGCAAGGACTTGCCATTTCAACAGGAGTTTGTGGCCGGCGGAACTGCACTTCGCGGCTACAAGAACGCGCAGTTTCGTGGTGACCTCAAAGCGTCGTTCAACGCCGAGTATTCCGTGCACCTCTTCTCCATGCCGTTTCCTCTTCTCGAGCGTCTCGCGGTTCGCGGGCTCGCCTTTTACGATAGTCGCTATATTACGTTCCACGACATCGAGGCGACCGACACCTTTCGTAACTACCTGCCAGATGCCGATGCGCAGGGAAGGGCGGCCCCGTTCAAAAACGCAGTGGGAGTTGGCACTCGCTTCTTCGCGCGATCGATCGTTCTCCCGCTTCTTGGCTTGGATGTTGGCTACGGTCTAGAAAGCGGCGCGGTTGAAGTGTACTTCGCCATTGGTCTCACTGACATCTAGCGCACGGACCAAGCTAGCTCGATTCTTCGCTCTATGCTCTTGGGGCAAGAGACCGATGAACAACGAAGAAGACTGGCAGAGCGAGTCTGTCCAGCTAGACACTAGCGCACGACGCTAACGCTCAGCTGGAACACCGCGATGTGAATCGTATTGGGCCCGTTGATTACAATGGGCTTGGTGGCGATGCGGCCGTTTACGTAGACCCCATTGGTGCTGCCATCATCGACGATGATGAACTTGCCATCGCGAAACGAGAGACGAGCATGGTGGGTTGACACATTTCCATCCTGCAACACGAGGTCGTTCTCGGGGCCGCGTCCGATTGCGATCTCTGCTCGTTGAAAGAGCCGCGTGTAGTAGGCGCCGCTCGGTTCCGTTACCGTTACTGCAAACATCGATTCCCCTCGTATACAATCGTAATCGGTTCCCAAGCGTTCGTCGAATTCATGACTGCACTGCCCATTCTCTACTCATTCCGGCGCTGCCCTTATGCAATGCGTGCGCGGCTCGCACTGGCTGTGAGTGGGCTTGATGTCGAGCATCGCGAGATTGTTTTGCGGGACAAGCCAGAGCAAATGCTAGAGGCGTCACCGAAAGGTACGGTGCCTGTTGTTGTCCTGCCAGACGGCCAGGTGATTGACGAGAGCGAAGAGGTTATGCTTTGGGCACTTGCGCAGCACGATCCGCTAGGTTGGCTTGAACCACAGAGAGGGTCACTGGAGGCCATGCGGGTGTTGGTTCGCCGCACCGAAGACGAGTTCAAGACGCACCTCGATCGCTACAAATACTCGAATCGCTACGAAGGCGCCAACTCCGAAGAACACCGAAAACTGGCATCACTCTTCTTGCGAGAGCTCGACGCTGAGCTATGCGAGACGACCTACCTCTGTGGTGAGCGCTTTTCCTTTGCCGATGCCGCTATTGCGCCCTTTGTACGGCAGTTTGCGAATACCGATAGAGAGTGGTTTGATGCACAGTCTTGGTCAGCACTTCGAGCTTGGCTAGAAGAATTCTTGGCCTCAGAACGTTTCGTAGGAATCATGCGTAAGCATCCCAGGTGGGTGGCAGAGTGATCGAGCTTGTAAAGGCTAAGTGTCGAATTTCGCGAAGAGTCACGATTCAGAGAAATCTGCCTACGGGGTGAGCCGCGCACAGAGGGTTCTGCGGCGGGATTGCATGGGTGTCGGGCTCTCCCGACATGGAGAGGACGACTCCGCCTTCCGTGTGATCGGTGCAAACTAAGAATAGTTCTATTTGAGTTCTTCGATGACCGCATGGCCATCCTTCGACTCTTGAAACGCCTTCTTCTGGGCTTCGCTAGCTGGCAGTTGATGGGCGTCCTTCCACGCACTGTAGCTCATTCCGTACACCTCTTGGCGAGCATCGTCATAGTCCATCTCGAGTCCCCTGGTCTTTGCCTCGGCCAGGTACCACTTCGAAAGGCAGTTACGACAGAAACCGGCCAGATTCATAAGGTCAATGTTCTGCACGTCGGTACGTTTCTGCAGATGCGAAACCAGACCGCGGAAGGCTGCAGCTTCGAGTTCGATGCGAGTTTGTTCGTCCATACCCCCGAGGATAGCGTGTCATAATAGAATGGCTCAGCTGCTTGGTATGCAGATGGCAGAGAAAAGGCGCTTAGGATTGGGAACGCGGCGGTAAGCTCATCCATGCCTTCTCCTTCATGCGGTGTCCTGGGTGGTGACCCAGCTTGCTTGCGCGCGAGACCTCTGCGCGTGAATCTGATCTCCCGCAAGTGGCACAAGGCGTGCTTAATCGACTCATCGCGAGGCTTGGCCAGAGTGCCCAGGTGTGTCTGGGCTTGTCGCTAACGGTTACTGCACTTTGCTTTCGCTTGGAAGTGGTGCAAGGTGCCCTCTGATGCACAGAGCAGAACTTCTACGTCGTTTTCTCACCCGGTTCGCGGTGTGCTTAGCATTCCTTGTTCTCGGCACAGCGAGCTGCAAGTCTGGGACGAGTGCGCCCGAAACCTTAAAGCCGGTGACAGACGAAGAGGCGACCACGTTTGCCAAGACGCTGGAAGAAACTCTCGACACCTGCAATGGCGCCAAGCTCAAAGCGCTCGTCGATGTCGAGGCAGCCATGCGTCGCGCAATTCGCAAGAGCACCATTCCCAAGGGGCAGCAGGAGGTCGTGCTCAAAGGCATGCTTCGGGGCGCCCAGAACGGGAACGTCCTTAGCCAGCTGTGTGGGACTGGGGAGGAGAACGCAATTGCCCGCTTTGTGCGTCTTCGCGAACGGGACCAGCGCAAGTCGGCGCTCTTTCGCCTTTCCTCTAGCGAGGGCATTAACTATGTAGAGTTTTACCTAGGTAAATCTAAAGACGATCGCGTAATTGCAGATAACTTCTACGCCTACCTGAGCGGTACCGACCTCGTTGAGACGTTTCGGGCACCTCTCGATGCACTCATCGAAACGCCATCCGCCGCGCAAAGCTTTGGTGAGGTGCTAACGACTCTCGATAGCGATCCAAAACGAGGTCTTGCTCGAATGGCGTCTCTTCCTCCGTCGTTGCGCAACGTCAAGATGCTCCAGGTCGCTGCGGTTGTGGCAGCAATCCAAGTGGACGAAGCTACCTATGCCAATGCCATTTCGACGTATGAGAAGCTATTCCCAAACGATCCTTCTCTCGATTTAATCACGATTGACGGCCTTGTCATGGCTAAGAAATTCACTGAGGCGCTGGCTTCCATTGATAGGTTTGAAGCAGCTCTTGGCGGCGATCCGTACCTCAATCAGCTGCGGGCAGGCATTCTCATCGAGCAAGGCAAAGACTTTGGCAAGGCTGCAAAACACGCTGCTCAAGCGATCGAGAGTGAGCCAACCGATACCGATAGTTACTACCTACTGCTTGCCGCCGAGTTGGCAAACAAGAATGCCGTTGGTGCCGTGGCGGCCATTGACGCGCTAGCAAAGACGTTTGATCTCAGCTTTGGGCCAGCCGATGCCGTTGGATATGCCGAGACGTTTCCCGAGTTTCCCGAGTCAAGAGAGTGGCAGGCATACCTTGAAGCTCACCCTCCGGCTAACGACGAGCAACACAGCGACGAGTAACACAGCGACGAGCAACACAGCGACGAGTAACACAGCGACGAGCAACACAGCGACGAGTAACACAGCGACGAGCAACACAGCGACGAGCAACACAGCGACGAGCAACACAGCGACGAGCAACACAGCGACGAGCAACACAGCGACGGCTGCCAGCTTGGGGGCCCAAAAAAGGCGAACGCGCCCGCGTCTTGGAAGTCCCCATCCAAGACGGCATGGCGCGTTCTGTGTGTTTGCGCATGCGGCTATTGCCCTCTGGAAACAGCCATACTGCGCGGTTTGGCTTGCCTCTCGTCAAGGCAAACCTGCGCGCCTTTTCCTGTTCTGCACCCCTCCCCAGAGCCGCAGACAGTAGAAGCGCACAAGTGCTTAGAGGTTATTCGAGTACGAAGGTGACCTTCATGCTTACGCGATACTCTGTGATAGCGTTCTCGGTCACGACAACGGACTGCTCTTTGATCCATGCGCCCTTGATGCCCTTGAGCGTTTTTGCGGCGCGGGTGATTCCAACGTTTACTGCATCATCAAAACTCTTAGTGGAGCTAGCGGAGATTTCTGTTACTTTTGCGACTGACATTTGTGTTTCTTCTTTCTTAAACCGCCATCATGACGGCTGGGTGATATTGGTGTGGAGGCTAGTGCGCGATTGATGAACATAGAACGCGCTCACTGGTCTTCTCGCCCGCTGGAGAGACTGGCTCAGCCAGTCTTCTTCGTTGTTCCTCGGTCGCTTGCCCCAGCAAACTCCCTCT
>JANTGM010000136.1 GCA_024762925.1 Kofleriaceae bacterium | reverse complement strand
CCGCAGCGAAGAAACCCGCAGCGAAGAAACCCGCAGCGAAGAAACCTGCAGCGAAGAAACCCGCAGCGAAGAAACCTGCAGCAAAGAAACCTGCAGCGAAGAAACCTGCAGCGAAGAAACCCGCAGCAAAGAAACCTGCAGCGAAGAAGCCTGCAGCAAAGAAACCCGCAGCAAAGAAACCCGCAGCAAAGAAGCCTGCAGCGAAGAAGCCTGCAGCGAAGAAACCCGCAGCAAAGAAGCCTGCAGCGAAGAAGCCTGCAGCGAAGAAGCCTGCAGCGAAGAAGCCTGCAGCGAAGAAACCCGCAGCAAAGAAGCCTGCAGCGAAGAAACCTGCAGCAAAGAAACCTGCAGCAAAGAAACCTGCAGCGAACACCATTGAGGAAACCAAGAACCTGCCCGCCCCCAAGACACCAGAAGAGCTTCGTTTTGCTGAAGCTGAAGCAGCTCGCCTTGCCCTCGCCAAACGGGTCGCTGAAGACGAGGCTGTCGATGTTGATGAATTGCTCGAAGTGGCCCAGGGAATCATGGGCATCGATGGATATCGCACCGGCCAACGCGAAGCCCTGACACATATCCTTGATGGCGAAGACCTGATTGCCGTAATGCCAACAGGAAGCGGGAAGTCGCTGCTTTACCAGCTACCATCTCTGGTCTTGCCCGGAGTCACGGTCGTCGTCTCTCCGCTCATCGCCCTCATCAAAGATCAGATTGACAAGATGAAGTCGTGGGGGATGGCCGTGTGCCGCGTAGACTCAACGCTCACCGTCAAACAGAAGCGCGAGATGGAAGCACTGGTGCGCGCCCCTGGTGGCAAGCTTGTTCTCACAACTCCCGAGCGCATGGCTGTGCCCGAGTTTCGTGACTTTCTGAAAGAGAGTTGTTCCGGTGTTGGCGTGAGTTTGTTCGTGGTCGATGAAGCGCACTGCGCCTCACAATGGGGCCACGACTTCCGCCCCGCGTACCTTGCACTTGGCAAGGCCATCGAGGATCTGGGCAATCCCCCGATTCTCGCAACGACTGCGACTGCGCCACCACATGTTCGAAAGGACATTTGCCACCAGTTAGGAATCGAAGACGCCAAGGAGGTGAGCACAACTTTCGACCGCCCCAACCTGCATTATGAAGTCATCGCGGTCCCGGGTGATGACGAAAAGAATAAGACCCTGGTCACGCTTCTCAAAAAGCTGCCAAAGCCCGGTATCGTATACTGCGCAACAGTGAAGATGGTGAATGCGCTCACCGAGCGACTCTCACGTCACGGCATTGATGTCACCCGCTATCACGGTCGACTCACAAAGAAGGAACGAGACGCAAATCAGCAGCAGTTCATGGATCGGCGCGACATGATCATGGTTGCCACAAACGCCTTTGGACTTGGCATTGATAAGGCCGATATTCGCAACGTTCTACACTATCACGTCCCCGGCTCGTTGGAGGCATATGCGCAAGAAGCTGGCCGCGGTGGTCGCGACCGCAAACCCGCGCGCTGCGTATTGCTCTTCTCGCCCGACGATGTCGCAATTCAAGAGTTTTTCTTACGAGGCAGCTACCCGACCAGACGTCAGGTTCGGGCCGTCTTCACCACACTCAAAGCGTGGGACAACCATGAGGAAGCAGAGCCTACCCCCTCCAACATTGCGTTGGGAGCAAAGACAAGCATCTCGAGAACCAAGACAGTCCTCAACCTTCTGAAAGATGAGGGTTTCGTCGTCGAAGAAGAAGGTGGTCAATTTCAAATCTCCACACCGCCGCCCGACGAGGGCAAGCTGTATGAGAAGGCCAAGCAGTACGAGGGACGACGAATTGCCGATCGCCAACGTCTTGATGCCCTTCTCGAGTATGTCGGCACCCCTGATTGCCGCAGTCAACTCATGCTCAGCTACCTGGGTGAGGAGGACCCGCCAAAGTGCGGCCGCTGCGACAACTGCTTGCGGTCACAAGAGGCAGCGAGCCAGGCGGCGCGAGAAGCAACCCGCCTCGAGGACGGTGTCCTCAGGGCGCTGCACGAGGATGATGACGACGACGATATGCACATGCCTCGCACACAGACTCTTGTGCGAACACGAGTTGTGCGAATCGACCAACCTGTGAAGCGGTCCGCATCAGACACCCAAAGTGATGATTCGCCTACAACCCCCGGCGCGCTGAACTTTGAATATGTCGAAGACGATGACGAATCGGATGATAGCTACGAGTATTTTGATGAAGAAGAGGTAGAGGAGATTCAGCAGACGGCTGCTGCTCTCGCCGAAGAAGGATACACGCCAGAAGAGATCGAAATCACGATTCTTGCGCGCAAGAAACAACCGAAGCCGCCGAAGCGCAAACGGCGGCAAGATGAAGCAGAAGAGGCTGCTCCAAAGAAAAAGAGACGACGGCGCAGGCGCAAGAAGACAAACATTCCGAAGCAGGCAGCGTTCTCAAGTCCGGTAATATCCAAAGAATCAACCACCCCCACTGCTCCCGCTCGCACAAGTGGCGGACGACGGCCAAGCCGCAACGCAAAGCGCAAGCCGCAGCCCGCTAGCACAGGCCCGCTCATCGAATATGTGCGCGGTCCCATGCGACTAAACATGGCGCCAGTGGCTTCTGCTGGGCCAAGTGATGTTGCCAAGAGGGCAAAGAAGAAGAAACCCAACAAGCGCAGACGCAAGCCAGCGAGCAAGACGATCGACATCAATGCGGGGTCGGTAATCGGCTCTGCGCCAGCTCCGAGCGCGACCTACACATCGGGAAGCGACACTCCCCAGGCAACGCCAGAGAGTGGCAAGAAGAAGCGACGCAGGCGAAGGCGCCGTAAGAAAAAGTCGGATTCACTGGGGACGCAGGCAGCTGCCGACGCACCAATTGATTTCTTCTCCAGCAGCACAAGCAGCCTCACGCCGACGGGCATTGCGCAAGGTGGGGGCGATGGCAAGAAGAAGCGACGAAGGCGACGACGCAAACGCGGAAGCGGCAAGAATCGAGCGAGCGCAGGCCAAGCCTCTACGGAAGCAACCGGCGAGTAAGACAATGCAATTGCATTTTCCCGTCCGCTACTTCCTACTCACCCTACTCGCATCCGCTCTTCCTGGCTGCAAGGGGGATGATAGTGCTAGTAGCGCCCGCAAACTTGGCATCGATGAACCAACGCCCGAGGGCTATCTGGTGGGGGTTCGTCCAGAGGACTTCGCCTGTGAGAGCCTACTGACGATCGAGCAAGCCACCGAGATTTTCGGAGGTCGCGTTGAGCAGGTTGAATCACCACACACGCCACCTGTGGGCGTGCCTGGCTCTTGCAACTTCGTGAGTTTTGCCGAGGGCCGAGAACCGTTGCGTTGGAGCTTCGACCTGGACTGTCGTGAGGGGGCTCATTCGGATGCGGGCCAGCTCATGGTTCGATACGCAGACGCCCAAGGCGCCAAGCCCATGCGAATTGGCCGAAGCGCTCTTGACCACAATGATAGCGCCCTGCTCTTTATCGACGATGATACGCCTTGCTACGGCCGCGTGCTTGGGCCAGGCCAAGACACTCGTGCACGCATCGCAGAGATCCTTGTGCCAGCAATCGATGCCCACAGCGCACCAACAGGCGCGCAGTTTATCCTTCAGGAATAGTTCTGTCGTGGCTGAGTGATAGCCGTGCGCACCTCGCGCTCGCCCTACCTTTGTGCCTGGGCTATATGGGTCAAGAGCTGATGTCGCTGGTGGATTCGGCGATGGTCGGTCACTTCAGCAAAGTGGCGCTCGCGGGGTTTGGCGTGGCAAACATCCTCCTGTTTGCGCTGAGCCGCTTTGGAGCTGGCGTGGTCATGGGTCTCGACTCCTTGGCGCCGCAAGCCCTGGGCAGTGGTGACCCGGCAAAGGCTCGAGGTCTCTACCGGTCGGCGCTGACGCTTTCACTGCGCCTTGGTATACCGCTCACCATTGCCGGCGCGCTCATGCCGGTCTTGCTCGGCCTTGTGGGCGTGCAGAGCGAGGTAGCCACAGAGGCCAAAGTATATCTCTACGGACGACTCCCCTCGCTGTTGCCGTATCTCATATTCACGGCGAACGCCTCTTACCTACAGGCCATCGGTCGCACTCGCCCGATCGTCGCAGCGGTCTTCCTCGGCACATTGGTAAATTTCTTAGCCGATGCCGTGTTGGTTTTTGGAGATCCAGCACTAGTGTGGGCAGGATTGCCAGCTCTGGGGATTCCCGCCATGGGTGGACTGGGCGCATCGCTCTCCACATGCTTGGTCACGATCATCATGACGCTAAGCCTCGGTTCGTCTATTCGTCGTCATCATGTCGCCAATGCCCCAACGACCTCTGCTGGTGACGTTGCAAAGCTCTGGCATCTTGGATTGCCCGTCGGTTTGCAACTATTGGCCGAGGTCGGCATTTTTGCCATCGTCGGTGTCACTGCGGGGCGCCTCGGCACGGTACCGGGAGCCGCACACCAAGTCGCACTCACGATCGCCAGCATCACGTTTAGCATTGCCCTGGGAATGGGGGCCGCAACAACCGTCCGCGTTGGACATGCTGTGGGTGCAGGCGACCGCCACTCGGCCTGGCGAGCGGGAATTCTAGGTGTTGCCTGGGGCGCAGGGCTCATGTGCCTAGCAGGCTCCGCCTTTCTTCTCATTCCAAGAACCCTGGCGCGGATGTTCACGCAAGATACGCAAGTCATCACAGCCGCAGTGCCCTTGCTCGCAATCGCGGCCCTCTTTCAACTCAGCGATTCGGTGCAGGCGATCGTAGCGGGAGCTCTGCGAGGTGCGGGGGATACCCGGGCTGCCTTCATTGGCAACCTAATCGGCCATTACGGCGTAGGAGTGTGGGTCGCCCTGGGGCTGGGAGTGGTGGCAAAGATGGGAGCTACAGGGCTTTGGTGGGGTCTTAGTGCGGGACTTACGGCGACAGCGCTAGGCTTGGCAGTGCGCTTTTGGTGGATCACATCACGCCCACTTGCGCCAACCTAGTTTGGTTCCGCAAGTTTCACCAGTCGTGGTATGTCCAGTGGCATGGGCCCCTTCTCGACTCGTCGGCTTCTCCTGCTTTGCCTCCCGCTAGTGGTCACCGGCTGTGGAGCGGATGACAAGGACGAGCCGATCATTGGCGAAGCCACGATCACAATCTCGCACTACGACTACCACTTCAACATGGAGTCCCGCGAGGCGCGAGCCGAGCTTCGCGTTCGCATTGACACTGAGGGGAACTGCTTTCGCTTGCCGATGCGCAGCGAGGGGCTTGGCGAGGTTACTCTCGACGATGCAACCGCTCTCGCCGCGGAAATTCAGGGCAGCCAAGCACACATCTGCGGAGTGGGTTGGGAAGAGGAAACCGAGGTGGTATTCGCCAGTACGACCACGGTGCCTCTGGAAACCTGGCAAGGCTCGCAAGTTGGCTATTCCGTGTCTCCCGACATCGAAGGCACTCCCTTCACCTATCTTGTGAGTTGGGTTGGCGGCTGTGACCGATTCGCCCCATGCGATACCAAGGCGAGTGCCTTTGCCACCTACCGTTTTACGATTGATCATCCCGCTGGGCAACAGGTCCTGTGTCCGGGCACGCTGAGTCCAGGGGAGACACAGACCATCTGTGAGTTCAACTACGCTGGCGGTCCGACGTACTCGAGCTTCGGTTTTGCGGCCAGCGAGAGTTGGGTCAAGAGCGACCTTGGAGACTGGGGTGGTGTTGATGTCAGCTTCTACGACATGCCCAGCGCCGATATCGCTCGCAAAATCGATGTCGAGGAGCACAAGAGTTTTATGGCCTGGATGGTCGAAACCTTTGGCCCCTACCCGTATGGAAGTGAGCTGAGATTCGCCGTCGGACCAACCTATTGGAACGGCTTTGAGCATCCGGGCAACATCGTGCTCAACGACAGGCTTCGGACCAGCGGGTTTCAATCGGCGTATTCCAACCCACTAGCACACACCACGAGTCACGAGATTGCCCACCAGTGGGCGGGTGACGAAACCACGCTGCTCACCACGCACGATTTCGTTTGGAAAGAAGCGATGGCCGAGTACTTGGTGTTTGTCCACAAGATCGAAAACCTCTCAGAGAGCCGAGCCAATCGGACCCTCAACGCGTGGAAGAGCTTTGCGCGCTCTTCAGAATATTACCTAGTCCCGGAAGAGGCACCTCCGCTGATCGACTATTACGGAGACGTCTATGGCCCAGGCCCGATGATTCTCTTCCGGCAGCTCGAAGCGCTCTACAGCCGAGAGGCTGTGATGCAGGCGCTTGGCACTCTATTGGGCGAGCAGCGAGCCATCGGTATTGATGATGTGCAAGTGGCGCTTGAAGATGCCATTGGCGCCGACCTCAGCGGATACTTTGCAACGTGGGTTCACGGCGAAGGAGCTCCGCAATGGCCGCGTTTCGCGGTTTCCACAACTGCCGAGGGCGAGAACCTTCGAGTCGTTGTGGAACAAGTGAATGCGGAGGCAGGACTCTACGGATGTGCCTTTGACATTGCTCTGCAGGGCGCGAACGAAGAGCAATTGCTTGTCCGCGTCGATTTGGGACCCGATGGCAATGCGCTCTTTGAGACCACAGTCACCCCCGGCTTCGAAGTGGTGGACACGCTCTTCGACGCCAACCGAGAGTGCCTCGCGTTTGAGAGCACAGCAACGGCGGCAAAGCCCAAGAGAATCAACCCCTGGGTCGCCGAAGCATTCCGCTAGTGTCTAGTGCACGTGCTTCTGCTTGGGCACGTGGGGTCCGGTCAAGTCCACAGGCTCCAACAGATCGTAAATGTTCGGCGGGATCTTCATGCCTGACGTCGGAAACTCCAGGCCGTTTTTGTCCTTCAGAGCGGTCGGGAAGAAGATGATGGGTTCCGCTTGGCCGTTGTATCCCAACTGAACCAGCGCGTTCTTGTTCACCACTTGATCCTCATTGGGATGGAAGTGCTCACGCATTCGGTAGAAGCCCTGTGGCTTCATCGGCTCAAGGCCATCAATGAAATCGTCATTGCTTACAAGGAAGCCTTTCTCCCCAAAGCTCCATACGTTGTTCACGTTCTCGTCTGGCAGGATGACCATCGAGTCTCCCTGTTGCGAGTGATTGTGATAATAGACCAATCGCGGCGCCTCAATGAATTCTTCGCCGGCGGGGATGGGATGGGTGGATCGATATAGGCCGCAGTCTTTGCTCATCGTTGTTGTTTCTCTTTCGCTGTCTGGCAAGACAAGCACAAAGCCGTCTCTGGTCGTGCACGGAGGCGCTTGTAGCCAATGGGTTCTTCACAATGCAGGCAGTCGCCATACGCATTTCGCTTGTGGGCGGCGATGGCCGCCACAACTCTGTCATACCGTTTGCGGGCCGCTCTTCGCGAGGCCTCAGCCATTTTCTGCTGTTGCATCGCGTCCATGCGGCTAAGACGACCGATTGGCTCATCCAAATCGACAGGGCGAACTCCATCGGCAAGCCCAACAAGCTGCGCATCAAGTTCACTCTGCAGCTTCAGAAGGGCATCACGCAACATGCGTCGCTCTTCTTCGGTCAACTCCTCCGCCATTACCGGCCAAGCATAGCTACGAAACTCGGGTTTCGCCCCCAGACGATTCCGGGTCACGAAGTTGTCCTGCTGTCGAGAGACCGTAGGAGCTATTTGGCTGGAGATCGGGCCCTCACGCAGCCAACGATACAGGAGATTCTTTGCTCGACTGGTGTCGCAGGACCCGCTCGCGTTTCAATCGCAAAAAAGCTGTGATAAACGGCAGTTGTCTCACAGGGCAGCGCACCAACGCGCACCCTCTTTCTCTCGAGGAAATAGATAGAACCATGCGAAAACAACTCTTCTCAGTCCTACTACTAAGTGTATTTGCCCTATCCGCTTGCGGTGGTGTTCCCGGGGTCCCTGGTGTTCCTGGGAAAAGCAAAGCTACGGATGTTGATCCAAATGGTTGCGGCAGCTACGCCAACACGGATGTTGGCGCTAAGCTCAAGGGCTTTCTCACCGCAACACTAGCGCTCGACAAAGCAGTTCTCGAAGCGGAAGCCGAGATGAAAGTTAGCTGTGCTGCCATGGCGAAAGAGCTTGGTGTCTCCGAGGAAGGCGACACAGCAACAGTCTGCAATGCTGTCGCAGACTCCATCAAAGAGCATCTCAGTGTTGGTCTCAAGGCCGGTGCTGCTCTCACAATCAACTACGAGCCAGCGGTCTGCACGGTCAACGCAAATGCTGCAGCCAGCGCAGCAGCAAGCTGTGAAGGTAGCGCTAGCGCTGAGGTTGGTGTGAACTGCGAAGGCACCTGCCAAGGCACATGCAATGGTGAGTGTGAGGGCTCCACTGGCGATGGTGGCGAGTGTGATGGCGTTTGCAAGGGGTCCTGTGAAGGTACCTGCCAAGGCTACGCAGATGTTGATGCCAGCGTCGAATGCCAAGCATCAGCGGAGATCAGCGCCAGCGTGGAGGCAGAGTGCACAGAGCCATCACTTGAGGTCGAATTTGCTGCGGATGTTGTTGTGGACGCCCCAAAAGTTGAGGCTGTGAAAGCCGCCCTCATGGCTGGTATGCCCAAACTCCTCACCCTTCAAGCTCGAGTGAAAGGCCCACTTGTTGGAGCCTTCACAACTTGGGCAAAGTCGGCAAAAGATCTTGCCGGTTCCAGCGTCAAGCTCGCCCGCTCTCTTGGGGACGAGGCGTCTTGCGTCAGCGGCCAGCTTGCTGGTGCCGCAGGCATGATTGGTGGAATCAAGTCCAGCCTTGATGTCCAGGTAGAGGTCTCTGTCTCGGTCTCAGCCTCTGCTTCTGCACAAGGCTCTGCTGGCAGCTGATCGCCACGGCCACAAGGCAAGCAAGGCGTTGGCAGAAGCCAGCGCCTTGTTTCGTTTCGGCCCGGTTGCCGGATCTCTGCCCTTGAATCTGTGGACCAATATGTGTACGAAGCGGAGCCCCTAACAGAGGCCTTAGCTATGAAAAATCTTACTGAATTCTCCGGAGTTATTTTGCGCCAAGCGGCATCGGTGCGAAGCACAAAGTTGGCCGAGCTAAAAGCGAGCGCAAAAGCCGCGCCTGCAAGCGCTGTTGCCGAGGCTGAAACTGGTCCTGTCCTGGCGGATGATCCCAATGGCAGCATCGTGGAGAATCAAGCAGCACTAGCGGAAGCTGCCGCCCCCGCTCAAGAGGCGGTGCCAGCGGAGGAAGCGCCGGTGGAAGCTGCGCCAGCCGCGGAAGCCGAAGCGGCGCCAGCGGAAGAAGCGCCAGTGGAAGCTGCGCCAGCCGCGGAAGCCGAAGCGGCGCCAGCGGAAGAAGCGCCCGCTCAAGAGGCGGCGGTGCCAGCGGAGGAAGCAAACGCAAAGAAGCCCGTAGAGCCTCGGATTGATGATGAGACTCTTGCAGCGGCTGTTGGCAAAGAGATGGGAATCGAGGGTGACAAGCTCAGCTACCTGATGGGCGCGCTCAAAGCGGTCGGTCGCAAAGGGCTCGCACAGGTCCGCAAGGTCCGGGTCTTTCAAGGTGAGGAAGGTCCTGCTGGAGCGTTCAGCATCGGCGAGCTGCACTTTGTCGTCGATCGCATCGTCGTCGCCAGCAAGGCTAGAGACGAAGGCAAGGGCCGTGGCGGCAGAGGCAAAGGTGGTAAGGGCGGCAAAGGTCGCGGCCGAAGTGAGAACCGCGGCGGCGGTGGTGGTGGCGCAGCTCGCCCCTCAGGCCACAAAGGCGGCACCGGCTTCGACAGCATGCGCAAGGATGAACGAATCGGTGATGTCCCAACTGGTGGACTTGGCTGGAGCCTCTCAAAAACTCCAGGTAGCGAGAAGAACGAAGGTCGTGGCCGAGGCAAGCCACGCCGCAAGGGACCCCGTCGCGGAAAGCCCGGCGCAAAGCCAGGAGAAGACCGCAAACCGAGCAACCGCAACCGCAACCGCAACCGCAAGCCGCGAACAGACAACGCTGGCGCCAAAGCTCCAGAAGTCACGGTGAAAGCTCCGATGGTGCCGGCTGGAAAGCCCACCAAGGCTCCAGCGCCTGTGAACGAGAAACCGACAGAAGCACAAAAAAGCGAAGCGTAACGCAACCTTTGCCATCTCTCGGTGTCATAGCCAACACCGAGACTCAGGGCGCCATGCGAGTTTTTCCGAAAGCTCGCACGCTCTGTACTATGATGAGCCTCGTCCTACCTCACCAGGAGAAGCCCCATGACGTCCCCCAATCGCATCATTCGCAACCTTCCTTTGCCTGCCATTGCTGCGCTCTTTGCGTTGGTTTTTGTCGCCACGAGCGCCCACGCTGGCAAGGGCGGCAAAATCGACAAGGCCTTCCGCGGGCAAATCATCATCTCCGATGACGCGCTGCCGCCGCCCGATGGCGCTGACGAAAAGGGAACGATCAAGACCTATAAAGCACTCCGAAAATCTGTCATCGAAAGTGATGTGGTCGATGGTGTCGCAAGCTGGAACTTCCACTTCACCGCGTTTGCCAAGTCAAAGCCCAAGACCAGCAACTTGACGTTGGAGTTCTACACCGACGACAAGGAGAAGCTCTTTGTTGCGGACAAACGCCTTAATGGGGCCGACCCAAACTTGAAGATCTTGGCTTCTTCGGTGCGCATTAGCGAAGACGAGAACCTAAATCGCGGGCGGAAGTACATTCTGAAGCTGGTTGCCAAGCAGGGCAAAAAAGACGTGACCATCGCGACCACCAAACTCTCAACGAAGTAGCTGTCCTAGAGCAGCCGCCCCTGGCTGCCCGAGGGCGCGCTGCCACTCAGAGGAATTCCTAGATGCTCGTACGCCAGACGTGTTGCCATCCTGCCTCTCGGTGAGCGCGTCACAAAGCCCGCTTGCAAGAGGAATGGTTCCACGACTTCTTCAAGCGTACCGCGTTCCTCACTGAGAGAGGCTGCGATGGCCTCGATTCCCACGGGACCGCCGTCAAAGCGTTCAATCACCACGCTCAAGTATTGACGGTCGAGGTGGTCAAGGCCACATTCATCCACACGCAGCCTCTTGAGGGCTCCATCCGCCACGATTCGATTGATGCTTCCATCGCCTTCAACTTCAGCGAAGTCTCGAACTCGTCGGAGCAGACGGTTGGCGATGCGCGGAGTCCCTCGCGACCGGCGAGCAATTTCCCTGGCTCCAGAAGCATCGATTTGCAGACTGAGCAACCTCGCCGACCGCTCGACGATCACTGTGAGTTCGTCGACATTGTAGTAACGGAGCTGCCAGTGAAAACCAAAGCGATCCAACATGGGTGAGGACAAGGCGCCCATGCGCGTGGTCGCTCCAAGCAGCGTAAAGCGTGGCAGCATCATGTTGACAGACTTCGCGTGTGGCCCCTCTCCCACGAAGAAATCAAAACGAAAGTCTTCGATGGCGGGATAGATGGCTTCCTCAACCACTGGGCTGAGCCTGTGAATCTCGTCGATGAAGAGCACATCGCCTTCCCGCAGGTCGGTGAGTGTGCTGGCCAAGACACCCTTGTGGTCGATGGCTGGGCCACTGGTCACATGCACCTTGGCTCCCATCTCGTTGGCGATGACGTGAGCAAGTGTTGTCTTGCCTAGGCCTGGTGGGCCAGCAAAGAGAAAGTGGTCGAGAACCCAGCCACCTTTCTTGGCCGCAGCGACCGAGACTTTGAGGTTGTCAATAACCTCACTCTGCCCGACATACTCATCAAAACTCTGAGGCCGGAGCGCGTTTTGGAAGCTCGACTCGTCTTGGGATTCGGTCGGCGAAATATCGCTGTCGCGAACCGGCCCTTCAGCATCTTCGTGTTTCTTTCGTCCCATTGGTCTACCTAGGCATTGCCTGAAGCGCTTGCCGCATTACCGACTCTAACGTCGCCGCAGGGTCTTCCGGCAAGGTGTCTACAACTTTCTCTGCAGCCGGCTTGCGGTACCCAAGCTGCACCAACGCCAAGATCACATCGCTGTGGACTGGCGAGCGGTTGCTTCCGGACTTTGGCAATTGGGTCTCGGTGATCGTGGGAGCGCCAATCGCCATGCCATCTGCTGCCCACGTCGCGAGAAGCGCCTCACACTTCTCGTGCAACTCTACGACCAGCATTTCAGAGGTTTTCTTACCCACTCCTTTGATCGCTTGCAGTTCCTTGCTCTTTTGCGCGGCAATCAGCTGAGCGATTGCAACCGGCCCTGCCCCTGCAGAGAGAATCTTAATCGCGGAAGATGGGCCGACGTTCTTGACCGTCACCAAGAGATCAAAGATCTCTCGTTCGTTGGCACTCGCAAAGCCGTAGAGACTTATCTTGTGGTCGAGGTAGTGCGTGAAAATCCGAAGAGATACTTCGGCACCGATTTCGTTGAGCGACGCTAGCGTGTGGGTGGAGGCCGAGACTTCATACCCAACCCCCGCGCATTCAATCGTCACGCTGCTAACGCCACGCTCGATGACTCTGCCTCGTAGATTTCCAATCATTGCTATAGTGCCTTTGCATGCATGGTTTTCGCGTTTTTGGGGGAGCCTTCGGTTTGAACCCGTCTATCAAACTCAAAGCGCATGCCGTGAGTGGTAGCCACTGCCAGTGCATCAGCGGCATCAGCCTGCGGAGGCGTCCGCAAGCCGAGAAGCGCACTTACCATCTTGGCCACTTGTGGTTTTCCTGCGTTGCCCTTACCTGTGATGCTCTGCTTAATTAGCGTGGGCGCATAGGAGTGAACGACAAGTCCGGATAGTCCGGCAACCGCAAGCACGGAGCCCCGAGCTTGCGCCAGGGCCAAGGCGGACCGTGGATTCTTGCCCGTGAACACGTCCTCAACCGCCATCACGGTTGGGCGCAGCTCGTTTATGACATCCGTCAACCAACACGCGATGCTTCCAAGACGGGTCTCCGCGCTGCCCATCCGCTCGGGGCTCAGAACGCCACACTCGACATACGCGCACCTCCGCCGATCGCTTACATCGATAACTGCATAGCCGCAAAGGCGACTTCCTGGGTCGACCCCGAGAACCCTCATGCACTGTACATTAGCCCAGGTACTGCTGTGGTCCAAAATCTTGGCGGGAGGTTTTCCGCCTGCGATCCCGAGTCGGAGGGGGTTTCCCCAAAAAAGCTAGTGGGCCTGTTCTGCAGGATAGCTGGGTTGGGCGATTCCTGCTTCCCCTAACCAAATAACGACTTCGGCCAGTGGCAACCCGATGACATTGCTTATCGACCCGCGCACCTCGGAGACAAAGGCGGCGGCCATGCCTTGCACGGCGTAGGCGCCGGCCTTTCCACGCCACTCCCCACTGGCGATATAGGCTTGCAACTCCACATCAGAGAAGTTGCGCATGTGTACTTCAGTGCTCACCGCCTTCGAGTGCAGATCGCTCTTCTCACCAATGCGCTGAAGTGCCATGGCGGTTGTGACCCGGTGTGCTCGCCCCCGGAGTCGTGAGAGCATTTCTTGCGCCTGTTGTGCGTCCACGGGTTTCCCCAAGGCCTCGCCCCCCTGCTCCACAATCGTATCGGCCGCCAACACCCACTCACCAGGATTCGCCTTGGCGATCGCCGTGGCCTTCTCACCAGCCACTCGCAGTGCATAGGCAACCACCTCTTCGCCAAAATGCACAGACTCGTCAATATCGGCCGGCATGACTCGTGTGACGATGCCAACACGTTCCAGTAGTTCACGACGTCGTGGTGAGGCAGATGCGAGAATTAGTGTCGTTGGCATATGGGGTGAGGCTACCGCAAGGACGGCGTCGCGGTGGCGATGACCAGGGCAAGGCGCTGCCTTTTTGTGCGCATTGGGCAAAAGTCACGAGGATTTTTCGTGCACCTATGGCCAGCCGGGATACTCTCGCCCTGTTGCGTAGCCAACTCGCCATAGCCTGCTGGGCCCTACCTTGTCTCATCGGGGTTGGCGCTTGTGGAAACGATCGGCCCATTACCTCTGGTGCCGATGCCGCCATAAGGGATGCTCAGAATTTCTCTGATGCGGGGATTGACGGCGACGCAAGCGCGCCACTGGGCTGGGTCGATTTTGCGATTAGCGGATGCTCTTCGGGGGATGGCAGCGAAGCCTCACCATGTCTTGGCCAAAGCCCCCTGACCCTGCAATTCACAGCCCTGGCCCCCGCTCAAATCGACAGCCATGTGTGGAGCTTTGGGGACGGCAGCATGCCGGATCCGAGCCGTGGACCCATCCATCGATTCGCAAGTCCGGGGAGCTATGATATCAGCCTCAATGTGGATGGCCCTGGCGGCAGCGCCGGGCGGACCCGACTTGCAGCAGTGGTTGTCATTCCTGCAGCGCTTGGCTCGGAGTGCAGTACCGATGCCCACTGTGCGAGTGCCAACTGTGTGTGTGACAGCGATACTTCCTGCCCACCGCCACTAGACCAGGGGTTCTGTGCCTTGGACTGCGAAAGCCACGAAGAATGTGGTGGGAATCTCTGCATCAACTTAGGGGAAGATGACGGTGATGCTCCATGGCGCCGCACCACCTGCCTGCCAAGTTGCGCCCCCAATGCCGACGAATGTGGTGCCAACTCGTCCTGTCAGGCGCTCAATGGTGTTGATGGCACGTTTGGCCATGCGTGTTTTGCTACTGGCCTTCTCGCAGCCATCGGCGAGAGCTGCCGAGATGCAGACAACGTTCTCAATGACGACCTGTGCGCTTCCGGGCTGTGTATGGATCTCGGGCTTCGCGGTATGTGCTCAGCTAGCTGCGAGACGACTGAGTGCCCTGAGGACAGCGTGTGCATCACGCCAACAAGCGGCACGCCTAGTGCGCTTTGTGTGGCAACCTGTGATGTTGCCGCCTGCGATGGAGATCCACAACTACGCTGCCGCGCACCAGGCGACGACTTTTCGATTGTCGGGGATGCGATTGTCGAGGGCTACTGTACTCCGAGTTTTCCCTAAGCATCGGTACATCGTGTTTCTCACCGGGAAAAGCCTCCGAAACGACAAAGAGCACCCTCGATGGGTGCTCTTGTTCCTGCCGACTTAGAAATCAGAGAGGTACTACTGACCGCCCTGTGGAGGCATTCCGCCTTGCGGAGGCATTCCGCCCTGTGGAGGCATTCCGCCTTGCGGAGGCATTCCGCCCTGCGGAGGCATTCCGCCCTGCGGAGGCATTCCGCCCTGCGGAGGCATTCCGCCCTGCGGAGGCA
>JANTGM010000135.1 GCA_024762925.1 Kofleriaceae bacterium | reverse complement strand
CGCCTTCGGCTCATCGTTGCTCAGATCCTTCCTTGCCCCAGCAAGGTCGTCCTTCGCGCCTTGTCAAAGAACGAGCTCCCGTCGCCAGCACATTTCTCTTCCTCTGAGCCGCACACTAGTTTCGGTCAGGCTTCGCATAGCAAAAGTGGGGTCTCACGATCAGCCCCAAGGACGGTTTGCCGCGCCTGCTGACGATACGATGCCATGCCGCTAGGGGCAGGCTGCTGGCTCACTGCTCCGAACACACAGATGCGATCGTTGAGTGCAACAACGGTCTCACGATACGCCAGGCTGCGAAGCTCGCCGTAGTCATCCAGCATGGTGAAGCCATGCCGCTTGAGAAGCGCGCGATGTTCTGAGAGGCACTCACTGCTGTGGCCGCGTACTCGGCTTTCCCTGAGGATCGGTTGCACGAAGCTTGGGTCAACGAGAGCACTGCCCGTGTCATCCTCGATGCGAAACATCTCGGTGCTCGTTTCACTAAGCAAAGGGGTCTTGGTGCCATTGAACCACTCGCCAATATCCACTGAGTAGAAAACGCAGCTGCGCCCTGTGATGGGAGCTGTGAGCAGTTGCTTGCCTGGCAGCGCTTCGCCGATGACCTTGACGCGCGTGTTTGCACGAACGCTGCCCAATGTACTCGTTGCTTTCGCATTGAGGCGAAAGCGATGACGAAAGGCTGCGAGCATGAGTGAGAGCTTAGGCGGCGGCTTTCGCTTCGGCGCGAAGACCCGTCACAATTTCCGTCACACTTGCCAGCGCATCACCAAAGAGCATCTTTGTAGCGTCGTGATAGAAGAGAGGGTTATCGACACCTGCATACCCAGTGGCACGTCCGCGTTTCATCACAACAACGAGCTTGCTGTTCCAGACTTCGAGAACCGGCATGCCCCAAATGGGGCTTGACTCATCGGTTTGAGCACCTGGGTTGACGATGTCGTTGGCGCCAATCACCAGGACCACATCGGTTTCAGGAAAGTCCTCGTTGATTTCGTCCATTTCAAGGACGATTGGATATGGGACCTTGGCTTCTGCGAGCAAGACATTCATGTGGCCTGGGAGCCGGCCAGCGACAGGGTGAATGGCAAAGCGCACTCGCCCTCCGCGGCCCTCGATAAGCTCCGTCATTTCGCGCACTGCATGCTGAGCACGGCCAACAGCCATGCCATAGCCCGGAACGACGATGACGTTCTTGGCGTGCAAGAGCGCGTCGACGGTGCCCTCGATGTCAATCTCATCAACGGGGCGCTGCTCCTCATCACCTGAAGCAGCTTGCGTTTTGGATGCAGGCTTTGCCCCAAAGCCACCAAAGATTACGTTAATGATAGAGCGGTTCATCGCGCGACACATGATGTAGCTGAGAATGGCACCACTCGATCCGACGAGTGCACCGGTGATGATTAGCAAGTCATTTCCAAGCATGAAGCCCGCTGCCGATGCGGTCCAACCCGAGTACGAGTTGAGCATGGAAACGACGACAGGCATGTCGGCGCCGCCAATTGCGAGAACGAGGTGCATGCCAAGCACACCCGTAATTGCGATCATGAGGCCCAGATAGACAAGCGCTGTGTCGCTTTGACCGGCCTTTACGAAGAGCACGCCAAGAACAACCGTGGCCACCACGGCAGCAAGGTTGAGCGCGTGTCGACCCGGCAATAGCAAGGGGTTGCCGCTGAGGGAACCTTTGAGCTTGAAGAACGCGATGATTGAGCCTGTGAGTGTGATGGCACCAATGGCGATATCTACAAAGATTTCGATGCTGGCAACGGTGCCACCATGGCCGCTGAGATGAGCAGCAACACCAACTAAGACTGCCGCCAACCCCACAAAGCTGTGCAGAAGTGCGACAAGCTCAGGCATCGCAGTCATTGCAACACGGGCCGCCAGAAAAATTCCGATAGCCCCACCAATGACAATGGCACCGATCGTGATTCCATAGGCGCTCAGGTGTGAGTTCGAGAGTGTGGCACCGACCGCGATGGCCATGCCGCACATGCCCATGACGTTTCCAAAGCTCGCGGTTTCCTGGCTGGAGAGACCGCGCAGAGAGAGGATAAAGAGCACCGCCGCTACGAGATAGGCGATGGTTAGGAGACTTGGTTCAAGAGTGTGCATGGCTGGTTTCCGCTGCTTCTTTGACAGTGTTTAGGACACTTGGTTCGAGCATTGCTGGTTCCGTTACTTCTGAAACATGTGCAACATGCGTTTGGTGACAAAGAAGCCGCCAAAAATATTGATGGTGGCAAATAGGGTTGCGGCGGCACCCACTAGAACGGGAGTACTTGTTGTTGGACCAACAGCCTGCAAGATTCCGCCGACGATGATGATTCCACTAATGGCATTCGTCACACTCATCAGTGGTGTGTGAAGAGCCGCCGTTACACTCCAAACCACCTGCCAGCCCACAAAGCAGGCTAAGACAAATACCGTGAAGTGCTGCAAGAAGTTTGCAAGTTCAGGGCTGAGGCTCTCGTCACCCATGCCGAATCGCAATCCGATCCAGCCAGCAATCATCGCGATCGCAAGCATGTTGAAGATGAACTTACCGGCGTTGCTTGGTTCGGGCTCTGGCGTTTTTGCGACGGGCTCGGGTGCAGGTTTTGGGGCGGCCTTCGGCGCTTCTGGCACCTCTTTCTTAGGAGCCGGCCACATCATCTCACCTTTGTCGAGAATCAGAGCCCCGCGGGTAATCTCGTTATCGTGGTCGATGGTGAAGCCCTCGGCTTTGCCAAGCTCCTTGCTCAGATGCGCGATGTTAGTGCCAAAAAGGTCACTGGAAACGTGCGCCATTCGGCTGGGCAAGTCGCTGTAGCCAAGCACAGTAACGCCATGAGCATGGATCGACTTTCTGTGCTCGGTGCACTCGCAGTTGCCTCCGCTCTCTGCCGCCATATCTACAATGACGGATCCGGGCTTCATGGCCTTAACGTGATCTTCGGTCCAAAGGATGGGCGCTTTGCGTCCCGGAATGAGCGCTGTTGTGATGACGATGTCAACCTCTTTGGCCTGCTCCATAAAGAGCGCCATCTCGGCCTCAATGAACTCGGGGCTCATTACCTTGGCATAGCCGCCTCCGCCTTCGCCGGACTCCTCAAATTCTACTTCGAGGAACTCTCCGCCAAGGCTCTCCACTTGTTCGCGAACTGCGGCTCGTGTGTCGAAGGCTCGAACAATGGCGCCAAGACCTCGAGCTGCCCCAAGGGCTGCAAGGCCAGCGACGCCCGCACCAATGATGAGCACCTTGGCTGGTGGCACGCTGCCGGCTGCGGTCGTTTGCCCAGTGAAAAAACTCCCGTAGACATTCGCGGCTTCGAGCACAGCTCGATAGCCTGCAATGTTTGCCATCGAACTGAGCACATCCATGCTTTGCGCCCGACTAATGCGAGGAATGGAGTCGAGGGCAAGGAGCGTGACCTTCTGCTCTGCAAACGCGGATACAAGCTCTTTGTTCTGGGCTGGTGAGACAAGTGATATGACGACTTGTTCTTCATGGGCAAGCGCGACCTCGTCCATGGACGCTGGGCGCACCTTGGTAAGGATGTCGGCTGCGTCCCATACATCCTTGGCGCTATCGAGCACTTCTGCACCAGCCTCGCGGTAGGCATCGTCACCAAAGTCGGCCTTGGCACCGGCGCCCGCTTCGACGACAACATCAAAGCCCTGCTTCTTGAGCTTGGCAATGGATTTTGGCGTGCCTGCAACGCGGCACTCGCCTTCAAACGTCTCTTTGACAATTCCGATTTTCATACTACTTGTTCTTCTGTTCGAACGACTTCATGAAGTCGACAAGTGCGGTGACACCCTTGGTGGGAAATGCGTTGTAGATACTGGCCCGCATGCCACCAACGGAGCGATGGCCCTTGAGGCCTGGCAGACCTGCTGCGGTCGCTTCCTTGATAAACGAGGCTTCGAGTTCTTCTGAGTTAGCTCGGAACGTGACGTTCATATTCGAGCGACTATCTTTGCGGGCTGTGCCGCGGAACATTTCGCTCTCGTCGAGGAAGTCGTAGAGAATGGCGGCTTTCTCGCTGTTAATCTTGGCCATTGCGTCCAGGCCACCCTGCTCGAGTATCCACTTGAACACCTCGCCCATGATGTAGATGCCAAACGTCGGTGGCGTGTTGAAGCAGGAGCCGGCTTTGGCATGCACACGGTATTGCAGCATGCTCGGTAGACCCTCGTTCGCCGATTCAATGAGGTCTTTGCGGAGAATCACGAGGGCGATCCCCGACGGGCCGAGATTTTTTTGAGCGCCGGCATACACCATGCCGTGCGCTCCGATGTCGATGGGCCTTGAAAAGATGTCACTGGATGCATCGCAAAGGAGCGGCATGCTTGACGGTGGTGTCGGAATGCTTGTGAACTGGGTGCCAGCGATGGTGTTGTTTGACGTGTAGTGCGCGTAAACGGCGTTGTCTTGCCACGAGATTTCGTCGTTCGTGGGTATGTAAGAAAAGTTCTCGTCCTCGCTGCTGGCCGCGACATGCACGTCTCCAAACACGTTGGCCTCTTTCATGGCTTTCTTTGACCACGTACCAGTGTTCACAAAGGAGGCGGTCTTGCCGTTGCCAAGCCAACTCATTGGTGCCATGAAAAACTGTGTAGAGGCGCCTCCTTGCAGAAAGAGAATCTCGTAGTCCTCGCCAATGCCGGCCAGCTTGCGACAGTTGGCAACTGCCTCTTCGATGACTCTGGTGAAGTAGGCGCCTCGGTGGCTGTGTTCCAGGATGCCAATTCCACTGTCCTCAAACGTCCACAGAGCGCTGCGGGCGGCTTCCAATACGGGTTCTGGAAGAATGGCGGGGCCTGCGGAGAAGTTGAAAAGGCGTTCAGTCATGCGTGTACTCCTGGGAAGTGGCGCGGCCAAATCGGCGCCGGAAGCGGCGCCAGTGTAGTGCTAGAGCCCAAATTTGCCCACCCTTGGACCCGCCTTATGCGCCGGATGCTGGCCATCCCGAGGATCGCCGAAACCACCTGGAGCGCTTTGGCTGTGTTGAATTGGCCAAGTCTGTGAGTCTCAATTGACACGACCTGGCCGCAAAGGCCTGGATTGCGCGGAAATCGCGCGTGGCCTTCACCGTGCTACTGGCGCCTATGAAAACTCGACTGCTGTGTACCCTGGCCGCGCTGCTGCTAACCCACTCTGTAGTTGCCTCTTAGGGCCTAGCGATCGCTGGCGATGACGCAGGGCACCGTCTCGTGCTTTGTCGTTGATGGCGACTTGCACGCCGCGAGCTTTGGTGAGGGACTGCGCTGGCAAGCGCGAAGCGGATTGCGCCGCCAACCGATCGATTTGCCCGATCGATTGGTTCACGGGGCAACGTCTCCTGCTTGGGAACGCAAGACGCGGTGTGGATTCGCAGAGGCGCAAAGGGTTGGAGAGCTGGAGTCCAGCCCAACTTGCCAACAGCCTCCCAGCCAACGACATCGCAGCATTCGTAAGCGATGGGCGCTGCAGCTTCGTTGGTACATTTGATCAAGGCGTGGCAGAACTGCAGAGCGATGGAAGCGTTCGCCCCATTGACGTCGAGGGCAACCCACACGTGAATGCTCTCGCTATTGCTGTGCCGCTGATGGCGTTTTTGTTGGGACCTACAAAGCAGGCGTGATTCGACTGGTTATGACAGGCGAGCAGGTCGTAGCAAAGACCCTTGGCGAAGGTTGGATCAATCCAAGCGGACTGAGCTGGGATGGGACGACGCTGCGAGCTGCAACCATGCATGGAGCATTTCGCGGCGATGGTGTGCACCCAGGGTGGAAGAGCAAGACGCGGGGTCTTGGTCGCGACACCACGTCATTCCAACCCACGGGCGATGGCAACGAGTGGATCGTCACTCGCCGCGGGCTGGAGCACCGGGCCTACGCTTCAGAATCGAAGTAGAACACGGTCATCGATAGGCAGTGGAATGCCTCATCGCTACTTTGTGTCACGATAATCTCGCGCACTTCAAACGTTGGATTGGCTTGAATCCACTTTGTGACCTCGTCTCCAAGTCTCGCGCGATCTGCCATCATCGTAGCCGAGAACACTTTGACTCCAGTAAAATTCTTATCTGAGCCAAAGCGAACTCTGCCGGTACCACTACTGCCTGCGTCCATAACGTACTGCCTAAGGTTAGGGATTGCTGTCTTCGAGAATGCGAATCGATTGAAGGAAACTTTGAAACTATAAGATGGTGGTTGGAGGGGTTTGTGGGTGCTCACCATGCTCGATGATCACTTGGCGTATCTCTTCGCTGGTGAGTACTCGGTTGCCGCGTTTGGCTGCCTCCATGAGCCCCTTAACCAACTCGGGCTTCGCTTCAAAACCACGTTGAGTAAGCCAGTAAACGACGTTTGACTCACCCGAGTAGTGGCCGATCTCGATTTCCTGCTCTTTGCCAAACATGCCGGCTGGAACACCGCTGTAGATCCGGTCAGCGAGCCAAGCGTCGCCCTTCTTCTCGGCCTTGATAATGGCTGCGGCATGAACCCCAGTGGCTGTGCGAAACGCGTCGCTTCCGGCGAGTGGGTACTGGGGAGGAATTGGCACGTGAGTGGCCGTAGATGCCAGTTTGCACCAAAGCAGAAGTTTGCTTAGGTCTTGATCTTCGAGCTCGCCCAAGAGTTTTAGGTTGAGCAGAATCTGGTCGAGAGCGGCGTTGCCAACTCGCTCTCCAAGCCCAAGTGCTGTGCCATGGATTCGATCGGCGCCGAATTCGATGGCAAAGATACTGTTTACAACACCTAGGCCGCGATCGTTATGGCCGTGCCAGTCGATGCCGATGTCGTTGCGGCCCATGCCATTGATGATGTTTCGTGTGAACTTGATGAGATTGCGAACACCGTCTGGAGTTACGTGACCGACCGTGTCGCAAAGGCAGAGTCGGTGCGCCCCATGCTCAATCGCGTTGCGGAATAGCGTGTCGAGCACTTCTGGCTTTGAGCGAGTTGTGTCTTCGGTAACGTAGGTGATGGGAAGATTGTTCGAAACGGCAAGATCGATAGCGTCTGCCGAACGCTTGAGCATGAGATCAATATCCCAGTTTTCTGCATATGAGCGAATTGGTGATGAACCGATGAAGGCCATGACTTCGATCTCGATGCCCACTTCTTGCGAGATCTCGATGATGGGTTTCACATCATTGATGTGGGTACGTGCCGCGCAAGAGGCCTTGATGGGTAGCTTGCTGTCGCGGATGACTTCCGCGAGGATTTTGCAGTCTTCGACAGCGCGAGGACCTGCACCTGGCAAGCCGATGTCGATGTGATGAATCCCCAAGTCGGCGGAGAGCTCGACAAAGCGAATCTTGTCTTCGATGCTTGGATCCACCACCGATGGCGACTGGATGCCATCTCGCAGAGTCTCGTCCATGAAGACATATTTGCGTGTGGGCGAGAGTGTTGTGCTCTTCTCGACAGAGTTCCAGTCGTAGATTAGGTCGCTCTCGTGTACACCTCGCTCGGCCATTCCCAGGTCGTAGCACGAAGTCGCCCCGCAGGGCAGGTTCCCGAGACTAATCTCTTGAAACTATGTAGGAAACCCAAGAGGCTAAACGTCGATTGACAGCCCCATATCTGCCCGTAATCGCATGTGATGAGAGGACAGGCCAAACGCGAGAAGCTCCGCACCGGCATCGCTGCCAAGTGGATGACCGAGGCAACTCATACTCATCGCAAGATCGCCGCACAGGAGCAGCCCACAGCGGTCGGCAGTTCTCGCTAGAACACGCGTCCAGCGACTTAAGTTCAGAGATGGTTGGTCTTGGCTGATATGAGCGACCAACTCTTGCGCTTGGTACTGACTCGTTCTGTCAAGCCGCTGAATGGCACTGCGAAATTCTCCTATACTACCATCGGGATCGGGAATGTTGGTGTTTGGTGCGCCAAGTGAGTAGCAAGCCATCATGGCGTTCTTTAGAACGCGGCTTTGACAACTCGCCGCCATAGCTCTTCCGGGCCTTAGGTAGCTCATGGCGCGTCCCAGCCGGCAGACAAGTTCGAGTTTGTCGGTGCAGGTGACAGCCTCGTAGCCGGCGAGCAGCACCGGAGTTGCCAGCGATGCCACATGGATCTCTTTGCCGTAGTCGACTCTTGAGTAGATGGTTGGCTCGGGCACACCTAAGACATTTGCTAGGTATGTACGAGTCGCTCGAAATTCTTCGGATAGCGATGAGTTTGAGAGTTCATCGGCTTGGGCGACTTCCTCTTCCGCGCGCTTCTGTGGGTAAAGCTCGGCAATGACATCCACTAGCAGCGCGTAGAACGCTCCGACGAGCGGGTAATCCTCCTCGTGTAAGAGTTGTTCCCATTGCTCGCTGCCAACCGCTTGCTGAGCTCGGAGCAAGAATCTCGGACGAAATCTTCGATAGGTTTGTTGCTGCTCCGCGTTGGCTTCATTGGCGAGCACAAGTGCCGATGCAGCGAGAAACTTGCCATCAAACTGGTTGCTCTCTTCGGCCAGTCGGTACAAATCGTGAATTGCAGCGAAGTTGGTTGGAGACTCTCGCCATCTCGAGAGCAGCGAATCGCTCGCCACGAAGTAGGAACCGAGCCCGCCCGTAGAGAGTTCGTCGCAAAGCGCTTGTAGTTCTGCATTATCGGGACATCGCTTGAGCGCCTCTCGGTAAGCGACCAGGGCTTGCTCCGGGCTTCGTAGGTAGTGCCTGTGCAAGTCTCCCATTCGGCGCCAAATCACAGCTCCCTCTGCACTCGCTCGTTGGCCGATGTGAAAGAGAAGACGGCGATAGAGCTTGTCCAGCTGGCGATGCTCGCCTCGAGCAAGGTGCAGGGCTTCCATTGCAGCCAAGGCATGTGCTCGCTTTGGATCCGTATCAAGCGCCTTTGATAGGTGCTGTAGCGCAGCCTCGGGGTCGTCTCCTAGTTTGGCATGAACGAGACCCTTGTACTCATGCACAAGGCCCGAGTCTGGAGCCATCGCAAGTGCTTCGTTGATGTGAGACCGTGCTGCATCAGCTGCAAGTTCATCCTCTCCACCGTGAAGGAAGAGTGCCCACCCTAGTGTTGCATGATATGCAGGCTCGCTTGGGGAAATTTCGATCGCGCCCCGAAGCCTCGCGATGGCGTTCTCGTAGTCCTCTGCAGCTAAGAGTTCTTCTGCCTCTTGAAATGCAATGCCAGCATTCATCGATGGTGCATTCGGCAATTGTTGGATGGCAGCGTTGAGATTGTCGTCATAGCGCTGCCGCTCTACCTGATTTAGAAGAGTGTGGAGCGCCTGCTGGTAGGCAGTGTGCACAACATCCAACTTGGCAAAGTCTCGGCCCAGTTCTTCTGGTGTAAATATGCTCTTCGAGAATGTTTGTGAACGCTGATCAAAGGCCGCTTGGATTTCTTCCGCGCTCGCGGTGGTTGAGACTGCGAGAACCTCGTAAAGAGAGGTCTCGTGGATCCGCAAGAACTCTTGCAGAAGTTCCTGACGTCGAGCCAATTGGTCCTCGTCAGGGCCGATCGTCGCGAAGCTCACGCTTACGACACTGTCCTCATCAAAGTTCTGATCGCTCTCTGGTAGCGGAGTTGGAATCGCAAGATCCTCGATCGTATCTCCACCATTGGGTGCCGTGTTCTCCGTCTGCAGATCCTCTTTGGTCCACAGTTGCTTCGAACCAAGCTGCTCAAGAGGGTTGGCACCGCTGCGAGTTGCTGCATCCTGATTAAAGAGCCCGGCGTAGAGATTAGCCTCGGTGACAGCAGCACCTTTGTTGGTCGTGAGGGACTTAAGGTTGATGGCCTCACTCTCTGCGGTCGCGATGGTTGACGGAACTGCGTCTGAGGAGCCAACCACCAGACCGCCACAGGTCTGCAGTACATCGAGGCTTCGGTAGATATGGGCCCGGCTAACACCTGCTAGGCGGAGCTCTTCCATGGTGATGTCTGGACGAAAGTGCTCCGAAAACTGCGCCGACACCGATAGCGCGATTTGCTTGAGCAGCGCCGTCCCTCTCGCATTTAGTGAAAGGGGTTTTTGAGCGAGCTCCGCAATCGTTTCAGTCGGGGACTGTACGCGTGTGGTCCTTGCCAACTCCGCAACAATCACTTCGGCGAAATCGAGAGCGTTACTTCTGCTACTTCGCGGCTCTCCCACCCGATAGATCCAGTCGCCATCCGTCCAGCGCAACGCATTGGCTAGTTTGAATCGCGATTGCGCTGTGAGTTCGGAAATCAGAGATTGTGGGGTGAGAACCCCCATTCGAATGAGTGCCTCGCCTAGGCGCGTCTTTGTGCTCGTCGCAAGCGCCATCGCCGTGCGCTGTGTCTCTTTGTCGATGACTCCTCTGAGAGCAAGAAAATTACCTAGGGTTTCCTCTCGGACGTTTGTTGTGACCTTGATCGGGTGGCCGACAAAGAGTTCGACCTGGCGCATGACCTGCCCCTTGCGCAACAGCAGACGACCTGTAGCCTCCTTTTCCAAGAGTTCCCAGAACAGGCACGCAGCGCCGTAGTCCCGACTCAACTCGCCCTTTGGTTGTACCTCGCTACTCGAGGTCGGCGTTGTCGGAGCGCTTTGGCTCGGACCAAGCGCTTCCGCCACAAACTCCGCGATGTGCTTTAGCTGATAGGGTTTGGCAAAGAAGCGCGCATCAAACTCGGACGAGAGCTTGGCAGCAATGCTCGGGTCTTTGTATACGCCGCTCGTTATTGCGATGGTCAGTTCATCCGCAGGGGCCATGTCTCGAAGCCGTCGACAGACCTCGAAGCCGTCCACTTTGGGCATGAACAGATCGATGATAGCGAGTTTTGGGCGATGCTTTCGGAACATCTCGACTCCCACAACCCCATCAGCAGCTTCAAGAATCTCGGGCTTGAGATAAGCAGTAGCTCGGTCGCGCACAAGGATCTTTCCCAAGACTTGTCGCGTGTATTGGTCGTCATCAATGATTAGGATCTTGGTCATGGCAGTTCCGGCACCAAGTGCCCGCCGATGTGATCCTACGTCTGGGCAACGTGACAGGCGGCTTGGTGTGCCACTCCAAGTTTACGAAGTTTGGGGACTTGGTGGAAACATGCAGCGGGTTTGTTTGTCACCTGACAACGTGGGTGAAAGGCGCATCCTGTAGGCGGGTCAATTGGGCTTGGCACATCGCCAGTAAGCAACACTCGTTCACGCTTGACGGATGGATCAGGGAGTGGCACCGCGGAGAGAAGTGCCTTTGTGTAGGGGTGTCGCGGCGAGTTGTATAGCGATTGGAAGTCGGCGATTTCTACAACCTTGCCAAGGTACATGACTGCAACTCGATCGCAGATGTGTCTCACCACTTGCAGGTCGTGGGATATGAAGAGATACGTCAGTTCTGCACCCTGTTGTAGGTCCTGTAACAGATTGACGATCTGCGCCTGGATTGAAACGTCGAGTGCAGAGATTGGCTCATCGCAGACGATGAATTTGGGTTTGACCGCAAGTGCCCTCGCGATGCCAATGCGCTGCCTTTGCCCGCCAGAGAATTCGTGGGGGTAGCGAGAGTGCGCGTCTTCTGGAAGACCGACGGTCTTAAGAAGCTCCGTGACACGATGGCGCTTCTCAGTAGTATTCTTAGCTAGGGAGAAAATCTCGATTGGTTCGGCAACCGTGGCACCCACCGTCATTCGGGGGTTTAGTGACGCATAGGGATCTTGGAAGATGATCTGCATGTTTCGCCGCAGCGGGCGCAACTCACTTTGACTGAGGGTGGTGAGGTCTTGCCCTTCAAACTCGATGCGACCAGAGGTTGGATCGAGAAGGCGAAGCAGCGTGCGACCTAGAGTGGATTTTCCGCATCCACTCTCGCCCACAAGTCCAAGTGTCTCTCCCGGCATGATGTCAAAGCTCACGCCATCGACCGCTTTGACCGTGGCATTGCGCCGCTTGATGCTCTGGGCAATACGCTTGGCAAGTGGCTTGTCGTTTGCTGCTGGCCACCTGACCTTGACGGGAAAGTGCTTGCGCAAGTCGGAAATGCGAATCAGCGGCTCAGCCATTGTTTGGCTCCTCGATCGGCGTATGGCAGCGCACCTGAGTTTGACCGAGTGTCACGAGTTCGGGTTCCGTGTCACGACAGCGATCAGAGACTCTCGAACACCGATCTTGAAACTTGCATCCATCGGGCAACTCGTGAAGTGGTGGCACCATTCCGGGAATTTCCTGAAGCCGTCCGCGCTCCTCGCCTTCATGTGTTCCTGGCACCGAGCGCAAAAGCCCCACTGTGTACGGATGTCTTGGCGTCTTGAACAGCGCTTCGACGGGACTTCGCTCAACGATGCGACCCGCGTACATTACAACGACCTCCTGGCAGGTTTCGGCAACAACTCCGAGGTCGTGGGTGATGAGCATGATGCTCATGCCCAGCGTCTCCTGCAAGTCGCGCAGAAGCTCGAGAATCTGCGCCTGGATGGTTACGTCGAGTGCAGTGGTTGGTTCGTCGGCAATTAGCAACTCAGGTTTGCAGGCAAGTGCGATGGCGATCATTACGCGCTGGCGCATGCCGCCCGACATCTGATGGGGGTAGTTGCGAACTCGCTCTGTTGGGGAGGGGATACCAACAAGTCGAAACATCTCGATTGCAACATCGAGTGCTTCCTTTCGACTCTTGCCTTGGTGCAGCCGCACGGTCTCTGCGACTTGCTCGCCCGTGGTGTACACAGGGTTGAGCGATGTCATCGGTTCCTGAAAGATCATCGAGATCTTGTTTCCGCGAATTTTTCTTAGCTCATCATCGGCAAGGTCAAGCAGGTTCTTGCCCTCATAGCGAATTGGTCCGCCGAGAATTCGACCAGGGTCAGCGATTAGACGCATGATGCTCAGTGCTGTGACGCTCTTTCCACATCCCGACTCACCAACAATCCCGAGTGTCTGGCCACGGGGAATCGAAAACGAGACGTGGTCGACCGCGCGCAACAATCCCCGGCTGGTTTGGAACTCCACTACAAGGTCGCGAACCTCAAGCAGAGCTTCTGTCGATGAATCTGCCATGAGCTAGACCAAGAGCTACTGACAGAGCGGCAGGCCGGGAAGTTCCATCTGGAATCCCTCAGGGTTGACCTCGGTATTGACGCTTTGATCATCCCATCGAATCGTCAAATCGGCCTTCTCCTTCGGCTGCTCAAAACGGGTCTTTGCTGGTAGGCGCATCTCGTTGCCATCATCGCCCTTGGTATCAAAGAACTCCTTGTTGGTGAGCTCCCACTCGACCTTGCCATCAGCGTCCCAGACCGTTGACGAAAGCACATCCCAGCGCTGTTTGCGGCCGTCGAGAACAATCTGCTGGCGCCACATGCCATCACTCATGGTGAGGTCGACAACTTCTTGGGCTTTCTTGCTCTTCCAAGTCACCTTGCCTTTATCGAACGGAATGATGGGCGTTGAGCCAGTGGCGAGAAGCAGGAAGTCATCGGGCTCAAGGTTGACGCGAAGAAGCTGCCCGATCGCGCTCTTGGTGCATGGCCCTGTGAGCTGGCAGTCCTTGTTGAAATCGACAAAGGAGAAGTTGGTTCCGTCGCAAGCGAGGTCTGCCGCAACATCCCCACCAGTGGGATTGAGTGCGTTGAAGCGCACTTTTGCGCCTCGTTCGCCCATGACGTAGACCGTTGTCTTGATGCGCTGATCCTTAACCCAGTACTCCATGCGGCTCTCGTGAATGAAGTTGTTCGCGTGTGCTTGCCGCTCCTGCAGGGTTTGCACGACCTGCACGGCTGAGGGCGCTTGATAGCCACGAGACTTGCCACCAGATCCACCGCAAGCGGCAAGAAGTAGGCCCAAGGTAAGGAGCGCTGCGCTTCTGTGCATGCAATGAGTTGTAGCAGCATAGGACATTTCGCGCCGTCAGTTTTGGGACCACATGCACGGCGGGTTGGTACAATTCTCTCTGTCATGTCGTTCAGACAAGCTCGCAAGCACATGGGAGTTGTCCCATGATCGGAACCATCGTCGATGGTCGATATCGCATATTGAAGCGGCTTGGCTCTGGCGGAATGGGAGAGGTGTATCTTGGTGAACACCTAGAGCATGGCCGTCACGAAGCGATCAAAGTGCTAAAGAGCCGCTTTGCCCGTGACAAAGGCCACCTTGCTCGCTTTCGACGCGAAGCTCGCGCCACCAATCGAGTTCAACACGAAAACATCGTTAGTTTCTACGATTTCGGAAAGCTTGAAGATGGTCGTCTCTATCTGACGATGGAGTTTGCCGACGGACCGAATCTAGAGGAGTGTTTGCAGCATGAGGGCAGGATTGAGAAGGGTCGTGCCGTTTCCATTCTTCGGCAGCTCAGTTCGGCAGTGGATTTTGCTCACGGTAAGGGCGTGATCCATCGCGATCTCAAACCGCAGAACCTCGTACTCGTGCAGCTGCCAGGAAGACCCGATACGGTCAAGATTCTCGATTTTGGTGTCGCGAAGATCACGGCACCTGGCTATTTTGAAAACATGGCCATCACCAAGGAGGGCCAGCTCTTCGGAACGCCAGCGTACATTGCGCCCGAGCAAGTTCGCGGCGTAAATGACGATCCGCGCACCGACGTCTACGCCATGGGTTGTATTGCCTACGCGCTCCTAACAGGAGAGACACCGTTCGTCGGTCGCCCCATGGCGGTGCTCGAGGCGCACTTGAGCGATTTGCCTCAGCCTCCTTCACAGCGCTGCGTTGAAGCGGACATTCCACGAGAGCTCGACGAGATTGTGCTGCGCTGCCTTGAGAAGGATCCGGAGAGCCGGGTGCAGACCGGCGCGGAGATGGAAGAACTCTTAAACGCGCTGCGTCTCAATAGTGGGCGAGTGGTTGTTGGGCGCGGCCTTGGAGTGGAGACGCTTGCGGGGTTTGGTGCATGTGAGGCCACAATCGAAGGGCTGCCGGCTGAACTCACAATCATTGACGACGAGGGCCGCTCCACCGATGTCTTTGCCAATCGCTACGATCTACAGTTACGAAGAGTCATGCGACTGTTGGCTGAGAGTATCTGCGATGGGGGTTGTTCTGAGCCGGCGCTACTTGTGGTTCTCGCAGAAGCCAATCAAGTGGAACAAGAACTCAGCGAGCTGCGAGAGGAATTGTCGTACCTAAGTCGCAGCGATCAGTTGGTTGCACAAAAGGGGCGCGAGCGCGAAGCGTCGTTGCGATTTGCCCTTGGCGAGCTCAAATTCGAGCGGTCGACGAAAGGCATCGACGCCGAGCGAGATGCCGCCATCGAATCTCTTGCGAAGCGGCTCGCCGACGTCTCGGAGCAAACTCGCCTCCACCACAACTCAATCATCGACAAGCAGATCAATCGAACTGCGGAACAGGCGCACAAGCTCGAGGAACTTAGGGAGATCGACGAGCGCCTCAACGCATTGGTTGAGCGCTACGCGGAAGACATGCGAGACAACCCGCAAATCTCAAGTCTTCTCGATGAACGAGGCCGCATTCGTGACCTCATCGAATTTGAAAGCTAGTGTCTAGTGCGCGATTCATGAACATAGAACGCGCTCACTCGTCTTCTCGCCCACTGGACAGACTGGCTCAGCCCGTCTTCTTCGTTGTTCCTCGGTCGCTTGCCCCAGCAAACTCCCTCTTCCCGCCTCGCCAGCAAACGAGCTGACTTC
>JANTGM010000134.1 GCA_024762925.1 Kofleriaceae bacterium | reverse complement strand
CCCACTCTTCATCTGACAATTCATGACGACGACGCACTACGTCTGTAGATCAAATCTATGCACACACCGCAAGCACCAACGCGACACCAGGATCCAACTGATCGAAATGATCCAACTCTTAATAGGGACACCCCCTAGTGTGCAGATCGAAATGATTGACCGGAGGATCGCGCCGCTGGGGCAAGCGACCGAGGAACAACGAAGAAGACTGGCTGAGCCCGTCTGTCCAGCGGGCGAGAAGACAGTGAGCGCGTTCTATTTTCATGAATCGCGCACTAGAGCGAAGAGGTTGTGAGATACGCTAAAACACGCGCTTCACTATGGGCGTGCAGGTGGCGTTTGCGGTCAGTTTTCGCCAGAGCGGTGATCGAAGAGTGTCAGAATCTCACCAGCGAGACTGGGAACTGCTTGGATTCTCGTCGCCCATGACTTGGAATCTCTTGCTGTCCTTGGGCACATGGTCCAGCTACGATGCCTATTTGTGATCGCGTTTCTCTTGGCAACGGTTTCACGAGCTGAGGCGAAGTCGGCGCAGCCACAACAACCAGAGGCCGAAACTGAGGCTTCGGACCGCTGGGCGATTCTCGCGCATCTCGCTCTCCTCTACAGTCCACAAGGCACCATCGGCCTCGAAGTAGAGCGGGGAATGCACAAGTACTTCGCCATCAGTGCATCAGTCGGCAAGACGGACGAGTTCAACGCCGCAACGGCACTTCGACTTCGGTGTCCCTTTCGCCTGGGCTCAACTGCGCTCTTCACGGGCTTGGGAGTCGGCGGATCCTATGGAGATGGGTTCGATGGCATTGAGCATGGCGACGTTGCGGAGAACGCCACATGGGTAACCACCGAAGGGTATGTAGAACTGCGCAGTGACAGCGGCCCAACACTTCGCATCTACCTAGGACACAAGTCCACCATGACCGGCGACTGTTTCTACTCTGAAGGCGGTGCGGTTGAGAGTTGCCAGAGCTATGGAGGCGTCAGTGTTGCCTATTTGGGAAGCGCTCTAGGTTGGACCTTCTAGTCCGCGCCGCATCCACTCAACGCCCGCGCAATTGCGCAGTCTCCGTTTGAATGCATGCGGCTGATGCAGATGTATGCCCTCGCTAGGCTGCGACGTTGTGCATGTGTACGTCTTGCTGCGGGTAGGGAATCGAGATGCCCTCTTTGTCGAAGCGCAATTTCACAGCTTCGGTCAAGTCCCACTT
The DNA here is from genome assembly GCA_024762925.1 of Kofleriaceae bacterium. GTDB lineage: Bacteria > Myxococcota_A > Polyangia > Haliangiales > Haliangiaceae > NORP324. The sequence continues at coordinate 14,469 of JANTGM010000134.1, read as the reverse complement.
CACTGCCCAGTAGTCAGCACTGTTCACCCAAGGACGCACAACGAAATTGACGCTTGAGTCTGCGAGCTCACCGACTGCAACGGTTGGCTCCGGATCCTTGAGGATGCGTTCGTCGGCAGCGATGAGCTCGTCGAGGATACTCTTGGCTTTCTTGATATCATCGTCGTAGCCGATGCCAAAGACCATGTCGACACGACGAGTTGGCATCGCACTCAGGTTCTCAATCGAGCCGCCGGCGATTTGACCGTTCGGAATGATGATCTTGCGGTTGTCTGGGGTCAGAAGAACGGTGTTAAAGACCTCGATGCCGTCGACTTTGCCCACGTGTCCACCAGCACTAATGACGTCCCCAATCTTGTAGGGGCGGAAGATAATGAGCATGACACCCGCAGCAAAGTTGCCCAAGGTGCCCTGCAGGGAGAGGCCAATTGCGAGGCCAGCTGCACCGAGAATTGCGACCGCGGCAGTCGTTTGCACGCCCAAGCGCTCGAGGGCAGCGATGATGACAACGGCCAGCAAGAGACCGTGAAGGACACTGCAAAGGAAGCGGCGAAGTGAGTCGTCGAGACGACCTTCGGTCATCTTGTCAACGCCGCGTACAATTGCTTTCGCAATGGTTTTTCCGACGTAGAAGACAAGAAGAGCAATGATGAGCCGAATCCCAAATGGGACCAGGTAGACGTTGGCAAGGTACTCTAGATACTCGAGGCTGAGTGAAAATTTCATAGTGCTGTGGCTTTACCACGGTATTTCTCTGAGTGGAATGGGCCCAATGCCAACTCATTGCGCGCTACAGCCGGCTCGCGATGCATCGATCTGCCATCTCGGGCCAGCGCTCGGCGAATTCCTCGAGAAACTCCACAGCGTCTCGAAAGTGCCCAAGACCAAAATGCGCGCGCCCCAGATAGTAGTCAACGGAGGGGCGGGAGGCTTGGTATTCGGAGTGTTCTGCCAGTGGTGTAAGAAGCTTGCGGGCTTCGTCGAGATCGAGAGACTTGTACGCCATGTAGCCCATAAGCAACGTGACGTCCCGACCACCGGCGGTGTCGGTGCGGGCGGGTAGGCTTCGGAGCGCTTGCCAGCCGGCCGACCAGCGTGCCTTGGCAAAGAGTTGGTAGCCTTCCTGCAGCCGCTCGGTAGCTCGCCCGCCGTTGCGTTGGAAAAGTTCTGGTGCTGGCTTTGGTAAGGTCGTGCCGCCTTCAGTGATGGGGAACTCAGGGTCGAGATAGTCCGCGGGTGTCGCGAGACCAAGCACGCGGCGCAGGTGCAGGCTATCGGCGCCTAGAGCATCGGCCTTGTCGAGCCAGTGTGCGGCTCGACGCAGCCGCCCATAGGTTATGAGCGATCGGGCAACGCGGAGTTCTGCCGCACCTGCGGATCCATCGGAGACGTCTTCGAGAACTGGTTCGAGATATCCATAGGGCCAGCGATCGCCTCGAACCATGCGAGCGAAGTGGCCCGTGTTCGCTGATGCGAGCAAATCGTGAGGAGCTGCGTATTCGAGCTTGGCATTGTCGTCGGTGTTGATCGAAGCGCCTGCAGTGAACGAGGCGACCTCGGCCGGGCCGAGGAGCAGGCTGGCTACCAAATCTTCGGCAACCGCGATTTCGCCGCGCTTAAGCTCTGCCGAGAGGATTGCAGAATCGCGCATCTCTTCTCGAAGCGCCTGCAGATTCATTGTGAGCGGTCGATCGCTGCCGAGCAAGATGGTGTCGGTTGTTTCGTCACCCGGAGTGAAGGCATATACATACTGAAAAGACTCAGAAAATGTCCGATAGATCATTTTCACATTTCGAGGGCCCAGTTCGTAGAGCTGCGCCCATTGGCAGAACACTCCATCGGGTTTTAGGTGCTTCTTTGCAAGTTGATAGAATTCCCTGGTGAACAGTGTGGCGACGCCAGCAATCCACGGGTTAGAGGGTTCGGATACGATGACGTCATAGGTCTTTCCGCCAGCGAGCAGGACATTGCGTCCATCGCCGAGAAGGCGCTTGACCTTGGGGTTCTTGTTTGGCTCGTTGTTGAACGAGCCAAAGTACTTGTCTGCGGCCTCGTACACGGCAGGCTCAAGTTCGACGACATCAACATGCGAGACCATCGGCGCGATGGCGATCGAACCAACGGTGACTCCAGAGCCATAGCCAACAAGAAAAACGTCCTGCTGCTCACCGCCGTGAAAGAGCACCGGCATCAGGCCAACCAGAATTTGCGTTGGCATGTCGTGACGATTGGACGCTTCCACCTTGCCGTTGTTCCGGAGGACCCAGCCACCTGCGAGTTTTTCTACGGAAACCGTGGTCGAAATGCCGTCGCGGTAATAGACGATGTCTCGCTGAAAGAGGCCTCCGTCGCGTATGTAGCGACTAGCCTGATGGGTGCGAAAGAGCCCCGCTGTGAAGTCGCTGCGGTTCCAACCGGGCGAGAGAACGACACCAAGGGCCAGTATTGCGGCAACCACAGGCAGGCGGGTACGACGCTCATCGAGCAGGGCAGCCCACGTTCCCATGGCGAGCATCGCAAGAGCCGAGAGCCTGGCGCCGAGCTCAAGGCCTGGCCCTGGAAGAATGAGAAAACCGCCCGCGACGCTCCCGATGATAGCGCCGAGCGTATTCGATGCGTAGGCCCGACCGACATCAGTGCCAACATCATCGACCGTACCGACGTAGGCTCGAATGGCAACCGGCATGACGGCCCCCATGGCAAGTGCTGTTGGGATAATGATCAGCGCGCTGAGGAAGACATGGGCGCTCAAGACGGTGTCTACGCTGAGTGTTGTGCCCTCAACCAGGACTAAGAACATCTCGGGTAGCTCGTCTGCCGTGAATTGGAAGAGGAGGATTCCGGTCCCTGCGAAGAGGAATAGGCCGGCGAGCACTCGGAGAGGTCGTTTGGTGCGCCCCCAAAGCCTCGCGGCGATTGCCGAACCTGCCGAAATGCCCACGAGAAAGGTGCAGAGCACGATTGTGAAGGAGTACACAGACGAGCCGTTCACAATCGCCAGAGTTCGACTCCACAGAACTTCAAGGCACATGGCGATCGCACCGCTGAGGGCATAGAGCCAGAGGACCGCCCGGCGACCGCTTCTTTGGGCTGGTTCGGACGTGGCTTTCGTTGCGTCGTCGGAGTTCTGCGCCTCAAGGTCTTCTTGTTCAGGGGCTTTTGCGGGGGATGTTGGCCGCAACCAGGCCGCGACCATTGCCAAGACTCCGACCGTGACGGCTGCCGCGGCAGCGACTTGATTACTAAGAGAAACCCCAAAGAGCGGAATGAACCAGAAGCCTGCGGCAGCCGCACCGCAAAGTGCACCGAGGGTATTGCTCGCGTAGAGCAGCCCAAGCCGCCGGCCAAGCGCGTGCAAGTCATCGCGTCCCTCGGTGATGCGCCGGGTGAGGAGGGGCAGCGTGGCGCCCATGGCAGTCGTTGGAATGATGAGCACGGTTGCTGTGAGCAAGAAGCGGGCGCACGCCAGCAGCCAGGGGGTGCCTCCGAGTTTCTGCCACAGCCACGCATTTGCTCCGGCGTAGTGGTCGATGAGTGGCAGGATGATGAGCGCTGTGATGCCTACCAAGACCTCCGCTGCGCCGTAGTAAAAGAAGGGGTTGTTTGTTGGCGGTCGTCCCTGTGAGCGCACAAGGTGATCTGCCCATCGGCCTCCCAACCAAGATCCAATCGCCAATCCAGCCATGAAGGTGGCCAGGACTGTGGCAATTGCGAGTGATGAGGCGCCAAAGACCCCGATGAGTCGCCGCACCCAAACTACCTGTAATATTAGGCTGGTGGCTCCGGAAAGCGTGAAAAATAGCACCACAAGGGCCGGCATTGGGCGCCACTGTAGGCCAGGTCTGGCGACCGGGGCAATGGGTGTGAGAAAACCGCAGCTCTCCAGGCAACGGCCCAGGCCCTTTGTCGGTCTCATTGCCAGGTAACCCGCGTATGTCTCTCCGAACCTCCGAAGCCCATTCCTCCCTTAAGGCCCTTGCGATCGTTGGCCCGAAATCCCGCTCGCCAACTGCGCCGATTGAGACTGATGACACCGAGCTTGTCGAGGCTTGTCGTCGAGGTGAGAGCAAGGCGATGGAGCTTCTCTATCACCGCTACAAGCGCCGGGTGTTTGGCCTGGTCACCAGGATCGTCGGTTCATCGGATTCGGAGGAAGTGGTGCAGGAGGTCTTTGTCCGCATCTTCCGCGGCTTGGCCAAGTTTCGAGGGGATAGCCAGCTTTCAACTTGGATCTATCGCCTTGCCGTCAATTGCTCACTGAGTCATGTGAGCAAGCGAAAGCGCCGACCTGAGTGCGAGGAGCTTTCGGAGCACGAGCCCGCGGAAGCACCTCCCTCTCGCGATCCGGCGCTGAGCAAACGGTTGCAGGAGGCGCTTGTGACCCTTCCCGCCGGATACCGAGCAGTCTTGGTCCTTCACGATATCGAGGGACAGAGCCACGAGCAGTGTGCCAAGATCCTAGGTTGCCGAGTGGGAACGTCAAAGTCACAGCTGCACAAAGCGCGGATGCGGATGCGCGAGATTCTGGGGACCTCTTTGCGAGATGAGGAATAGGTCGATTTGCGCTGCAAAGAAGCACAGAGCAAGTCGAGCGCGTATCTTGACGGTGAACTCTCGGATGAGCAGAGCTCTGCGGTGCGGGGGCATCTGCGAACATGCTCAGCCTGTGAGAGCCTCTTCGAGGACGAGTCGGCGTTCATTGAATTTGCCGCCAATCTTGAGCCTATCGATCCACCCGACCAAGTTTGGCAACACATCGCTAAGAGAATTGCTGAAGAAGAAATCGCTGACAGTGAGCGTTCGTCGTGGCGACGCTGGCTTGTGGAACGGCGGGTGGCGTTGGGGGTTGTTGGCGCGTCGGTGTGTGCTGCAGCCGCACTCATCGTAGTGCTCGGGGATAAGGGCTCGCAAGAGAGCCTGGCCGCTGCGAGTGCTTCGAGCGATGCAGGGGCGCTGATGCCAAGTGAGGTGGTGTCGCAATCTGTCGCCAGCGAGCGCGCTTTGGCACTTTCCGAGGCGGACTTGAACTATCAGCAGACCATTGCCGAGCTTCGAGAGATGCTCGAAGAGGACCGCATGTCGTGGAGCGAGGGCGTAGCGCACGCGGTGGACACGAAGTTGGCGAGCTTTCGGCGCGAGGCTATTGAGAAGCGGTTTGCGGTCACAGATGGCACTGTGTTGGTTTCCTCTCGCGATCCAATCTACGCAACCTATCGTGCAGAAATTTCGTTCTTGCAGTCCGCCCTGGCGGGTCAATTGCCAGGCGAGGAGGCACCGTGAGGGGATTGAAGGCAGCGCTTGCCGCACCTCTCGTCCTCGCACCTCTCGTCCTCGCGGCACTGTTTTGTGGGGTAGGGAAGGCACATGCGGAGAGTCCGGCAGGTGGCGTCTTCGAACAAGATGCCGTTGACGTTGATGCTCCCGAGGGCGTGGACATTGTTTCAGTGCAAGTTGACAATCGTCTGGGGGATGTCTCGGTGCGTGGGCACGACAAGCCCGGAATCGCGATTCAGAGCTTCAAGCGGGCCGCTGACAGGGATACGCTCGACCGCTTGGTTGTCTCTCTTGTGCCAGACGCCAATGGTGGCGTTCGTATCAGAACAACTCTGAAGGCCGGCCCCGAGTCTCGGCCGATTGTCGCTGGCAGTATTTCGGTCGACTTGGTTGTCTTAGTTCCCCACACCGCAATGGTTGAAGCCGAACTCTGGAAGGGCAACTTGCGAGTGAGTGGCGTCGACAATGGCGCCAAGCTCTTGGTGGATCGCGGTCGCATTGAGGTCAAACAGGTCTCTGGTGTCGTTGTGAGTGATCTGCGACGGGGGGAGCAGGAGTTTGCCGAAGTGCTTGGCGAGTTGCAGGCCAGCGGAATCGAAGGCGCCCTCAAGTTGAGTGCGATTCGAGGCAAGCGATTGCAGGCCAACCTCGTTCGCGGGACGATTCACGGTGAGGGGCTCAAGGTCGATGCTATGACGGTGCAGTCGGTCTTTGGTGATATCGAGCTTGTCGTGGAACCCACGCTCAATGGGCAGTACCGGGTGGCAAGTCGCAAGGGAAATGTCGAAGTGCGCTTTCACGGGGCCACACCGGTTGCGCTGAAGGTCTACGCCGCCAAGGCAATGGTAAGTCCGGAGCTTGGTACGGTTCGCGAGAGCGAAGGCGGGCCTTGGCGCGGCCGCTTTGGAATGATGGCAAAGCCCAATTCCAAGGTGCGGCCAGCACAACTCGAGGTCCGAGCGAATGCGGGCCAGGTGCTCGTAAGGCACTTCTAAACACCTAGAGCGGCGCGCTGTGAAAGAGGGTGGGGCTGATTCCTTCACCAAGTTGAAAGAACCCTCCGCTGGCATCGAGAGCAATCGCATCGTGCTTGCCAACTGCGCCAATTGCTCGACAACCGCGGTATGAGAGTGCCTCAAAAACAGGGCCGTCGGGGTGCCGCTCAAAGAGTAGCGGAACGCCGTCTCTTCGCAAGAGGGCGATTTGCAATCCATCCGCGCGGATGTCAGCTCCGACAATGCTCTGCGATAGGTCGGAGTTGTCTTCTTCACTAAAGACCTCTGTGAGCGCGATCTTCTCCTCTGTGCTAAATGGCGGCTGTGCCCGATAGACGTGCGTTGCGGTGTTGCCGTGGCGTTTTCTGCTGATGATGTAGAGGTCGCCGGTAATGGGATCGACCAACAGCGACTCCGCATCTTCCGCATCATCGCCTGGGTACTCAAAGCGAAATGTATCGATACTCACGGGCGCTTCGCCTGGCGCTGGCTCGAGAAAACGGTGGACTTGAACGTTGCCCCGCTGTGCATCGTTGTCCCCAATATCTGCGATGTAGACGTAGCTCAGGCCGAACCCAGGGCCAGGGCCAACAGCAATGTCTTCCCAATCATGATTCTGGATGCCGACAAGCTCGGTGTCCGCGATGTGTTCACCATTGGTCGTGAGTGCAGTAAGAATATTTCGGGTTTCACCCTTTCCTGAGTCGTTGACAGCCCAGAGAACGTCAGGGTTGCGGTTCGATATCGCGAGGCCTGAAACCTCCTCTACGACAGGCGAGAGAACCGTCTCGCGAGGCCTGGGGTTGTCGAAATCGGCGCAGGCAAGTCGCTCCGCAACGAAGTAGATGTTCGGTCGCCGACCTTCGGGAATTAGATAGAAACCACGACCATCGGGGGTGAAGGCGAGGGCTTCTTGTTGGCCCGGAGCACTGGGACTCTGGCATGCGGGGCGTCGCAAGACATCCACCACGCTCTCGCCAGGCTTCCGCTCCCAAGTTCGCGTAGCTTCATCCTTAAAGAGGATGGCGATCTTGTTGCCGTCTGCAGAGATGTCGGCCGCGACCGCGGAGCCTTTGAGCCAAGAGGCGTCTTCGTCGCGCAACACCTCATCGAGGATATTGATGCCAGTGGGATCGAGATTCGGGCGACTCTGATAGACGCGTGTGTGGCGTTCATCGGGGCCATGCTTTGTGATGATGATGATGTCTCCGGTGCGGGGGTCAACCATGAGCGCCTCGGCGTCATGCGGATCGTCATCGTCGTATTCAAAGCGGAAGGTCTCGACTTGGTTCTGCAAGATTTGCTCGTCGCCATCGAGACTTGGTTCGGGAAGGCGAATGACCTGAACTTCTTTCCGGTCGTTCGGGTTGTCACCAGTGTCGGCCAAATAGAGGTAGTCAAGACTCGGATCTGGGCCAGGGCCAATCGCAATGTCCTCCACATCCGTGAGAGAGACTCCTCGGATCTTGAACTCATGAAAGCCGCTCCCATCCCGCTTGAGCGAGAACAGCTCAAGATTTTTGCCATCACCATCATTGTGCGCCCAAAGCCGTTCGGGATTTCGTCTGCTCATCACCAACCCAGAGATTTCCGTCGCATCTCGATCTTTGACTTGGCCTGTGATCACAGCATCCCCATGGCGCATGCAGGACTCAGCACTGGCGAAGCCATCAGCCTTGCCTTCATTTAGGGAGTGAGCTGGATCGGTGGCGACACACCCAGCCAGTAGAAGTAGCAGTAGCCAGGCTGAGCGCAGAACGCTGGGGAGTTTCTTGCGTTTGGGGGCAGTAGACACGGGGAACTTGTCACTGTGCAGAAATGAAGCCAGTTTTGCCGCAGTCCCAAGCAAAATGCTGGATCTCATTCCGGGATCTAGAGCTGATCCCAGGTGCGTGAAGTTGACCCCAATCCGTCGGTACTGCTAAATGGCGGGGACTCAAATGTTTCGCAACGTTGCACCGTGTCTTGCGGCGCCAACTCAGCAAGCAGAATTCACGAGGAGGAACCATGAGCTGGTTCGGGAAATACATAAGATCGTCTGTTGGTGCCAAGCACCTAATGGCCATTTCGGGCCTGATGCTGGTTGGCTTTGTGCTGGCACACATGCTGGGCAACCTGCAAATCTTCAAGGGGCAAGCAGCCATCAACGCCTATGCTGTGCAACTCAAGAGTCTGGGCGGCCTACTTTGGATTATGCGTGGGGGGCTGGTTTTGGCGGTTCTCGTGCACATCTTCAGTGCCATTCGACTCTCAATGCTCAACAGCGCTGCTCGGCCTGTGAAGTACAAAAAGGTCAAGACTGACAAAAGCTCCTTCGCATCGCGAACAATGCTCTGGGGTGGCATCATCATCGTTCTCTTCCTTGTCTTCCACCTCGCCCAGCTCACTCTTGGTGGCGGCCCTCTTCAAGAGAACTTCAACTTGGTGGATGAGTTTGGAAGGCACGATGTCTACAACATGACCGTTCTCGGGTTCAAGAACGTTGCGGTCTCCGCAAGCTACATCGTCGCAATGCTCGCGCTGTGCATTCACTTGAGCCACGGTGTGACCAGCCTCTTTCAAAGCTTGGGACTTAATCACCCCAAGTACAACGGCATGATTGCGATGGCAGGCCCTGCCATTGCCACGCTAGTTCTCATTGGCAATTGCTCTATGCCAATCGCAGTCCTGGCGGGATGGGTGAAGGCAACAGTATGAACCTCGACGCAAAGATTCCCGAAGGTCCCATTGCTGAGAAATGGGAGAACGCCAAATTTAGCTACAAACTGGTAAACCCAGCAAACAAGCGCAAGTTTGACATCATCATCGTTGGCTCAGGACTCGCTGGCGGTTCCGCCGCTGCAACGCTTGCTGAGCTTGGCTACAACGTCGCGTGTTTCTGCTACCAGGACAGTCCTCGTCGTGCACACTCGATTGCCGCACAAGGTGGCATCAATGCGGCGAAGAACTACCAGGGCGATGGTGATAGTGTCTATCGACTCTTCTACGACACCGTCAAAGGTGGCGACTACCGGTCACGCGAGGCAAACGTCTACCGCCTCGCTCAAGTGAGCCGCAACATCATCGATCAAGCGACAGCAATGGGGGTTCCATTTGCTCGCGAATACGGCGGCACCCTCGCCAACCGCTCTTTCGGTGGCGCTCAGGTTTCCCGTACCTTCTACGCTCGTGGCCAAACAGGTCAGCAGCTTCTGCTCGGCGTCTACGCTGGTCTATCGCGGCAAATCAAGGCGGGCAAGGTGACCATGTTCACCCGTCACGAGATGCTCGAGATGGTGACCCACGAAGGACGCGCTGCAGGCATCGTCACTCGCGACATGGTGAGCGGGAAAATTGAGAGCCATGCTGGCCACTCAGTGATCATGGCATCTGGTGGTTATGGGAATACCTTCTATCTCTCAACCAATGCGATGGGATGCAATGTCACCGCTTCGTATCGCGCGTACAAGAAGGGGGCAGGCTTTGCGAACCCTTGCTACACGCAGATTCACCCTACCTGTATTCCGGTGAGTGGCGAGTACCAATCCAAACTCACGCTAATGAGTGAGTCGCTTCGCAATGACGGACGCATCTGGGTTCCAAAGAACAAGGAGGACTGCAAGAAAAAGCCCGAGCAGATCCCAGAAGAGGACAGGGACTACTACCTCGAGCGGAAGTACCCTGCCTTTGGCAATCTGGTTCCTCGCGACGTGGCTTCGCGCAACGCCAAACTCATGTGCGATGAGGGCAGGGGCGTTGGGGCCACCGGCTTCGGCGTCTATCTGGACTTCTCCGACGCAATTCAGCGCCTTGGCAAGAAGCTCGTTGAGGAGCGCTACGGCAACCTCTTCGAGATGTACGAGCGCATCACAGGCGATGATCCGTACAGCACTCCGATGAAGATCTACCCAGCTGTCCACTACACAATGGGTGGGCTGTGGGTTGACTACAATCTGCAAAGCACGGTGCCTGGGCTCTTTGTCTTGGGCGAGGCGAATTTCTCCGACCACGGCGCGAACCGTCTAGGAGCTTCAGCGCTGATGCAGGGGCTTGCTGACGGATACTTCGTGATTCCCTACACCTTAGGCAACTACCTCGGAAGTGAGAAGCCTGAGAAGATCTCGACAGATCACGCAGTCTTCAAGGAAGCTGAGAAGAGCTGCAAGGATCGCATTGAGAAGCTGCTCGCTATTGATGGCAAGCGAACGGTCGATTCCTTTCACAAGGAACTGGGCCTCATCATGTGGGAGCACTGTGGCATGGCTCGCAACGAGTCTGGGCTGAAGAAAGCGCTCGAACTCATCCCCGCACTTCGCGAGGAATTCTGGAGTGACGTTCGGGTGCCTGGCAGTGGGGCAAATCTCAATCAGAGCCTTGAGAAGGCCGGACGTGTTGCCGACTTCCTTGAGTTTGGTGAGATCATGTGTCGAGATGCTCTCACCCGAGATGAGTCTTGCGGCGGTCACTTCCGCGAGGAGCACCAAACGGAAGAAGGCGAGGCCAAGCGCGTTGATGAGAAATTTTCTCATGCCGCCGTTTGGGAATACAAAGGTGAGGGCAATGAGCCTACTCGTCACGAAGAACCCATGACCTTCGAGCACGTCAAGTTCTCGAGCCGAAGCTACAAATAGGAGCGAACCTATGAACCTTACTCTATATGTATGGCGTCAGAAGGACGCAAAAGACTCCGGCGGATTCGAGAAGTACACAGACGAGTGCAAAGACATTTCCGAGCACATGTCATTTCTCGAATTGCTTGATGTTGTGAATGAGCGACTCATCGAGAAGGGCAAAATGCCCATCGCCTTTGATAGCGATTGTCGCGAGGGCATTTGCGGCACTTGCTCGATGGTCATCAATGGGCGACCTCATGGTCCTTGGAAGAAGACCACGGCTTGTCAATTGCACATGCGCGCCTTCAAAGACGGCGATGTCATCTACATCGAGCCTTGGCGCGCAAAATCCTTTCCAGTGCTTCAGGACCTGATGGTCGATCGCAAAGCGCTCGATGACATTGTGCAGGCTGGCGGGTACATCAGCACAAACTGCGGATCGGCCCCTGATGCCAACTCCGTCCAGATTGGGAAAGAGATTGCCGACGCCGCTATGGATGCTGCAGCATGCATTGGCTGCGGTGCGTGCGTGGCAGCTTGCCCCAACGCCTCGGCCATGCTCTTCACCGCCGCCAAAATCTCGCACATGAATACCTTGCCGCAGGGCAAACCTGAGGCGGGCAAGCGAACGTTGGATATGGTGAACGCGATGGACCAGGCAGGGTTTGGCAACTGCTCGAATCACCTCGAGTGCGAAGCTGCGTGCCCTAAGGACATCAAAGCAACCGTGATTGCCGAGATGAACCGAGCCTACGCCAAGGCATCGCTCACCAAACGCTAGGCTACGGGGTCTCGCCGCAACGGAAAAAACGGAGCTAGCGGGGCTCCGTTTTTTTTTGACCGGCCTTGGGCTGTGTACCGCCAATTTCGATAGAGTTTCGCTATGGGAGATATTTGGAGCTTCAACTGGTGGAACAGCGAGCTGGGGTATAGGGAGCGTGAGGCGCTCAATGAGGCGTCACTTGCGCTCGAGTTGCAGGACATCACCAATACGAGTCAGTCGAAGAGCCTGAGTAAACTCTTCGCATTGGATCGTGCGCAGGCCGAGGAAATTTCGCATCTTCGAAGTCTGGTCGCGGTGATGGCTGAGATGCTCGTTGAGGAGAACGTAATCTCAGGTGACATTCTGGAGATGCGCCTGAAGGATAGACTGCGAGAGATTGAAGAGGCCAAGAAGCCTAAGACAAATTCGCAGTCACAGGGGGGGCATCCATACAGGGGCGAGGGCATTCCATCGAAAGAGCAGGTGCCTGAGCGTACGACTCACTGCAGTCGTTGTGGCGAGGAAGTCTTTGCTCGAGATACGCAAATTACCGAAGATGGGGTGGTTTGCGACACCTGCTACTACAGGTAGCGGGGAACCGTAGCAAATCCCTCGTCATGTTCTCTGTAACCTTTCGGGCACGGGCGTGAAGCCAGCGCGAGCGTGCGAATCTTGCGCGAGCAGAGAGATACCCTCAGGGGGGGCAGCCGAAGCAGCGCTGTTTTTGCCAAGCGGCCTCTTTGTGGCGTCACGTAAATCCCCCTAGCCCCGTGGTATCCTGCAGGGCTCATGCGCTTTTGCCCCCGCTGCAGCTTCCCGCTCACCCCATTCACGCACAACGGGGAAGAACTCGACCACTGCAAACGGTGCGAAGGTACGTTTGTCGACCATGGTCTCGCCGCCGAACAGTTTGGCCCAGAGGCACACCCCGATTTCTGGAAGCAGGACTATGTCACAAAGCTACCGGTGGCTTCGTCGCTGCGGTGCCCGCGCTGCAATCAGCAAATGGACGCGTATGAGTTGGCGCTCAACGGCAAGGCGCTCGAGATCGATGAATGCGGGAAATGCCACAGCATGTGGTTCGATAGCGATGAAGCGACTCATTTGCGAGATTTGATGAAGGACTCGGCTCTGCACGCCGAGGCCATGACTGCACGCAAAGGAACCATCAAGTCGTACATCTTTCAGCTCTTGACCCAGTTCCCGCTTGAAGTCTGGAATCCGGTCCGTCACAGACCGTGGATGGTCTACACCCTTCTCGCCACCGTTCTAGGCATTTTTCTTTGGCAGACTCAGTTCGAGGCATTCATTATTGAGCACTACCGACTCATCCTCATGGTGCCGGCCGACATCGCTGCAGGGGAAAATCTCTGGACCGTGCTCACTGCAGGCTTCCTTCACGCCAGCTGGATCCATCTGCTAGGCAATATGTGGATGCTGTGGATCTTTGGTGACAACGTCGAAGACCAGCTGCGCAAACAACACTTCGCCTTCCTGTACCTAGGCGCGCTTGTGGCAGGCAATATCGCACATCTCGTCTCTGCGTGGGGTTCTGAGGTTCCGCTTCTAGGAGCCTCAGGAGCCATCTCTGGCCTCATGGGTGCGTACCTCGTGCTCTTTCCCAAGGTAAAAGTCTGGGCGATGATCGTTGTCATTCGCGTAAAGATCAGCGCCATCTGGTACTTGGGCCTGTGGGTTGGCCTGCAGGTGCTGATGGTTTATCTGGAAGCAGGCGGCGTGGCGTGGTTTGCGCACCTCGGAGGCTTTGTCTTTGGCGTTCTCTATGCTCTGGCGATTCGCAAGCCCGTGCAGCGATCCGTTCTTACCGCAAAAGAAGTGTAACGGTAACGGCGAGATTGTCGCTTCGAGCGGGGAAACACGGGGGCTCCACGTCGCAGGAGTTCCTCGCGCTTCGCTTCAAAGATGCGTGCGTAACGGTAGAACGGCACACCTGGGTAGAGGTGATGGATGAGATGGTAGTTCTGGTAGAGCAGGGCGAGCTTCAATCCGGGAAAGAGCAGGATATTGCTCGCCCGAAACCTGTCCTGCTTGGAGGTAACCTCGTGAGGTGCGTGTGGGAAGTAGCTGAAGCTGAACGCTATAAAGCCCAAGGCCAAGCGTGCAGGCAGGAGCCAACAGAATAGCACCTGGACTCCGTAGCCGGCGACTGTGAGAGCAATGCCCGCAACGGCAAGGCTTAGGAGGAAGAGCGTGCCGCCTTGTTTCTCTCGCAGCCAGCGGTAGTAGTGCAGGTCAATGCTGAGCCAGCGCAACGGCAATAGCCATGAGGGCCCGCGGCCAGAGAAGTGGTCAGGGTCGAGTTCTGGATCGTTTGTGTGCCGGTGATGAGCAAGATGCGCGCAGCGAAATGCCAAGAACGGGCACATGAGAATTATCCCGCCCGTGTGACCGACAACGAGATTCATCCATTGTCTTCGCGCAATGAGATTGTGACTGGCTTCGTGAATGGGCGTGAACATCCAAAACGCACAGAGTGTGGAGACTGCGGTGCAAGCCATCGTGGGTGTGTTCGCTCGTATCGACAACAGGAAGGACATCACCCAAGCCGCTGATAGCACGAGCCAAAGGACGATGGTGAGCCAAGCAGTCCGTGGGGCTAGCAACAACTCGCGTACGTTCTTCATGGCTTCCTTCGTTCGGGACTCGCCTTTCCAAAACTCGCCTTTCCAAAACTCGCCTTTCCGGGACTCGTCTTTCCGGGACTCGTCTTTCCGGGACTCGTCTTTCCGGGACTTGTCTTTCCGGGACTCGTCTTTCCGGGACTCGTCTTTCCGGGACTCGTCTTTCCGGGACTCGTCTTTCCGGGACTCGTCTTTCCGGGACT
>JANTGM010000133.1 GCA_024762925.1 Kofleriaceae bacterium | reverse complement strand
CCGCTAGGGACAAAAACTAGCTAACGCTTGCGAGCAAGCGTGGTGTTTCGCGCCTTCGGCGCTGTGGTCTGGTGTTCCACACCAGAAATTAGCTAGGGACACGAGAGACCAGCTCCTGCACAGAGCTCCGCTCGCGAGCGACCTACATTCCAAACTCGCAACGTATCCATGCGTCCAAGAAACTCATCACCATCGGGACTGTCCTGAGCAAGGGCTGCACCGTCGTTGCCATCGGTCGACATGGAACCCGTGCCGTTTGCCGATGCGACTTCGGTACCGTTCACGTAGAGCACAATCGAGCTTCCGTCGTACGTGCATGCAACATGCTGCCACTGGAGTGCGGTGACAACTCCCTCCGGCGAGGTGACGTTCGGACCACCAGAGGTTGAACACCGAAGCTCGTTGCCATCACCTAAGAAAAACCCGTACTGGCCATTGTTGTCAAAGAGACCCCAGCGACCTCCGTCGATGTCTTGGTCGGGGTTGATCCACATTTCGATCGTTAGCTGATTCTCGGTGTCGAGGCTTGCACTCTTGGCCAGAAGGGAGCTGAAGTCCGAACGCCCCTGAAGTGCCTGGCCGTCGTGGCCCGCAGCAAAGGCAGCATTGCTCACCACAGCGTTGTTGCCGTATTGCGATTCATCGAGCAGCGTTGTGCTACCCGGCGTGTCTTCAAACTGCATACACACGATGAGGTCGGGCGATGTTGCATCGCACGGATCGTTTGGTGACTCAGAAGCGTCAGGCAAAGTGCCAGAATCGGGCGTTCCTGGGGCAGCATCGGTTTGGGAAACTCCGCTATCGCCAGTGATGTCAGGGGCCCCATCGGTGGCTCCGGGGGCTGATTCTCCCTGATAGAGGTTGGAAGTATCAAAGCTGCAAGCAGCAAGGCTCAGACAAGCGAGCACCAACAATCCCGAGCGTGCCATTCACGATCAGTATATAACATCGCTCAAGATGATCGGAAGCGACTATTGGCCCAGGAGTTTTGGGCGACTCTGGGGCTTGGTTATGGGTTTGCGAATAGTTAGCCGGCCACCAGCACTTTTGCCGTGGGAAAAAGCACCACGATCGACTCGGGCACTGCTGCTGCGTTGCACGAGACGAGGATAGCGTTTGTTCTTGAACTCTTCGCGCTCACGCTCCTCGGCGACCATCAGCGCGTTTTGCTCAGGGGCCAGTTCGAGAGCGTCTAGTGCGGCTTTGCTCTGGTCATCGAGCTTCTTGTGAAAACCGACGAGCAGTCCGCGAATGAAGCTGTTGCGCGCTCGAAGACCTTTGGCGCCACTTTGCTTGCGATGCGCTTGCCAGAGTGACTCCGCGCTCTGGTGAAGAAAGTCGTGCACGTATTCTGCGAGTAAGACATCTTCGCGACTTCCCATGATGTCGACAGTGGCTTCGTTGCGGAGCTTTTCGGCGTTGAAGCGGCTTATGTAGACTGCTTCGACGTGATAGTGATTGATGAGGATCGACGTGATTCGACCCTGGTAGGGAGCATGACGTTGTTTGCCAGAGTTAAGCTCTAGATTGACGAAGCGCGTGGGGTGGCCCATGTCCAAGCCTTCAAGTCGATGGCGGTCTTGCAGTTCACGTGCACGGCGCATGGCTACCAGCGCTTCGTTTTCATTTCCGGAGTTGGCCAATGCGAGCAGTTTCTTTAGCCGCTCTCGGTATTTCTCTGTTCTTTCATCAAGCTCTGTGGTGCGCCAGTCGAAGAGGAGTCGCATCTCTTCCAGCGTCTTGCCAACGGTTGCGGTGCGGGCCCAAGTTGCAACATTGAGGCTCTCGCAGACGTCTTGGAATCTCTTTCCATGGGGGGTTGGCTCATCGGGAAATGCCGTGTGTACAAAAAGATGCGCAAGCTCGTGCTTGAGAATCTCCACAACAACCCACCAAGGGCACTCTTCGATGAGTGTTTGCGAGATCGTAATTTCGAGATTGAGAGGGTCAAAGCTGCCCCATTGACTCTTGGCATGACCAAGTCGAATGCTCGGCCGCCTTCCGCGGAAATGCTGCTCCGAATAAATCTCAGCAACTTCTCGGTGAAGCGACGCAACCCATTGAACCAGTCGGGACTTTGCAGGGCCGCTCTTTGCGGGCGGACTCACTTGCGGCGTCGCTTAGCCAGGTGCGAGCGAATCTGCACCAGATCCAATCCTGCCTTCACCATACTCTTGAAGCCTATCTTTGAGCCCGGGACGTCGACCCACTGACGCAACGGAACTTCGATAATTTCGGCTTCTTCCGCAAGGAGGCGACCAAGCAGCTCTACATCGAATGCCCAGCGAGAGTGGAATGGTTCTGCAACGACTCTTGAGAGTAATTCTGATGCCCGAAAGAATTTTGCACCACACTGTGTATCGTAAACCTTGGCGTCCAACGCCAACGATGCGGCGGTGGCAAACACTCGGCCAAGTAAGTGACGGCCCATACTTCGGTCAATGTCCGTGCCCATGTAGGCAATGCGAGATCCAATGATGGCGTCAGCACCTTCCGCATGTGCGCGATGCGTGAGTCTGACTACCTCCTCGCCCGGCGTTGCCATATCCGCATCAATGAAGCCCACAACGCGAGCTTCGCCTTCTAGCGCCCTAAGCAGGCCTTGTCGCACCGCCTCCGCCTTGCCGCGATTTGGGGTTAGCGGCAGCACGTCCACGTTATCGGTGCTCGCTGCAAACTCCTGCAGCATGTCCAAGGTCGCGTCACGAGAACCATCGTCAACAAAGAGCAGCGAGAGTCCCGGTTCTTCGAGTAGCGCTCGAAACTCCTCGAGGTCGAGTCGCTCGGCCTCGTTGTAGCAGGGGATGACGACGATCGTAGTTTCCATATTTAGTCGCTCGATTGTTGGCAAAGAGCCCACAGACTTAATCCAGGTAGGGGGACGCCGATATCTGAGGCCCATTGAGAGAGGCGGTTGTCTGCGCGAAGGGCAGTGGTGACAACCTTGCTAAGTAGGGGCCCAGCTTGCCATTGAAGCGTTGGTTCTTCTTCTAGTGGCTCGGGCTTGAGGAGTTTCTCTTTTAGGACACCCAAACTGCGCGGCAAGAGCAGTGAGTGGAAAAGCCCGCCCTTTTTCTGGGGCGTGAGGTTGGCGAATTGCAGCGCATTGCGAAACTGGCGAGGGACATATCGTCGAAAGTGCTCGAGCCAGCGGTCGTGGTCGCTCTCAAGGTGTTTCCAAGCGGGTACAGAAATCAGCAAACTCCCACCAGGCCGCAGGTTCTTGGAGACTGTTTCGCGGAGAAAGCCGAGGTCGTCTTCCACGTGTTCGAGCACATCGAGCATCAAGATTAGATCGTATTGCTCCTTTGGTCGCGTGTTGCGAAGCTGGATCGTACTCGGTGAAACACCGAGATCCGCGGAGCTTGAATCTGTGTACCGCTGATCCCAACAGGTGATTGCTGGCAGAGGGTTGTTTGCCGCAAGCTCGCCTGAGAACCATGCATCCCCCGAACCGATATCGAGGATGCTCGCATGCGGCGCGAGTAGCCCGTGGCGTCGCAATACGTTTTGAAAAAACTCAAAGCGGGTCAGCTCCCATGGATGCCGCGCGACGTTGGCGCTGTTGACCTCTTTTAAGTCCATCGAAGACGGAAGCTAGGCCAGAGGGCGGCCCAAAGCAATAGGCCAAAGGCGAGCAGGAAGGCGGGGACAAGCCACCAGAAGCGGCGTGGGCTTAGAGTCATCTCGATCGTATGCATTCCCGCCTTTGCGATCGGGATCCCCCGAAACATCACGTTCGCAGGCAGGATTGGCGCTCGTGCACCGTCGACAGTGGCCTCCCATTGCGGGTAGTAGGCTTCGGCTATGACAACGAGGCCTGCACCAGGCGTTTCAATCTCGGCCACAACGCGGTTGGGCTCAAGAACTGTAATGCGGCCTTTTGTGGTGGAAAGGGCAGTGTCACCAGCGGTGACCTGGCCCTCAACAACGGCGCCTTGACCTGGCTTGAGCGCGCGGAGTTTCTTCAGTGCTTCATCGGCATTCTTGGCAAAGCTTGGTGCTGGCACGAAGTACACTGCTGGTGCCACCTGCCGAAGTTCCCAGATGCCAGGGCTCTTTTGGGTCGCATCGGAAGCTCGAGGCTTGAGCTTTCCCTTGCGGGAGAGCAAGTAGCGAACGTTGGCGTGCCCAAACAGCTTGGGGTCGCGCTTGGCAGCATTGAGCAGTCGCGTGTAGCGTGAGAGCCCAAGTGGGTCGTCTTCGTAGCCGCTGAAGTCTCGTATCTGAAGGCGCGTACCCGGGCGGAACTCAAGATAGCCATCGTCGTACAGTCGCCAGTCTCGCTCGACGCCTTCGAGTTTGGCGACATCCCCATCTCGTGGAGTGAGCGGAAGTGCTGTCATTCCGACATCGGAAACATGGAAGTTGGCCGTCCAGACATCGACGAAGACGAGTGCCACGATCGCCCAAGCGAGTCCTCGCTTGGCCCGTGGACCCGAGGTAAGAATAAGTCGTAGAAGAATTGTGAAGACGAGAGCGGAGAGAAATGCGAGCCCAAATCCCTCGTTCTTGTGCGCTCCAATCTTGTCTTGCATTACGACCGAGATGAGGTAGGCGATGCCGAGCGCGAAGCTCAATGCTCCACCCACCCAGGCTATCGCTCTGGCCATTTGCGCCTTGCGGTCCTCCTTTTCGAGGCTCAACACGTACCCAAACCCCAGTCCACCGAGCACTGCGAGCGCGACTGATGTCACGTAGAGATACCGGTGCGCCCTGCGAAACATCGAGAAGGGGGAGAACGCCGACGCTAGAGACGGGAGAAAACCCGCGTGTCCTCCAAGGGAGATCGCGATCGAAAAGGCTGCAATGCCTAGAAATATCCAAGCCAGGCCGCGCTGCTTTCGATTGGCAATCGCCAGTCCGATTCCAAGAAGCACAAGGCCGCCAACATAGGGGTTCTCTCCTTGTCCAAGCCTTGGCACGACGAACGTTATGAGGTGACCTGGGGAGAAAACGCTGTCGGTGATAAACGCGTAGCTACGTGTTTGGCGGACGGATTCGGGGAGCTGCTGAAGGTTGGATGCCATGAGCGGCAAGACCCAGAGTAGTGCCGTTGCTGCGCCGACGCCGATGGCTTTCCAGCTAGCGCGAATCCGTCCCCACATTTGGTACACGCCGAAGGGCAGGGCGAGGATCAGGGCATAGAGTAATGCTGCCGGTGCACCGGAGAGCAGTACCATTGCGAGTGCTGTTCCCATTAGGACGCCACGTCGTGCGTTTGGCTTCTCAGAAAAATACCAAACCGAGAGCAGCACCCAGGGCAGCCAGGCGACCGACCAGTTTAGGGCCGACCCCATATAGCGAAGCTTTGGGGAGGTGAACGAGAAAAGTGTGCCCGCGGCATAACAGGCAGGCTCCCACGATTCTCTGCTACCCCCAAGGCGACGTATCAATAGGTGCATGCCAATGGCGCCAAAAATCCAATGCAGAACGATCTTGAAACTTGCGATTGCGAAGGGAAGTGACTTGCCGAAGCTCCCCCAAATAAGAAGAGGCCAGTTCGGCGGATAGAACATGCCGGGTTGCGGGTCTCCGTAGACGGGAAAGCCTCCTCGGTCGTAGGGATTCCACAATGCCACTTGGCCCTCGCTCAGGCTTTCTTGCTGAAAAACGAGGTCACCCCAGTACTCGTGTTGCGGATCGTATTTCCAACTGCGCTCCGCTCCTTCAATGGGAGTCCACAAACGCCAAAAGACCGCCATCGTGAGGAGGGTATAGACAAGCGGCATGCGCAGCGGGCGCAACCACTGCAGTTTGGATACGACGTTGGGCAACGAGTGGCAGCGTAGCTGTGGGCGGCGCGCGGGGAAAGAAAAGCGCGAGTCAAAAGTCTTGACCCCCGCCAGCTGTCGGGCGCAAATGCCTCCATGCGGGGTGTACCGGTGATCATAACGGGGCTTGGGAGCTGTATCGCGATTGATGTGGTGCGCGCTCTGCGTGCAGATACCTCAGTGCGGATCATCGGCTGCGATGCGGATGAGTGGGCCTTGCGCCAAATGTCACCCATGGTTGATGCCAGTGTTCAGGTTCCTCGAGCCGACTCGGACGCAGGGGCGTTTTTTGCAACCTTGGAGCAGCTCATTTGTGAGGAGTCTGCAACCTGTGTCTTCTTATGCACTGACCCAGAAGTCGAGGCATATGCTGCCGAGTCCCCACGCCTAAGCTGTCCCGTGGCTGGACCATCGCCTGAGCTTAGCGCCGTGTTGGCGGATAAGGCCGCAACCTATGAAGCAGTTGCTGAACCGCAACTGTTTCCCTGGACATTGCCCATCTCGAGCGAGTCGGATATCGACTCTGCATTCGCAACGCTGGGGAGCCCTCTTTGGTTGCGGGCGCGAAAGGGAGCGGGGGCGAGGCGTGCACTCGAACTCGATAGCGCCGAAGAGGGCAAGGCATGGATGCGCTATTGGCGGCTGCGTGGCTGCGCGGATGACTCGTGGCTGATTCATGAGTTCTTACCCGGGGCAATCATCAACTGGAGTGGGCTGTACTGCGATGGTGAGCTGGTTGCTGGTGCGGCAATGCAACGAATGCGCTATTTGCTCGCGGACAGCACTGCAACCGGCATCTCAGGGCAGACGGCCCACGGTATGACCGTGGATGCAAAGGTCTACGAAAAAGTCTCAGACGTCGCGATTCGAAAGCTACGTGCGAAGCCCAACGGGATTTTCTCGGTGGACTTGCGCCTCGATGTGCAAGGGCGCCCCCGCATTACCGAGATCAGTGCAAGGCTCGCGGGACGGCCTGCTCTCCTCGCTGCCGCGGGAACGAACCTTCCTTTGGCGGCAGTACGCATGTTTGCTAAGCAACCTGTTGGCGATGCTGTTTCCAAAACACCACGTCTGGGTGTGCGAATGCATCGGCAAATCGATGTGGAGCCGCTTCTTACGTAGTGCGCGCACTCGCAAGACGCTGCCGAAGCCGTCCCCAAGGAACCACGCTTGTAAGCAGAGCAAGCATGCTCAATAGGTAGAGCAAAAGGTGAACGGTGTAGCCTGGAGGCTTGTATCGCCATCGTACTGTATGCGCGCCTGGTTCGACAATCGTTGCTCGCAACAGGTAGTTCGCCTGGAGTGGCTCTGCTGGTTTGCCATCGATCGTAACTTTCCAACCGGGATAGCTCACTTCATTGAGCACGAGGAGGCCGGCTTTGGGGGCTTCGATCGAGACGACAACTTCGTCCGCTTCAAACGTTTGTAGCGTCCCAGAGACGGTGAAACCTCCACTTGCTCCGTCGGCTTCGAGGGCACCAAGAACCTCGGGGGGGATTCGTGAGCGCTCAGACGGCTCGAGGACGGCATAGCTGCGAGCCCCGGTCTCGTCCTCTGCCGCAAGCATGGCGTCTAAGACCTCGTCTCTAGGAACAACTCTTACTCCGCTGTACCACTGGGCAATCGGGACAGGATGCCGAGCTGTGCGCACTGGGCCCTTCCCACGCGTGAAGTGCTTTGGACTTGTAGCGGCAGGGTCTTTCTTTATTCTGTTGCTGCGTTTGCCACTTCTGTGGTGCCGGCTGTGCAGGACATAACCCACATTGAAAGCTTCGAGCAGGCGTGGATCCTTGCCGGCACGAGCCAGGACATCGCGGTACCTCTGAAAATCGAGTGGATCGCCCGATGGGTATCCGCGAAAATCTCGAATGCGCAGACGTGAGCCAGGCCTTTGCTCCAAGTAAAACTCGTCGTAAATACGCAGCTGGTGGCTCATGACACCATCAAGATCCGAGATTTTCTTGCGATCTTCTTTGTGATCAACTTTCGCTTCCAAGAAGAGCTGCTGGTGGTGCCAGTAGCGCTCAGGATCGCCAAGGATGACCAGTGGCATGGCGGCGATTACGAAAACGGCGCTCTTATGGTTGTGAAGCACACTTGCCGCCAGCATGGCAATGGCCAGAGCTGTTAGCACAATCGGGGTTTCCGCGCTTGGGTAGCGTTTTACGAGTTTTGGGTCGAGTGGATAGAAGTGCAGCAAGAGTGCCACACCTGCTGCCGTGGAGACGCAGAGCCCAAGCACCTTCCAAGTGTCGCGTCCAAAGCCTGGTCTCTTCTGGATCAGGGCTGCTACGCCATAGGCGGCGAGTGGGGCCATGTTTATCGCAAATAAGCACTTGTACCGGCTGGCAATGCGGAACATGCCAAAGCCTGGGACGTTTCTTACGAAGAATCCCAATACAGGGAGCTCCGCACCAAAGCTCATCGATAAGAAAAGTGCCGAGGCGACCGCGAAGAAGATCGGAGTGCCTCGATGGAAGGTTGGTCTCAGCAGCAGGGCGGTGCTTCCAAGTAACAGGACGAGGATCCCGCAATATGCGTCAACCTGACCCGACGTTGGTACCAAGAGTGCCCTCAACGTGGGCCACATGGGGAGAGGGAGCCCAAGAGCGTAGGCAAGATCGCGTTTCACCCTTGGAGTGTGCTCAGAGAGTTCCAAGCCAGGAGCGACGCTGACCCACAGCAGCCCGAAGACCAAGACTGCGGCGAGAAGCAGCAAGGGGGTGATCTTGCGGAGAAACGGGACCAGCGCGCCGGCCCGGTATTTTGCCTGTGCAACTTCGATGGCTCGATACCCTCCGTAGAGTAGCGCCATCACAAGCACATAGAAAAAGCCTGGTGGCGAACCTGCACTGCCGGCGACATACAACGAGGCAGCGAGTGCCAGGGCGCGGCGCCAGGTTGGCGATCGAAGGAGCGCGTCGGTTGCCATCCAAATGAGTGGCGTCCAGACCATGGGCATCAGCAAGTTGGACGCTTTGTGGATGAGCCACGGGCTGGAGGCAACGAGTGCGAGCCCCCCAACAACCGCTGCCAAGTGTGGAAGACCTCGATGCCTGAGAAACGCATGCATGCAGATGCCGGCGATCACATGGTGCAGGAGCATCTTGAACTGGATAAACGACCAGCCGGTGTCACCTGTTGCGAAACTAACAAGACTAAGTAGCCAGTGCACGGGATAGAACATGCCGGGCTGGGGATCAGAAGAATACGGATATCCTCCCCGATCGAAAGGGTTCCAAAGTGGCCACTCGCCTTCACGGAGTGATTCGGAGAAGTAGACCAAGTCGGGCCAGTAGCTCTCGGTCGTATCCCATCCGAACCCCTGCTCGCCTGAGAACACTTCGCGGTACAGAAAGAAGACCGCCACGCTGTAGAGAAGGGGAACCCAGTATGACGACGCATGCTTCACCAAGTGCCGCTGCACGCGGGCGCCCAGGCTTTGCTCGGTCTCGGTCACCTGCGCACTATACAAAAAAGGGCAGCCCCAGATGGAGCTGCCCCCAAAGGCTGTTGTTGGACCCTCGAACCGCTATTCGATCGGAATCTGCTCAGCCCAGCGGCGGTAGGAAACAACAACGTCCGACGGGTTTGCAGGGTCAAAGGGCATGTTGAAGAAGATGATTGAGTTGGAACTCGAGCGGAAGTCCCAGCCCTGATTTCGCGAACGGAAGACCAGAACACCATCCCGCGCAACGGAGATCGAAGCCGAGATTGGAACCTTGCTTAGAGAAATTGGTGAGGCATCACCAATGATGGAGTCAATCATGGCATCGAGAACTGGGCCCAAGTCATCGGCGCAGATTGAGCCAGCTTGACCTCCGAGTGCTTGAATGAGTTCATAATAACCAAAGGCATGTTCCGAGCCGCCGCTTGAGCAGGTCGAGGCAACGAAGGGCAGGGGCTCCGAGATGAGGTGAGCGATGGCGTTCTCGTTTTCGAACTCAGCGAGATACGGAGCCAGGAAGTTGATGATCTGCGTAACCTGGGTCGCGTTTGGCTGGTTGTTTCCCTCGGAGAGAATGCCTGCATCTTCGATCTCATCAGGCTTCTCATCGGTAACGTAGATAACGACGAGTTTGGCATCGTCGCGAACTTTGGCAGGGTCGCTGCTGTCACGCGGCAAGTGCCTTAGCATTGCATTGCGTCCCTGGGTGAGCCCATGCTCCGAGCCACCGTCACCAGTGTCTGGGCCGGATGGATCTCCAATCGCATCCGAGAACGCTGTGGGCTCGGTTGGAAGCAACCAGCGATCGCCCGTGCTTGCCGCCGCATCGCGAGATGAGAAGATTCCCACTTGCCCACCAGGCCCCGTGTCATTCATGTCGGTGACGCCCATACGAAAGTCGAGGCCTGCATCGACAGCTTTCAGAAAGAACGCGGCTGCATTGTCAGCAATGCGCTGGCGATCTGAACTTGTGGAACCCGACTCGTCGATGATCCAAATAATGTCGGCAGAAGCCGGTCGGTCGGCGTAGTACTGCTCGCACTCAATTGATTCGCCATTCCCCGAGACCGTCGAGCCAGTACCGTTCGCCATGTCATCGGCAAAAATTGACGTTGGACGCATGCGATTGTCGTAGTCGGCTCTTCGGACCACAGCACCCATGTAGAGAGTCTGCGCAACCTCAGCGCGATAGGTGGACTGAAATGTGATGATGAAATCGGTATCGAGCTCACCAGTCCATGGCGCTGGGGGAATGCCCACATCTGCCTCGGGGCGAATAAGTAGCTTGGGGAGAAGCGCCGCGCGCAACGCTGTTACATCCGTTGGTGCGTTTGTGTGAACTTCAACGATCGTGGAAAGCACGGTGTCGAATCCATCCAACGAGATGGTGTTCGCACCAGAAACGCGCAGTGTTGTTGCTACAACATTCGGAATCGTGTCGATCTGGGTACTCACAAAGAGTGCCTCGTCGGTAGCCTTGATGAAGCGCGCCCCACGTGTTGTTAGAAAGCCTGCGACCTGTGCGATGTCAGCGGTCATGTCGAATGTGAATGCACTTTCAACAGCAAGCGGATTGTTGATTGTTGGAGCGCCATCGACGGCGCCAACTTCAAGAGCAATGCGCCAGTTTGCGGTCGGGTAGAGCGTAGAGTCCGCTGAATCGACGTAGCGTACCTGCTTTATGCCAAAGGGATCATCTTCCGATGGAACGTTGCAGACGAATGTGCCTTCGTTATCGTCGGAGATGCCGTCGTTATCAGTGTCGGTGGAGTGAGGGTTGGTTTCGCCGTTTGTGCAATTGATGCTGACACAGACACCTTCGGTTTCGCCGTTGCTGATCGAACAGGTCTCAAGGTCTTCGGTGTTGCAGCCACCATTGTCGCTACAGATTGTGGTGCAGGTACCGATGATGCCATTGCCGTCCCGATCTTCGCTTCCATCGCGAACTCCATCATTGTCAGAGTCGGTGTCCGCGTAGTCGGGGATGCCATCTTCATCAGAATCTTTCGGAGTCGCGCAATCTCCAGCCTCGATCTGATCCGAGATGTTATCGTTGTCAGAATCAACGTCGAACCAATCCGGTGTGCCATCACCGTCGGCATCAGGCTGAATCTCTTCCTCACAACCTTCAACGCCATTTGGGATGCAGTCACTGTCTGCATCTCCCGCAGGATCGCAGTTGTCGTACATTCCCGCGTCGGTTCCAGCTTCTTTGTCGGATGATCCGCACGAAAGTAGAAGAAGAGGAAAAAGTAGTCTTATGGTAGTTGCGCGCATGCCTTGCTCCTTTGCCCTTTGGCGAATAAACCTGCCCCGGCCTTTGCCGGCCGACTATAGACATTTCACTCGAAGATGCCCCAGGTATTTCTAGCAATCGGCATCCTCGCCGTATCAACCGCACCATTGTTCATTCGATTGGCGCAACCGACGTCGCCAATTCTGATTGCTGCTGCGCGTGTTCTGATTGCCGGTGTCGTCCTAGGGCTGGTCGCCGGGCATTCTTGGAAGCGAATTTTTCAACTGCCAATTAAGAAGCTTGGATTCTGCGTGTTGGCTGGTCTCGCGCTCGCTCTTCATTTCGCTCTATGGATTTGGTCGCTTAGTCTTACATCCACGACAGCTTCGGTGGCGCTGGTGGCGACACAACCAATCTTTGCGGGTGTGTTGGGATACTTGGTTCTGCATGAGGGCTTTCGTCGGCAAGAAGGCTTTGGCATGGCGATCGCCGGCTTGGGCACTTTGGTTTTGGCAGGAGGAGACTTGGGTGGGACATCAAGCGATGCCCTGCTGGGAGACGCCCTTGCTCTGGGCGGGGCGATCGCTGTGCCGGCATATCTGCTGGTTGGTCGTGCGCTTCGCGAACACGTTCCCCTCATTCCCTACCTATCGCTCGTCAACCTGGTAGCCGGGGCGGCCCTTCTGGGAACGAGTGCCACGATCGGAGTCTCCTTTGATGGCATTGGTCAAGAAGAATACCTAGCAATGATCGCATTGGGGTTGGTGTGCTCCGTGCTAGGACACTCGCTCCTAAATCACTGTGTGAGGTTGGTGCCTGTGCACCTCGTAAGTCTAGGAATCTTGGTGGAGCCCGTGGTTGCCAGCCTTTCTACCTGGGCCGTATTTGGCGAAGTGCCAACGCTTCCCGCAGCCATCGGCGGGTTGATCATCATCTTCGGCATCTATGTTGGCTTTGGTTGGCGAAGAGCTGAGTCGAACTGACCTCGCGGGCTATCCTAGTCGGGGTCTCCGCTTATATACTGGGAGGGTGAAGAGCTTCGAAGCGTTGGTGATCCACAACCAGCCAGAGGCGCTTGGCGAGCTTGTTGAGTTGCTCACTGGGCCGGCCCTGCGAATCGATACCGCGCGTTCGGAGACAGAGGCACTCAACAAGATTCGTAGCGGAAGGGTGAGCGTCTTGATTGCTGGTCATCGGCCGCCTTCGCTCAACGGAATCTCTCTTTTGGAAGAGAGCATCGCCCATGTTCCTGATGCGCTTCGAATCCTTGTCGTCTCGGACGAGTCCGATGCGGACTATCTCGATCGGCGACCGAATAACGAACATCCGATTGTTCGCTTTGTGGGACGGCCGAGCGAGCGCAGTCGTCTTGTTGCCCTAGTGCACGAGGGGCTTAAGTTGCATCGACTCGTGCAAGAACAACGAACACTCGTCTCTGCGCTTGGCGGAAAACATCGGAAGCTGCAAAACCGAGAGAAACTGCTAGATGTCGTGGTGCGTGAGCGCACGGCCGAGCTTGAGGAAAGTTATGAGAAGCTGAAGGCTGCCAACCGCCAGGCGCTCTTCGGCTTGGCCGAGGCGATTGAGGCCAAGGACTCCTACACCAAAGGTCACTGCGGGCGAGTCGCCGCATACTCCATGGTTCTCGCCGAAGCAGCCGGCTATCCCGATGACGAGTTAGAAACGCTCGAATTTGGCGCGTTCCTCCATGACATCGGCAAAATTGGTGTTCGCGACTCCGTGCTCCTAAAGCCTGGACCGCTCGACGAAGAGGAGTGGCTGCACATGCGTGAGCATCCTGTAAAGGGCTACGAGATTGCCTCGAAGATCGAAATGTTGAAGACGATCATCCCAGCCGTTCGCAACCATCACGAGCGTTGGGACGGCAAAGGCTACCCGGATAAACTGGAGGGTGAAGCGATTCCGCTATCGGCGCGCATTGTTGGGATTGCCGATGCATACGACGCAATGGCAACAGATCGTCCATATAAGAGTGCCCTGCCGTTGGAAGAATGCGAGAGTATCCTGCGCAAGAATGCCGGCAAGATGTTTGATGCCCGACTGGTAGATTTCTTCTGCGAGAATCACCTAGGTGCAATTTTTGATCAGCGCTACGACGATGAAGACTATGAGGACGGCTATCAAGATTTCGATGACGACGATGTTGATGTGCCTATCGATGTTGATGACGACGTAGCGTCAAGCTCGTAGTACTACTGCGCCCTTTGGAGTGCTCATCGAAGCACTTTAGGCATCGCGCAGATTGCCGAGGTGGATCAACTCCAGAACAAGGTTGTGCAAGAGGGGCGAGCAGCCGATACCTCTGCGACCATGCAACTGGTAGAAGGACAGGCGGCCCTCATTTCGGCACAGGTCCGAATTGAGGAACTAACCAACTGGCGGCACGCCATGTATCCAAGCAGGCCGAAGTGGTTGCATGCCGTAACCAGCCAGTCGAGAGAACATGGAGGCCGATGGTTGGCGACTATGCTGTCGGCCCATCGCTCTCATCGTCGTTTTCGTTTCCGAGCTCCGACGATTCGTCAAGCAGGGTGAGCGCGATGGCGAGAGCCTTCTTGGCCCGCGATACAGTGCCTTCGTCGGTTTTGATCTTCTGGTAGGCCTTTAGCACTTGCTCTTGATAGCTGGCATTTTGCTGCTCTAGTTCGCCTTGTTCAGACTTGAGCGCTGCAATTTGGTCATCTCGGGTTGCGAGCAGTTGGTTGGCATTGGCAAGTTCGGTGTCACGCTCGGATACCATTGCTCGGGAGCCAGCGAGCTGCTCATCGCGTTCCGACAGCATTGTGCGATTGCTAGAGAGCGCAGATTGCAACTCACTGTTTTCCGTCTGTAGACGGGCAACGATCTCGCTGTGCTCCTGCTCGAGCGCGGCCCTATCTTCATTGGCCTTGGCGAGGAGTTGCGCTTCGGAAGCTGCGCGTTCTTCTGCTGCCGCACTGAGTTCCTCGCGTCGTTGAGCGTTTGCCGCTTCGAGTTCCTGCGCGGCAACCTCCTGCTCTTGCTTGCGCTGCGCCTCTGCGGCTGCGGCAGCTTCGCTCATCGCCTGGGCGTGTGCCTCCGCGGCAGCTTCCTTCTCCTTCTGCGCAGTTGCCATGGCCTCAGCGTGACTGTTGCTCGCTTCCTCTGCGGCTCGTGCGGCCTGCTCTCTCTCTTGGGCCAGGGCAGTAGCCGCAGCTTCATTTGCCTCTGCGAGGGCTGTTTCCGCCTGTTGCTTGGCTTCTTCTGCGTTTGCGGCCGCTTCTGCGTTTGCGGCGTTTAGCGTTGCCGCAGCCTCTTCTTGAGCCTGGCTTAGCGCTGCTGCTGCTGCTGCTGCTGCAGCCTCTGCAGCTGCTTCGTGTGCTGCTTGGGCCTCTGCACTTGCGGTCGCATGCTCCGCGAGGGCTTGCTCTAGGGATTCTTCTGACGACTTTGCAAGTGCCGCTCGATCGGCCGCGGCTTTTTCATCCCGTTCTTGCTGGGTTGCCGCCGCCTGAGCTTCAAGGTCTGCAATCGCTTGTGCATGTTGCTGCTTGAGCTGCTCAACCTCCTCTGCGTGAGCTGCCAAGTGGCCATTGAGGGTCTCTGCCGCTTCAGCCGCAGTTCTGGCGAGTTCTGACTCAAGCGTTTGGGCCGCCTCCGCCGCTGCAACCTGGTGCGCACCTTCGAGCTCGGCGCGCTCTGCAGCATGTTTCTCCGACGCTGCTTCAAGGGCTGCGGCGCGGGCTGCTTCGTGCTCACTCTTGGAGCGACTCAGCGCAAGAGCGTGGCGTTCCTCGAGCGTGACCTTGTCATTCTTACTCTCTGCCTCAAGTGCAGAGTATGCTTCGGCATGTCGCTCAGACTGTGCCTTTGCTTCGGCGATGGCACTTTCGAGTGCCTTGTCTCTTGCTAAGAGAGCTTCTTTGTTTGTGAGGAGCTGTTGTTCGAGAGCAAGGTTCTTCTCATCAAGCTCGGTCTTGCTGCGCTCCAATTCGCGGACTGTATCGTTGAGATCGAGTAGCTCCCGCTCCTTGGCAGTGAGTTTGTCTTGTGCATCGAGAAGGGCTTTTTCCTTCTTGTTGATCTTCTCACGAAGATCGAGAAACTCGTGCTCACGGGAAAACCCTTGTTCTTGAGGTGAGCTCTTTACGGTTTCCGCTTCCTGCTTGAGTCGGGCATTCTCTGCACGAAGTTCGGCAAGCTCATCCGGAGAAATGCTAGAGGCTGCTTCCTGCTCCACGGCGGCACTCTCTGCGACTTCCGCCAAGCCGAAATCCAGCCCATCATCGGCCGAGGCTGCGAGTGGCGTTGCCTCTTCTTCTTCGGGCTCCGGCTCAGCAGCAACCTCTTCTTCTTCGGGCTCCGGCTCAGCAGCAACCTCTTCTTCTTCGGGCTCCGGCTCAGCAGC
>JANTGM010000132.1 GCA_024762925.1 Kofleriaceae bacterium | reverse complement strand
AAGGATCTGAGCAACGATGAGCCGAAGGCGTTCAAAGGGCGAAGAACCGAGCCAGGGCGTTCTATGCCTCTGGATCCCACACGAGTGCGCGATCCATGGACATTGATTCGTGATCGCGAAAGGCATCCAGAGGGCAGTTGAGGGCGCGTGCAAGGAGCTTGTTGAGCTCTTCGGTGAATATCGGAAGCTGACCTTCGACGTCGGTGACGATGAGGTGGTAGTGATTCGAGAGGAGATGGCGCAGTGGACTGCTCGGTCGCCTTGAACTTGCCCTCTGAACGAGGCGAAGAAGGTTCGCAAAGAGGTGCTGTTGTGACATCTGCAAAGCAGAACAGGGCTAAGTGTTCTGTGAGAAATCCGATAGACTGCCCAGATGGAATGGCAGGAGTACGTTGGCTACGTCGGGTCCTTCCTGATGTTCTCGACGTTTTGGATGAAGACGATGATTCCGCTGCGTCTGGCCGGAATCGCAGCCAACTGTGCCATGGTTGTCTACGCAGCTGCCGTTGGTCTGTATCCCATGGTCGCAATGCAGGTGCTCATGCTGCCCGTCAACGTGTACCGACTCATTCAGATGCGCGGTCTATTGTTGCGCGTCTCGGAGGCAACCGATGGCACCTTTCATCCCGACGCGCTCGTTCCGTTCATGGACAAGGAACGCCATGCCGACGGTGACATTCTCTTTCGCGAAGGGGATGACTCTCACAAGCTCTACCTAATTCGCGCCGGTCGAGTCCGTCTGCAGGAGCTTGACCATGTGCTTGGCCCAGGCGAGATGCTAGGAGAAATTGGAATCCTCTCAGACAGCAATCGCCGAACAGCGACGGCCATCTGCGAGGGCCAGGTGAAACTTTCAAGCATCACCCGTGCAGATGTCACTCAGCTCTTCTTCCAGAATCCTGAGTTCGGCTTTTTCCTGATGCGGCTTGTCACCGACCGCCTCCTCTCGAACCAGTCACGCAGCAAAGTACACCAAGATACCTTGGCCCGAAACTGAAGAACCACACACCGCCTCCAAAGAGAGCTGCGGGGCGTGGTTGCAAACCCTCCCAGACGGACTGCATTGCAGCCGTCTAAGATTTTTCCCTATACCCTGTTAGGGTGCAGGCTCGGTTGGAGGCATCGGCGCAGTTTCTCCGGTGTCGGCCTCGGGAACAGCAGCCGGATCAGCCACTGGGTCAACGCCTTCTCCACCAATCTTCATCGGTTCGGCTCCCTCAATGCTCGTGCCCTCTTGCACGTCCATGGTGATAGATCCTTTGAACTTTCCTTCAAGCACCTCAAGCTCGGCATCAATGCGCTGCTTGTCAGCAACGGTCAAGACGCGACGAGTCTTTGGCTCGAGAATGAGCGGCAACGCTGTGCCCTCGTTCGAGTTTGGCAACACGATGGTGACTTCGTTGTCCGCTTTGGCAACCTTGCGATACACTTGGATGGCTCGCTGTTGCACGTAGAGCGGATCGAGCGTCGAAGAAATAATGAGCTGCTGCTTAGCAACACGGATTGCTTCGAGAACCTTAATGGCCGCCTCTTTCTTTGTCTTCGCCAAGACAAAGCGCTGACGCTGCAGCTCCTGCTTCGTCGCAATCTTGCGCTCAATCGCTGCGGCCACTTCCTCGGGGAAGTGAATCTCGCCAATGTCAACACTCTCGATCATGATTGGGGTGGGCTTGCCATCGGCGGTCTTCTCGATCACTTCGCGAAGCGTCGCTTCGATGTGGGCGCGAACCTTGGGAGTCTCGAGTTGGATTGCGAGGGCAGAAAACTCAGTTACCTGCTCGCGCACCACCGTACGAAGACGCTCTTTCACATTCCACTCGTACCAATTTGCACCACCCCAGTTCTCGACGATGTCTTGAACCGACCCAGGTCGGAGGCGAATTCTCGTGTTGACCTCGAACGCGACGCTCAAGTTCTCGGCTGTGAGGAGCTTGAAATCCTCCTTGAAGCTGCTGGCTCGCATATCGATGTTGATGCTCGATAGACGCCACGAAATACCCGTCGTTGCTGGCCCTGGGAGACTCTCGCGAAACTCCATCTGCCCAAAAAGCAGCGGCGTGTAATAAACGTATCCCTCGTGTCCTGCAGGGACCTCGGGGTTTGTACATGCAGAAGCGCCGAGTGCGCCCATGCCAATGCTTGCTAGTAGTAATAGTCGTTTCATCGCAAATGCTCCTATTTGCCTAGCTGCATGATGACCGGGCTACCACCTTCTGGGGTGACCGGCATAATTAGGAAATTGGTGTTTTTCGAATCCGCCAAGTCTTCCATCGCGCGCAATGCTTCGAATTGAAGGAACATGGGATCCAGAGTTTTTCTGATGATCTCTTGTGACTGAGCAATGCCCTCGGCCTCAGCAATACCGATTCGAATTTGCTCGCTAGCGATTGCCGCCTGAATCTCGGCCCGGTCGTTGTCCTCGTTGGTAACAAGCTTGCGAACAACCGCATCCACAATCTGCTTTGGATAGTTAATGTCGCCAATGTCGACACTCTCGAAGATAACCGGCTTGCCTTCGTAGCGCTTTCGCATGTCCGAAAGAACATCATCGCCGATTTGGCGCATCTTGGTCTTGATCTCAAATGGGTTAAGAACCTGGACACGATTTCGAACAGCGGAACGAAACTGGTCGCGCACGTTGCTGACGTACCAATTCTCGCCACCAAAGGTATCCACGAGGTCTTTGATCTGCTCGGGGTTTGGACGAATCCGTGCGTGAGCGCGAAGATCGACACGAAGACGGTCGCTGGTTGGAATGGTGAGTTCCTCAGAAAACGTACGAGAGCGAATATCAATGTTGACGAGCTTTTGTCGCCAGACATAGCCCGTCGACGTCGGCCCGAGTTGAGTACCTACAAACTCACCAGCGCCAACAATCGGCATCGATCGAATATAGCCAGCGTGCCCAGCAGGCGTGTGGTGGTTGTTGCAGCCCACTCGGGACAACGCGGCCACCCCGAGCAGAAGTAAGATCGCGGCACCGGCAACTTGCGGCCCGAGCTTCGCGATCGGATTGTCTTGTGGATTGATGTCAGGCATTGTCTATCAAGCGACCTTGTAGCCTAGATCCCACACTCTGCAAACCTGACTGCCCACGCTTTCTGAGGAATCCCATGGATGTGTGAAATGCTTGGGGATTAGAGCCTATCTCACAACCTCTTAGGTCTAGTGCGCGATCCATGGACATTGATTCATGATCGCGAAGTCAGCTCGTTTGCTGGCGAGGCGGGAATAGGGAGTTTGCTGGGGCAAGCGACCGAGGACCAACGAGGACTGGCTGAGCCACTCTGTCCAGCGGCGAGAAGACGAGTGAGCGCGTTCTATATTCATGAATCGCGCACAAGTGTCGGGTCCAGAATGGTTGAGCGACGATCGCGACGGGAGCTCGTTCACTGGCAAGGCGCGAACAAGATTTTTGAATCCAACACTAGTACTTCAAGTAGACTCTGGCCCACATCGAATCGCTCTCGCTGGGATCCCCTCCATCATCCACCCCAAGCAAGCTTGCTCCCATGTGACGGTGAAACTCCCCCACCCGATAGGCTGGCTGCGCAGCAAATATGCGTGCCTCCGCTTTGAGGAAGCTCTCTGCCGGCTCGTCCAAAAAATCCGGCAAGCTATCGCGTGCCAGAAGATCGGTGAGCTGTTGTTGTAACGAGGAGGCATCACTTTCGGTCAAGCCACTCGCAACGGCCTTCCAAGTATCGGGATCGTCCACGATTTGAATGATTCGCGCACGTAGCCCGGTAAGTGGCGCGTAGGAGACCAACGTTGACGCACCTGCGGCACTTCTCGCTGCTTCCTGCAATGCTCGCCCCGCTCCCAATTGGCCCGGATTTGTCGCGATCGCGTACTGAATAACGTACGGCGAGGCACCCCAGCCCTTGCCAGCTCGCGAGAAGAGTTCTCGACGCCCACAAGGCAACTCCGCGCTTGGCAACAACAAGGTGAGCCCAACCGGAAATCCAGGCAAATCCGGATGCTCAGCAATGAGGACACGCCCCGTAGAAGCCGTGAAAATTAGCTCACTTGAGGTAATGGCGGACCGGGAGCTGAGATCGAGGTGGAGGATTAGCGCCCCTCGCATGCCCACATCATCCCGAATCTCTTGCTCGGGAACAGACCGCACGCGCAGAGGCTTTGGGTCGAGGTTTAGCCGATCGATAAGCTTGAGAATGCGTGCCCGCATCGTGAGCCGACTAGTGCGATCAGCGAGGGTGGCGTATTCTGCCACGCCAGCAATGATTTCGCTCCCAACCTCATCAACCATCACTGGGGCGGAGTATGAACGCCGAGCCCTCCACGCGCAATTGGCGCTTCCAGGATTTTGGGCAAGAGCCTCACTGGTTCTAACAGTCTGAGATTTCTACCCACTTTCCCCGCAACTCGTGCGAAAACTTGTGTGTGTTTCGTACCCCCCTCGTTTCCGCTCTCGCCACAGCGGCCCTTGCTGGCACTGTAGTTTCCACTCCAAACCAAGGGCTTGCCGCCAAAGCGCCCACTACCCACCAAGGTCATGCCGCTCTCGAAGTGGCATCGGGTCCAGCCGCTCGCCCAAGCATTGCAACAACAGGGCGTGTTCCTGCAACCGCAAGCCGAGCTTGGAAGCACTTTCAAACAGCCATTGGCGGAACATGGCGCGCAACTTGGGACGCGAACACAGGCGTTCCGCTTCGAGTCTATGGCAGTGGTGTTGCGGCACCAGGCTCGGTGGCAAATGCAACCATCGCAGAACAACATGCACGTGACGTGCTTCGACAACACATCGGTCTTCTCGCTCCGGGAAGCTCACTTGGCGACTTCCAACTTGTCTCCAACGAGGAGTACCGAGGAATCCGTAGCCTTGGCTTTGTGCAGACTCATGCGGGAATGCCTGTCGTTGGTGGACAATTGAGCGTCCGCTACAAGGCTGACCGACTCGTCATGCTCGGTTCCGAAGCGCTTCCAAATGTAAGCACCAAGGGAAATGGACAACTCTCTGTCGCCAGTCTCCGCGACAAGGCACAGGCTTGGATCCTTAGCGATCGCGCTGGGACAGCCAAGTCAGGCGCAGTTGCTGGCCCCATGCTACTTCCAATCGTCTCAGGTCATGGTGCTCGTTACCACCGAGTTATGTCGGTCATCGTCGATGGCCAAGCACCTCTGGGTAAGTGGCGCGTCTACCTCGATGCAGCGTCGGGAAAACCCGTAGCCCGTGAGCAGACCCTTCGCTTTGGCGATGCGATAGTGGAGTTTGATGTACCAACCCGCCAGCCCTTGGGCCAGCGGGCCTCGTTTCCGGCAAAGGGCGTAACATTAACTGTAGACGGGCAAACGCAGGACAGTAGCGACGACGGATTCATCACCTGGCAGGGCTTCTCCAATGCGACAGTGGTCGTGCAGGCCGTAGGACCACTCATCAACGTGGCAACCCAAGCGGGCTCCCTTGCAGGTGCGAGCATCTCGGCTCCTCATGAGGGAGCTGGAGTCTGGAGCGAGTCAGACGACGAGCTTCTCGACGCACAGCTGAGTGCGTTTATCCACGCACGCATTGCCAAGGATGCAGCTCGCGTCCTCAACCCGAGCCTCGATTGGCTCGACACCCAGCTTCCCGTCAACGTCAACATCAACGACGCCTGCAACGCCTTTTCCGATGGCAACTCGATCAACTTCTTCATCGAATCGAGCCAGTGCGCAAACACCGCTCGCCTCGCCGATGTCGTCTATCACGAGTTTGGTCACTCCATGCACGCCCACTCTATCATCGAAGGCGTTGGCGCCTTTGATGGCGCCTTTTCCGAAGGCCTTAGCGACTACCTGGCAGCGACCATTACCAACGACCCAGCAATGGGTGTTGGCTTCTTCAAATCCAGTGCGCCCCTTCGCCACATCGATCCAGAAGACTCAGAAAATGTCTGGCCCGACGACGTCGGCGAGATTCACTTCACCGGAATCATCTTCGCTGGTGCGATGTGGGACCTGCGCAAGCTTCTCGTCGAAAAGCACGGACTCGAAGAAGGCGTGGCGATGGCAAATTCCTACTTCTATGGCGCTGTGCAGCGCGCCTCGAGCATTCCCGTGACCTACGCGGAAGTACTCTTGGAGGATGACGACGATGGCGACCTAAGCAACGGAACCCCCAACATCTGCGACATCAACGCAGCTTTCGGAGCCCACGGTCTTCGCGACCTGGTCGCCAATGCTGGCAATCTCAGCGTCGTCGACCCGGCAGCGGATGGCTACGAAGTTCAGGTGAAAGTGGACGGGCTCTTTGAAGACTGTCCAGGAGATAGCGTTCGCGGCGCAACAATTACCTGGGAGCTGCGTGGCGATAGCACCGTTGGCGACGAGATTGAAATGGTAGAGGGTAGTGGCGCGCTCGAAGACATCTTCACGGGCACCATTCCCAGTGCAAACGATGGCAATGTCGTCCGCTACAGTGTTGATGTTGAGTTCTCAGACGGCAGCTCTAAGAAATTCCCCGACAACCCTGCCGACCCTCTATACGAATTCTACGTTGGCGATGTTGTCGAACTCTTTTGCACGGACTTTGAAAGCAACCCGTTTGAAGAGGGCTGGACCCATGAGCTTGCCAGCGGTGAACCAGGCGACGGAGCTGACGATTGGCAGTGGGGTGCACCTGCAGGCAACGCTGGCAGTGGTGACCCGTATGAGAGTTACTCTGGCAATGGTGTGGTGGGCAATGACTTGGGTGGTGAAGACTTTGATGGCAAGTACCAGCCCGAGAAGGTGAACTTCTTGCTATCGCCCAAAGTCGACATCGGCGACTACAGCGATGTCCGCCTGCAGTACCGCCGTTGGCTCAACGTCGAGGATGCATTCTTCGATCAGGGCAACATCTACTCCAACGATCAGCTCGTCTGGACCAACTTCAACTCGGATGCCGACAATAGCAGCACTGTGCACCACCAAGACCGCGAGTGGCGTTTTCATGACGTCTCTCTAGCCGGAACAAGTGATGACGGCTCGGTGCAGATCAAATACGAAATCAACAGCGATGGCGGGTTGGAACTCGGCGGTTGGACCATTGACGACTTCTGCATTGTGGCCAACTCAAATGCCATCTGTGGTGACAGCGTGCTCTATGGCACCGAGCAATGCGATGATGGCGACGAAAACTCCGACACCGTCGCAGATGCTTGCCGCAGCAACTGCCAAGCAGCAAGTTGTGGCGATGGCGTGCTCGACACCGGTGAGAGCTGCGATGACGGCAACAACATCGATGGCGACGGTTGCCAAGCTACCTGCCTATTGGCGAGCGAAGATGAAGGCGACTGCGGTTGCGCGGTTGGCGCATCGAGGCCTTGGCGTGGCCAGCACAGCGCGCTCGTGCTTATTGGCCTGGTTGGGCTTCTTGCGATTCGCCGACGACGCACACACAGTAACGCGCCAACGAGCCAGTGACGGGGCTTCGCCCCTGTTCTGGCCCTTGTGTACGTGGCATACTGGCTGACTCCTTTGTCGGAAACACAGACATGGCGCAACCAAGATGAGCGCCGATACAATCTTGAGCGCGGTGTCGCTGAGAAGGTACTAGAACAACTCGGTAGGCACTTGCCGGTGATGGTCTACAAGGATGCACCGCCAACGACCTTGGTCGCCACCCTCTACTTTGACACGCCAGACAGATACTACTTAGAGCGCGCCCGAAACGGGGAGGGACAGAGTTCGATAAAAGTTCGTGCACGTGAGTACCTGCCCATCACAAACGATCAGGAACGCACTGTGCTTGGCCACTCGGAGTTCTGTTACCTAGAGCGCAAAGAGCGGCTCGGCACAATCCGAGAAAAGTATCGCATCAAGATTGCCAAGACACAGCTCGCTCCAATCATTGGTCGCAATGTCGACCTGCCTATCGAGTGTGACCTTCTTCGCAATGAAGTCCGCAAGCGAAAGCTGCAGCCAGCCCTGATCAGCATGTATGAACGACGGGTTTGGGGGCAGGACGATGACCTTCGTGTAACTCTGGATGAGCGCATTCGCTACTACCGCCCAGACAGCCAGCCGTTTCAGAGCGCCAGCGCGCTCTCCCCCGCGCAACTGGGGCATCCCGCTGCAATTGGCCCAAAGCGCATCCTCGAAGTGAAGCATTCCGCACAGCAGCCACTACCAGAATGGCTGGCGACGTTGGTAGGCCAACTGCCCGAGGCCACCGGCTTCTCCAAGTTCCTTGATGGTATGGCGAAGCTCGAGAACGGCCGTCGGGGAAGTACATCCCTCACACGCCCAGTTCACAAACTGCCATAGACCTCACATGCCACGATCGCAAATGCGGTCTACACTTAGGGCATGTCTGCTACTCGCATTCTCCAAGCTGTTGCCGTCACCGGAGCCCTTGGGCTCACAGCCTGTGCTCCCACAGCGAGCGTCAAGCGCACAACCCCGGTTGCCAACCTGCAGTCGTATCAAAACGTCTTGGTTCGAGTTGGCAGTAGCCAAGGTCTTGAGCGCTACACCTCAGTACTTGAGTTTGCGACCACCGATACGATCGGCCAGCGTTGCGCGTTTTCCCGCATCGTCAATCCGACGCAAGTCGGTCAAACCCGCCCCGACCTTCTTGTTGACCTAAATATCCGGCGCACCCAGCGAGGGGGTGGCGGCTTCATCAAGAATCCCAATCTCGCCACCGTGAACGTAACCATGGTGCTCTCCGACGGCATTGATGAGAGTCTTCTCGGCTCTGCGGAGATTGAGGGAAAGTCGTCAGCGGTGGCAATGGATGGATCCGATCCAGAGAATCAAGCTCTCATCGCCGTAGCCAAGCGAGTGACTGCGATCCTCTCCAAGTCGGGTTGCGAAGGTCCTCGCATCGCGCGGGCTCAGCCTCCTGTCCAACCCGTTGCGCCATCCCAGCCAGCAGGTGTTACGCCAGAGCAAATTGCCCAAGCCGAAGCTGCCAATGATGAGGGCAAGCGCCTCTTTCGCGCTGCTGAGATTGCATCAGCGAAAGAACAATTCTTACAGGCGATTCGCATCGCTCCCAATCCCAAGTATCACTTCAATCTATGCCTGGCACACGAAGCTCTCAACGAGTACGACCTCGCAGCCGCCGCCTGCCAACACGTAATCAATCACGGAACCGAGCCGCGACTCAGTGAGAAGGCGCAACAGCGACTCACAATTATTGCAGACAAGCGCGCAGGCTAGAAGCGCACCGTTGAAGCTCTGGCTTTGCAGAGCGCTGTCTCGCAAGAGCGCTCGTTTCATTGATACTGCTTCCTCCTCGCGGATTCTCAAGCCCTCAGGACTTCGCTCTCGGAGTCATCCGAAGAAGAGGCGGCAAGCGGGGTTGGCCGTTTCATCCCAATGCGGGTAGCCAAGCTTGCCAAGGTGGGCCTCGAATTCCTCGCATTCGTCGTGAGGCACCTGCACCCCAGCGAGCACCCGTCCGTAGTCCGATCCGTGGTTGCGATAGTGAAAGAGGCTGATGTTCCACACCGTGCCAATGGACTCGAGAAAATCCAATAGGGCACCAGGCCGCTCGGGAAACTCAAAGCGAATCAAGCGTTCATCTTGGACTCCTGGCATAAATCCACCGACCATGTGGCGAACGTGAATCTTTGCCAGTTCGTTCTCCGACAGATCAAGTACGCCGTATCCGGCTGCAGAGAGCTCATCGGCAATACTGTGGCGCTCTTGCGGTCCGTCGTGTAGTGCCACACCTACGAAGATCTGTGCGTTGGCGGCATCGCTAAGGCGGTAGTTGAACTCGGTGACCGGTCTGGCTCCGAGGAGCTTGGAGAAGGTTAGGAAAGCGCCCTTCTTCTCGGGAATCTGCACCGCAAAGATTCCTTCGCTTTGCTCACCTATGTTGGCGCGCTCAGATACGTGCATGAGCCTGTCAAACCCCATATTTGCGCCACTGTTGATCGCAACGAGGTTCTTTCCCTGCCAGTCTGCCTCCGCCACCTTCTTCTTGAGGCCTGCAACTGCTAGGGCGCCTGCAGGCTCGGTGATCGCTCGAGTATCTAAGAATATATCTTTGATGGCGGCACAGATTTCGTCTGTCGATACAAGCACAATCTCATCAACGTACTGCTCACACAAGTTGTAAGTAACATCTCCAACACGCCGCACGGAAACACCATCGGCAAAGCTTCCAACG
This sequence comes from Kofleriaceae bacterium, assembly GCA_024762925.1. Taxonomy (GTDB): domain Bacteria; phylum Myxococcota_A; class Polyangia; order Haliangiales; family Haliangiaceae; genus NORP324. The sequence goes on along the minus strand of JANTGM010000132.1, from coordinate 6,350 downwards.
CGATCGAGTGTTACAGGCCCACCTGCGGCGAGGGCTGCGTGCATGCTTGCCGACTCCAGCGGTTCGACGCCAATGATCTTGGTCTCCGGGTAGAGATGCTTGATGTAGACGCCAACGCCCGCGATCAGGCCACCACCACCAACGGGGACAAAAATCGCATCGGGAACTTGCTCACATTGCCGAGCAATCTCCACCGCAATGGTCCCCTGCCCCGCGATCACATCGGCATCATCAAAAGCGGGAACCAGAACCAGCCCCTTCTCCGTGGCCATGGCCTTTGCTCGGTCCGATGCCTCATCGTATGTAAGGCCCTGCAGCAGCACATGTCCTCCGAGCGCACGCACCGCCTTCACCTTGATCATCGGCGTCGTCACTGGCATCACGATGGTGGATGAGCAACCGAGTTTGCGCGCCGCCAGGGCTACTCCTTGTGCATGATTGCCAGCCGACGCGCAGATGACGCCACGGCTTCGTTCCTCTTCATTCAAGTTGACAATCTTGTTGTAGGCGCCACGAAGCTTGAACGAGAAGACTGGCTGCTGGTCCTCACGCTTGAGCCAAACCTCGTTGCGTAGGCGAGTACTTAGCTTTGCCGCGGGTCGAAGTGCGGTTTCCGAAGCGACGGCATACACCTTTGCCGTAAGGATTTTCGTGATGTAGCGATCGAGCACTACCGACCACCGTCCAGGTTGAAGTGCTGATGGTGCCACGCGGGAAGCTCTTCGAGTGTTTCAAAGAGCGCATCGGGTGAGGCTTGCGCGAGAGCATCGATCGAAGTCGATCCGGTTGCCACTGCGATGACGCGAGCACCGCAAGCATGGGCGGCGGCAATGTCGTGCAAGGTGTCGCCAACAACCACAAAATCCCGATCCGGAAGCTCGCGACCAGCGCAGGCACGTCCTCGCTTCATCGCTGTCGCTACGAGTTCGGGGCGAATGGGTGAGTCGCTGCCATAGCCTCCAAAGTGGAAGTGGTGGCGAAGTTGGGCACGCTCAAGCTTTGCCATGGCCGCTCCTTCTACGTTTCCCGTGGCAATGCCAACAGTGTTGGCTACCTCCGCAACGAAAGCCATGCACTCTCGAACATGCGGCATGAGACGAAACTTTGGAGCGCGCTGAAGTTCGGCCCGAAGCAGCGGCAGGTAGGCAGCAATGAGCTCTTCGACCTCGTCTGGCGTGAGCTCTCTCTCCATTCCGTTTCGCGCGCACTCTTGCAAGATCATGTCATCGGTCTTTCCGCCGGGAGCAACCGAATCCATAGCGCCCTTCACGCCAAAACGCTCTTCAAAGAGCTGATTGATCGCGATGGATCCCGACCCACCTGTTAGGAGCAACGTGCCGTCAATATCAAAGAGATACATCTAAGAGTTTTTCTCTCCCAGGCCGTGGCTAAGAATTGCCACATCCACCAAGAGTTCGAGCAATCGCACAAGCCCCTCTGGACGTGCAGATGCATCGCCTTGTGCAAGGGCAACAATGGGAATCGGCTCATGCAGTGATGCACCCCGACCAGGATAGATTTGCATACGCAAGGTGCCATCTGGCCAGCACGCGACCCATCCAGGCATGTGAGCAGCGAGGCGCTCGCCCAAGTCACCTGCGAAGAGCACTTTGCTCCAACCTGTCCTGTCGATGACCTCGTAGTCGTCGCGAAGCTCTGTTGGCAAGCCCGACACTTCCACCGGCTGCGACGAACTCTTTGGAGGCGGCGGATGCATTAGGCCGTCATCTGCAATCGCGTCGTGGTGCAGAGTCCACACCGGCTGCCCCTTGACGCCTCCATCTCCGCAGCGCACGTCGAGACCAACCACCGATCCGTGGTTTCGTTCCATCGTGACTGTCACGGGGATTTTCTGATCCTCGTAGACAAAGTAGCTGCGCGTCTGCCCTTCATCGCCGCGAATGCTAAGTACCTTGATGGGCTCCTCATAGTGTTCCCCAAGCACCTCGCGCAGCCGTTCCACGACGTTTGCCAAGTAATTCTTCCAGACTTCGTCGTCGATGGAGGGAACTCGCGCCGGAAGGAGCGAGCGTTCTTCCGCTCGAACGGTGTTTGCGGCTCGGGCAATCGTGAAGACGCCTGCAAGGCCCGCTAAATACTGCAACGGCCACGAAAACGCATACCCACCGCCAACGATCAGAGCAATGCCAATGCCGATGTTGCGACGCTGCTCCGAAGGCGCTGTAACGCAATTGACGAACGTCCAAGCAACCGCAGAAAGCGCCAGCAAGTAGAGTGCGATACGGCTGCCAGGAGCCGATGGCCCCGCTGAGATGCCGAGCCCGTTCTGGGCAAGCTGCATCCCCGTTTCGTAGTCGTTGCGGATGAGTGCAGCCCCCAGGAGGGCAACGAGCATTGCGGCGATGAGTGGCGGCAGACGTGCGGCGCGGAGAAGAAACGGCCGTGCGCCGAAGAAGTACGGCATTGACAGTGCGGCGAGCAACACAAGCCAGCGCCCTATGTTCTCGACCCTATCGGTCAGGCCGTTAAACAGCGCTTCTTCGCCATCGATGTAGCGCACCGTTAGTGGAGCGTAAAAGTGCACCAAGAGCGGCAATGCCAGCAGTATGAGCCCCAAGGCGACTCCTAAATCGCTGCGACGCAGCCACTGCCCAACAAGAAGGAAAAAAAGCACCACAACGAAGGCACCTTCGAGCAAAAAGGTGACAAGGGCCGATGGAGGGGTGACGATACTCATCGACGCCAAGACCAGGAATGCCGCCCCAAAAGCGGAAATCAATACTCCGATTCGCCCAAATCGATCCTTCCCCGTAGCAACCTGCCAGAGCTGATGAGCAACCACTCCAACCGCCAACGCCGACGCGAAGTAGAACAGAAAAAGTCCTATGTAGGTAAGGATCGAATGCCACAGCGCGGGCTCAACATCCCCCCTCGGTCGAAGGGCGGGCACGAGCAGCCGATAAATCACAAGCTCAGCAACGGTGACCATCAGCAGCAACAGAGGCAGCCCGGTCACCCACCGCGTGTCAAGTCGACGACTGGCCCCCATCTTCAGCAAAAACCTAGCGAATCCGACCAGTTCAATCAAGCAAAGGTGGCCTCCCGTAGGCAAATCGCAAAGCTTTGGGGGGTGCTTGGTGCTCTCGTGCTCGCGATTGGTCTCGGGGGCGCTGCATTCGCTGCTGGCGGTGGTGAAGAAGCTCCCAACACAGCAGATTCGGTGCCACTCATTCTGATCGATCCAGGGCACGGGGGTACGAATTCGGGAGCGCCAAGCGTCCGTCCCGAGATTTTTGAGAAGCACATAACCATTGCCTTGGCCGGAGTTCTCCGCAAGCGGCTTGAAGCCAAGGGCTTTCACGTTCGCCTCACCCGCCATGGCGACACCTACCTTACTCTCCGAGAACGGGGACGTCTGGCGAACGAGATGGACGCAGACCTCTTTGTGAGCCTGCACGCGAATGCGACGGAGAGCCACTCACACTCGGGCTACGAGACGTTCATCCTGACCCCAGATGCGGTCGACATTGATTCACGAGCACTGCGACATGACTCTGGCCGGCCCAGACCGGGGATGGAACCGGCCTTGGCAGCGCTGCTCGACGATATTGAGCGCTCGACAAGCCAAGTTGCCGCGGCGGAACTGGCCGCGAGCATTCAGGGCAACCTGCGATCCCTTCGCGGAAAAGCGGGTGACCGGGGGGTGCGGCAAGACTCGATGCATGTCTTGCTCGGTGCCACGATGCCAGCTGTGCTTGTCGAAGTGGGCTTCATCGACCACCCCATTGAGGGCGAGCAGCTCATGGATCCCAAGGTTCGCGAGGACATGGTAGATGCCATCGCAGACGCCATCATCGAGCATGCCCCGAAGCTCGTTCGTCCCTGACGCTAGCGTCTCTGTGTTGGTCTCCTCGCAATACCATGCCATTGTTCTTGGGTGCGGTTCTGGACGAGGTTGAGGGGTGGCTTGACTACAGGTTCACCTAAGCACCTGTCGCTGAAACCCAAAATGCGCTCCTCACTGCTCACGCTCGTTGGTGCGAGTGTTCTCGCAAGCTGCGAAGCGGAAACCAAATCAGCTGCGCCCGAAGCTGCGATCTTCGACATCGACTTGGTTGTGCGCAACGGTCAGCCTGAGGCCTTTGTCTGCGAAGTGGGCGCGGACTGTCAGCGCGAGGATAGGTTTTGGTGGCCGAAGATGCAGGAGTGCGAGCACACGTCGGATCTCTACGGAGAGCCACGCGGGCCGGCCTGCGTTCCGCAACTCGATTTCATCCTTGATGGGGTAGTCGTCAACTCCGCTCTAGTCCCTGGACTGAGTTACGAGCTCATCGTGCAAGGTTGTGGTCATGACGCCACACACATTCCCCTATCGCTGCCATCGGTCGAGTTGATCATCGAAGACATCCAGCACGATGCAATCGCGTCCGAGCTCGCTATCAGGTTCGCAGCACCTGGCGCCGACGCAGCCGCTCTCAGTGCTGGCAACTGGACCTCGATGCAAACTTGCCTCTCAGAGGCAAGCGGCCATGTATCACACAGAGGAGCGCCAAATCCGACCGAAGCCACGCTGGCAGTCTTTGCGACGAGCGAACAATCAGAGCGCTTTGGAAGCCTGAGGCTTTGGCTCGGTGTTCAAGAGGAACTCGACCTTAGCCCTACGAGTCCGTAACCACACACCATCCGTCATCGCAGAGTCGTGGAAATGAGGGACGATCAAATGGCAACTCTCGAAGCGTCTGCGCTAGCCTCGGCGCATGACTCGCCCTGACGGAAGACAGCCAGACGAACTTCGCCCGACAAGCATTGAGCTGGGCTTTCAGAAATATGCTGAGGGCTCGGCTCTCATCAAGAGCGCCAACACCTGGGTGCTGTGCGCCGCGTCAGTCGAAGCAGGTGTACCGAGCTTCCTTCGCGATGCTGAGCAAGGCTGGGTCACCGCAGAGTACGCCATGCTGCCGAGAGCAACCCACTCGCGTTCGCGTCGCAAGCCGAGCGGCCGGGACAAGGAGATCCAGCGGCTGATTGGACGAGCCCTCCGCGCTTCGGTCGACATGAAGGCTCTCGGCGAACACACGATGACGATCGATTGCGATGTGCTGCAAGCCGATGGTGGCACGCGCACAGCTGCCATTACGGGAGCCTGGGTCGCAATGGCTCTCGCCGTGAAGCAGCTCAAGGACGAAGGCAAGATCCCTGTTGATGCCACCGTGCTGAGCGAACCCGTTGCGGCGATTAGCGTGGGCATTATCGACGGTGAGCCAAGACTCGACTTGCCATACGAAGAAGACTCAAATGCAGGCGTAGACATGAATGTCGTGATGACAGAGTCTGGGCGTCTCATCGAAATTCAAGGTACCGCCGAGAAGGCGATGTTCGACCGCAAGGAGCTCAACACCATGCTGGACCTTGCCCACAAAGGAATCCTCGAACTCTGTGAACTCCAGAAATCCGTCCTTGGCTAATCAGAAAATGTCTGAACCAATCACATTGCTCTTCGCCACTCGCAACGCGGGGAAGGTTACGGAGCTTCGGGTGCTAACGGCTGGCTTGCCAATTGAGGTCCAGTCGATCGAAGATCTGGACCTACCGGAGGTAGAGGAAGATGGGGATACCTTCGAGGCAAATGCCATCAAGAAAGCTCTGGCAGTGAGCGAGGCGACTGGCCTGCCCGCACTTGCGGACGATAGCGGTCTGGAAGTAGACGCTCTCGGTGGCGCCCCAGGGGTTACTAGTGCTCGCTACGCCGGGGAGGACGCGGATGATGAGGCGAACAATGACAAGCTGCTCGCCGCCTTGAAGGGCGTTTCGGACAGCAAACGCACGGCTCGGTTTCGCTCAACCTTGGCCCTAGCGGATGTGACGGGCGAACTTGGACGCAAGTGCATTCTTGCAAGTGGCACCTGTGAAGGATCGATCCTGACCGAGCGTCAGGGCAATGGAGGCTTTGGATACGATCCCCTATTCTACTCTCCTGAACTCGGTCAAACCTTTGCGCAAGCTGGCGTGGGCCCCAAAAACCAGCTCTCCCATCGGGCAAGGGCCATGAAGCTGCTGCTTCCCAAACTTACTCGCTACTTCGGCTTGTAATTCCAGCGTAGCGACTATAGTGTGCGCCTCGAATCCAACACGATTCGTTCGGGGCGTAGCGCAGTCTGGTAGCGCACCTGGTTTGGGACCAGGGTGTCGGAGGTTCGAATCCTCTCGCCCCGACCGGCTTCGGCCATTTGCTCTCGACATGTGCCTATAGCTCAGCTGGATAGAGCAGGGGCCTTCTAAGCCCAAGGTCGCAGGTTCAAATCCTGCTAGGCGCGCCAGCGTTGTTGCTCGCCACTAGCAGCCGAAGTTTGCATGCTTCGGCGAGCGAACGGGCACAGGCGATCGCCTAG
>JANTGM010000131.1 GCA_024762925.1 Kofleriaceae bacterium | reverse complement strand
AAGGCCTTCGCTTCGCCATCCGCGAGGGTGGCCGCACAGTCGGCGCTGGCGTCGTTACCTCGATCACCGAATAACCACGTCCTCGCTCGGCGCTAAAGCGCCATAAACCCTACAGAAAACGCCCGCGTGATTCTGGGATCTCCCACAACTCACGCGGGCGTTTGTTTTTGCGAATATGGCTGCTTGCGATCGGATGCGAAGTGAGGTACACGTCCGCTTCCATTCGCCCAAGGACCGAGTTTGAAAGGCCAAAACACTTAAGAATCATAGGGGAGTAGCTCAATTGGTAGAGCATTCGTCTCCAAAGCGAACGGTCGTGGGTTCGAGTCCCTCCTCCCCTGCCACCCTTAATTCTAACGACGCGACATTTTTCGACACGACTTCTAACGACATGACCAGGCGAAGCAGGCATCTGCAACGCACCTCAAACTCCGTACTTCTAACCCCTCCGCAAATTTCGTCCCCTTTACCCCTGGAGCCTCAACGTGGCGCAAGAACACGCACCTAACAAGCCAGTACACCTCATCTACCTCGTCGGTGGATTGCTCGGCTTTGTCTTGCTCAAATGGACGGGCGACTGGATTTGGGGCTACTTCACCCGAACTCCTGACGAGTTCATGGTCATCCTCTTTGCAGCAACAGTGTCCCTTGTGGGGGGCATCTACTTGTATCGCAAAGAAGAGTCCTACAACTTGGTCAATGAAGTGGCAGTGGAACTCAAGAAGGTCACCTGGCCAACCGCCCAGGAAGTAAAGGTCTCCACCATCGTGGTGGTTTTCATGACCCTACTATCCGCCTTCATCCTTGGTTTCTTCGATGCAGTGTGGTCCAAGCTCACGCAGCTAATTTACGGCGGTTAAGCGCAGCGTCCCCAGGCAAATCAATGAGCGAGAAATCAAAACTCAAATGGTACGTGGTCAACACCTATTCAGGCCACGAGAACCGAGCCAAGCTTGGCCTCGAAGAGCGTATCGAGAATGGTGGGCTTCAGGAATTCTTCGGTGAAATTCTGATTCCCACCGAAAACGTCATGGAGATGGTGAAGGGGCAACGCCGTACTTCCACCCGCAAGTTCTACCCGGGCTACATGTTCGTGCAGATGGAAATCAACGATCGAAGCTTTCACCTCGTGAAGGCCACTCCAAAGATCACAGGTTTCCTCGGCGGCCAACACCCAAGCCCTGTCCCCGAACGCGACATTAAAGGCGTTCAAACTGCCATGGACACTGGCAAGGACAAGCCTACGGCCAAGGTTGTCTACTCGGTCGGTGAGACCGTTCAGGTCATCGATGGTCCTTTCACAACCTTTTCCGGTTCTATCGAAGAGGTGAATAGCGAGAAACAGCGAGTCAAAGTCATTGTCTCCATGTTTGGCCGTGCCACCCCTGTCGAGCTTGAATTCAAGCAAATCGAGAAACAGCAAGAGCAAGCCTAGGCTCTCCTAGCGCACTTGTCACAGGTCTCGTAACCCAACCACCACTAGGTATTTCGCGATGAAAAAAGTAGCAGCCCTCATTAAGCTTCAAGTTCCCGCCGGCAAGGCAAACCCCTCTCCACCAGTGGGGCCCGCTCTTGGCCAGCACGGTCTGAACATCATGCAGTTCTGCAAGGAGTTCAACTCGAAGACGCAGGCTCTCGGCGACACCATCGTTCCCGTGGTTATCACGGCATACGCAGATCGCAGCTTCTCCTTCATCACCAAGACACCTCCTGCTGCCGTCATGCTTCTGAAAGCGGCAGGCCTTAAGTCGGGTTCTGGAGAGCCCAACAAGAAGAAAGTCGGAAAGGTCACGCACGCGCAACTCAAAGAGATTGCCGAGACCAAGATGCCCGACCTAAACACTTCCGACGTTGACGCCGCTATTCGGTCGATCGCCGGTACTGCCCGCTCTATGGGCCTCGAAGTCGCCTAGGCGAAGTCGCGTCGAGATACGTATAGAGCATTAACCCAATCCTGGGAGCCTAGGTCGAAGGCGTTTACCAGGGACTGCGAGGAGGCCGAATGGCTGGAAAAAAATATAGAGCTGCCGCAGAAAAGGTCGACCGGAAGCGTCGATACCCTCTTCAAGAGGCTGTCGCTCTCATTCCCGAAATGAAGATTTCTGGAAAGAGCGATGAAACTGTCGATGTTGCCGTACGCCTGGGAGTCAATCCCAAACATGCGGACCAAATGGTTCGTGGCGCTGTTGTGCTACCGCACGGGACAGGCAAGTCAAAGAAAGTTCTTTGCATTGCGAAGCCCGACAAGGCGAAAGAAGCCTTGGATGCTGGTGCCGATTACGCTGGCGGCGAAGAATACGTTAACAAGATTAAAGACGAAAACTGGTTTGATTTCGACGCTGTCGTTGCCACACCAGACATGATGGGACAGGTCGGTAAGATCGGTCGCGTCCTCGGACCTCGAGGCCTTATGCCAAACCCCAAGGTTGGCACTGTGACGATGGACGTCAAAAAGGCTGTTGGCGAGCTTAAGGCTGGTCGCGTTGAGTTCCGCGTCGAAAAGGCTGGCATTGTGCACTCGCCGATTGGCAAGGCCTCGTTTGAGACCTCCAAGCTTGCTGAGAACCTCGCGTCCTTCATGGACACGCTCATGAAGCTGAAGCCATCAACGGCCAAAGGCACCTACGTCAAGTCAATCACCATCTCTTCAACCTACGGTCCAGGAATCAAAGTTGATCCGGCGACTGTCGAGATGAAATAGGGAGAACCGATGGATAGAACAGGAAAAGAAGCCGTAATCGGAGAGATCAAAGAATCCTTCGAGAACGTCATGAGCATCGTGCTCGCTGATTTCCGCGGCATGGACGTTGGAAGCGTGACTGAGCTTCGCGAAGAGTTTCGCAAGGCCAATTGCGGTTACAAGGTCCTCAAGAACACCCTCGTGAAGCTTGCGATTAAGGGCACGGACATGGAAGTCATGTCTGAGCACCTCGCTGGCCCGACGGCGGTAATTTGGTCCACGGAATCTCCTGCGGACGCTGCCAAGGTGGCAGTTAAGTACGCAAAAGAAAACAAAAAATTCGTCATCAAGGGCGGGTACTTCGAAGGCGAGAGCCTGGACGTTGCTGGTGTAGACCGGCTCTCGAAGATGCCAGACAAGCCTGCTTGTCAAGCAAGCCTCCTTATGACTTTCATCGCGGCACCACAGCAATTTGTCCGTCAGACAATAGCCGGCCCGCAAAACTTCATGTATTTACTGGCGGCGCGAGAGCGCTCGCTAAACAGCTAGACAGCCGAGTTTGGCTAAAGGATAGATAAAATGGCAGATCTTAACAAAGAAGACGTAATCGAATTTCTCAGCGGCATGACCGTCATGCAACTCGTTGAGCTCACCAAGGACCTCGAAGACAAGTGGGGCGTTGAAGCTGCACCTGTCGCTGTTGCTGGTGCTGCTGCACCTGCTGCAGATGGTGCTCCTGCAGAAGCGCAAACGGAGTTTGACGTCATCCTCAAGGATGCAGGCGCTAAGAAGATTCAGGTCATCAAAGCTGCTCGCGAGATCACAGGTCTCGGACTTAAGGACGCTAAAGAGCTTGTGGAGTCCGCTCCAAAGGCTATCAAAGAAGGCGTTTCTAAGGACGAAGCTGATGAAGTCGCCGCCAAGCTCAAAGAAGCTGGCGCTGAGGTCGAAGTTAAATAGTTCGATTCGGCTGTCTACTAATTAATGCGAACTATTTCGCATAGCTGCTCAAGAGGCATTCACCTCACGAGCTAAGGGTAACGGGCCATCCATGTTGGGTGGTCCGCTGCCGTATTTTTCGGCCTGGTGCTCAGGTCGAGATCCCCAGTCGCAACGCTACATCACAAGATAGCTTGCAACAGAATATTTCTTAAATCGTTCAAGAGGACTTCATGGCGTCGGTAATCCAGAACAACTTTCGGGTCAGAAAGAGCTTTGCAAAGCTCGCAAAAACAATCGATATCCCGAACTTGATCGATATCCAGAAGCGGTCGTACGACCAGTTTCTGCAAGACAAGATTCCTCACGAAGAGCGTGATGATATTGGTCTACAAGGCGTCTTCAAGAGCGTCTTCCCAATCAAAGACTTCTCCGAGACCTCGTCTCTCGAGTTTGTCTCCTACAACCTCGAGCGTCCAAAGTACGATGTTGACGAGTGTCGCGCACGCGGCATGACGTTCGCCGCTCCTGTCAAGGTTGTCATCCGCCTCGTAGTTTGGGACGTCAACGAAGAGACTGGTCTGCAGTCGATTCGCGACGTCAAAGAGCAGGAAGTCTACTTTGGCGAGATTCCTCTCATGACCAACAGCGGTACGTTCATCGTGAACGGCACCGAGCGCGTCATCGTGTCCCAGTTGCACCGCTCACCTGGTGTCTTCTTCGACCACGACAAAGGCAAGAGCCACTCCTCTGGAAAGCTGCTCTACAACGCTCGGGTCATTCCATACCGCGGTTCTTGGCTCGACTTCGAGTTCGACCACAAAGACTTGCTCTACGTGCGTATCGACCGCCGTCGCAAGCTCTACGCTTCGGTGATTCTGCGCGCTCTTGGGTACACCACCGAAGAACTGCTTAACTACTACTACAACACCGAGACGGTCTTCCTCGGCTCCGATGGCAAGTTTACGAAGTCAGTTGACTACGAACTTCTCTTAGGACAGCGCGCAACGCGCGACATTCGTCACCCAGAGACGAAGGAAGTGTTGGTTCGCAAGAATCGCAAGTTCACCAAGAGTGCCATCCGCAAGCTCCAAGGCTCCAACATCGATAGGCTCGATGCTGAACTCGACGAGATCGTTGGCAAGGTAAGCGCTCGTGACGTCATCGATGAGTCAACTGGCGAAGTTATCCTTCAGTGCAACGAAGAACTCACGGAAGAGAATATCGCTGAACTTCGGGATCATGGGGTCAACACCATCGAGATCCTCTTCATCGATGGGCTCAACGTGGGTGGCTTTCTGCGAAACACCCTCAGCGCCGACAAACTTCAGGGACCAGACGAGGCAATCAAAGAGATTTACCGCCGTCTTCGCCCAGGTGACCCGCCCACGGTTGAAGCTGCTCAAAACCTCTTCAACAACCTCTTCTTCAACCCAGAGCGCTACGACCTTTCCAAGGTTGGCCGCCTAAAGCTGAACTACAAGTTCAAGGTTGACGAGTCTTTGGATCGTCCCGTTCTCTCCAAGAACGACATCCTTGAGACGGTTCGCTACCTCATCGAGCTCCGCAACGGTCGCGGTCTCATCGACGATATCGATCACCTCGGCAACCGCCGTGTTCGCGCCGTTGGTGAGCTTATGGAGAACCAGTACCGCATCGGTCTGGTCCGCATGGAGCGCGCCATCAAGGAGCGTATGAGCATGTCTCAAGAGATTGAGACTCTCATGCCGCACGACCTCATCAACGCCAAGCCTGTCTCGGCTGTTGTGAAGGAGTACTTTGGTAGCTCGCAGCTCTCCCAGTTCATGGATCAAACCAACCCTCTCTCCGAGGTCACGCACAAGCGTCGTCTTTCGGCACTTGGGCCTGGTGGTCTCACCCGTGAGCGAGCTGGGTTCGAGGTTCGCGACGTGCACCCCACCCACTACGGTCGTATCTGCCCAATTGAGACGCCAGAGGGGCCAAACATTGGTCTCATCGCATCGCTCTCAACGTTCGCCCGCGTGAACCAGTACGGCTTCATCGAGACGCCCTACCGAAGTGTGGAAGACAACCAGGTCTCCTCCGAGGTGAAGTTCTACTCAGCTCTTCAAGAAGAGGGGCAAATCATCGCACAGGCCAACGCAGCCATTGCCGATGATGGAAGCTTTGCCGAAGAACTGGTTTCGTCGCGCAAAGCTGGCGATGTCTTGATGGCTCGTCCTGAAGAAGTCACCTTGATGGACGTTTCGCCAAAGCAGCTTGTCTCGGTTGCCGCGGGGCTGGTGCCATTCCTAGAGCATGACGATGCGAACCGCGCTCTGATGGGTGCAAACATGCAGCGACAGGCAGTGCCTTTGGTTCGCACCGCAGCTCCTCTTGTCGGTACCGGTATGGAGGGCATTGTGGCTCGCGACTCGGGTGTTACTGCCGTCGCCAAACGTGATGGTGTGGTTGAGTCTGTCGACGCAACACGTATCGTGGTTCGCGCCTTTGAGGCGTCTGCGGATGACCCAGGTGGCGTCAAGCCCGACATCTACAACCTCACCAAGTTCCAGCGTTCCAACCAGAACACCTGCATGAACCAGAAGCCAATTGTTGGCAAAGGGGACACAGTCAAAGCTGGCGACGTAATCGCGGATGGCCCTGCCACCGAGACTGGTGAGTTGGCTCTAGGCCAAAACGCCGTCGTAGCTTTCATGCCTTGGAACGGCTACAACTTCGAGGATTCGATTCTCATCTCGGAGCGAATGGTCAAGAACGACTCCTACACCTCGGTTCACATTGAGGAGTTTGAATGTGTTGCTCGTGACACCAAGCTTGGCAAAGAAGAAATCACTCGGGACATCCCGAACGTCGGTGAGGACGCGCTGTCCGAGCTCGATGAGTCTGGAATCGTCCGAGTTGGTGCTGAGGTCAAAGCTGGCGCCATCCTTGTCGGTAAGATCACTCCGAAGGGCGAGACACAGCTCTCTCCTGAAGAGAAGCTGCTTCGCGCCATCTTCGGCGAGAAGGCTGGTGACGTTCGCGACAGCTCGCTTCGTGTCTCGCCCGGTGTGACCGGCGTTGTGATCAACGCACGCGTCTTTGCTCGCAAAGGCACGGACAAGGACGAACGTGCTCTTGCTATCGAAGAGGCTGAGAAGGAGCGATTGCTTCTCAACCAGCGAACAGAGATTAAGATTATTTCTGATTCGTACTTTGGTCGCATGCGCAAGCTGATTCACAACAAGGTCGTCGCGGCGAACCTCGTTGATGACAAAGGTCAGATGCTTGCCCAGCGCGGACAGAAACTCGACAAAGAGACTCTAGATGCTGTGCCGATGAAGTACTGGCACGAATTCTCGCTCGAGGGTGATGGCAAGATCGAAGCTCAGCTCGAGAAGCTCGCTCTCAAACGCGAGGATGATGTCTACGAGATCGAGAGCCAGTACGGCGACAAGATCGAGAAGCTCACCAAGGGCGACGAACTTCCTCCTGGTGTCATCAAGCTGGTCAAAGTCTACGTCGCGATTAAGCGCAAGCTTCGCGTCGGCGACAAGATGGCTGGTCGTCACGGCAACAAGGGTGTTGTCTCTCGGGTTCTTCCCGAAGAGGATATGCCGTACCTTGAAGACGGAACTCCCGTCGACATCGTGCTCAACCCGCTTGGCGTTCCTTCTCGAATGAACGTGGGACAGATCCTCGAGGTTCACCTCGGTTGGGCTGCTCGCCGCATTGGCGCGCAGATTGACAAGTACCTCAAGACCGAGTGGTCACCTGAGGTACTTCGCACACAGCTAAAGAAGATCTTCTCAGCCGACGATCAGACCTCTTACATCGATGGTCTAAGCGATGCAGATGTCGGTGTCTACGCCAACAAGCTGCGCCGCGGTGTGCACATGTCCACGCCAGTCTTTGATGGCGCCACAGAAGCGGAAATCCTCGAGGCGCTCAGCATGGCTGGTCTGCCTTCATCGGGGCAGATGCAGTTGTGGGACGGCATGACGGGTGAGCCATTCGACAAACCTGTCACTGTCGGCGTCATGTACTTCTTGAAGTTGCACCACTTGGTCGACGACAAGATCCACGCACGAAGCATCGGACCATACTCTCTGGTTACCCAGCAGCCTCTTGGCGGCAAGGCCCAGTTTGGTGGTCAGCGACTGGGTGAGATGGAAGTCTGGGCCATGGAAGCCTACGGCGCTGCATACGCGCTGCAGGAATTCCTCACGGTCAAGTCCGATGACGTTGTCGGTCGTACTCGAATGTACGAGAGCATCGTCAAGGGCGAGCATGTGCTTGAGGCTGGGCTTCCCGAGTCGTTCAACGTTCTTCTCAAAGAGCTTCAGTCTCTTTGCCTGAACGTCGAGCTCATCGAGGACCCACGCACCGCAGCCATCAAGACGGAGGCAACGCCTTCTGTTCCAGCTGGTCTCGCTGCTCTGGCCAAAGAAGTCGCCGAGAAAGTAGGCGGTAGTAGCTAGTTCAAATTGCCAACTCTCCGAGCTGGCTTGTGAAGAGACAAAGCCTCTTCGTCTCTTCGCGCACGAACAAGCACCCGCCCAACCTGTAAACCGCCTACGAACTTTTTAGAGAAACGAATAAGGACACAGTTATGAAGGACATCTTTAACTTCTTCGAGCGTCCCAAGGATCCTCGCTCTTTCAGCGCGATCCGGATCATGCTTTCGAGCCCAGAGAAGATCCGTGATTGGTCTCACGGCGAGGTCAAGAAGCCTGAGACAATCAACTACCGAACCTTCAAGCCTGAGAAAGATGGCCTCTTCTGCGCCAAGATCTTTGGGCCTGTAAAGGACTACGAGTGCAATTGCGGCAAGTACAAGCGCATGAAGCACCGTGGTGTCGTCTGCGAGAAGTGCGGCGTCGAGGTCATTCAGAGCAAAGTCCGTCGTGAGCGCATGGGGCACATCACCCTTGCAACGCCAGTGGCGCACATTTGGTTTCTCAAGTCTCTTCCAAGCCGCATTGGTAACTTGCTTGATATTCCGCTAAAGGAGCTCGAGAAGGTTCTATATTGTGAAGCGTACATCGTCCTTGATGCTCGTGACTCTGGTCTCGAAGCAGGCGAGCGCCTCTCGGAAGAGCGCTACAACAAGGCTATCGACGAGCTCGGCTACGATGCATTCGAAGCCGGCATGGGCGCCGGAGCAATCCTCCAGCTTCTCAAAGAGCTCGACGTACACACCACCTCCGAGCAGCTTCGTCTTGAGCTCAAAGAGGTTACCTCCGAGGCCAAGCGCAAGAAGCTTTCCAAGCGCCTCAAGGTGCTCGAGGCATTCCGCGAGTCTGGCAACAAGCCCGAGTGGATGATGCTCGAAGTCGTGCCGGTCATTCCGCCCGACCTTCGCCCTCTGGTTCCTCTCGACGGAGGTCGCTTCGCAACGTCGGATCTCAACGATCTGTACCGACGCGTTATCAACCGCAACAACCGTCTCAAGCGCCTGCTTGAGCTTAACGCTCCTGAGATCATCATCCGCAACGAGAAGCGCATGCTTCAAGAGTCGGTCGATGCTCTCTTCGACAACGGTCGCCGCGGCAAGACCATCACCGGTCCAAACAAGCGTCCTCTCAAGTCTCTGAGCGACATGCTCAAAGGCAAGCAGGGTCGCTTCCGCCAAAACCTCCTCGGTAAGCGCGTCGACTACTCTGGCCGTTCGGTCATCGTCGTCGGCCCCGAGCTTCGCCTGCACCAGTGCGGTCTTCCAAAGAAGATGGCGCTCGAGCTCTTCACGCCCTTCATCTACAACAAGCTCGAAGAGCGCGGATTGGTCACCACGATCAAGAGCGCCAAGAAGCTCGTCGAGAAAGAGCGTCCAGAAGTCTGGGACATCCTCGAAGAGGTCATCAAAGAGCATCCAATTCTCCTAAACCGTGCTCCTACGCTGCACCGCCTCGGCATCCAGGCCTTCGAGCCTGTTCTCGTCGAGAGCAAAGCCATTCAGCTTCACCCTCTGGTCTGCGCTGCATTCAACGCCGACTTCGATGGTGACCAGATGGCCGTGCACGTTCCTCTGTCCCTCGAGGCACAGATGGAAGCACGCGTGCTCATGATGAGTACGAATAACATCCTCTCGCCTGCCAATGGCAAGCCGATTATCGTTCCCTCCCAGGATATCGTTCTCGGTCTCTACCACCTCACTCGTGAGCGTCCGTTCGCAAAGGGGACCTATGAAGAGTCCGACAAACCCGGCGAAACGGGTCTGCGTGGCGTCTTCGCTAGCGTAGGGGAAGTTCTGATGGCATTCGATCAGGGCAAGCTCGACGTGCAAGCCAAGATCATGTGTCGCGTCAAAGCGGGCACCAAGCCTGTCGAGACCACCGTCGGTCGCGTCTTGCTCTACGAGCAGTGTCCTCCCGAAGTACCCTTCGAGATGGTCAACAGCGTCATGGGCAAGAAGCAACTCGCCGAGCTCATCGACAAGGTCTACCGAGCCTGCGGTCAGAAGGCGACTGTCCTTCTCGCCGACTCACTGCGCACCATGGGATTCAAACTCTCGACACGCGCAGGAATCTCGATTTGCATCAGCGATATGACGATTCCCGACGCCAAGTACACTCTCATCGATGAGGCGCAAAAAGAGGTTGCCGAGATCGAGGAGCAGTACACCGAAGGTCTCATCACCGACGGCGAGCGCTACAACAAGATCGTCGATATCTGGGCGCAGGTCGCAGAGAACATCGCCAAAGAGATGATGGAAGGTATCTCAACCCAAGAGTACGAGAACCCAAAGACGGGTGAGAAATTCACCGATGCATCCTTCAACTCCATCTTCATCATGGCCGACTCGGGCGCTCGTGGTTCTGCTCAACAGATGCGTCAGCTCGCTGGTATGCGTGGTCTTATGGCCAAGCCCTCTGGTGAGATTATTGAGACGCCAATCACCACGAACTTCCGTGAGGGGCTCTCGGTTCTTCAATACTTCACGTCCACGCACGGTGCTCGTAAAGGTTTGGCAGATACTGCTCTTAAGACCGCGAACTCCGGTTACCTCACTCGTCGTCTGGTCGATGTCGCTCAAGACTCGATCATCGCCGAGTACGACTGCGGAACTCTTGAGGGTGTCGAGATGATGGCCCTCATCGAGGGTGGCGAGATTATCGAACGCCTCAGCGATCGTATCCTCGGTCGTTGTCCTCTCGAGGACATCGTTGACCCCTACAACGGCAAAGTGCTCGCGAAGGTCGATGAGGAAATCACTGAGGAAGGTGCTAACGCCATCGAGCAGTCTGGCATCGACCGCGTGAAGATTCGCTCGGTACTCACCTGCCAGGTGCGTCGCGGAATCTGTAGCCTCTGCTACGGTCGCGACCTTGCGCGAGGCAAGATGGTCGCAATTGGTGAAGCCGTTGGTGTCATCGGCGCTCAGTCCATCGGTGAGCCCGGTACTCAGCTAACCATGCGTACGTTCCACATCGGTGGTGCGGCCGCTCTTGCACACGAGCAGTCATCGCTTGAGGCCCGCACCAATGGTACGGCTCACATCGAAGGCGCTCAGCTTGTCAAGAAGAAGGACTACTGGGTCGTCATGAACCGTCAGGGGGAACTGGTGATTCGCGACAGCATGGGTCGTGAGCGGGAGCGCTACGGTCTGCAGTACGGTGCCCAGCTTCTGGTTGAAGAAGGACAAGAGGTTACCGCTGGGCAGCTTCTGTCCGAATGGGATCCGTTCTCGATGCCAATCGTCACCGAGGTCTCAGGTGTTGTCGGATTTGCCGATATCATCGAAGCTGTGACCATGACGGAGCAACTCGATGAGGTAACGGGCCTCTCGCGTAAGGTCATCATGGAGTCGAAGGACCCTGAAGCTCGTCCGCGCATCGTCATCAAAGATGACAATGGTGAGGTCATCCAGCTCGACAAGAACATGACGGCAACGTACTTCTTGCCGACTCAGTCGAACATCTATGCTGTCGAAGGCGACCGCATCGAGGCTGGCGACGTGATTGCCAAGATCACCCGCGAGTCGACGAAGACCAAGGATATTACCGGTGGTCTCCCTCGTGTTGCTGAGCTCTTCGAGGCGCGCAAGCCAAAGGACCAAGCGATCATCTCGGAGATTGACGGCCTGGTGAGCTTCGGCAAGGACACCAAGGGCAAGCGCAAGATCATTGTCAATCCAGACGTTGGTGAGCCGCGTGAATACTTGGTTGCCAAGGGCAAGCACCTAGCGATCCGCGAGGGCGACAAGGTCCGCGCAGGTGAGGCACTTGTCGATGGTTCATCCAACCCACATGATATTTTGCGAGTCATGGGTGAGCAGGCACTTGCAGAGTACCTGGTCGATGAAATCCAAGAGGTCTACCGACTGCAAGGTGTGCGTATCAACGATAAGCACATCGAGGTCATCGTTCGCTGCATGCTTCGTCGCATCGCCGTGAAAGATGTGGGTGACACAAACTTCCTCGTCGACGAGCATGTGGAACGCCACATCTTCGAAGAAGAGAACGAGCGTGTCATGATCGGTGGCGGCCAGCCTGCGAAGGGCGAGCCTCTACTTCTCGGTATCACCAAGGCATCGCTATCCACGGAGTCGTTCATCTCAGCATCGTCCTTCCAAGAGACCACCAAGGTCCTCACGGAAGCGTCGATTCGAGGCCGCATCGACTACCTCCGTGGACTCAAGGAGAACGTCATCATGGGGCGCCTGATTCCCGCTGGAACGGGTCTGGGAGCGTACAAGCGTCTCAGCATGGTTGTGGATGCTCCGGTCTCGGAAGACGCCCCAGCCGAGGCTCAGGCGGAAGAGGTGGCACCACCACCGGTGGCGATGCCACAAGAGACTGTGCAGCCGCCAGCCGTTAGCTAGCGAGAACACTTGGGGCATCGCCCAAGTGTGCTGAAGAGCGCTCCCAACCTCGTGTTGTGGGGCGCTTTTTGTGTGGCAAAGTGCCAAGGCCGAGAACCTCGGATGCGGTCAAAGGGCCACAAGCATAGGTTTCCAAAACCGGCGGGTTGCCAGGTTGAAGCGATTCTGCCAGACTGCGCCTCGCATGCCTGCACAGGCCCCAGAGTCCGATATCTCAACGCTGCCCTTTGACAAGTTCTGGGCGTGGCTGCGCGCACACCGCAATTGCATCATTCGCGTGGGAACTCCCTATTCAGTGCTCATGGATCACGACGATTATCACTGGGATGTGGTCACCGAAGATCAAGATACCCAAGTGGTTCAGCTTCTGCGTGCCAAGGAACTAGTGGGGGAAGTGATTGTCCTCGCCTCCGAGATTGCCTACGTTCAAACCGTCGCCGATGAGTCGGGTGAACAGCTATTTGAATGTGTTGTGGAGACTCCCCACTCAAAAGAGGTCCTCTATCACTTCCTGCTGTCCCACGGATATGAAGAGCAGGCACCCCAAAGTGACCGATGGACCCACTAGCTCATCCCAGCTGTGCCGCTAGATCGTGCGCTATTCCCGGCTCATTGCCGAATCGCCACCGAATCCCCTTGACTCTCTGTGGTCCATCCATAGAATGCCGCCTTCTCGCTAGACTTGAATTGACCTGAGACATCTATGCCCACGATTAATCAGTTGGTCCGTAAAGGACGCAAAAAAATCATCAAAAAGACCACAACGCCTGCTCTAAAGGCGTGCCCGCAAAAGCGTGGTGTGTGTGTTCGTGTTTATACATCGACTCCCAAGAAGCCGAACTCGGCTCTTCGCAAGGTTGCTCGTGTTCGCTTGACCAACGGCATGGAGGTTACGTCCTACATCCCTGGTGAAGGCCACAACCTTCAGGAGCACTCTGTCGTTCTCATCCGAGGCGGCCGTGTTAAAGACCTTCCCGGTGTTCGCTACCACGTTGTTCGAGGAACTCTCGATACAACAGGCGTCGCCAACCGTAAGAAAAGCCGTTCCAAGTACGGAACCAAGCGACCTAAGTAGGACTGAGATATGCCCCGTAAAGGTGAAGTACCCAAGCGCAAGCCGCTTCCGGATCCCAAATTCACAGACGCGCCTGTAGAGGCTCGTCGTCGACTTACCAAGTTCATGAACGTCATCATGAGCGACGGCAAGAAGTCTACTGCTGAGCGCATCGTCTATGGCGCTCTCGACTTGGTTGCCGAGCGCGCCAAGGACGATCCTTTGCAAGTGTGGGAGCGAGCTCTCACAAACGTGAAGCCTCGTGTTGAGGTCAAGAGCCGCCGTGTCGGTGGTTCGACATACCAGGTGCCGGTGGATGTTCGCCATGAACGTTCACAAGCTCTCGGCATGCGTTGGCTTGTCAGCTACGCTCGCAACCGCGGCGAGAAGACAATGACCGACCGCCTTGCCAACGAGATTCTCGACGCTGCACAGAACCGTGGTGGAGCCGTCAAGAAGCGCGAAGACGTGCACAAGATGGCAGACGCCAACAAAGCCTACTCTCACTACCGTTGGTAGAGGCTTTGGCCAGCCTCCATACTGGCTGGTCCGAGAGGGCGCTGCGGCGTCACAAATCGCGATGCTGAAGAAAGGCTGGGACTTGCTCCCGGCCTTTTTGGCCTAGGCACCCCGCGAGATTCGAAGGCCACACTCAATCCAAGCAACAGGAGGCGCGGACGCAACATCGGGCTCGATAGGCGGCATAGGAACACTGCGGTGTTGTCTCAAACCGAGACACCCTCGTTTGGCGAAGCCAGGCGGAACAGTGCGAACCGAACCACCGAGACCAAGCGCAAATAGGAGTTTTTCTGAGGCCCGCCGGCGCTCACCCCTTCCTATTTGTCTTGCCTCCGCTGCCACCTCGTTCGACGACGCTTCGACACCGCGACTTGGATATGACCGTTCCGGCAATCGAGCAAATTCGCAATCTGGGAATCATGGCTCATATCGACGCCGGCAAGACGACGACGACCGAGCGCATTCTCTACTACTCCGGCGTGTCGAGCCGCATCGGAGAAGTGCACGACGGCGCATCGGTTATGGACTGGATGGAGCAGGAGCAGGAGAGGGGAATTTCCATTACTGCCGCCTCGACGTCCTTTCAGTGGGCTTCCCATGGTGGCGAGCCTCATCACTGCAATCTCATCGACACTCCAGGGCACATCGATTTCACTGTTGAGGTCGAGCGTTCACTGCGTGTGCTCGATGGCGCGGTAGCCATCTTTTGTGCGGTGAGTGGTGTTGAGCCTCAGAGCGAGACCGTTTGGCGTCAGGCCGACCGCTACGGAGTACCGCGCATTGCCTTCATCAACAAGTGCGACCGCGTTGGGGCCGACCCCAGCTTGGTGGCTGAGGAGTTGCGACTCCGGTTGGGCGCAAATCCCCTCGTCCTCCAGTTTGCCCACAGCATCGAGGACGAGTTCAACGGCATTGTCGACCTTATCCACTTTCGTTCGCGTATCTGGGATGAGAGCGGGCAGGGACAGAGCTTCAGCGATGTGGAGGTGCCAGCAGAGCTTCGCGACGAAGCTCTCCTCGCTCGCGGCATCATGCTAGAGGCGCTAGCCGAAGTGGATGATGAGATCATGGTGCAGTACTTGGCCGAGGCCGAGATAGCTCCCAAGGACATCATTGCAGCAGTACGTCGGGCCACCTTGTCAATGCGTGGTGTGCCAGTCATCCTGGGCGCGGCACTCAAGAATCGCGGGGTTCAGAACTTGCTCGATGCGATTGTCGATTTCCTGCCTTCGCCCACCGACGTTGGCGCTTTGGAAGGGCTCGACCCGCAGCACGGATCCCCGCTTGTACGAGAGCCATCAGACCAAGAGCCAGTGACGGCACTGGCGTTCAAGGTGATGAGCGACCCGAAGGTTGGGCAGGTGACCTACCTCCGCGTGTATTCGGGGGTAGTGCGCAGTGCAGAGCAGCTCCTCAATACATCGCAAGACAAGCTTGAAAAGGTTGGCAGGCTCGTGCGTATGCACGCCAGTTATCGAGAGGATGTAAAGGAACTCTCGGCTGGTGATATCGGCGCTGCTGTTGGACTTCGAGTCACGACCACTGGCGACACGTTATGTGATCCCGCTGCACCCATCGTCTTGCAACAGATTCACGTGCCGCTTCCAGTTGCTACTGTGGTCCTAGAGCCGGAGACCGAAGCTGACCACGATCTGCTTCGGT
Organism: Kofleriaceae bacterium; assembly: GCA_024762925.1. GTDB lineage: Bacteria > Myxococcota_A > Polyangia > Haliangiales > Haliangiaceae > NORP324. The sequence goes on along the minus strand of JANTGM010000131.1, from coordinate 926 downwards.
CCTCGCTGGAATCCATCGCGGCGGAAGACCCAAGTGTCGCGGTTGATGCCGTCGGCGGCCAGACGGTCTTGCGGGGAATGGGCGAGCTGCATCTGGAGGTCGTTGTTGACAGGCTAGCCCGCGAGTTTGGCGTCAAGGCGCGGGCAGGGCGCCCACAGGTGGCCTATCGCGAGACTGTTAGCGGGATGGGAGAAAACCACTATCTCCTGGAGCGGGCAGCGCCTATTGCGTCTGAGGCAGGTGGTCATGCGATGGGGCAGTACGCCGGAGTTCGCCTTCGGGTCGAGCCAGCAACCTGTGGATGTCCGCTTCACTTTGAGTCTGAGCTTCCCGGCGAGTTTCCCAAGCCATTTTTGACAGCAATCGAATCCGGAGTGCGAGAAGCCGCAAAAACCGGCCCGATCGCCAGCTTCCCCATGGTCGACCTCAAAGTCACCGTTCTCGAAGCCGATCTGCACCCCGTGGACTCGAGTGAAATGTCTTTTAATATCGCAGCACTACGGTGCTTTGGTGATGCTGCCATTGCGGCTGATCCGGTGCTTCTGGAGCCCATTATGGAGCTTGAGGTCGTTGTTCCAGACGACCACGTTGGAGACGTAGTTGGAGATTTGCATGCGAGACGCGGAAAGATCGCTGGAATTGAAGCCCGGCTTGGTGTACAGGTCATCGCCTGTTTAGTTCCCCTGTCAAAAATGTTCGGATACTCGACCGATTTGCGGTCCCGAACCCAAGGCAGAGCGACCTATTCAATGCAGCTTAAGAACTACAACGAAGTGCCCGCGGGCATACGAGAAGACGTCGTCGCAAGAGTAAGAGGAACATAAAAGTCATGGCAAAAGAAAAATTCAACCGCAACAAGCCCCACGTGAACATCGGCACAATCGGCCACGTGGATCACGGCAAAACGACTCTTACTGCTGCCATCA
>JANTGM010000130.1 GCA_024762925.1 Kofleriaceae bacterium | reverse complement strand
GGCTCAGAGGAATAGAAATGTGCTGGCGACGGGAGCTCGTTCTTTGACAAGGCGCGAAGAACCGAGCCAGGGCGTTCTATGCCTCTGGATCCCACACGAGTGCCTAGGGCCAAGCTGTTGCTACACTTGGACGAGCTTGCAGAGATCGCGAGTGATGTTCTTTTGGTGTGCCTCGTTCGTACCGCCGCCAATTTCAATTAGCTTGGCGTCACGTAAGAACTGTTCTACCCGATACTCGTTGCAGTATCCGTAGCCACCCAACACTTGCATGGCAGAGTCGGCAACCTCTTTTGCAGCGCGCCCGGCGAAGAGCTTCGCCGCATCCGAAGCAGGGCGATTGCGGTGGTCTGGGCCAATGGTGCTAGCCGCACCATAAATGAGCCCGCGCATCGCTTCGATCTTGGCAAAGCTCTCACCGATATGGCTTTGCACCTGACCGAATTCTGCGATGGGTTTGCCAAAGGCCTGCCGCTCATTGGAGTAGCGAAGCATGACGTCGAGGCATCGGTTTGCCATGCCAAGACTCATGGCAGCCAAGCCTAGGCGCTCGATCTCCAGGTTGCGCATCATGTTGGTGATGCCACCACCTTCGCGTCCCACGAGGTTCTCTGCGGGGACCTCGACATCTTCGAGAATGAGTTCGGCCATGGTAGATGCCCGCATACCCATTTTCTGAATTTTCTCACTCACCGAAAAGCCTTTGAAAGTGCTCTCGACGATGAAGCTCGTGATGCGTCCATCAACCTTGGCGTAGACCAAGAAGACGTTCGCCTCGGGTGCGTTGGTGATGAAGATCTTACGGCCATTTAAAATGTAGTTGTCGCCGCGTTTTACTGCGACGGTGCCCATGCCTAGCACATCGGTGCCCGCAGAAGGCTCGGTCATGCCCATCGCTCCAATCCACTCACCAGTGATGGTCTTGGGAATGTAGCGTTTTCGCTGGTCGTCATTAGCCGCGTAAAAGAGGTTGTTGACGAAAAGTAGGGCGTGAGCGAGATATGCGAGCGTGAAGCCTGGATCGGAGAAGCACATCTCCTCGTGCGCGATGACAGCAGCGGTGGAGTCCATTCCGGCCCCTCCGAATTCTTCTGGGATGGTGATTCCGATGAGCCCAAGATCTCCAACTTTGCGCAACAGCTCCGTGTTGAGAATACCCTTGCGGTCGTACTCTTCGGCCTGTGGCTCGATTTCCTTGCGCGTAAACTCGCGCACGGTCTGGCGGAGCATCTCGTGCTCTTCGGTGGGATTCACAAGCTTGGGATTGAGAGTGGTACTGAGCATCCATTCGACCCTATCAGATCAGATCCAATATGCGATTGGTGGTTGGCCAATACTGCTCTTGTGCTAGCGTTCGCGCATGGCTGACATCTACATCTACGACGCAGTACGAACCCCTCGTGGCCGCGGCCGTGCGCCTCGCGGCGACAAGCCCGGAGGAGCATTTAGTGGCGTGCATCCACAGGAATTACTCGCCCAAACCCTCAATCGGCTTGCCGAAAAGAGCGCTCTTGACAAGAGCCTTGTCGACGATGTGGTGATTGGCTGTGTGACGCAAGTGAGCGAGCAGGGCGCTTGTGTCGCCCGCAACGCGGTTCTTGCGGCTGGGTGGCCTCAAGAGGTCACAGGCACTACCGTGAATCGCTTCTGCGGATCGGGTACGCAAGCAGTCAATTTTGCGGCAATGGGAATCGGCAGTGGCTTGCAAGATTGTGTCGTGGCTGGCGGCGTTGAGTCGATGTCGCGTGTGCCACTAGGATCAGATTGCGATGGCCAGCTCGACGGCAAGAATATGCTGCTTCGCAAGAAGATCACGATGGTGCCCCAAGGTATCAGCGCCGACTTGATCGCAACGCTGGAAGGCTTTGGTCGAGAAGACCTCGATGCGTTCGCACTGCAGTCTCAAAAAAAGGCAGCGGTTGCTGTCAAAGAAGGTCGCTTCGATAAGTCGCTCTTCATGGTTGTTGACGCCGAAGGTAAGAATATTACCGATAAGGACGAACACCCTCGCCCAGAGAGCACGGCGGAGAGTCTTGCGGGAATTCGCGTTGCATTTGAGAAAATGGGCGCAATGGCTGTCGGCCCCAATGGCGAGACGTTTGACGACTACGCCATCAAAGCGTACCCAGAAGCCAAGGCTGTGCAGCACATGCACACTGGTGGAAACTCCAGCGGAATTGTCGATGGAGCTTGTGCAGTCCTGCTCGGCTCGAAAGAGTTCGGCGAGAAGGCGTCCATCAAGCCTCGTGCAAAGATTCGCGCCGCAGCCACCATCGGTGCCGAGCCAGTAATCATGCTCACCGCACCAGCGCCAGCCTCCGAGAAGGCACTTGCCCAGGCGGGCATGTCGGCGTCGGATATCGACCTTTGGGAAATCAATGAAGCCTTTGCCACTGTGCCGCTGCAGACAATCCGCAAGCTCGGCATCGATCCGGAGCGCGTCAACGTCAATGGTGGCGCGATTGCCCTTGGGCATCCACTCGGGGCCACAGGTGCAATGCTTATGAACACAGCCCTCGACGAGCTTGAGCGCACAGGCAAGAGCACTGCTCTCATCACGCTTTGCATCGGTGGTGGCATGGGCATCGCTACAATCATCGAACGGGTCTAGCCGCCGCTCTTTCCCGGGGATTGCCGCTCTCTCTGACGCAGAGCGGCATTCGATTTCTGGGAGGATTTGGGGGTAGGATGTCCAGCGTATGGCTCTTCCTATTCGCTCGGCTCTGCGCTCCGCAGGGCGCTTCATGGTTCGCAATCCTCTCTCTGTTCTCACTGTTGCCAAGCACGCAATGGGCATGCGAGTCGCCGTTCCCCTCGACGCCTTGCGTTGGGTGGTCGCGAATACTCCCCCTGCAAAAAAAGCTCCGACCGATATTGCGATTACGGCTCGGCCCCCCGCGATTCAAATGGGTGCCACCGTCGAACTGATGGGTACCAAGCTGCGGGCATCGACAACCATTAAGGTAGAAGAACTCCGAGTTTTTCCCGAGGAAATGACGGTCCGGTTGCGGCTTTCCGATACGGACATGAAGGTGCTAGATCGGTCAGAGACACCAATTGCAGGCCTGATTCGCTCAGGCGCGTTGGATTTGAGCAAGCCGGGCAATCTCGTGAAGTTTATGCCGCAAAAGCCCGCACTCTTGGCTGAAGCAAAAGACGACATCTTGGTGATTGACCTAATGCAGGTTCCCAAGTTGGCGAACAACTTTCGTCTAAGAAAAGTTCTACAACGCATCACGCCGGTCATGAACGTATCCGCCCTTGGCACCGATGGTGACTACTTGGTGGTCTCGCTAAAGGCAACGCCAAGCGGGCTGCCGCGCGCTCTTAGTGCTGGCGCAAACTAGTGTGCGGCTCAGAGGAATAGAAATGTGCTGGCGACGGGAGCTCGTTCTTTGACAAGGCGCGAAGGACGACCTTGCTGGGGCAAGGAAGCAACGATGAGCCGAAGGCGTTCAAAGGGCGAAGAACCGAGCCAGGGCGTTCTATGCCTCTGGATCCCACACGGGTGCCTGGTGCATTTGATATTGACCCAAGCAAACTCGATTCTTCGCTCGCTGGCCGCTTTGCTCATCAAACCACTAGTGCGCGGTCCATGGACATTGATTCGTGATCGCGAAGTATGCTCGTTTGCTGGCAAGGCGGGAAGAGGGAGTTTGCGCACCAGACACTAGTGCCTGATTCCCGAATCACGCACTAACCCTGGATTGGAGTTGGTTTAAATTCGTGTTGGGGCAAGTGAGGCGCTGAGCAACGCAGAGCCGAAGGCGTCCAGAGGGCGAAGAACCAAGCGAGCGCGAGCAAGGTTTTTGAATCCGACACTAGCGCGGGCAATCGCGCTTCCCAGCCTCCTCCTTCGCGGATTGAGCGCCAGAGACTGACTGAGCAACGATGAGCTGTGCACCCAAGCGAGAACGAACAAATGCAAAGCCTAGCTGCGCCTTCGCCGCCCTTTGCGGTCTTGTTCTCGCCTGCGGGAATGAACCGGCGGCAAAGCCCGAGAGCCCTCCAGCGTCATCGCCTGTTTCGCAGCCTAGTAAACCAGATCCCGCTCCAGAGCCGCTCCCCAAACGTCCAGAGGTTGAGGCATTCCCCGCTGGCAATGATGAAGCGCAGGCACTGCAAGCGATCCACTCACTACCCGCTTGGAGCGCAGCCCTTGAGCGCTATCGGTTTCTCGCTCGTCGCGGCCAAAGCGGCTCAATCCACGGGCTCCTAGTCGAGACAGAGAGTGGTCTTAGGCTGGTTGATGAAACAATCGGCCAGGGAGCCTTGTCGATTCCGGTCTCAGTGGATGCGGCGTTGGAGCTCAGCTTGCCCATGCGTGCGGTGCTATGGGGCGCTTGGCATCCTGAGACGGAGCCTCGTTGGCGCTGGCGAGCGACGCGTGTTGAGAGTCTTAGTCCCGCGAAGACACCACTTGCCCTGGTGCCAGCGTTTGAGCCACTAGAAGCGCCCATGCCTGATGGAATCTCGCTGCCTTCTGAGGCTTCCCGGCGGGGAGGCACGATTTCCTTCGTGGTCAAAAAGCGCAGCGACCGAGTTGGTGATGGCTGGCTCATCGCCGATGACAGCAAGGGCAAGGCTGTGGCTCGGCTGCTCTTGCCCGGGGAGGCTGATAGCTATGGGGACCAGTCGCAACTCGCAAGTGATGAGCGATGGAAACTCAGAAAGAACACGCGGTACTGGGCGAAAATTCGGAGTTTTCGACCCCCTAGTCCCGGCGAACTGCCTGTGTTTCGAGCGCGATCGGGTCCTCATTGGGACCGCACAGCCACAAACGCTCCCCCAGCCCCTAAGCAATAGACCTTCGTGAACCATACGAGCTAGGATGTCGCCATGGGGCATACCCTTGCTTACCTCTATTGTGTTGTCATTGCGGTGGTCTCTTTGGTCATGGTTGCGCCGTCTCACGCACAGCCCGCTCCTCCTGAGCCCGATCAAACCGTTGTGGTGATTATCGACTCGGGTGACACCGATTTGCTCGTGGAATCTCTCGTTCGAAGTACGGCGGAGGCGGAACTTATCAAGCGAGGGTACGAGATTGTTCAAAATGCAGCCATTGGTGGGGAAACGCCCCAGAAGCTTCTGGCCTGTGCTGGCAATCCAAAGTGCTCGGTGGAAACCCTTGCAAGCATCGCCGCAACGTACGTGATTTTCATTTCGCTGCGCCCCGATGAAGAAGGCAAGTCGAACAACTTTAAGATCGTCGCGCGCAACTACGATGTGCAAACCGGAACGGCGCTCGCGCGCACAATGCGCCGCTGTTCAGAGTGTAAAGAAGAAGTGGACTTGGCGAGCTTTAGCCAAGGCGTGATCGGTGACTTGATTCGCGAGCCCGCTCCCAAGCCCGCTCCCAAGCCAAGGCCCCCAACCCCTGTCGAGCCGGTCGCACCGCCCACCGCCAACACGCCGCCTGCCGCAACGGTGGTGAACGCCCCAACACCGGTGCAGCGCGATGGGGGGACTGGGATTGTCACTGGCCTCAAATACGCGGCGCTTGTTGGAGGCGTGGCGGGCCTTGCGACGGGAACGGTTCTGGTGCTCATTGATGGCCCGGTAATTCGCGACGGGGAACGCCAGCGCGAAGAGCGGGACACCTTGCTCGGTGGCTATAGCTCGTTGGCTGGAGGAGCTGTTCTCTTGGGACTGAGCGCCTACCTCTTCTCTATAGACCACAATGATTCTCGGTCGCTTACTGCACTCGTACCTAGTGTACAGAGCAACAGCGGCTCCCTTGTGTGGACGGGGACCTTCTAGATGACCTTAAGAATTTCTCTCATTGCAATTGCCCTGTTGGCTTCTGCATGCACCCGTCCAGACTCGCTGTACTGCGATGACAACACACCGTGCACCGATCCTGCGCGACCCTTCTGCGATTTGACGGGCGCTCAGCCTTCATCTGGTGGGATTGCTCGCACTTGCGTTGCCGACCCAGGGGCAACCGGGCAAGCCGATGCCAGCATTCCCGAGCCAGATGCAACGGTCATGTGCACCGAGTCATCGGAGTGCTCAGACGTGCTGCCAATTTGTCGCATCGATAGTTGCGAGCTGTGTGTCTTTGGCTCTACTGGCAATGCCGAGTGTGAAGACCGAGATGCCGCCCTTGGCGTGTGCCTGTCCGACGGCTCCTGTGCGGAATGTGGCAGTAGCAACGACTGTGATGAGCCAAACAAACCGTTTTGCGATACCTCCACTGCTACTTGCAAGGGATGCAGCGAACACTCGCAGTGCGATTCGGGAGCATGTGATGACGAGTCTGGTGCGTGCATCGCTGAAGGCGACATTATCTACGTCGATAGTACCAATGGCTCGGACGGTGTTACTTGTGGCACGGCTCCAGGAGGAGCTGCTTGTCAGCACATTGGCGGTGCGCTTGGTGCGCTTGCGAAAGTCATCGCTGGCCGCGACTATATTGTTCTTGCTCCAGGTAGCTACCTTGAGAACATTTCTATCACTGGACTCACCGTGAGCATCCTTGGCAATGGTGCGCGATTGTTGCCCCCAGGATTCGTAACCCAGCCTCCGCTATCTTTGAGCGTTGGTGCCGACATCTCTATGGATGATGTGATCATTGAAGGTGGCAACGGGCTGGGCAATGGCGGTGTTGGTGTCAGTTGTCTTGCCTCCGCACTCGAACTCAAGAACTCCACTGTGCGTGACAACGACGATGCAGGAATCGCAACTGAGAATTGTTCTTTGCGGCTCATCAACTCGCAGATTCGCGGAAACGTTCAAGAGGGCGTGAAGTTGCGCAATGGCAGTACGCTAGCCGTTCGCGGTAGTGACATCCGAGACAATGGCTTTCACGGCCTTCACATCCAGTCCTCCGCCGTTGACATTAGGCAGTCGCGAATCATGGGCAACGAGACGGGAGGCCTCTACATGTTTAATAGCTCCTTTGTCGTGGAGAACAACTGGATTGCGAAGAATGGAAATTTAACGTCAGCTCCAGGCAACCCAACAGGAGGCATCGTCATTGAGACCGTGCCCGGGCCACCGATTTCACCACAAGACATTCGCCACAACACGATTGCCCACAATCTCGCACCAGCCGCAGTCGCATCAGCTGGGCTCGTGTGCAACACGGGGCCAGGCACGGGCGTCGTGCAGTGTGATAGCAACATTGTTGTTGGTAACGAGCGACCAGGCACAGATGCTCAAACCAGCGGGAGCTGTAGCATCCGATACTCGATGGTCACAGACATCTCAGGTGGAGTCGGCAACGTCTCCGCTGCGCCCAACTTTGTGAGCCAGGCAACCGGGGACTACCACCTCGCGGCAGGCTCTCCTGGCATCGACATTGCTCAGCCCCAAAGCCCAACCACCAGCGATATCGATGGCGACAGTCGCCCAAATGGCGGGGGCTTCGATATGGGTGCCGACGAACGTTCGCCCTAACGAAGCCTGGGATACATGCTAGGATCGCTTCACGCATGATCGTTGAGTGTCCAGCATGTGAGAGTCGGTATGACGTAACAGGTCGTCCTGCGGGGACCAAGGCTCGATGTCGATGTGGGCAGCTGTTCTTGCTGCCAGAACCCCCACAGAGTGCCAAGGCGCTTTCTTGCCCCCAATGCGGAGGCAACGTGAAGCCCGGCACAAGCAAGTGCGAGTTTTGCGAAGCGGCGCTGCTCGTCAAAGCTTGTCCTCGCTGTTTTGCGCGCATCTTCCACGGGGCAAAGCACTGCAATGATTGTGGTGCGGAAGTGGATGTGCCCGCCAACGTCAATGCGGATGGAAGTGCGCGACAGTTGGCTTGCCCGCGGTGTGATGCATCCCCAACCATGGAGGCTCGGCTGGTGGGCGACACGCTCATGGATGAGTGTCCCGATTGCCATGGGATTTGGCTCGATGTCCCAGCGGTAACTCGACTTGTGAAAGAGCGTCGACAGATCTCGACCGAGGCGGTTCTCGGTATGGGCGGTCCTCAATTGGGCAGCGTCGGGTTCTCTCCGCCTCCTGGACGGGTGTACGTCAAGTGCCCCGAGTGCGACCAGATCATGAACCGAACCAACTTCGCCAAACGCTCGGGCATCATCATTGATTCGTGTCGAGGACATGGCACCTGGTTCGACGCAGATGAGCTCCCCAGGGTCGTGGAGTTCGTGATGAACGGTGGCATCGAGGCTTCCCATGAGCGTGGCATGCAACAGGCCAAGGACGAGGTCCGCCGAGCACGAGCAAAGATCCGAGCACAACAAGGGGCTGCCACGTCGCTCAACCATCAGCCGCGACGTACCATACTCGGATCTTCGAACGGATTTGTTGGTCTCCTTGGAATTATCGGCAGCGCCCTTGTCGATTAGGTAGAACCCGGCATGGTTCCGATTCTACTTCTCACCGGATTCCTCGGCAGCGGGAAAACCACGCTCCTCAACCGACTTCTTGAGGAACGTCCAACCACAGGCGAATTGGCCGAGAGTGCGGGCCAGTTGGCACTGATCGTCAATGAGTTTGGCGATGTTGGAATCGACGGTGATCTGTTGCCCGATAAGATGACACGCCAAATCGAAATCAAAGGTGGCTGCATTTGCTGTCGCCTGGATGGGGACTTAGAAAAAACCCTACTCGAACTCATCGCGGGACAACCCAATTTGTCTGCCATCATTATCGAGACGACAGGGATCGCCGAGCCGCTTCCCATCTCGTGGACGCTTGCACAGGGAGAGCTCGCAACCCAAGTCCGACTCGCAGCAGTGATCACCGTTGTGGATGCTTTGGAGCACGAGAAGCACCGCCCGTTGAGTCCTTCTGTGGACGCACAAGTTGAGTACGCCGACATTCTCGTCATCACCAAGATGGATTTGGCGGGAGCCGAGCAAGTCGCTGCGGTGGAAGCTGTGCTCCGAGAAACGAATGAAGTTGCACCTGTGCTTGCTGGCAACACTGCAGACTTGGTCTCCCAGCTTTGGCACACGCTTGACGATCCTTCCGAGACGTCTAGCAGTCTGAAGGCAGCGAAGGAGCGTGGTGATGGCCAAAGCGACGGAGGCCACCATTTTCATTCGGTGTCATTGCCAATCGTGGAAACGCTCGATTTCGAATTGCTGAGTGAGGAGCTAGAGGAATTGGCGCCAAGCTACATTCGCATCAAGGGCATCGCTCGGGTCGTGGACGGCTCATCGGGAAGTGAAGAACCACGCATGATCGTGTTTCATCGAGTTGGCGCCAGAGTCTCTGCAGAGCCCGCAAGAGACGATTTGGATTGTCGCTTGGTTGCGATTGGGCCACACATTGACGCTGCTGAGCTGAAGGCATGTATCGATGCGTCCGTGCTAGGATAGGTAGGTTGACTGAGGGGGAGATCCATAGGGCTACGACGCTCAAAGAGTTGTTGGTCGAGATACGCAACGGCTATGCACTGTTCTCGCCGGTGCTGATCACTGTGCATCCTGATGCGATGTACACCGAGGAGTCAACAACTGGACGCACAGTGACCTCTCACCTAGAGGTTGACTGGGCCGATGAGTACACCCGCGAGTACGCCGATGAAGAATACATCGTCGTCGGCTCGAATAGTTTGCAGCAAGGGCTCGATAAGCCTGTCAGCATCGGCCGTTCGCGAAAGTGCGATGTGCGTGTTGAGAATGACTCGGTCAGCAAGTCCCACGCTTCCATCGTGCTCGATCGCGGCAGTGGTGGATATTTTGTAACCGATGAAGGCTCGCGCAATGGGACCTTTCTCAATGGCGAGAAAATCTGTCCCAACCAACGCACCTCAATCTGGTCGGGCGTGTATCTGAGCTTTGGTGATGCCGTCTTCGTCTTCATCGATCCCCCAACTCTTCGCAAGCTCGCTCGACTCGCTCGAGTCGGATAGCTCTCGGTGAGCTTTGTGATGCGATTAGGAGCTCGAGCCCTTCTCGGTGCGGCACTGATGCTTGGGGTTGCTTGTGAGACCAAGCGAACCCCACTTGTGGCGGAGACTGATGACGAAGCCGCCGACTTTGGACGTTCAGCATTGCGTGAGGCTGTGGTTGCGCTTTCGGCAACTCCCAAGAACCCTCAGGCCTACGAAGTATTCGCAGAGCGAGTGGCAGAGCTAATGCCGCTCTTCAGTCGAACCGTGAAACGCGAAGCGGAACTTCGACTGTGCACCTTGGCCATCGCGCCACTCGAAGCTGGTCTTGACCAGTCTCCTGAGCGGCAGATGAAGGCATTTGCCACGACGGTCTGGCCGAGCGTCCTGGAGTTTCCAAAGCTTGAAGCGGAGACCACTCAGGACTATGTGAATCGATTGTGTGCAAGTGAGTTTTCGCTCGATTGCAACAACGTCATTCCGGAGCGCTGGCCATCCATTCTCAATGCTCGAGTTTGGCGGGCGCTGAAGAACCGCGTTGAACTGGCTTACAGTCGCTGTCGATGGTGTGAGGACGACAAAGAGTTTGCCGATCTTGTGCAGCGCAGCCACGACATTCACTTGCGCATGGAACTCGCTGCTAGGCGTGCAGTTCAAGGCGGCACACCCTCCGATTGGCCGGTTGCTGGTCAAAATGCCGAGCCACTTGGCGACGAGGTTACGATCTCGTTTGAGGCGGGTGGGGTCGTTACGGTTGGAGGTAGCGCGGTTGATGGGGGCGATTGGCGTGGGGCCATTCGCAGTATTCGAGGAGACAAGACTCGGGTGGCGTTGCACCTCGCCCCAGAACGTCTTGTCGCCGACCTACTCCAAGTATTGCGCGCTGTGCGAACCGCTGGGTACACCGAGGTTGCGCTCGTCGCTCGTCGCAAAGAGTTTCCCTACGAGGCCGTGACCTACGTAGTTGATGCGCGCACTACGAAGTCCAGCGCCTTTCAGGTTCACAATGGCGATACGATTCAGATGCTCGTGCAGGCTCTTGATCATCGAGTGGTAAACGAAGGCTCCTAGGATGACTGCGCGTTTTTGCCAACATCTGCCGGTTGCGGTGCTTCCGATCGAGTCCTACGCTGCGGACTCCCCATGAGCGAACACTCCGATACGAACATCAAAAAGAGTGTTCACCGAGGCATCGCTTGGGCCAGCTTGGCAAGCTCGCTCGTCGGGGTTCTCGACATCGTGGCGACAATTCTCATTGTTGGACTTTGGCTAACCAAAGAACAATTCGGAGTCGCAGTCCTCGCCATATCGGTCTTTCCGGTCTTGGATATCGCTACCGACCTCGGTCTTGCGGCAGCAGTGATTCAACGAGACGACCACTCGAAGTCCCGAATCTCCACGGTGTTTTGGCTAAACCTGGCCATGAGTGTGTCGCTATTCGCGTTGCTGGCTCTAGGCATAGGACCCCTCATCGCTCACATCCAAGGAAAGGATGTCATCGCAGGTCTTCTCACGGCCTATGGCGCCAAGCTCATCTGGCAAAATGTCTATTTCCTACCGTATGCCCTCATGAAAAAAGAGCTCCGCTTTAAGGAGCTTTCTGTCATTCGCATCATCGCGAACTTCGCCGAGTTTGCTGGCAAGGTGGGTGCTGCCGCAGGTGGACTCGGCATTTGGTGCTTCATCGTTGGGCCTCTGTGCCGAGTCTTTGTCACCGGCATTGGCGTTCAGATTCGTCACCCTTGGCGCCCGAGTTTTGTCTTCAAGTGGAGTGAAGGGTGGGACTGGGCAAAATTTGGACTAAAGACCTCTGCACACAAGATTCTCTTCCGGTTCTACAGCGTTATCGACAAGCAGGTTGTGGGCTTCTACTTTGGCAAAGAGGCGCTCGCGGTCTACAGCGTGGCCTACCTGGTGGTTCTCGAACCAGCCCTGGTGATCTCAGAAATTGTCGTAAACGTCGCTTTCCCGACGTTCGCGAAGCTCAAACACAGTACCGAGAAACTCTACGAGCAACTCATTAGCTTCTGCAAAATGAACTTGGTCGTCATGTTGCTGTTTGTTGGCATTATCTTCGTCGGCGCAGAGGAAATTCTCGCGGTCTTTGACATGCGCAAGGACGCTGACGACCTGGCCCACTACACATCTGGCGCTCCCATCATTCGTCTGTTGTGCGGCATTGCTGTTCTGCGAGCTCTCAGCTTTGTGATTCCGCCATTCCTCGACGGGGTTGGCCGTCCGACGCTCACGTTGGTCTACACATCGGTCGCAGCGGTCGCGCTCACATTCTTTTTCCTCATCTTTGCCAACCTCTTTGGTGACCACCTCGGTGCCAACTCGGTGGCATTGGGCTGGCTTGCGGGATACCCCATCGCCTTTGGGGTTTTGGTGTGGCTCGCCTTTACGATCTTGGAGATGCCCAGCTACAAACTCTACACACGCCTTGCAGGCATTGCCGGATGCGGCCTTGCTGCGACGGTCTCTGCGGCAGGCGCAAAATGGGCCCTGGCAGATCTGCACATTGGGATCCGTTTCGCCGGGATTGTCGTGACGATGATCGTCGTGTATGGCGCTCTGCTGTCGCGATTCCAGGGGATCAACATTCGATCCGTGCGCAGCTCGCTGTCGTCCGATTAGTGCGCGATCCCGTCTCGCCAGCAAACGAACGCTCTTCGTTTCTGATGACCAATGTCAATGCATCAGGCACTCGTGGGGCTTGACGCAGTTACTTCCGTGTATAGGTTGACTGAGCCGATGATCGCGTGATGCGCGGAAAGGAGATCAAAGATGGCACCGAGGCGAATTCTCGTAGTTGAAGAGAACCAGGCCGCAAGAAGTGGTCTCACCGAGATCCTTTGTGCTGAGGGCTACAATGCGCATGCAGCAGCCAGCGGCGTAGAGGCCATGGCAACGGCATCTCTGATTGACCCCGAGGTCGCCATCGTTGATGTGGAACTGTCCGATGTGGACGGCATTACCCTGATCCGCGAAGTGAAACAGGCGTTTCCCTCGTGTTCTTGCGTCGTCACAAGCGCTTGGACCGATGTCTGGATTGAGCAGGATGGTGTCAAGGTCGCCGATCGCTGCAATCAGGCGCTACACGCAGGGGCTGTCGCGTTCCTTGCCAAACCTCTCAGCCTAGATGAACTGCTGGCGGTGTTGAAACGCACTCTTGCACCCGACATTTGCTAGACAAACATACGCGTGTCTTGAGCGCACGCGCACGATTCGCGCCTTTTGGGAGCGATTTGGTGTGATGTGGGCTCTCCAAGCTGGCGCAGACTCTGCATTCGCAGGCGGGGTCATGCACGTTCTCATTGCCCAAAACGACTCTGCACGGGAGGTTCTCGCTGAGCTTCTTCGTGACGATGGCTTTGAGGTGTCGACAGCGTGTGACGAGCACCAGGCGGTGAATCGCATGGGCATCTGCGAGCCAGACGCGGTCATTCTGGAATTGCAGCCGTCAAACCTCGATAGCATCCGAAGGTTCAGAGAATTTCGTAGCTCCGGAGCCGAGATTCCCGTGGTCGTTGTGAGTTCGCTCTCGCACTATGCCGCAGATGCGATTCGAGCGGGTGCAGCCGAGTTCTTCTCGAAGCCCATTGACTACGGTCGCCTTCTGGGGTTTTTGCGCTCAGTTGTGCACGACGCTGCTCTTCCGTAACGGGTACCATGCACAAGCGATGGTCTCAGTTTGAGACCACGCAGATTGGGATGGGATGACAAAGATTGATACGAATGCACCCGTAATGGTGACAGGAGCGACCGGCTACGTGGCCGGTTGGCTTGTCAAGATGCTCTTAGACGAAGGACACACGGTGCACGCTGCCGTTCGCGATCCAAACAGTGAGAAGAAGCTTCGGCACCTAAACCAAATGGCTGCTGCGGCGCCCGGGTCCATTCGGTACTTTCGCGCAGACCTACTTGAGCCGGGCTCCTACGCGGTGGCAATGCAGGATTGCGAGTTGGTCTATCACACAGCGTCACCGTTCTCGCTTGATGTGAAGGACGCCGAGAAGGAACTCATCGAGCCAGCCAAGCTCGGAACACGCAACGTTCTTGAAGAAGCAAACAAGACGTCGTCGGTCAAACGCGTGGTGGTGACTAGCAGCTGTGCGGCAATCTATGGTGACAACGCAGACCTTGCCACGACCCCGAATGGCGTGTTCACAGAGGAGATTTGGAATGAGACTGCTTCCGTTACGCACCAGGCATATTCGTATTCGAAAACGCTTGCCGAGAAGGAGGCATGGGAGATTTGTGGGAAACAAGATCGCTGGGACCTTGTAACTGTGAATCCCTCGCTTGTGATGGGGCCAGGAACAAATCCGAATGGGACGTCGGAGAGCTTCAACATGATGAAGCAATACGGTGATGGCACGCTAAAGACGGGTTCCCCTCGTTGGGGCTTTGGTGTCGTGGACGTTCGCGACTTGGCTAAGGCACACTACCTTGCGGGCTTCACGCCCGAAGCAAAGGGGCGCTACATCGTCTCTGGCCACGACTCCGATCTGGCGGACCTTGTCGTGCCTCTTCGCGAAGCCTTTGGAACCAAGTTTCCATTCCCCACTCGCACACTGCCAAAGTGGCTCGTATGGCTTGTGGGCCCAATTGCCAACAAGTCGACAACGCGAAAGATGATTCGCCGCAACGTGGGTTTGCCTTGGAAGGGCGACAACAGCAAAGGGGTTCGCGAGCTGGGCATTACCTATCGGCCCCTCGAGGAAACCATCGTTGAGTTCTTTCAACAGATGATCGACAGCGGCGCGGTCAAGCCGAAGACATAGACGCGAGGAGGGTGCGTGCTTGGCGGCACCTGCCAGCTCGGCTCTGTCTGCTTGGACAGGGCCCTAGCTCGTTAGTCGATCCGTAGCTTGTGCTTTGATGCCCACTGGAGAAACTGCGAGTTATTCTCATCCTTCTCCCAAGAGGCGCTCTGCACTTGCTCACCAATGGCATCCAGTAAGGCCAGTGCGCGTGCTTCGGTGGGCCACTTGGAGAACAGGAGTTCGACACCACACCAGCCGTCACCATCGTCACGTCGCAGATGAAGGTCGTTGTAGTCGTCGTGCACGCTGATGATTTCGGGCATTGCCGCCAGTCGGTTGACCACAGATAGCACTTCGGACTGGTACCCAAGCTTGAGGCAGCGAATGGTTGGCAGTGTCTCTGGAGCTGTTGACCAGTCGATGTCTTTGCGGATCTCCACGCGCTCCCACTGCGGTGAGACTCGCGCCAGCTCTCCCAGTCTGCCCCATTGATCGCCAGGAATGGTTGTCATTGTTGGAGCCGAAATGGTGTGAATCTTACCTTCAGGAGGCAATGCCGATAGCAGACGCTCGAACTGTACCCAAGGTCGCGACACTCGCAGTTCGCAGTCTTGAAAGGCCCGTGATCGATGGTAGCGGACCTCTGGACCGAGCTCCCGGTGAACCACGAATGACTCGACCTGAGGGTGTAGAGCACTACGAAGCGTGTGCAGCGAGCCAGTATCATCTCCCTGATCGATTCCGATTTCGGGTGTCACAAGCAGCTTGAGATCCTCAGCGGAAATTGCTGGAGCGCTATACCTCCCAACCAGGCGCAGGCGTTTTAGTACCGGCATTCTTTCCAAGACTGGCACTAGGGCGCGCACATCGCTGCTTTCAAGGATCACCACGGTCACGGCCTCAAGCTTCCCCGCTCTTTCGTCGCCAAGCTTGGAGAGCGCATATGGAGTAACTCCGTCAAGAGTGCGCAAGTTTCCCAAAACTGGGTGGTTGAGAAATTTACTGAGGCTTGGTGGCGTCTTGTCTCGGTCTAGACGGATGTGTTCAACTGTCGCCAATGCGGGGTCACCAACCAGTTTGCCAAGTTTATTGGCTAGCCGGTCTAACGCGAACAGAACCGGAAACCCCCGCTCAAACACCACACGGCCGATTGTGGACAACCACGGCCCCAGCCACTCGCCTCGCCACTTCTCAAGGAGTTCAAGCTCCGCCTCCGAAAGCTTGTAGCGGCTATCGGATGAATACCGATTGTCGAGCAGTGGGTCGTCAGCAAGAAGTGTTGCTTCGTTCTTAGCGCGAAAGCATTGCAAGGAGATGAATTCTCCGCGCGGGTCGGCCTGTTCCATAAGTAGGTCTGCCAACACCACACGAGGGCTGTCATCGCGAAGGTCACGAATGATTTGGCCTAGGAAATACTCTGTAGACTTCTCGTCTGCAGGCACGTGAGCTATGGGATGTGCCTTGAGCGCGTCTTGCAGTTGCGCCTCCTCATCCTCATTGAGGGCTCGCAGCTCTGCACTCGGCGAAGTTGGCTTGATATTTCGAAGCCAACCGGCAAGCTTGGCTCCGTACGAGGTGCCGTTGGCGACCATGACTTGGTTGGCCAGAGGCTCAGAGTCCCACTGTGGGGGAACGAGCCCTGATAGAAGCTCCAACGCCCGCTTCCAGAACCGATTCGCGTGGGGTGGAGTTCGGTATGGAAGAGCAACACACCAACGTTCAAGCGCAATTCGCAATCGGCAGTCGAGATGATACCGCTGCAATGCCTCAAGTCTCTCCAGGGCCTGCACCGACGTGCCACCAGTGAGTGCTGCCAACAAGAGAGGAAGGTGGGTATCGTCCTCTTTTGCCATGGACAACCAAGCTGCGTGTGCCTTCTTGCCGCGTCCCTTGAGTTCCGGAGGAATCGAAGTCGACTCGGTCATGCAACGAGCAAGGTGAAGCACTCGCTCGTCACGGGTTGCGGCCCAAAGAGTGGCAAGGTGATCGGCGTCCACGAAACGTACTGTAGGTTCGGCTGCGGAGTCTCGTCAAACAGTAGCGGCTACCGTTGTCTATCACCCAGACGACACGCTCACGGCTGTCCCCATTGCACTGCAGGCGCAAGACGATGGCCACTACTATCAAGAGGTAAAGGGAG
>JANTGM010000129.1 GCA_024762925.1 Kofleriaceae bacterium | reverse complement strand
ACCTAGGCAATACGCGTTGACGCTACCAGTCGCCGCATGATGAAATCGGGCTAGAACTCTCCAGTTAAGGGTGGACCTAAAAACGATCCACTCTCACGACTGCTCATCTACATGGCGCGCATTTGGGATGATTGGATGCGAAACCGAGGCACCGAATGGCCGCCACCGCCCATTGTACCCATCGTCCTCTACCACGGCGAAGGTCGCTGGAATCGCTCGACCCAGTTCGCCGACCTCTTCGAGCTGCCGACCGACTTGGCGAAAGCCATGGCGCCGCACGTGCCGAGCTTCTCGTTTCTGTTGGATGACCTCTCGACGCTGCCCATCTACGATGCAATTCGCTATGCGCGCAATCAGCGCAAGGGGCTCATGCGCTTTCTTGGCGATGGTCGCTTGCCGATTCACAACAACGATTCAGAGCGCGCGCTACGCCGCCAAGCGGTCGGCAGGAAAAACTGGCTCTTCGTAGGCAGTGACGACGGGGCACGTGCCAACGCCACCTTCACGTCCCTCCTCGCGAGTTGCCGCATGCACAACGTCGAGCCGTGGGCCTATCTGAGAGATCTTCTGTGCCTCGTTGGCGATTGGCCCGAGCATCGAATGCTCGATCTGTCGCCGCTACGCTGGGCTGCGACCAGCCGCGAGGCTCAGGTCAGCACACAGCTCGAAGCCAACCCATTTCGCCAGGCCGCGCTGCAGGCGCCTGCGTAGCGCGGATTTCGGGCCACGGGGTTCGCTGAACGGATACTTTTCAGGGCCCCCCTAAACGGTGACCCTATTTGGCAGCTTAGCAATGGAGTAGCTGTAGCCTTTGAGCACCGTAAGGGGTTACTGGGCTGCCCCCCTAAGGAGAGCATCTTGCGGTATATCAAAGAGGCCGTCCTGGGCTCTTTGGAGGATTTCATCACGACTATACTTCGCCAAGTTGCGCGTAACCCTCTCAACAAAGTCTGACTCTCGTTGCAGTGTTGTGTTTATTGGAAGATAAGAAATCTCCGAACGTTTAAGACTAGCAGCCAGGTCCAGTGTCACATTCCCTGCGAATAGTTCCTCCAAGCACGCCTTAGTGGGGCCAGGGAGGTCGTTGCGAGTGATCCGGAAGTCGCTTACAGAGACGGTGTCCGGTGTGACAGTTACGGATAATTCGTAGCTAAACTCTGATGAAACTAGGCCTGGCTCAAAGCAGTCAAGTCCAAACGTGTGTCCATCGCCTAGGTATATTGCGAAATCTGGCTGAATCAGCTCGCGCTCGGCCGTGGCGATATCCCCCCAAGTGATTGAGCCGACATGAGGGTTCTCTCTGATCATCGCCTCCTTCCTGCTTATCTTAGGCGCAATCGAGACGACCTCGATTTCTGGAACGCCTAGGATTGCTGTTCTGCTACCTGCGGTACCACTCTTGGTGTCACGGGAGGCGTGGTCCTGTGTGCTGTTTCTGGGCCTCTCAGACGTGTTGCTTTCGGTGAATGTGTTTGAAATTGCAATGGCGGCACAGAATCCCAATCCAAGGGCGGCGATGCCCATGAGCGCAAATCGGTGTTGTGGCTATGTCCATGCGAGTGGCATTGGCCTCTTCATGCTGCGTGACAGTTGTGGCCATACTAGGATCAAAGAAGGTTTCCTGGGTCCACTCCTTGTCGCTGGTGCGAAGTGTGACGTCCTCTGCGTCTGGGGCGCCATTACAGTTATTCAGTTGTAGCTGCCCATAGGCGTTGTCCATTCGCTCTGCGCAGTGTTCTTCGCCGAGGCATAGACTGGTATTCGGATCGACGGCACCATTCTCGGTGTATGCCATAAATATAATCCGACGGTCTACGCTTTGACTCTCCTCGCTTCGGAGATGGGCATGGTCTTCAATAGATCTGTGGAGGAAGATGGTTCTGACCGGCTGTAGGTTACAATCAACGTTGGAGCCGACAGTGCACTGATTTGCTGGCTCTGTGCCTAGGTCAAGCGTTCCGTTTTTATTGGTGTCGTAAAAGGCGGTGGCGGCATGGTGATTTTCGGGTATGGAGAATTTGCCCCTTGTGCTCACTGCTGTCGACAAGGGGCGTGTGGATTCCACCCAGTGTGGAGCAGACAGTATTCGGATCCTGTCTGCGTCCCAGTCTGTCGGGAATGTTACTCTTCCAGGCTTAGGGCTTTTGCCTGCGTCGCCGCATGCGAGTGCGCACGCTAGTCCTAGCGTCAGCGATAGGAGCCTGTGGCCTGAAATTGTCACTTTCCTTGCTTTCGTAATTAGAGGAAAACGCCGCCGCCGCCAATCCAGTCGGAGGCGTTGCAGCTACCTCCAGAGGGGGCACAGATATGGTTACAGCCCATCCCTGGCAGGCAGCTGGTATGAGTAAAGCAGTTTTTGCTTCCGGAGAAGTATGCGTTTGCGCATCGTGTGCCAGTTCCGAATGAGACGGATGAGCAGGTGTAGCATCCTCCGGCTGCGGTGACGGTGCCAGGAGATGCGAGGAATGCCGATGCGGAAAGTGCTAGCGCTCCGATTAGTTTTTTTATGGTTGATCCTTGGTTGTTGGTTAGAGACGACCAAGGTTAGGTGGAGTCTGTCCGCTTGCAAGGTTGTCCGGTTGACGTTTGGGGTTTTCACGGGGAAAGCGGCCAGAAAGTCTGAATAGCTCAGAGTTTTGCTGAGTTTTGCCGGTTGTCCGGCGTTCGGTCGTTCGGTCGTTGCACGTTAGCGTATTGTCACCGATCGTCTTGGGGCTCATGGAATTCCGGGAAAGCTACATTCGCCTTTCAGGAGGACGGCCCGACCAGGGAGTTCGGATATGGTTCCGCCGAACTTGCCAAATGGGTGTTGTCGCGTGAGGATTGGTTCGGTTCGAACCGGAGTGAACCGGTTTGGTTTGATTCGAGGATCTATGATCATCTTATTCGGAGCCCAAAAGGGCGGCACAGGAAAGTCGACGCTTGCTCAGAATGTCGCGGTTGCACTGGCGAGAGAGGGGCGAGACATCGTTCTGCTCGACACTGATGTGCAAGGAACAACGGCAAAGTGGATGGCCCGCCGCCGCTCGATAGAAACGGTCAAGAGCATTCATTGCCTACAAGCTCGTGGGAACCTAATTGACCAGATCACCATCCTCGAGAGTCGGCAGCTTGCCCATCGGGTTGAGCGCTAGAAACTCAGGCCTTCGGTGCTCGCCTTTGAACGACGAAGTTGAGCTCGTAGTTGATACCCAACTCCTCGAGCATCCAGAGAACAGCCGCCGCGCGAGAGAAGGGGTGATAGTGAAGCCGAACCGTCATGTGCGAACTGTCGCCCCGGATGGGTCGTGGCACAAGAATGACTCTGGCACCATTGGGACGCTGTCCAACAAGAACGGCAAGCAGATTCGCTCGTGTCGTGGAACAGCCCCAGCGCTATGCATTTGCTCTTCAGCTATGTCTCTTGAGACAGCGCGACATCGAATCGGCTCCCACATCAGGAAACAGCACAAACGAGATGGGTGATGGGGGGGGGACTCCCTCCCAACTGGGGATAGGTATGGAGTTGGGGCTTTGCGGCTACCTTTCAGACTTAGCGTTTGACGCGAATCCTGTGCTTTGAACACTTGGTACACATCATGCTTTAGGTCGTTCCTTCTAGGAGGAGTCCCATGTCTAAACTATCTCGAAGAAATTTTTTGCGAGGCCTAATGGCCGGCAGTGCCGTTACATTGATATCGCCGGTGCTACCTCGCTTCGGAGCTGGCATCGCTAGTGCGCAGGCCCTTGGCGATCCCTATCCTACGATCTTCATTCACCTCTTTGGTGGGCTCGACCCGGTCATGCACTGGGATGCCAAGACAGGCATCACCAACCGCAATGTGCAAGCAGCTGACATCCAAGAAACCGCTGGTGGCATTCGCTGGTACCAGCCGGTCCTCTCTCCTTTGGCAGCACATATGGAGGACATGACGTTGATCCGAAATCTTCGGGTCAGCGCGGCGCATCCAAGTGGAACCGGTCAGGTATGGTGGGGGGAAGGCAACACAGATCTCGCTGCCAACGCCACTCCTTGGGCAAACTACCTCTCCTCCAGCCTTCTCACTCGCAAGCGTGTCGCGTCCCCTACGGTAGCCACCTTTCGGACTACTGATTCGGCCATTCGCAATCTAATCGCTCACAGCAATCTCAGCCCCAACCCTGCTGGGGCGGCTCAACGTTTGCAAAACATTACCGACTTCTCCGACGCGATGGACGTGTTAGGGGGACTCCCCGAGATTCCCACACAGCAACGAGTCTACGGACTGCAAGCGAGTCTGGACCAGCAGTACTACAGCCCGCTCGTACAAGCGCGAACAACCGACGCCTTCTTGGCTGGCAACACTCAAGCAACCGACTTGCTCAGTCAACCCCCCGCGCGATTGTGGCCTCCTGCGATCACGACCCGTGACCTCTTCAACCTCTCGGACTCCGACATTACCGCTTCTACTAGCCAAAACAATCAGCGCTTTGCATCTCATGTGGCACTGGCCTTTGAGGCCGCTCGCTTGCAAACAAGCCACGTAATCTATGTTCAATCAACAGAGGGCAGCTACGACACTCACAATAATCACGACTCAGGGCAGCGTTCGCGATCAAACGGCTACATGCCTACGATCGGAAGATTACTTAGCGCTCTCAAAGCGACGACATCTCCCGTAGATCCCTCGGTTTCCATGTTTGAGACCACTCACGTCGTCATAACATCAGAACTGTCCCGAGCAGCCAGTGCTCAAACAGGCACCATGATGAATGGTGTTCCATTCGACGGCTCTGGTACGCCTCACAACTCCACCACTCAGGCTGCACTCTTTGGTGGCAATTTTAAACGTGGTGTCGCGTTTGGATCGACCGACAACAACATCCGCGGACAATCAGCAGACTACACCACAGGTGCTCCTGACGATGGCATTGTGCCAACCATGAAAAGCCTGCACACCACCGTTCTCAAGGCCAATGGTGTAGAGCCTTCTGGATGGGATTCAAGTCCCGTCATCGATTTTGTATTGAAGGGGTAAGAAAATGAACTGGAAACCAAAAAAACGATATCCAATAGCTGGCGCTCTAATCTGCGTCGCAGGTTTCACGGCTCTAGCCAACCCGAATGCAACCGAGCCTGAACCAATCGCCGATGTGCTCTGCTTGCGGAAAATGGCTCTAGACCTCACCTATCGTGGGCCCACAGACGCGGAGGTGGCAGACCTCGAATCCGGCACACTGAGCCTAGAACAACTCGCAGACAGCTACATGGCAACGCCAGAGTTCGAGCAAGTCGTCTTTGATTGGTATCGCTCGCAATTTCCTCCCACTGAATTGAGCAAGGAGATCGACGGGCTCGATGTCGAAGAGCCATCGAGAATTGCCCAACATATTGTGTTGGAAGATATGGACTACCGCCTCTTGCTTACCGCTGATTTCACGATCGACGCTGCAGGCGCAGAGGTACCAGCTACCAATGGTCCTACTGCTGGCATTATCAGCACTAAGCACTACATGAGCGCGTTCTCTGGCAGCTATCGTCGAAACTGGGCGGGCCACTTTCTTAAAGAGTGGACACCCATTGTCCTGCAGGCCGTCACTCTGCCCGATGATGACGATACCGATCTGAGTCCAGACAGCTTGATGACCAATCCCAATTGCTCAGGCTGTCATGCAAGCGAGATTTACGGAATCGATTATCTCGCTCCTTTTGCCCTCTGCTATGACGATGATGGCAACTACCAGAGTGATTGCGCCGAAGCGGAAGCGAAGTTCCTCACCAAGGATGGAGCTGGCATACCTGCGCTGGGTGCAATCGTAGCCGATAGTAATGAGTTCATGGCAACAAGCGTGAACTTCTTTTTCAAGAAGCTCTTCGGGCGTTCCATGGCGATAGAGGAGCAAGACTTCTATCTTGATAGGGTCGCTGAATTTCGCGACAGCGGGTACAAAGCGAAAACCCTAGTCAAGTCTATTGTGACTTCGAAGCAATACTGTGCGCGTTAAGAGAGAACTGAAGATGCAAACTCAAACCAAATCTATAGTCGTCGGTCTCCTTTCGCTTTTTCTCCTTGGCTGTGATGGACGAATCAATTCCGCGGGTGGTGATGATGGTGGTGGTGGCGGCGGTGGCAGCGACACCGATGCTGGTACTCCTATAAACCAAGACCTTGTTGGCGCTGGCGATCGAGACCTACTTGCCGACTGGCCTTCCATCAACCTTCCATTCTCCGACAACACCAAGATGCTCAACTTCGTGCAGCTTCGCAATGAGGTTCAGCGCGCGACCACCATGACTTGGGTCGATCAAGGTGTCGACCAGTGGACTGCGAACCAGAGTATCCTCGGTGGAGCCGACTTTGTAGAGAGCTGGCAGTACGACATCAGTCCCAACCAGCAAAAAATGCTGACGATCCGTCGCATGGCCTTTCGAGTATGCGGCGACTTAGTTGCGTCGGAGCAAGGACAGGCTACTCGTACCGTGTTTGGTGTTGTCGACCCAGCGGTTGCGATCGATGCAGGAGCAGCCTCAACTCAAGAGCAGGTTCGCGCGCTCTTTAAGCGTTTCTTCTTCGAAGAGATAGAGGACCAGGCGTTGACCGACTCCCTCAGCCTCTTGTCCGACTTACAAGGTCTTGATGGCCAAGAGGAAGCGTGGAGAGGTCTCTGTACCGCCTATCTAAGCTCCATGCGATTCCTCTCGTATTAGTACCAAGTATCACGACGGCTGCTTTCTGGCCGTTCGGGACTCCCTGTTATGCACCATGTATTGGCACTGCGCGCCATGCTCACATCCGTGAGCATGGCCTCTTTATTTGTTCTCTCCGGCGCCTGTGCCGGCGAACTAAAGAATCCTGACTCCTATTTCTCTATCGATGGTGGAGCCGATGCCATCTGCCCCAGCGGCATCGATGTCCCAGCAGATATCCTGGCGTCGGCAAGCTGTAGCAATCTAGGTTGCCATAGTGCTGACACGCCCAATATCGCTCCCGATCTAGCCTCTCCCAATGTTGAAGAGCGCCTTATCAATATTCCCACAAGTGGATGCGATGACCGCCTCCTTATTGACCCCAATGACCCGATGGCAAGCTACCTTCTGGAATCGTTGAGTCCCTCGCCAGCTTGCGGCAATCAAATGCCAATTGGTGGTTCTCTTACCCCCGAAGAGCTCGCCTGCGTCAAACAATGGATAGAAAACCTCTAAGATGCGTTGTTTTCTGGCTTGTCTCGCCCTTTCTGTACTTCTCCTAGATGCATCGACTAGCTTTGCTAAGGATGTGATTGAGTTAGTTCGTCTGGAAGGGCGGCAGTCTGCCGTTATCCAAAAGAGCATTCGTCAGTCGCTCCGAAGCAAGGGATACAAAGTACCGTTGGTAGATGCTCGCGGCGACGAGCCAGACGCCATCGCATCGGTGACCGCCGACGTAAGTAAGGTTAAGCGCGGGTGGGTTTTGAACATTCAGATTTGGAGCGGTGATGGGGACGAGGCCATCATGAAGACCAGCTTCAAAGCACGTCGGCCTAAAATACTGCCAAGGCTCGTTAGGCGCATGCTGTGGAAGCGTAGCAAGCAAGCGCTTGCCTTGGCAGCAGAGAGTCCTTCGACAGAGCCTGACAGCTTCGAAGATGAAGAAACCGCTGGCGATGACGAGCCCGCGCAACCCATAGCGGATCGTGAGCAAGTCCGTGACGACGGACCGACTGAAATCGCCTCGTCCTCGTCCTCCAAAGAAGGTAGAAGCATCTACATGGCAGGTGCTAGTGTCTCTCTAGGACCGAGAATTTTTCGGCGAGAATTCGGGTACAAAGACGACATATTCAAAAGCTTGGACACCTATGAGGCTCCGGGAGCGGCCGCACTGGTTCTCGAAGCTGAGTACAACTTTACAGATGCCATCGGAATTACGGGACGCTACGTCAACACCCCCAAGTTTAACAGTAACCTCGATGGCAACACGGAGAACTATTCGCAGACGACGTCGATGAGTTTTGAGCTTGGTGGTCGCTACAGCATCCCCATCGGGAAGCATGCATTTGAGGTATCGACAGCGTATGGTGGACATAACTTCACGATCAAATCTGCTACCGGACCGAAGCCCGCAATTCCCAATGTCCGTTTCCGTTATCTTCGAGCAGGAGCAGGCACTGAGGTCGGAATCGCTCCATCGCTAAAATTGCGTGCAGAAGCGGGCTATCGATACATCTTGTCGGCAGGAGAAATCGAGTCTCCAGCCTATTTCCCGAAGCTTGACGTCGCTGCGGTGGATGCGCGCGTATCTCTTCGCATTGCGCTGTGGTCTGCGTGGCAAGTGGAGTTGGCAACAACCATGCAGCGCTTCTTCTTCTCTATGAATTCAAGCCCCGGTGATACGATGGTCGCCGGTGGGGCTATCGATCAGTACCTCGGGGGGCAACTCCTCTTGCGCTACTCCCTAGAGTAGTCTGCTTTGCAAACATGCAAATCTCAGTTTCAGCAATACTCTTAGGTGTTTTTCTTGTGTCTTGCGGCGGAGGCGACGCCTCGAAAGATTCCGGGGAGAACGACGATAGCCGTGCGGACGCAGGTAGTATTGCAACTTGCCTTGGATGTCATGGAGACGAGAGTTCGCTTGCCCCACCCAAGAGCGTGGATGGTTCCACGGAGACCACCGCTCTCGGTGTTGGTGCTCATCGCGTGCATTTAATAGCCAATCCCAATTGGCATAAAAAGATAGAGTGTGGCGATTGTCATCTCTTACCTCAACTCACTGACTCTGAAGGACATATTGACGGTGATGGTATCGCCGAGCTTGTATTCTCCGACTTCGCTAGTTCCGGTGGGGCTGAGCCGTCGTGGAATCGGGAGACTTGCTCCAATGTGTATTGCCATGGAGCCAGCCTGAGTGGGGGGGCTTTCACCACGCCTACATGGACCCTTGTCGATGGCACTCAATCTGCCTGCGGCAGCTGCCATGGCTTCCCCCCGCTTAGCCCTCATCCTGCGTCGTCTGATTGTGGCCAATGTCATCCCACCCTAGAGCCCGGCAGCCAGAGCTTTCTCGATCCTGGGAGCCACATCAATGGCATCGTCGACGTGGGGGATGGGACGACTTGCGATGACTGTCATGGCAGCGACGGAATTGCTGCGCCTCCGAAAGACCTTGCTGGCAATACCGAAAGAAGCTTTCAAGGCGTAGGCGCTCATCGTCAACACGGAGGCACGTCGGATTGGCATCGTGAGATTCGCTGCTCCAACTGCCATGTCGTTCCCGTTGACGTTGCTGATCCCGAACACATGGATGGGGATGGGCAAGCAGAACTGACCTTTGATGCCCTCAATCCAAACGGTTCCTACGATTCAGTAACCGCTACGTGTGCGAATGTCTACTGTCACAGCAATGCGAGAGGTCTCAATGATGGCGTCATGACCTTTACCGACGATCTTACTCTGGGTTGCACCTCATGCCACGGAATGACTGGCGGCCAAGGCGCTCTCGCCGGAAGACATCAAAAGCATCTTGATGTCGGGCTCTCCTGTTTTGATTGTCACTTCACCGTTGCAGGCGGGGGGACCACGATCGCTGCTCCAGAGTTGCATATCGATGGCAAACGCGATGTGTCATTTTACCTGGGTGGAACCTGGGATCCTATTGAGCGCCGTTGCACAAACCTCTCTTGTCACAACAATCGTGGTTGGTGAGCGAGGGCAACACGTTTGATGTGCGCCGCATGCTAAGCCGAGAAGGTCTGGTGAGCATGCACTGCTTCCTTCGCTTCGAAGGTCGAATCGTCGACCTGACCTGGCCACACCCAGTTCCTACTGGCCAAACAGAGTTTTTCTATGAGCAAATCGTGACACCCGGGATGCGAGGCTATGGTTTCTTCTCGCCACTGAATCTCTTCTTCATGCTGTTTCGTGGGGTGGCCCAGGAGGTCAGTTTCACTTGTGTGTAGCGGTCCTATTGGGCAGGCCGATCAGGTACAATTGAGAAGTTGCGCAATGTGAATGACGATCCGGCGGTCAACGATCTGGCCGAGAAGGGCGATACCGAGGCGACGCTAGCTGATCTTACGCTCGACACTCGTGTGCTTGATGCCCCCTCGTCTGTTGATCCCTCGGTCGCTTCGTTGCCCGAGGGTGTGGACGATACCCAATCCTCACCGCAGCAGGTCATGCGACGTGAGGAGCTAGCCCGCATGCTGGCCTTGAATCGCGCCATGCGCTGGCTCTCACTCTTCTTGCTGGCTACCTTGCCCTTCTTCGGCGGGGAGCTTCATCTTCGCTACTTCTTGCTTACCGGATTGGCCCTTGGCATCCCGGGCGGCTTGCTCTTCGATCGGATGATCAAGCGCAAAGGTGGCGTTACCGACGTGATCTTGATGACCACATCGATCGCGATCGGCGGCAACCTATTTGGGGCCATCCTCTTCTTCGGCACATTTTCCGGGGCCACCGGTGTTGTGGTGCTAGCGCTTTTCGCGGCCAGCCGTACAGAGTTCCAACGGGTAGGACTCTTGCTCTATCTTTTTTACGCCATAGGCCAAGCGATTTTGGGCTCCCTGATCATCTTCAATGTCATGGAGGATCCGGGACTCTTGCGAATCGCCGATCGTCCGCTCTTTGAAGCGATCATGTTCTTGCTCCTGATTGAGGGCTTGTATCTGGCCGGTTTCCTGCTGGGGCGAATGACACGGGGAATTACGATGAATGCCATAGAGGACGTCGAGGAAGCACGCCGCAAAGTTGGACAACGCGACGCTCTCTTGCGCGAGGCACGCCAAGACTTAGACCGCGCTTTGGTGCTGGCCGGCGGCCCCGGCCACTATACCGAGCGGAAGATTGGTTCCTTCATGCTGGGCAACGTCATTGGCCGAGGTGGAATGGCTGAAGTGTATGAAGCGTGGGACGTCGAGAGCAGCGAAGCCGCCGCGGTAAAAATGTTGCACCAGAATCTGCTCATGCAGCCCGCAGCAGTCGCTCGCTTCTTGCGGGAGGCAAAGGCGGCGAGTGCTCTCAGCACGCCGCACGTGGCACGTATACTCGGTTCTTCAGAGCAGGGGGATTCGCTTCCCTACCTGGCTATGGAGCGTCTATATGGCCAAGACCTTGCGCACTACTTACGCCACGAGCCGGCCATGTCGATGGCGAAGGTACTCGAACTCGTCGAGCAAGTCGCAAATGTGATTGACCTGGCAAGTGATGCCGGCATTGTTCATCGCGACCTCAAGCCACAGAATCTCTTTCTGGCCGAGATAGGGCCATCACGAGCGATCTGGAAGGTGCTCGATTTTGGGGTTTCCCTGCTGGGCGAGTCT
This sequence comes from Kofleriaceae bacterium, assembly GCA_024762925.1. Classification (GTDB taxonomy): domain Bacteria; phylum Myxococcota_A; class Polyangia; order Haliangiales; family Haliangiaceae; genus NORP324. The sequence continues at coordinate 5,505 of JANTGM010000129.1, read as the reverse complement.
TCTGGAACCTTGACTCAAGGCAGCATCGTGGGCACGCCTTCTTACATGTCGCCCGAACAGGCGCGGGGGCACAAGGTTGACCAGCGAACTGACATTCACGCCCTCGCCGCAATCACCTATCGCTGTTTAACGGGGCGCCCTTGCTTTGCTGGAAAGGACATCCCCTCGGTCATGTATGCGGCCGTTCACTTCATGCCCGAGAGACCGAGCATTGTGAAGGGTATCCCCAAGGAAGTGGACGCGATTCTCGCAATCGGCCTCGCCAAGAACGTCGAAGATCGATTTGATCGCGCCTCAGACTTTTTCCTAGGTCTGCAGCGTGCTGCAAGAGGCAAAATAGATAGCAGCCTGCAAGAGCGGGCCGATGCTCTCTTGGCAATCGTGCCTTGGGGGGGGGAGCAGCAAGAGGACCTGACAGTGGCTGGTAGGCGCTCACACTAGAGGCTCGCGCAACGCGATGTGTCGCCTCGCCATGGACCTGCAAGGCTTCTACGCTCGCGTAGACGCCCGTGCCTCTTCATCGGGCCCTGCGTCTACGCCTACATGATGGCTTGTGCCGAGCTACTTCAAATGTCGTGCTTGGGGCGTTCACAAAGCGGGGGCATAGCGCTGCGGCAGGGTATGATCTGCCCACGCCGTGAGTGACGAAGATCTAGAGTTGGCCAACACCCTGGAGGACGACTCCGGGCCTCCGGCGGGTGGTGGCGAAGCCGGCGATTTTCTCGAGGCCGGCGCGAGCCTGGGGCGCTACGTCATCCTTGGACTGCTCGGCTCCGGCGGCATGGGAATCGTCTACTCGGCCTTCGATCCACAGCTGGATCGAAAGGTTGCCTGCAAGGTGCTGCGCAGGAAGTGGGATCAGGACGCGCGACTTCGGCTGCAGCGGGAGGCCAAGGCCATGGCCAAGCTCTCCCACCCCAACGTGGTTTCCGTGTACGAAGTCGGCACCGATGCCGGCCACGTCTTCGTGGTCATGGAGCTGGTGGATGGGCAGGACATCGAATCCTGGGGCCGAGAAGAGCACAGCCCCCGCGAGATCCTCGACGTCTACCGCCAGGCTGGAGAGGGCTTGGCAGCGGCCCACCGAGCCGGGCTGGTGCATCGGGACTTCAAGCCACAGAACGTGCTCATCGACACCGAGGGGCGGGTGCAGGTTACGGACTTTGGACTGGCTCGGAAGGACTCGCAGGCTGCTGCGGCACAAGAGCCGACGTCGAGTCCCGCGGAGGGCGTTCTCGTCTCCGACGAACTCACCGTCACCGGGCATGTCATGGGCACTCCGGCCTACATGGCACCGGAGCAACATCTGGCCAAAGAGGTCGACGCCCGCAGCGATCAGTTTTGCTTTTGCGTTTCCCTCTACGAGGCTCTGTGCGGCCAGCGGCCGTTTCCCGGCGAAACCTACGCGGCTCTCTACAAGCAGGTCACGACCCGCTCCCCTCGGCCGCTGCCAGATTCGGTCGAGGTGCCTGTGGCGGTGCGGGAGGCGCTGGCAAAGGGGCTGGCCCGCGACCCCGAGGAACGCTTTGCCTCCATGCACGATCTGCTGGCCAAGCTCGGCGAGCGCCCGCGGCGCAAGAGACTTGGCCTGTGGCCCTTGCTGGCGGCGGCGGTTGTCCTGGTTGGCATCACAGCGGCGGGGGTTTGGTTCTGGACCGATAGTGGCAGCAAGAGCGAAGCGTGTGTAGCGGATGAGAGTGTGCTCGAGGGCAGTTGGGATGCCCGGGTTCGGGGGCAGCTACGAGACGCCTTTGCCGCATCCGGATCTTCCGCCTGGGAACCGATCTTCGCCGCGTTCGAGACTCGTCTCGATGATTACGGCGGCGAGTTGGTTGCGATGCGCCAGGAAATTTGCCGAGCCAATCGCGGCCCCGAGGCTGTCGGTGACCAGGCGATGGTCTTGCAGATGGCCTGTCTGCAGAAGCGTCGCCAGGCACTTGCAGCCCTCACCCAGGCTTTTGTCGGTGCGGAGGCGAGCCATCTGGATTGGGCGGTGCAGGCGGCCATGGGGCTCGAACCGGTGTCAGCGTGTCGCGATCTGGAGTCGCTACAGCGTGGTGTGGAGGCGCCGCCGCCGGCGGTGGCAGAGCAGGTTGAGTTGCTTCGGGGCCAGCTCAGAGAGGCCAACTCCCTGGCGGAAGCCGGGCAGACCGACGTCGCGATTTCTCTGGCCGAATCGGTTCGCGACGAGAGCCTGAACGTCGCCTACGAACCGCTGCGCGCGGAGGCTCTAGTCATGGTGGGTCAGCTTCTGTCCCGGGCGGTGCGCCTGGCCGAGGCTCGGAAGGTGTTCGAAGAAGCGGTCCTCGTCGCAGAGGAGAGCGAGCACCTGGAAATGCGAGCTCGAGCCCTGGTAGCTCTTACCGAGATCATGAGTGGGGGGTCTTCGGAGTTCGAACAGGCTCGGCGGTACGGAAGGCAAGCGCGGGCCGCCATCGACCACTGGGGCGGGGCGGCTGCCGGGCTCAACTTACAACTCAGTGCTTCTCTGGCGCGAATGAAAGAGCAGGAGGGCAAGCGGGCCGAGGCCCTGGCGATGCTCTTGCGCGCCCTTCACACCGCGGAAGGGCAGAGCGATGTCTCGCCCCTAAGCCTCGCCAAGCTCAAGTCTCGCATCGCGGACCTGTACATCTCTCAGGGGAAATTCGAAACCGCCCATGCCTTTGCGAAGGCAAGCCATCAGCTCGTCAAGGAAGCGCTGGGGGATGGGCATCCGCGCCGATTTCGCTATCTCGAGAAAGTGGGCACTACCCATCGAATGCTCGGAGACTTCGAGCGGGCCCACGAAATCGAGCTATTACTTCGCGAGTTCTGGCGCGGGGAACGGGGGCAGCGCTTGTTGCGAGGCAGCAAGCAGTACCGGGCAACCTCCCGCAGCATCTCGGGGGTGGTGGTGGGCGTCCATGGGGAGCCGGTAGCCGGGGCCACCGTGGTGTGCGGACATCGGGTCTTTGGAGATAGCAATCGGCTCGCGGTCGGTTGGGATTCGCGCAGAGACGCACTCTATCGACTACGTATTGTTCTTAGCTCCGACGGTGGCCAGTTTCTCTGTGAGGACGCCACCACGCGCGAATTTGCGGTGGTTGCGGATCACGCCGACATCGGTCGATCGGCGGCCTTCTACGGGGCGGACTCCAGGCAAGATGTCACAGGCATCTCGCTACAGCTCCAAACGCCCGGTAGCCTTTCTGGGCGCATCGAGGACGGGGCTGATCCCGGCGCGGTACCCTATGTGATGGCGATTCCGGTGGAGGAAAGTGCGGTGAGCCCCCGGTATTCGATTTCCGCGCTGGTCCGCGACGGAGGCTATCGTCTCGGGCGCCTGGCACCGGGGCGCTACAAGGTCGTCGTGGGCTCCAAGTCCCACGGGCCTGATAATCAGGTGCGATCTGGCGAGGTACGCATCGAGTCGGGCAAGGCTGCCACGCTGAACTTTGGGGAACCTCTGGGCACCGCCGGGCTTCGGCTCACTCTGGAAGGGGCCTATGGCACGCCTCTGCACTCAGTCCAGCTGCTGATCGCCGAGGGCCATCATGCGGTCACCACCGGCAAGCAATTTGGGGAGGAGGTCTATGGTAAGGGAGTGAGTTTTCGACACCACTTTCTCGCAGATGGCGAGACCCTGGAGATCGACGATCTGCCCCCAGGGCTCCACAGTGTGTGTTTCGTTCCGCTGGCAGGGGATCATCGGGATCCCGAGTACATGAGAACTGTCAGTCGGGAGGTGCGGGCGAACTTCGTGATCCATTGCCACGATGTGGAACTTGCGGCTGGCGAGGTCTTCGAAGACAAGACCAAAGTTCCGGTCGGCCCGGCACGCTAGAGCGGGGCGCTCGGATTTAGGGTGGGAGTGCTTGCTTTGGAGTTGATCGGTTTCCAAAGACAGTTATTGATTACGCTGCCATCTTGAAATCGTTCGTTGCTCTCGCGAGTTCGCACAGCCGAAGACCTCGCCTTGGATGCAATCATTGGTGGAGACCGGGACGCTGCCAAGACAGCGTCATACTCGATTGGCGAGCAGCTGCCCTCGCGGATAGTCCGAATGTCCGTAGCTCTCAAAGAGCTTCGACTTGCAACCGGCATTGAGGTTCGCCGCCTTGAGAAGTCCAGCCCACTCCACCAACTCTGGATCGACATCACCGCTACCCGCATCAGCATCGTCTTGCACTCGCACTGCGCTTACCGGTGGGCGTGGCGCACGCAAACCAAATGCTGTGCAAGGTACATCGCGTGCCGCATTCGATGCTGAATGCGCGGGGCACCACACTACTCCACAACCACAATTCGGTTAAACTCAGGGCTCGACCTGAGCAATCCGAATACTTCCTACACAACGCTCACAACGCAGCTCGGCTGCGGTCAGCCCTTGGTGAGTCCTGGCAGCGCTTCGGGCAGCTACCTGATCGCAAAGCTGACCGGCACGGGCATTTGCCAGGGCAACGCCATGCCGCCACTGCCCGCTCGCATTTTTACCTTCGAGGACTTTGGCGCCGATCAGGTGAAATTTCACGCTGGCCCCAACAGAGTCGCGCTTCAGCCAATGTCTGGGCATGTTCAAGACATTTGATGGCTGCGCCTGAGGTGTCTTCCGACTCCCGGCGCAGTGTGTCGTGGCACGTGAGCGCATGAAAGCTGACGGTCGGGTCCTGCTGCATGAAAAACTCAAACTTGTTGCAGGCAAGGCTAGACGGACTGGTCGCCCCACATTCTGCATGGCTGAGAAGGTATGAACCATCGCGACGGTCCCGTCCACTGTCAATACGAATCCTGAATAGCTCTCCGGCGCTCTTCACCAGAGCGCGGAAAGGTTTGATGACTTCAATGTCAGCACATTCAGGCTGCGGTCCGCGGATATCTCCGCCTTCCAACCAAACCAGCGCCAAAGAATCTGTTTGCATCATCGAGCAGGATTCAATTGCGCGGTCGGTTCGGGCATCTCGCTTTGACATCTTCCTCTCTAGCCAACCTTCACTGTTACGCTTGATGAGAAGTCCGCAACGACTCTCATATGTGGCCCGACTCATGAGCAGGGCATTGTAGGCCTCACGATCAGCCTTCTGCATGACGCTCAGGACTTCCTGCACGTGCAGGCCCGGCGCGTTCACCCAAGGACCGACAAAGGTCGCGAGGTCTCGAGAATTCGGGTCCAGCGGTACACCCGCATCAGACTCCTTGTGAATGGGGGAAACCCGTGGGGCCGGTGCAGATGTTGATTTCACTGGTGAGTCCGAAATGGTTTCCCTGGACGAGTTGCAGGCGAAACACAGGGCAAGACATGTCAGAATTGAGAAAACCAGATGGGTCATGTGGCGAGCGTATGGCATTTTTGATTTTACTAGTGTGCGGCTCAGAGGAATAGAAATGTGCTGGCGACGGGAGCTCGTTCTTTGACAAGGCGCGAAGGACGACCTGAGAGTGGATCGTTTTTAGGTCCACCCTTAACTGGAGAGTTCTAGCCCGATTTCATCATGCGGCGACTGGTAGCGTCAACGCGTATTGCCTAGG
>JANTGM010000128.1 GCA_024762925.1 Kofleriaceae bacterium | reverse complement strand
ATCCTTGCTTGCCCCAGCAAGGTCGTCCTTCGCGCCTTGTCAAAGAACGAGCTCCCGTCGCCAGGACATTTCTATTCCTCTGAGCCGCACACTAGTCTTTGATGTCTGGCAGTTTGGTACGGACTATGTAGCGAAGGTTGAGCAGATTGATGGTGAAGTGTGCTGTGATGGCTGCGCCTAGATCGCCTGTCCATCGGGTGAGAAAGCCAAAGCCCACACCCACCGCAAGCGCTGAGAGAGTCCATGGGAGGAAGCGTCTACCGGGACCAAAGTGCAGGGCGCCAAAGAGTGCTGCCTGTGCCCAAACGCCTAGCCATGGCATGAGCGCACCGCGAAAGAGCAGCTCCTCACCAACTGCACTCGCGAACGCGAGAATGACAATGTCCCGAGAGGAGAGCTCGCCAAGGATTGAGCGGAATTCGCTGTGGAGGCGCTGTGCCCATTGAAAGTGGTGGGTGGCCACTCGTGAGAGGAGCACCACAATGAACCCTAGAAGGAATCCAATTGCTGGACCACTGAGGAGATCGCTCGCATTCGAATCGGGGGAGAGTCGATAGAGATCGACTCGGCCTCTTCCTGCAGAGATGAGCAACGCCAAGAGCGCAAGACCGGCATAGAGAGCCAGAACGTGGCCCGAGCGGGTCATGGCGTGTTGGCGGTCTTGGGTGGGCAGCTGCATTTCGTTGAGGATGGCATTGTAAGGATTCATCTCGTCACCACAAACCCTTGACATGGCTCCAATGTCGCTATAAATCAGCGGCCAACCAATACCTGCGAGGGTGGCGGAACTGGTAGACGCGCTAGCCTAAGGAGCTAGTGGCTTTATCGCTGTGGGGGTTCGAGTCCCCCTCCTCGCACCGGTCCTTCGAAGCCTCCAAGTTTGTTCTTGGAGGCTTCGATCGTTCAGCTGAGGCTTTCATCTGGCCTCGCCAACTGGGGGTGGGAGGCGACGTCCCATGTGGGGATTGAGGCCTCAGGGGGTGGGAGATTGTCCCCCACCAGTTTCTATGTGCCCAAACTAATAAAAGAAAAATGCGGCACGCTCTTTGCTTTCTGTAGGACCAATCCCCACAAACAGGAGCCAATCCCCCATGACCCTCGCCGTTCACCGCGACTTTCAATCCGATAGCCCCACCCTCAACGCAGGTCCAGATTTCTGCACCTATCCCCAATTTCGTCTTGAGGTTGTTGAAGGGCCCGACCTAGGAACAGTTCTGGTTTCTGCCGATCTCTGCGTTTCCATTGGCAGCGATCCATCTGCCGATCTGGTGCTCAGTGATCCTTCTGTTGCCGCATTCCAGTGTGAGATCGTTGCGAAATCCGATCGGATCGATATCGTGGACTTGCTTGATCAGCATTCTACGTTGGTCAACGAGGTTGAGGTCGCAAAGGCGCACTTGCGAAAGCCGGTCACCATCACGGTCGGTGCCACGAAGATTCGATTTGAACCTATGTCTTCCTCGCTTCATGTTCGACGCTCTCGCGACATGCGGTTTTCTCATCTGATTGGCAACTCGGCACCCATGCGCGACCTCTTTGTCGAATTAGAGCGAGCCGCTGCTTCAGAAGTACCTCTGTTGCTCAGCGGAGAGGCAGGATCTGGCAAGGAGAGCGTTGCACTTGCGATTCACAGGAAGAGCTCGCGGACTTCGGGCCCTTTCCATGTGGTCGAGTGCACCGATTCCCATGAGCAAGTTGAGCGGGGTCTCATCCGAGCGTTTGAGTCTGCGGCCGGTGGCACGCTCTACTTGGCGCATGTTGGCGAAATGTCCGCTGATCTACAATCGCGTCTTCTAAGAGTATTTCGTAACGGAGGGCCAGGCGCAGTCGCTGATCTTCGAATCATCTCTTCGACCACCAACGACATTCGGTCTGCAGTCAACGAGTCGCGCTTCGACTCTCGTCTCTATCGTCACCTGTGTGGACAGTCCCTGAAAGTGCCTGCACTTCGCCACCGCACAGCAGATCTACCACCTCTAGTAAAGACACTTGTTGAGGAAGCTGGCGCACAGGATGAACTCGTGGTCGCTGAGCTTTGTTCTTCGGAGTCGCTGGAGAGGCTTGCGCGCTATGGCTGGCCTGGAAATGGACGTGAATTGCGTGAGCACTTGCATCGCTGCATCGTGGAAGGTGCAGCCCAGCCGATTGGCCATAGCGCTGCCAACGTTAACGCATATGCCGAGCAGCGTTCCTCAAGCTCACCATCTGTTGACATCTCTCGCCCAATCAAGGCTGGTCGCGAAGAGTGGATCAAGCACTTCGAGCGCCTCTATCTGGCGGATATTCTCGAATCGCAGGGTGGCAACGTGACGCGCGCTGCCAAGGCTGCCGGTGTTGACCGTGGGCACTTTTACCGCTTGATGATGCGCTGCGGCCTCAAGAACTAGGAGCGCCCGTCTTATTTGAGGAGCCGGGCGATTTCTTCTTTGATGATTGCCGCCAGCTGCGGAGACTTTGCTCCCGCTCCAGCACTCGTGTGAGTGACTGTAGCTGTGCTGCTATGTGGAGCCGGAGCGCAAGCAACCACAGGCTTACGTGAAAACTCCATGGCACGATCTGCTGCATCTCCAAGCCCTGCTTTTGCTCGAGACTGGAGCAGCGGTTCAACAACACTATCGGGAAGTGGTTGCACGCCACCAGTTGCCTGAGCAAGCGTTGCAATGCGGGCAAGGTGTTCCACCAACTCCATGCGCAAGAATGCGAGCTCCAAGGTGGGGCCCCAACTAAAGACGCCATGGTTGGCAAGAAGTACACAATCCACCGAGCTGGCATTCTCGGTGATCACACGTACTGAGGCTGCCCCGGGAGCGGCAAAGGGCAAGGTGGGAATGTAAGGGCCGATCGAAACAATCGCTTCTGCAAGAAACGGCCGCTCGATGATCGTCGAGCCACTGCATGCCAGCGCCGTCGCGTAGGGCGGGTGCGCATGAACAACCGCAACAACGTCGTTGCGTTTGGAATACACTGCCAGGTGCATGGCAATTTCGCTAAACGGCCGTGCGGTGCCGGCGATGCGCTTGCCCCTGTTGTCAACCTCGATGAGGTTTGCTTCACATACATCAGCTTTTGCGGTGGCTGTTGGAGTCGCGAGAAAGCGGTTTTCGCCGAGGCGGATGCTGATATTTCCATCGTGATTTGCCACCCATGCCCGGTCAGCGAGCTTGTGCGAGGTGGCAACAAGCTCGGTTCGCAGTTTCCTAGACACTTGCGTCCTCATCGAGTGTAACCACGTCCACAATCCCGACGATCACGGATCGAATGGGTGAACTTGTTGGCGATGTCTTAAGAATTTGTCGCACCCCGCTGCCTTCCGACATTACGAGCACTTGGTCTCCAGGGCCCGCTTGCACCGTGTCGACCGCGAGAATGCTTGACCCCTTCTCCTCCATCGAAGTTGCGTCGAGCGGCTGCACAATCATCAGCGTCAGTCCGAAATAGGCTGGGTGTTTGACCGCAGCTGTGACGCTGCCGATTACTTTGCAGAGTCTCATGGAGTCCAGTCCTGTACGTCCCTCTCGGGGCGGTGCAACCCATCGACGATTCCGACAATGGCTGCATCGACCGGGACGAAGTAGGGGTCGAGAGCAAGTGCGGCTTCTCGTGACCCAACGAGGTAAACAAGCTCACCAAGGCCTGCCTGCACCGTATCGACGGCGACTTGGGTTGGGCCGCTCTCCTGGAGCCTCTCGCAAAGAGGCTGCACCACCAAGAACTTCGCTCCCTCAAGTCCCGAGACTTTGCGGCGCGCGACCACAGTGCCAATTACTCTGCCCAAGTACACGACTGGAGACTACCGCTTCTTAACGTCAATGCCCAGCTGAGCGCGGGTGGCGAGGTATTCGCGCTGTAACGGCATTCGCAGAAGATGGTTCTGGTCGTCTTGTTGGGCTGCATAGCGCAATGCGGTATCGATATCTCCGCACAAGAGAAGCCCCGAACGGTCTGCCACCCGATGACAAGCAGCGAGGAACTGTGCTGGGGCTGCGCTTCCCGCCAGCTGAGGGCGCTCGCTCAGTATGTCCTCTAACTTGGCTCGGGCTCGAACTGGCAGTGTTGTGCGAAGCTCCTCGTCTTGAGCATGTTGGCTCTCACTTACCTCCGCCTCACTGTCGGCATCGCCAAAGATCCTCCACAGAGATGCGATGAGCTGCTCCCACACATGGGCAGGCTGACCTGACGCAACAATGCGACTCGGTCGCGCGAGCTCTGCTGCTCTTGCGAGCCGAAATCGCAATTCGAGATCAGAGACGGGATTGCGGTCGCTGCCAGACTCAGCGAGTCGCGGTCCAAAGACGATGACGGGTGGTGAGACGCAAACAACCTGGATGTCAGGAGCGTCTTCCGCATCGGTCTTGTAGAGAATGGTGGCTGGTGCAGACATCGCGCGAGCGATTCGGGTGTAGATGGCGGCCGCTCGGAGTTTACCGGTGGCTGTGATGCGACTCGCCTGAACGACTCCGCTTCGCTCTAGGGCCGCATCAACATCGGACCAAAGGAGCGCAGCGCTTTCCCAGAGGGTTCTACTGATGGTTGCCAAGGGCTCGTCGATTGGATCGGTGAGAAGGGCCGAGCGAGCCTTTGTGTTGAGTGAGCCCTTGTAGGCTTCGTCGTCTGCCATCACCTTTGTCGTGTTGCGGGCAAGGAAGGCCACATCACTCTCGTTGTACTCGTAACCGAGCGCGGCGGCGAGCTCAAAAGCGCAGCGTGCACCGTCTGCATCGCCTCCTTCCGATTCCCCTTGAGCATATTCCACGATGTCTGCAACTTGCAGTGAGCTTGATGCCAGAGTTTTTCTGAACTCACGCAGCTCGCTTGCTTTGTCATCTCGCTGAGACCACTCAGCCAATAGTGCCCGGCGAGCCTTCATCGCTCCGTCGGAGTTTGGGCTCAGGGCAATCGCCTTCTCATAACAGGTCTCCGCACTCTTGCTATCACCTCGAGCGCGTCTCGCGTCAGCGAGGCGGTTCCACAGTCTGGCAAGCTCCTTGGCATCCGCCTCAGAGTTCTCTGTCTCGCGATGGTTCAAGAGACGACCTAGCATGCCGGCGGTGGCCTCATGGTCACCAGCTTGCATGGCCAACTCGGAGGCCATGTCACAAGCGACGATGTCGTAGGGGTCAGCAGATACAGCACGCTGTGCCGCGTTTCGGGCTTCTTCAGGCAATTTCGCCTCGATGAAGTGCAGAGCTGCCTCCGTATGCCGTTCACATCGTTCTTTGGCATTCTGGGTGAACGAAGCGAGCAACTCGCAGGTGCGTCCACCATCTGCGCGCTCGCCCGCAGCGACTTGCCGAGAGAGCAGCTTTTGAAGTAGTGGGATGTGCTCGGAGTCGAGTGGTTCGGCGGCACGAAGCGCAGCTTCGTAGCAGACTTTCGCTCGGTCTTCATCATGAAGCTCTTGCATGGCCATATCGCCAAGCGCTTCAAAGAGCCGCAAGCGCTCCTTTGGGCTCTCTGTGGCAACCGCTTGCTTCGTGAGTAGATCGCTTGCTTTGGCGATGTTGCCACGCTCCATCTCAATCTCAGCGAGTGCCTTGAGGGCAGGACCGTAGTTGCCCTTTAGATCGAGTGCAGCTCGGTATAGCGCTTCGGCCTTCTCTGGGCGCAGCGATCGAATCTCTGCCAAGGCTGCGTGGTAGAGACCACTGGCAACCAACGATGGGTGGCTTCTGGCATCTTCGCGCTCGGCAAGGGCACTCAAGTGAAGGGCCGCCTCGCGCCAGCGGCGAGCACGGTAGCGGTTCTCTCCAAGCGCAAGCTTCACCAAGAGACTACCGCGGTGTAGTCGGTCAGCTCCAATGAGCGTTTGATAGGCTTCGTCTGCACGGCCGAGACCATCGTAGGCGCTTGCAAGTCTCCGCATCAGCTCGGCGCGTGTATCCGACTCTTTTGCCTCAACGCGCGGGAGAATTTCGCTTAGGAAAACTTCTAAGTCTTGCCAGCGTTCTGCATGAGAGAGGAGATCCGCCAAGCTCAGGATTGCGGGTAGGTGCTCCGGTTCATGCTCAAGTGCTTCTTTGAGCCGCTCTTCGGCTGCAGACTCGACACCTGCTTGTCGAGAAAGCGCCGCCAGCTGTGTGAGTACTTCAGCACGCTCTTTTGACTCAAGCGACGCAGCCTGCAGACGGGCGCTCAAGAGTCGAATCGCTCCCTCGACATCTCCGCCTTCTTCAACGAGGGCTGCAAGTGCCCAGGTGGATTCCGCATGGTAGGGACGCAGCGAGAGAATTTCTTCAAACGCGGCTCGAGCCGCAGCGTGGTCACGGCCATCGCGAAAGCTCTGTCCAGCGTCGAGCAGAGCATCGATCTTTGCATCCACATCTTCTAGAGCTGCCGCTTCGAGCAGTCTTGCTTCGGCGTGTGCACAGGGATCCACTTCGGCGCTTGTGAGCCTGGCGAGGGTCGCGAGCGCTGTGGGGTGAGACGGAACCAATTCCAAGGCTTCGTGAAGCACCTGTCGTGCACCAATTGGATCGCCAAGAGAGTCGCCGCGAAGCGCACCAAGGCGAATCAGCAGCGCAGCAATCTCGCCTTCCGCTGCCCGGTTTTCCTCTTCGCTACTGCGAAGGCGCGAAATGCGACCCTCAAGAACGGAGGCGGCCTCTCGGTGCCGTCCGGCTTTGCCTAGTGCGTCTATGAGGTCATCCGCTAGCTCACGGTTTTCAGGGGCAATCGTCCTTGCGTGGCGCAAGGCGGCAGCGGCATCGTCCGGAGCGTCGAGCCACTCAAGCATGATCTTTGCGCGCCGGTGAAGGAGCGCGGCTCGCTCCTCTGGTTCGCCGACGATCGCGGCTCGCTGGCGAAGGATGGTGTCAAGGTCCTCCCAGCGCGCGTACTGCTGATAGAGACGATCCAATGCGTGGAAGGCCCCTTCATCGCGGTGCCATTCAGCCAACAGTCGTGAGTAGGCTACGATGGCTCGGTCGGGTAGTTCGAGCTGCTCTTCGTAGATTCGGCCAATGTGGCGCAGCGCTTCCCTTGCACTCTCGTTGCCATCCGCGAGGTCGCAAAGGCGCGTTAGCGTTTGAATAACTTTGCTCCACTTGCCAATGCTCTCGTACGCCTTGGCAACCTCGCCGAGGAGTTCGGTGTTCTCTGGTTCAATGGCGAGCAGTCGTTCCAACGTGTCGATCGCGTCATGCGGGCGTGAGAGTTTGTCTGAGTACAGCGATGCAAGCTCGCGGAGGAGAATAGGTCGCTTTGCAATCGGAGCTGCCGAACCTAGGCGAGGATCGGTGCGTTCCTCAAGCTGGGCCGCAAGATCAATCCACCGCTCTTCACTGCGATAGAGCTGCTCAAGCGCCTCTCGAGCTCGCACATCACCAGGTCGCATTCCAAGCACGCGACGGTAGAGACTCTCTGTCTCTCGCGGTCTCGCCTGCTTTGCGCGGATTGTCGCGACTTGCATGAGTAGCTCAGCCGCAGCTTCGGCAGACCCCGCGGTATCGGCGGAGCGATCGTAGAGCATCGCGAGCCTGTCCCACTCGTTGTGTGTGCTCGCGATTTGAAAGAGCCGATCGCGCGTCTCAGTGTTATTCGGATCTGCGCGCAGTGCCGTTGCGAGTACGTCAAAGGCCCGTGTGACTTCTTTGGCGCCGGTCTCCCAAACTTCGGCCGCTCGGTAGTGCCAACGCAGTCGGCCAGCTTTGGTTTCCGCTGGCAGCTTGGTGTACACCGATGCGAGTTCGGACCAGGGAGAAGAGTAGGCTCTTCGCGGTGAGGAGGGCAGGGCATGGCGATCCGCGCTACTGGTGGTTTGAACAACTCGGCCCGACTTGCTGGTTGTCACCGCCATCGGCGCAACGCCCGGCATTGGCCGAATCTCGGGACGCTTGGGGGGGGGAGGAGGTGGACCTTGTCCAGGCTTGCGTTGTCCAGGTGTCTTCGGTGGTGCTGGCGGTGCACTCCTTGTCTTGCGCCCCAGCGCCTCAATGAGATCTTCGGTGCGAAGTTCCATTGTTGGATCGTGCACAGGCGAGGTGCTGTCCGAATCCATGAGTTCACTGATGTCGAGTTCCTGGGTATGTTCGCCAGCTGGTGCTTTGTTGGAGACGAGGGCATCCGCCAAGTCGATGCTCTCGTCGAGCGTAACGTCGGTAATGGTGGTTGGGTCTTCCTCGTCTACCAGATCGCCGATGCTTAGCTCTTGGGTCGCTTCTCGCCTTGCTTTCATGGCGGCCGCACGCATTCGTCGGCTCTGCGGCGAGGGCGCGGGCTGCGTAACCTCAATGTGAGCAGCAGGCAGTTCTGCTTCAGGGGTGCGCTGGGCGTCAGTGTAGCGACCAATGTGGCGGGCAAGACGCCACAGATGACTCAGCGTCTCTTCGTCTTCGGGAACCAGGATGAAGGCAGACATGTGCGTTCGAAACGCGCGAACCGGATCGTTTGCCCGGTTTTCATATGCTTCGGCCTTTCGGCGCAGAATCGCGATGCAAGCATCATTGTCGCTCGCTCTCTCGGCAAGTGCTGTCTCGGCCGTAAGGATTTGTTGCCAGTTGTCGCGGTTGCGCTCACCAAAATCGTAGAGTGCCTCGCGCAGCTCGCTGCGATGCGAGCCCCAGGAAAACGCTACTAAGAGATCTTCCAAGGCTCCCTGCGGGTCTTGAGCATGCTCTTCGCGTAGTGAGGCCCGGCGGCGATACAACTGAATGCGCTCCTCGCCAACCGCAACAGCCATGGGAAACTCGAAACACTCAAGGAGGCGGTCCCAAATCGGCTTGCGATCGGCTTCCTGAGCGATGCGCTCTGCTTCGATGATTAGATGCTGGTCTTGCGGCGTCACTTGGAGACCTGCCAAGAGCGAGTCAATCGCGCGCTTTGGATCGCGAAGCCGAGCTTCTGCGATCTGTGCAATGTCTTTGCAGAGCTGAACAAAGCTCGCCTTGTCGGAAATGCCACCCGCTTCGCGAAGCTGCTCTCGGTCCCCTTCGTATACATTGGCGAGCTCGCGCCAAAGTCCGTAGGACTCCGCCGCTCGGCGAAGTTCACCCATCGTTGTCGCGTCAGGGCTCAGTTCATGAGCGCGGCTATACCAGATGAAGGCGCTGCGGTGGTCTGCGAGTTCTTCTGCGGTGACATTCGCAATGCGAAGCAGGAGTGCTCGCTTCTCTGATATGTCGGTGCACGCATGCGCCCGGCGTTCGAGCAGGCTCGCGTGCTCTCGCCATCGGCCGACCTTTGCGTAGAGCTCGGCTGCCGCAGCGAGTGCTTCTTCATGATCCGGGGCAAGCTTGAGCACGCGCTCGTAGGCCTGCAACGCGCGCTTGGGATCACTGATTCGATCGCGGCAAAGCAGGCCGATCTCCAAGCCTCGACTGATTTTTGCGTTGGGATCCTCTGTGAGAACCATCTCGCGCTCGGCAATGCGAATCGAAGCCTCAAATGAGCCACGTGTTTCGTAGAGCCTCCGAAGCTTGCGGTGTGCCTCTAGATTGCGCGGTGCAACGTGGGCGATGAGGTGCTCGAGCGCTTCGGTTGCTAGCTCGGGTGACCCAAGGCGTTCTTCGAGAAGGTCGGCGCGCTTTAGCGCAAAGACCGCTGCTTTCTCGGGATCGTCGGCTGCATAGACTGGAACTTGCCGCTCCAAGACTTCGGCCAACTCTCGCCATCTACGGGCATCTTCGTGCAGGCGGCACAGCGCGTTAAGAGAATCTCGGTCTCGCTCAGAAATGGTGAGCAGCCGTTGCCAGACGCGTGTTGCTCTGGCGGCATCGCCTAGCTCCTTGTCCAACACTCTTGCCAAGCGCTTTAGCTGCGCCGACATGTGAGCAGCAGCTGCGCTTCCTGCTTGTGGCAGCTCCGCGTTCATCAGAGCCCGGTCGAGAACCTCTGCTAGTTCCGAGTGGCGCTGGTGTCTCTCGTACAGTCCTGCGAGTTGTTCTAAGGCTTCGGTGTCGTTTGGAGCAGACTTGAGAACCTGTTCCCAGCGATCCATCGCTACCACTTCATCGCTTCGGCTCTCCGCAAGGCGTGCCATTCGCCTGAGGAGCTTGGAACGCTCTACTGGAGCGGTGGAGCAGGCAGCGTGATACTCGAGAGTCTGCTCGAGGCGCTGTGTGTCACCCGCCTTTTCAAGGACGCGCTCCATCCGATCAAGTGCCTCGCGATCCCCTGGTAAGAGTTCCAGAATTCCGGAACATGCGTACACCACGCCTTCCACATCTGCCAGCTGAGTCTCGTAAATCGCTGCGACGCGCCGAAGTGAGGTTAGTCGCTCCGTCCGCTTGGCTACAGGCCACTTGCGCTCGGTTCCAGGTCGGCTTTCGGTGCTCGATGAGTCAAGTCTCCTCGCGGCCAGGTCAAGCTGTCTGCGGATGGTATGTGCAAGGCCGGCTTCGTCACCTTCCTTGTCGTAGAGCTCGGCGAGTGCCTTGAGGGCAGAATCGTCATTCGGAAACATCCCTAAGACTTCTTCGTAGAGCGAAATTGCCCGTCTTGGGTTTACTTGCCGTTCGCGGTAGACTTGAGCGATGCGGCGAAGTGTTTTTGCCCTCTCGTCGGGAGTTGTCGCCTGTTGGGCCTCTTGCTCGAGCACGCCGACGAGGGATTCCCACATTTTTGCGCGGGACATCAGCCTCTGGAGTGCATCGCTTGTCTTTGGTGTGTGGCCTTCGAGTTCCTCGATCCGGCGCCAGGTGAGGATTGCGCGGTCGATGTCCCCAAGGCGGAGTTCGCAAAGCTCTGCAACGTTTTCTAGGCGCTCGACAAGTTCACGAATCGGCGCCTGCCGTTCGCGCATTTGATCGATGGTGTACTCGCTGAGGTCTGTGAGTCCGCGCCAGTCTCGGCGCTCGCGGAAGTGTTCGGAATAGCGAGCGAGCGCTTCCGAGTTGAGAGGGTCATAGCCGAGGATTCTGTGTAGGGTCTCGGCCGCACGATCGCGATCGCCCATCTGCACGCGATGCGTATTCGCGAGATCGAGCAGGAGTGCAACGAGCTGTGGGTCGTCTGCTGCCTTGGTGGCAATTTCTGCCTCGAGCAGCTGGACGATTTCCTCACCTTCGTCGTCTTCTTCCAGAAGGACTCGGAGCCGCTTTTGAAAGTCATTTCCCGGGGCGTGCAATGCAGAGAGCTGGCGCAAGCAGTCTTTGAGCCCAGCCTTGTCGTCTAGGTGTTGTTCGCAGAGCTCTGCGCGTTTTGCGAGAATCGGAGCGCGCTGCGCTGGGGTCGTTGCCAGGCTCAAGCGCTGCTGGTAGAGCCTGTCTAGCTCGGTCCACCGTCGCGCTGCATGCAGAACGCTCTCAAGCTTTTCGGTTCCTTGTTCGGACGTCGGATCAACACCCAAGGCTCGACGGAGATAGCTAATCGCGCCCTCCTGATCTTCGGTCTGCATCCGCCGCTGGCCGAGTTCCACGAAGAGCTCACTTGCGCGCTGATGTTGGCTCTGGTCCTCGAGGGAAGAGAGCACCTCGGCTAGTGACTCGCGCGCATCGAGCGACTCGGGGTTAAGTTGCAGAGCGCTCTCAAGGTGCGCGGCAGCCCCTTGTGTGTCCGCTCGACGTCGTTTCAGACCACCGAGGGCAAGCTCGATTTCCGCTCGCCGGGTACGGTTGCCCGTGTTGCCAATGAGTTGTAGCTCGGTTTCATACAGAGCCAGGACCATGTCTTCATCGCCGAGTGACGCGTAGATGATTCGCGACTGCTCAAGCGCTTCGGTCTTGCTTGGCTCCAGTTGAAAGCTCCGCTGCCAGCATTGCAACGCCTTATCGAGTCGGCCCAGCTGCTCTTGCCATAGCTCTGCCAAGACTCGGTTGCGGGCCGCGAGTCTGCGAGTTGTCGCAGCAGATGGGGTGTTTCCAACAAGAGGATCCAGTGCGGCTATCTCCGCTTCGACGAGGTCCGCTGCTTCTGCATATCGCTCAGTGGCAATGAGGCGCTCACAGCAAACCTGTGCTGCTTTCTCGTGAGATGGCTCAGCGCTCAGCACTTTGCGAAAGTTCTCAATCGCAACCGTTTCCTCGCCAATCGCAAGGCGCAGGTTGGCAGCGTCAAGCCATTGGCGCGATGCCTCTTGTGGGTTCGTCTCTACTGCAGCCCGAAGTTCGAATACTTCGGCAAGGTCAGCGGTTCGTGACGCCTTTCGCAAAGCTCGCTTCAGCTCGCGAAACAGATCCAGTTCAGAGGGATCATCGCGGAACGATTGAAGTTGCGCCGCGATGGCATCAATAGGCTCAATCTCAGTCAGCGTCGGCTCGTCGCGCATGGACTCCCATTCGGCATAAATTCCAGTATGCCCGGTAGGTTATCATGCGTTTTGTCCGCTGAGCTAGTGTGGTTGGTGCACGCAGGTTAGGTGTGAGCGAGATCCATCGAGGCGACCAACTCTTTCGCGACAAGGGCACCTGGATTGGTGGCTCGTTGGACGCTGGGCTTTGCCACATTTGGCACGGCTTTTACGCGCTGGCTGGTCTGTTCTCGGTCGAGCACAAATTGCACTGCCCGCACCCGTTCCTGCATGGAAACCGACTCAATTGGCAGATAGGAGACTCGATACATTTCAAGGAGGAGCTTGACCATTCCATCAATTCGCACCACCGAGTCCCAGTCAACACCAGCGCGTACTCCATCTTCAACAAGCAAAGTCTTGTGCGGTCTGAGGAAGAAGACAATGCCTCCTGCAACCCACTTCATGTAGTCGGCAAAGCCGGTGTCCTCGACCATGTCGGCGAAGATCGGCGTGTGGTCTGCGGCGTAGGCGAGGTTGTCAAAGGCTCGGTCAGAGACGAATCGCTCTTTGTGTTGATGTTCCGTTGCGACTTGACGGGCGAACACCTTGCGCTGGTATTGGGAGACCAGGTCCATATCGGTTCGCATGGCGTCGAAAGAACTCTCCATCTCCGCCAGAACACTGCGGGCGACCTCTGAGATCATGGGCATTCCATAGGTCTGAGAGACGTATCGACAGAGAGTGGTTTTCCCGGTCGCGTGACTGCCGACAAAGTAGATGCGCATGCCGCGCTCTAGGTATCAGATCGGTATGACAGCGAGTTACTTGCAGCTGATCATGTTGTTGCGATTCTTAGCCTTGGCCATGCATAAGGCCTTGCTTTTGGACCAGCCAGACATGCATTCCGCTATGGTGTCCGAAAATTCCATCTTGGAGGCACGCTTTTTTTGGCGATCACTGCCAGAACTCGTGCCACCTGCGCCAAAGAAGTAGCGGGCGCGTTGTCTCGCAGCCGCCTCACAGTCCTTCTTGCTCGGCTCATCTCGGCATCCCCCAAGTGCGCTGACGCAACCCAAGCCAAGAAAGAGCCCCAGGGCAACCATACCCGATCGAATTACCGTCCTCATCTTGCCTAATGAATCGGCCGAAGTTGAACAGCCTTGAGGCAGAGGTTGGACAGCCCTAAGTTGGCAAGAACGCTATTTTGGACGTTTGGCTAAGGCAGCGAGTCCCTCATGCACAAAACTGTCAAAGGCTTCCCGCCGACGACCGCTAAGCCCCAGAAACTCAACCCCAACTCCAGGGGGCTCCTCGCTGCATCGACGTACGATGCAGTCGATGGTGAACGCTTTCCGAGTCACTGGGTGGAATATCGTCAGAGCGAGATTGAGGCCCGCTTCCACCGGCATATCGGTTTCGAGGAACATGCCACCTTGAGAAATGTCCCGAGTAAAAAACGTCTCAAGCTCGTCAATATTGTGTGGCCGAACTTCGAAACGGGCATCCACTCGGGGATGCATTCGTTTTACGGGGTCAACGGAGTCTGCAGGTAGCTCTACGGGGGTTTCCTTCACGTAGTCAACAAACTGTTCCCACACTTGGCGGTTCTCATTGCTCTGTGCATAGAACTGAATGCCAACACCCGGAAGGCGATCATCTGAGTTTCCCGGGCCAAGACTGAAAACGCTCATGCCGTGTGAGACGAACGGCGTGCGTTGTGGCGGCAGCACAGCCTCAATGCGAATGAGTTGGCGAAGAACGGGGGGCGCGTCGGTGCAAACGTAGAGGCCTCGATAGCTCACGTCGCCCGTGTAGAGTTCTCGCGTCATAGGTCCAATGCGAAGCGAGACAGGCACCCTTGCGGGAAATCGGGCTTCCCGCCGAGGTGTTTTGTATGTGCCGGAAAGCGACATGTACTGCTGTGCTCTGGCGGATACGCAGCCTGAGCACTGCAAGGGTAGCAGCAATATCTGCTCAACTCACTCCTGGTGATAGACGAAGGTGAGCTGGGTACAAATGGCAGCCGGTTTTCCGTTGGCCCGATAGGGTTCATACCGCCACCTGGCCACGCCACTTTGGAGTTTGGCATCGTACTCAGCATAGCCACTGCTGCGAACGATCTGCTTGCGCGTGACAGCTCCACTCTTGTCCAGGCACATCAAAAGGATTGCCTTCGTGGAGCTCTTGCCAGCACGAGACATGGCGTTTCGGGTCGCAGACGGCGGCTGAATTTGTGCTTCGCCCGCCGTTCGCCGAAGTGTGCCAAGAACCGCCGAAGGTACATGCTCTGGAGTCTCTACCTCTTCGGCGATCGGGATTGGAGGAGGTGCGCAGAGATCAGGATCTACGCAGATATCGATTCCGATTCCCAAGCCCTTGCCGGGACCTTCAGGACCAGTTCCCTCACCAGCGCCTGTGCCTTCGCCTTCACCATTGCCTCCAGATTCGCCACCTGAGGTATCGGCTTTGCTGGACTCCGCTGGCTTCGAATCCCTTGGTTGGCGATTCTTGACCTTCTTGACCTGAGGCTTTGGCTCGAGTTTCTTGGGTTCAGACTTGGCCGCGCTCCCGCCTTGGGGGGCAGGGAGAGTTAGTGCGCTCGCCATGGCCACACCGCGACTCGGACGCCTCAGTTCTTGGATTTCCCAAAGACTGAGGATCAAAAAAGCACTCCCTGCAGCAAGGTGGACGATCACGCTGCCGCCGGCCAAGAGGTGTCGGTACTTGCTTTTGGGGGCAGAATGCAGGGTTGTTTCAAACATGATTGGTCTCCATGATGCGATCTCACGCAAGAGGAGCCAGTTGGGTCTCTATCTGGGAATAACAGGCACCAACAGCTTGGGATTAGATGGTCTTGTGTGGCCATTAGAAAAGCCATCATCTAAGCGCTTGAATTCAATTGCAGAATTGGCTCGAGAGTGGTCTTCTCAGTTTCGAAACGGCTCTTTGCCTTCCTGTTCCGACACAAAGATCAGTAGTTTAGCGGTCCAGGGGATTGGCCCCACGCTTGCTACTAAAAAATGCTTCCCTCACCGCCCGGAGTTTCCACCCCAATGAACCGCCTATTCTCTCGTTCCGCATCTCTTTCAGCCCTGCTTGCTCTCTTGGCCTTGCCATCGGTGGCCAACGCCCAGCTTTGGCAGGACGTCACCTCCAGCACGATTGGCGCGACGGCAGAATGGTCGAACAAGGTTGAGGTCGCCGACCTCAATGGCGATGGCAGAGTTGACATCCTCTTTGCCAATGGAGGCAACTACAACCAGGCAGGGGTTCCCGAGCAAAACAGAGTTTTTCTGAATCAAGGCGACACCTTTACTGAGGCAACCGTCGACATCATGGGAGCTACACCCGATCTGGCGCGTGTTGTGAAGGCTCGCGATGTGAATGGCGATGGCAACACCGACATTCTTGTGGGCACCACCTACCAGAGCCAGAGCCGGCTCTACCTCGGCGATGGCACGGGCAAATACGAAGAAGTCACCGACACCAACTTGCCGCAGAAGCTCGCGAGCATTGGTGACCTGGAGGTGGGTGACATTGATGGTGATGGCGATCTCGACATCGTTCTAGCCGACTGGGGCCCAGGCGATCCCTTCGTGAGTACCGGTGGGCGAATTCTTGTTTGGCGAAACGATGGCACTGGGAAGTTTTCTGATGCGACGCAAGAGAGCATGCCGGGGACCATGGTGCAGTGGTCCTGGGATATGGAGCTTCTCGACACAGACAACGACTACGACCTCGATATTGTTGTCTCCTGCAAAGTGTGCACGGGCAGCCACCTCTTCACGAACGACGGTGCAGGTGTCTTTGAGGACAACCGCAGCGGTATGCCGCAGTTTACGAACAACTACGAGTTTGAGCCGATCGACATCAATGGTGACGGTTTTCTCGACCTTGTAACCATCAACGACGGTGATGAACTTAGCAACCAATTTGATCGCCGCGAGCACATCTTCCTCGCAGACGGACAGGGCGGCTATGTTGATGGCACAAGCGAGGTTTGGCCAGACATCGCCAATATCGGGGCCGATGACAACGCTGTGGTCGTTCTCGATGTTGACTCCGATGGCGACCCTGATTTTCTGATTGGCGCTCTAGGCAGCGCTGCTGACCGGCTGCTCATCAACAACGGCGGCCGGCTCGAGTTGGATGAGAACGTCTTTGGTGGATCGTCCACACAAGGCACTCTGGGGCTCGCGCTCGCCGACTTCAACGGTGATGGACGTCTCGATGTCGTGCAGTCACAGGGCGAGCTTGCAGAGGATGAGCGAGTCTACTTTGGAAGCGGCATTGCGGTGGATAGTGCCCCACCGATTGTTCAGATGGTCTCTGCCAAGGGGGCAGCGGATGGCATGGTGGTTCGCGCTCGTGTGCATGACAACAAGACACCGGTAATGGATTTCGATTTCAAAGAGGTCGTTGCCGAAGTTGAGTTTGAAAGTGACACGGATCGCTTGCCACTCACTTGGGTGGGAGGAAGCCTGTGGCGTCTTGATGGCGATCCACAAGGTGTCGTAAGCGTCCGGGTTTGTGCCACCGATGCTGTTGGCAATAGTGAGTGCTCCGAACCGGTAGAGGTTGTTGACGATGGCACATGTGACCGCTGTGATGGTGGGACGGACGAGAAGCCTGATGGTCCTGGCGATAGTGGTGGGTGCTCAACAAGTGGCGGAAACGCCGGTTGGCTTGCAGTGGCTCTCTTCGCCCTCATGGCCTGGCGCCGCCGTCGTTTGAGCTAGAGCGAATCTCACAACCTCTTCGGTCGTCTGAGTCCCGATCTGCGGCGCAGATCGGCATCACGAAACCTTACCGTAGAGCCACTATGCCTGTGCTCTTGCTCCTGGACCTGCCCTCAGCTCGGGCCCTCATACTCGGTCACTGATTATGCGATATGCTCTAGCTAGCTAGTTTCCGTCCCGCTAGGGACAAAAACTAGCTAACGCTTGCGAGCAAGCGTGGTGTTTCGCGCCTTCGGCGCTGTGGTCTGGTG
>JANTGM010000127.1 GCA_024762925.1 Kofleriaceae bacterium | reverse complement strand
AGAAGAGGGAGTTTGCTGGGGCAAGCGACCGAGGAACAACGAAGAAGACTGGCTGAGCCCGTCTGTTCAGCAGGCGAGAAGACGAGTGAGCGCGTTCTATATTCATGAATCGCGCACGAGGCCGTTTGTTTGCCCTCATGACGGCTTTTGGACAGAGTACAACACAACGAGGCGCGCCTAAGAGCGCACCCCGAAGGACGCAGGTTGGCTTGGATTACGAAGCTGGGCAAATGCCCGCGTACTCGCTCGAACCCGCACAGATTCCCTCTACACATGGGAAGAACGGAGAGCATGGCTCAAGCGGCGGCGCGCCTTTGGCACCCTCATCACAGCTCTCTCCAAGATAGCCAGGGGCTTGGCACTCACCCACGGGCCCTTCGATGCCCCCTTCAGGATTTGAGCAAATGAGCCCACTCTCGCAGCGACGGGCACCCGAATCGCTAATCGCGAACATATTGCATGGCTCGCCTAGGCCCGAGGTTTCAGGAGCCGCACACGTGCCAGAGTCGCACCACTCATACTCGAGAATGTTGCATGCCCCCTGGTCAATCTGAAACCCAAGCTCTAGGACAGCCTCTGGCAGACAGGCATCGCCGACAGCGGGCGTTGGCTCACAGGTTCCCTGTGCACCACAGAACAAGCCAATGTCAAACGGAATCACAAAGCCCACAGGGCCCGTACAGTCAGCAGCGGTGACACACGCATCTCCAGCGGAAGGGATGAGCGAGACGCAGGTACTTGTGTTGTCACAATCGAGAAAGCCCACGCAATCGTCAGAATCAACGCACGAACCACCTACATTGGCCGGAGCGCCACATACTCCCTGGCTATTGCACAATCCGTTGATGCACTGATCATTGAACGCGCACGCAACCTCATCTGCCAAACGAGGGCTGCAAGTGCCGCATTCGTCTTTCCCCTGGTCACAAAACGAGTCCCCAGCGCACTGCTCGCTGAGCTCGCACTCGCCATCGGCTGCGACGGTTCCCACTAAGACATCTTCGCAGGGAGTTCCGTTGAAGTTGAAGCTATCCCCGGCAATTTCATCGCACGAAGTCGTGGTGGCATAGGTTGAGCAAGCCGCAAGCGCGTCTCGATCGATCGTAAGCGTGCCATCATCGACCATGGGCTGGTAGAGATGCAGACAAAACGCTTCCACCCCTTCACCAGTGAAGAGGTCAGTTCCATTGAGTTCGAGAGAACGAAGAAAGCCACCACATTCGCGCAAGCCGCTGAAGACCTCGTCAAATGGACCACCTGGTGCGCAGAAAGCCTCAAGAGGAGGTACCTGAGGTGCTGCGTCGGGCTGCACCTCGGCGTCGGCCGGAATGCCCGCGTCAAACCCCGGAACGATGTTGTCGTCATCTCCGCTACTACATGCTCCAAACACCAGCGCAGCAATCGCAATTCGTTTAATCATAACTCTCCTAAGGAAACGCGGGCCATGTCTGGTTCCGCCAAGCCGTCAACCAAAGCATCCGTCCTGCTCTGCACGAGCGTCGCCCAACACACTCCGCTTCGCAAGTAACATATGTCACCCCGTTCGCGGATTCCCGCAAGATCGCCAGTTTGCCGTTTGGCGTGGCATGGACCATGCGAATGGTTCGGCCGGGTGCCGTAAGAACAAGTACATCGGGAATCGCTCGGAAGCTCGCATCTCGCCCAACAATCGCTGGTTGCAAACACTGTGGTTGAAAGGACGTCAGGTTGGTCGCGAAGCTGATACAGTTTGTTACAGAAACACAACACAATCCGCATGGTTCCGGGCAGAACACCGAGGCACCATCGACATCATGGAAACCGGTAACAGTGGAATTGTCCAAACAATTCTAGACCTTCCCATTTTTGAGGCCGCGTGGGTGCTGTGGCTCCTCTTGGCACTCTCCCTCATTTCCGTCGTCGTCATGGTCGAGCGAGTCTGGTTTTATCAGCAACACTCCATTGACGTGAATCGGGTCCGAGACGTGTTCAAAAAGCACCTCACCAAGGGCGAGTACGAAAAAGCCGCACGCTTTCTCGAGAGCTTTGATTCCCTGGAAACCAACGTCGCCCTCGCCGGCTTGCGCGAGTACGCCAAAGGTGCGGAGTCGGTCGAAGAGGCGATCGCTGGTGCTGCCAGTGTTGAGACCAATCGCTTTCAGCAGCGTCTCGGTTTTCTCGCAACCGTGGGCAGTAACGCGCCGTTCATTGGCCTCTTTGGAACCGTACTTGGTGTCATCAAGTCGTTTGCCGAGTTGGGCGAAGACTTCGGTTCTGGTGGCGGAGACTTGATGGGCGGAATCTCAGAGGCACTCGTTGCGACCGGTGTTGGGTTGCTTGTGGCAATCCCAGCAGTCATTGCCTACAACGCGTTCTCATCCAAGGTGAAGGCGAAATCCGCCAACACCGAATTGCTCAGCCGCACGCTTCTCGTCGAGCTCAAGTCCATCAATCCGCCCAACGAGGTGGCGTAGCCATGGCTGCCAAACTTGGCATCGGTGGCGACGAGCCTATCGCGGATATCAACATCACCCCCTTCGTCGATATCGTCTTAGTTCTACTCATCATCTTGATGGTGACCTCCGTCAAAATCGTGAAGGCAGCGATCGAGGTGGACCTGCCAACGGCTGCATCCGCCGGCGAGGGCGTCTCAAGTACACTCAACATCGTCGTCAAGGCAGATGGCAGCATGACTCTCGATGGCATGCCTGCGGACGATGCTGCAGTCATCGCGCGTGTGAAGTCCGAGAAGGCAAACGATCCGAAGGTCCAAGCAGTAATCGCTGGCGACAAGACGGTTGAATATGACCGCGTGATGCACGCAATTGACCTGGTCAAGAGCAACGGAATTACGAGCTTTGCGCTCAATATCCAACGACCTGCAGAATAGACGAAACACGATGTACCTCTATGCAAACCGGAGCCAGCGCACTCCATGAGCGCTAGCGCAAAAGACCGGCGCCTTGCGCGCAGGCGAGCTTGGGAGGGGGCTCTGGCCGAAGGCAGCAGTCCCATGGCGCTCTCAGAAGATCCAATCGTCCACCGGAGTGTCACGCTAGGGCAAATTCTTACCCTTGGTCCGCTTGCAGTCTGTGCGGCGGTTGGTGCGCACGTCATCTTCACAGGCATCGTTTGGGTTGCAAGCGAGGCGCTCTCCAACGACTCGGAGAACATTCGCGAAGACAAGATCGTCGTCAAGATTCAGGATCCTGAGCCGCCCAAGATCGAGCCCATTGAGACCAAGGATGCGGACACAAAGCTCGAACCCGCTCCGGCCCCAAAACCCAAGCCGAAGCCAAAGCCAAAGCCCAAACCCGAGCCCGAGAACAAGCCCAAGCCGCCCCCAAAGGAGCCTGCGCCCGACTTGCCGCCACCGCCGCGCAAGATCGTCGGACTCAATCTAGGCTCGACCGTAGCGGGCGGTAGCGGGCCCTCCTTTGCCACAGGGACAAGCCTTGATGGGACCACCGACTCTACTGCTGTCGATCCAACGCAAGCATCTCGCGCTCCGAAAGATGGCGCGACCGATGGCGATGTTGAGGCGCCCAAGACCAATCGGAAGGCGACGCGTATTCCCACGGCCGGCGTAACGCTCGTCAAGCCGAAGCCACGCAAGCGCGTGAAACCCGACTATCCGCCAACACTTCGGGCCCAAGGCATCGAGGCAAATGTGGTTGTCGAAGTCACTATTGATGCGAGCGGCAACGTCACCAAAGCACGCCTCATTGATGGCTCGAAGTACGACGACATGAACACCCAGGCTCTCATCGCTGCTCGGAAAGAAACCTTCTCGCCAGCCACCCGTGATGGCAAGGCAATCCCCTTCACTATCACGTACACCATCCGCTTTCGCCTAAACGATTAGCAATGCCCTACAGACTCATCATGATCGCCGTTGCCGTCTCCACCTTATGGGGGTGCGCGGACGAATTCTCCGACTACAACCAAGTCGACAAACTTCGCGTTCTGGCAATACGAGCTGAGCCCCCGGATCTGCGTTTCGAAGACGAGACTACCCTCGAGGCACTCGTCGTTGGTGATGTTGAAAGCTACCAGTGGTCGTGGTGCCCATTCCCTTTTGAAGATGGAATTGCCGGGGAGTGTCCTGTTGCCGAAGAAGAGTTTCGCCAATTTGTCGCAGGTGCAGGTGGGCAAGAAGACCCACCACCATACCTACTGGGCACCGAGGCGATCCAGAGCTATCAGAACCTCATACCGCCTGCCCTCCTCGATCTCTTCTGCGCACAGCTCGGTGAAGTAGAGCTTCCCGAGGGCTTCGAATTGCCGCCCTGTGATGGCCGTTTTGACATCTCGATCCGTCTAGCGGTGCAAGGCTCGGAAGGCTCAGTGGTTACAACTACGCGCCTGAGCCTGATCTACGAAGACGGCTTGTCTCCCAATCAGAATCCGACGATTTCAGGGGGGCAAATGAGTGTTCGTGGAGCGCCTCCGTTTGCCTTTGAAGAAGGTGCGGCCACCATAGTGGCTCGTGATGTTGCGTATGCGCTTCGCCTTGACGTTTCCGAGGATAGCATTGAGACGTTTCCCAACACGGAATCCGAGACCGGCGAGTCGCTTGAGCGTTTGACGATCACCTGGTTCTACGAAGCCGGCTCGATGGATAAGTCGCGCTCCTCATACCTCGACGGTTTCAACGACCTTGAGAACTTGGAAAGCAACGTCTACAAGACTCCCACCATCGAAGAGCTCTCAAGCGACGAGACTCGTCTTTACTTTGTTCTCCGTGACGATCGAGGCGGAATCAATTGGTTTATCGCTCAGCTGGAGCTCAGCCTGTGATTCGGCATTCCTGGTGTTTAGGGATTCTTCTTACCCTCGCCGCCAGTGAGGTGAGCGCGCAGCCCGGCCCGCAACCTGAGGTGCCCGGTGCGGAGGCGCCCGGTCCGGAGGCGGAGGCGCCCGTGAGTGAGACGCCACCCGCGACTCCAACCGGACCTGTCGTCAACCCACCTGCACTGCTTGAAGCACCACCGCCCGTGTTCCCACAGAGAGCACTAGCCGATCGCGTTCACGGCATTGTCGTCGTCGAGCTTACAATCTCCGCTGAGGGTAGCGTCACCGCTGCAGCTGCCGGTTCTGTCACCGTGATTCCCGAGGGCGACCTGCCCCGCGCGGGGGATGGACGCTATGGCTTTGGTGAGGCGGCGGTCGCAGCGGCCCAACAAATGGTGTTTCGCCCTGCCACCTATGGTGACCAGCCGTTCGAAGTACAAATCAACTACACCTACCGCTTTGCCCTACCTCCAAAGCCAGCGACACCCGCCGACACAGCGAAGGATGAAGAGCCTCCCAAGGGCCCAGCACAAGTCAACTTTGAGGGTTCTCTGCTCGAGCGCGGGAGCCGGTCGGTTGTGCCGGGAGCCACGATTACCGTGTATCGCGGCAAAGGTGACGACGCCGAGGGTTTTGAGGCGACCTCGACCGCAGACGGAACGTTCCAGTTCTACGACTTGCCGGAAGGACAATGGAAGGTTCGCATTGAGCGCGAAGGCTATATCCCCGTTGAAACGACTGAAGCAATCAGCACCACGGAGGTGGTATCGGGGAAGTACTGGATTGAGAAAGGTTCTTATAGCGAGTACGACCTGACGATCGAGGCGGAGCGCCCAAAAAAGGAAGTCAACCGACGCTCGCTCTCTGTTGCCCAAATTGCCAAGGTCCCAGGTCCTATCTCCGACGACCCCGTGCTCGTGATTGAAAACTTGCCAGGTGTTGCACGCTCGACGGTTGCGAGCGGCGACATCATTGTTCGCGGGTCAGGCCCACAAGACACTGGCGTTTTCGTCAACGGCGTTGCAGTGCCACTCATCTATCACTTTGGGGGTCTTAAGAGTGTCTTGCCGTCCAAGGCGATTGGCGGCATCGACTTCTATCCAGGCAACTACTCTGTTCAGTATGGCAGGGCCACAGGTGGCATCCTCGATCTCAAACTCAAACGCCTCGAGCCCGACATCGTGCATGGGAGCGTTGACATTAGTGTGTTGGACACCTCGCTCTATCTGGAAGCCCCCATCGGTGACAAGGCGGCAATCGCTGTCGCTGGGCGGCGCAGCTACATTGACGTTGTCCTGGCGAACACCATCCCCGACGACATCGGTCTCGCGATCACCAGTGCGCCGCGCTACTACGACTATCAGCTTCTGGGCAACTACCGCCCAAAGGCCGCACACGAGTTTCGCTGGCTCGCCCTGGGCTCTGATGACCTTCTCGAATTGCTATTCGATGATCCTGCTGACCAAGCTGGCCCAAACATCGCAACGTCGAATGACTTCTCAGCTCGCACCAGTTTTCAGAGATTGATCAACGACTACCGCTACACGCCCTCAGAGAAGCTCTCCAATCACGCACGCTTCTCCATTGGCCGCGACAACCTTGACTTTAGTGCTCTGGGCCAGTTTCGCTTTGAACTCACCCAGCTCACAACCACCATCCGCAACACCTTTACCTACAAGTTCAACGACAACCTCACCCTCGACGCTGGCATCGACTCACAGCTAGCGCGTGTTGATCTCAGTATCCGACTACCCGGTGGCCCTCCCCAAGAAGGCGTCAATGACAACGACAACGGTCCTGTGGAGGAGCGAATTCTTGAACAAGATCTTGAGGGCAAGTACTACCTGGACGCGGCTCCCTTTCTAGAGGCTTCGATGAACCTTGGAAACCTTCTCTTGGTGCCAGGCTTGCGGCTCGACTACTTCGGCAACGCCCAAGCATGGTCTGCCGATCCTAGGATCACCGCGAGGTACGCTCTGCCGAGTGAAGTCGCACTCAAGGGCGGTGTTGCGGTTGTTCATCAGAGCCCAAACTTTGCAGACCTCGATGCGGTTTTTGGCAACCCCGATCTTGCGTTGCAGCGAGCCTTTCAATACAGCGTGGGTGCTGACTGGGGAATCACCGAGAATATTAGGCTCGATGGCACGCTTTTCTACAAAACCCTCGACAACGTGGTGCGCCCTACCGACGAGTTCATCGAACGCGATGGGAAAATGGTTCCGGAACGGCTCGACAATGCTGGCGAGGGCCGCGTGTATGGAGCAGAGTTTTTCTTAGAACACCAGTTCAACGGCAAGTTCAACGGATGGCTCTCCTATACGCTTAGTCGAGCCGAACGAAAGGACTCACCAGGCGAAGCCTATCGCCGGTTCGACTTCGATCAGACCCACATCTTGGCCTTAGTGGGTTCCTACCAGCTTGGTGGCAACTGGGAGCTAGGAGCGCGCTACCGCTACGTCACAGGCAACCCCTCAACGCCAATCATCGGCGCCGTCTTCAACAGCGAACTCGATGAGTATTCACCGGTATTTGGTGAGAACAACTCGGACCGACTAGCGAGCTTTCAACAATTCGACATCCGCATCGATAAGACCTGGGTCTTTGACACTTGGAAGTTCTCTGGCTACCTAAGCCTAATCAACGCCACGAACCATGAGAACGTGGAAGGCACAACCTACAACTACGACTACACCGAAAAGGGCTCGGTCAACGGGCTTCCCGTCCTTCCAATCTTCGGCGTCAAGGGCGAGTGGTAGGGGTCTACGAGATATCGCGCAACATCGCACGAACCTCTTCGGCATCGCCAACTAGTTGGCCAAAGGGTCCACCAGCGCAGCGGATCTGAAATGCCAGTTCTCGAAGTGCGGTTTCCGTCCACGCCTCGCCCCACCACGCTGCCTGCAATCCATCTGTGCTCACGGTGAGCCGTCCCTTGGGCAAGATGAACCTGTGGGTAGTGACGCCATCGTTGTGTTCGACTTGGGCATCACCGAGGCGAGTGCCTAGCAAGCGTAGGGATTCTTCGGATGCCTCCGCTCTGGCGCGCACCCACCACCGAGACGGCGTGACAAGCTCCGACATTTCATCCTCGGCGAATTCGGATCCATCATCCCATGCCCGGTCCGCCTCGGGCCCGAGAATGGACCAAGGCACTTGGTTCGCCAGCGCCGAGTCGGCGACGAGCTTGAACATGAATTCGGAGTACGGCAGTGGCTCTCGACTCCAACCCGCGCGAGCATTGGTGGAATCGCGACAGTACGTGAAAAGTCTTTGGTCGTCCTTTCCATCCAGTTCCATAAAGCAGAGCCACACGCTCAACACATCTGTCTCAACGAGAACGAGTGGATGCTCTGACGGGGCAGCTGGCCACCCTGGGTCTTGCATCGGCGTCTCCCCACGGCGCGCCCGTTCTGTGTTCTCCAGGATCTCTTCAAGTGTTGGCGTTGGCGTCCAATAGTCGGCAAAGAGCGCTTCCACGCTCAGTCGCCATGGCGGCCTTTTGGGCCCAAGATCAATGCTGGCGGAGGTTGAGTAGAACTCGGCAACCGCACCAGGCAGCCCCACGGGCCGAGGAGACGCTATGTGTGTCGTCGCCTTTAGGAGGTGATAGAGGTCTTGCAGGACAGGAAGCGAAGCCACCACCCTAGCCTAGCCCATCATCCGTTGCATGTAGGGCTTTCCTATGGCCGCATCCAACATCCGCGTTGTCGGCGCCGCATGAACCAGCCCAATGCAAGCACTTGACCACACCCAGGTGCCACCCTTACCAGGGCTCGTGAAGTCACCAACAGTGATCTCTGCTGCGGATGGTGCCACCACGCCGCAGATCATCTGAATGGTCGTGGTCTTGCCGGCGCCATTGGGGCCCAGCAAGCCAAATATCTCCCCTGCTGGACCGAAAGCTCCACATTATCGACAGCAACGTGCTCGCCATAGAGCTTTCGCAACTTGCTCGTACGCAGGTAGCTCATGAGGCCCACACCCGATCCGTCCTAAGAGAAATTCTATCGATTGCGCAAGGCAAAGCGTCGCTCAGCATAAGCGGCATCCTCAAGCCAAAGCCGCCGTGCCGCCCAGTGAATCATTGGACGCAACGCTGGGGGTTGCCACGCGCGCGGCCCGAACCCCCGCCCGCTCCGATGTTGCCAGGGTCGCCTCGATAATCGCCGTTCGCCCCTTTGTGAGGGGAGTCGCGTGGGTCTCGACAACCGATCCAATGCCCTCGCCATCCACGATGGTCATGACGATTGTGCGTCTCCGCCCTGGACTGCCAACGCAGCTGCCACAGGACTGTGGTGCCGACTCAACTCTCAAGTACTCCCGGATTCAACATGGGTAGCAAGGTGTTCAGTTCGATGTCCCCTATCAACTTCTTCGCATCAATAACGAACTCGTCTCGTCATTCCGGATCGAATCGAGGTTGACCTGCGTGACCACGGTCCATGCTCATTCGGCGCCGTTTCACGGCTGTCCGTGCAGCGATGTCGACATTTGGATTCCGCCGCACGATGCTCCTTCTGCCCGCCGCTGTGGTCGAATTCCATTTGGATGAGGTCGCTATCTGTCGTCTGGTGCTGAATGATGGTGGCGCCGCTGGTTCCGATTCTCCCATCGAGTCGGCCAGTCAGCACAGAGACGCCCGTGCAATCGGGTTACGCAGTCGCGGCATCTGGCTCGACTGCGGTCATTGCATCACTTGATGCAATCGAGGCGTCGGCTTGCTCGCTAGCATCGGTGCCACCGCTGCAGGCCAAGGTGAGGAGTAACGTGACACTCAACGAATGCCACTATGACGACAATGGCCAGCTTGTTGAGAAGCCCAATGGCTGCCAGTTGCCAGGACAGGTCTCTACGCATTGACATGAGCTATTTCTTCTAAGCCCTACGGCCCAAAGGCACCTCAGTCGATGTACCAACTGTGCCGCCCCCTTTCGAACTGTGCCACCATGTGCCGCAGAACGGCTGGTAGGGTACGCTCGTGCGTCCCACGTTGATCCTTTGCGTAGTGCTTTGCGCCTCCGCGTCCCCAGCTCTGGCGACGCCACCGGCTAACGCCCCAGTCCCAGAAGAATTACGAGAAGCAGACGAACTCTACAACCGGTTCCTAAGGCACCACCTGCCAGGACGAGCCACCTCGATCATCGATACGACCTTGGACTTGGCCGAGCTGTACTACGCGCTTCCGAGCATGTGGGAGACCGCAAAGAACGACCCCTACCTCCGCATCGCTTGGAATCAGTTAACGCAGCTGTACAAACCGACGGTGCACTGGTCGGCCTATGCGGGAGGCCTGGCTGAGTCCACCGGATATGCTGGGGTTACCGCGGGTGCCTCAGTTGATATCACAGCTCCACTCTGCCGCTACGTAGGTGCCGAACTCAACACCCATGGCTACTACCAAGGCGGCGCGGGCGTCTCATACGATGGTCGCACCTCTGCCTGCCTTCCCTGGGGCCCATTCTCGTTCGAATTTGGACTGCTTCGACAGCGCGAACTGCGTGTTGGCCTTGCAAGTGCGCCCTCGCTTCCCAACAGCCGCTACAACTCGGACGGCTTTGCCTTTCGGATTCGAGGATATCGGTGGCTGGCAAAATCGTGGGAGGGACTTATCGGTCCGACGGATGTCATATTTCGCAGCTACTCGGTGCCAGGGGAGAGCACAGCGGGCGACAACGACAACTTTCAGATCGATTCGGCCCTCTTTCGCTATCTTCGCTATGGAAGGGGCTTCCTCGGCGCTGATCGAGAAATCGAAGCGGTCGAGGTGGATGTCACAGGCCAGCAAGATACCAACGTCGCGAATATGAGTGCAACGGTCGTGACAGTTGCCCCAGTAAAGTTCTCAGGTGCTCGACTGGCCGACGGGTTCTACCTCAATGCCCACATGGCCTTTGCACAGGGACGCATTACCGATCTCAACAACTCGGAGGAGCCACTTTCAAACTTTGCCTACTTCGACGCTGGCGCCGAGATCAACCAAGGAGACGCTCGATACCAGACCTCACTTCGCTACCGTCGACGCCTCATCCCTGACTCAGAATTTCGCTTACTGGGCGAGAACCGTATCGATGCAACAGCGCAGCTCGTTGGCTACGTCAACGCGGCAAGCGTATCCGCTTATGGAGCCTTAACGGAACAAGAGGCTGCGCCTCCTGGCGTTCAAGAGCTTCTCAGCGCCTACAGCTATGGAATCGAGGGCAAGTACGGTCACTACCTCTATGGCCCCTTCTACTTGCAGCTAACCACAACGGGCGCCCGCTCGTACTACGCATCCATCGACGGAGCACGGCTCGAGACGCCAGGCTTTGAATTGCGTGCCCTGGCCAGTGTGATAGCGAGCGACGGGTCGCACTAAGCGCCAGCGGGAGGCCGCAATTTGTCGCCGCTATCCTCATCGTCCCATACAAACCACTGGGCATGGCCCATGTCATCGTAGGTGCCGCCAATCGTCATCACATTGAAGTGAAAGTGAAAGTGAAACCCGCGCCCTCCGTGGGTTAGAAACACTTCCACGATTTCGATGTCAGAGCCCGACGGCTCCACACGCACAATCTTCGACGCAGCCAAGTCGATTCCAGCGTCCTTGAAACTCGCCCGAAGCGTGCCAAACATCTCTCGGCTTAGATCGCTCAACTCCTCCCACCCCACCTTTGAGAGCGTGGCATCGAGTGCTGCATAGTCGTCAGCGCCAAGAGCAGCTACGACCTTCTTTGCCATGGTGTGCGCGCGACCCTTGGCGTCTTTGTGCTCTACCCCTTGCGACGCCTTGCGAGCTATGGCATCGCCGCAGCGATTGGGGGCTGGGCCGCTGGTGCCAACATCTACGACTCGAAACGCAAGAAGCTGCTCAAGGCAGAATCGCATGAATCGATTGCGCCTTGACGCAAGGCAGAATCGCACGACACGCCAAGCTCGGTCAGATTTCGCTTTGAGCCCAATCGCGATGGTGCGTGCTGGTTTCGATGCCTTGTATTGCATCGGTGAAATGTTCAATCGGCTGCCAACAGCGATTTCAGTGACCGGCTTAAACGACTTCGTTCTGCATTGCTTCAACCAAACGACATTGAGACAGCGGTTCGCATTTGCGAATCGAAGTCGTCTCTGTTGAATGTCATGGGCACTTCGGTGAACACTAAGCCAAGTCAATGGCGCTCATACCCATCCTGCGAAAACACAAGCTCTCTCTGTTGGGACTCACTGCTGTCGCAGTGCTTGTGGCTTGGTTCGTGGGACGAGGGGTCGTTGGTGCGAAGGTGTTGGTGCAAAAGGCCAGCCGCACCGTCATGGTGCACTCCGTGGTAACAACCGGCCGCGTGCGCCCCTTGCGCGTGCGTCTTGCTCCGATGGCGTCGGGCACGGTGCGAGAGTTTCCGGTGCGCGAGGGTGCTCGGGTCACTGCGGGGCAGCTTCTTGTGCAGCTCGACGACAAGGAAGCAGCTGCAGCCCTTTCCAACGCCAAGGCGCTGCTCGCCCAGGCTACAGCGGGGCGGCGAAAACTCAGGACGATTACGAGAAAAGAGTCTCAAGAATCGCTGCAAGTGGCCCAGGCGCGCTTGGCAGATGCCGCACGAGACCTGGATCGAATTCGCAAGCTTCACGCAACTGGCGCGGCAAGTCGAGAAAATCTCGAAGACGCCGAGACAAGCAACACCCTGGCCCAGAGCGCACTTCGCAGCGCCAAGGCTCAGGAGCAAGATTTGAAATCCGGTGGTGCGACTGCGAGAAACAGTGATGCCGCGATTGAGCAAGCACGCGCCAATGTCGCACTCGCCACAGCGCGTCTACGCTACACCCGCCTTGTTGCACCTGTCGATGGGATCGTCATCGCGCGCAAGGCCGAGGTTGGGGACGCCATCAGCGGCAATACCGTCGTTGTGGAAATTGCAGCAACCGCAAAGACAGAGCTCGTTGTCGAGCCAGATGAGCGCAACCTCTCTCTGCTATCCCTTGGGCAGAAGGCCATCGCATCGGCAGAGGCCTTCCCCGATCAGACATTCTCTGCCGAGATCAGTTTCATTGCCCCAGTGGTCGACAGCAGGCGCGGCACCATCGAAGTTCGCCTCGTGGTCCCTCAGCCGCCCGAGTACCTCCGACCCGACATGACCGTCTCTGTCGACATCGAAGTCGAGCGAAAGATGGATGCCCTTGTTGTGCCAATCGATTCGGTTGTTGGACTCGCCTCTCCTGCGCCCTACGTCTTCACCGTGGAAGACAAACGCGTGGTCAAGCATGCGGTCAAAGTGGGAATTCACGACACCGAGCGAGTCGAAGTCTTGAGCGGTATCGATGAGTCCGCCGAAGTCATTCTTAGCCCGAGTTCGGTCGCTGTTGGCGATCGGGTTCGCAGCACTGTGGCAACACCGTGAGAGTTGAACTCTTCCTCTCGGTCAAGCTTCTCAAAGACTCGCGGACACAGAGTCTACTCATCGCTCTTGGAGTCGCGGTGGGAGTGGCTGTTGTCATCTTCCTGGCAGCACTCATTGATGGCCTGCAAAAGGATCTCATCTCGAAGACCGTGGGCTCGCAGGCTCATATTGCCATCCGGGCTGCCAAAGAGCGCCCGCGCCCCTTGCGCCTCTCGAGCGACGCTGTGGTCGTTAAAAGCGTCGAGCGCATCGCACAGCGCGTTCGATCGTTGGATGGCTGGCAGGCTCTCCTCCAGCGACTGGAGCAAACCGATGGCATCACCGCCGTAACCCCCATTTGCCGAGGTCCAGCAAAAGCCATTCGAGGTAATGCAGTCAACAATGTCATGGTCTCGGGCATCGAACTGGCGTCGTACCAGCAAATCATCGATCTGAAGTCCAACCTCCGTTTCGGCAGCACTGACATCGGTGGGCGTGGTGTCCTACTTGGCGCGCGTCTCGCCGATGAACTCGGGGTCGGGCTGGGAGACAAGGTACGCCTTGAGGCTGGCGGAGATGGCCAGGTGAGCAGCGAAGTCTTCGAGGTGCGGGGCATTCTCCAACTTGGCAATCGAACGGTAGACGAGACCTGGGCCATCGTTTCCCTGCGAAACGGTCAGTCGTTGCTCAATCTAAGTGGTGGCGCGACCGAGCTGGAAGCATCGGTTGCCTCCCTTTTCGACGCTGCCACCATCGCCCGCAAAATTCGCGCAGAGACCGCCCTGGATGCCGAGAGTTGGATGGAGAGCAACGCGGAGCTCTTGGCAGGACTACGCTCACAGAGCTCTTCTAGCCTCATAATTCAGGTATTTGTCTTACTTGCTGTCACCATTGGCATTGCCAGCGTCCTCGTCGTTTCGGTGGTCCAGAGAAAACGCGAGATAGGCATCTTGCGCGCCATCGGACTCACCCGCTCACAGACTCAGCGTGTCTTCCTCTTACAGGGCTGTCTGCTCTCCTTGTCAGGCGCCGTTGCCGGCTGTGGGCTTGGCGCAGCACTGCTCTACGCCTTCCAAGAGTTCGTAACGAACCAGGAGGGACGCCCCCTCTTTCCCATCGAAACGGATGCACAGCTCTTTCTTGGCTCAAGCGCCATCGCTCTTGGCGTTGGCATCATCGCCGCCCTGCTTCCCGCGCGGAGTGCAGCACGTCTTGATCCTGCGGTGGCAATTCGCAATGACTAGCTCGGTTCTAAAACTCGCCGGAGTAATCAAGGAGTTCGGTAGCGAAGTCCGCACACGCGTTCTACACGGCATCGACTTGACGGTAGAGGAAGGAGAGTTTGCCTCGCTCATCGGTCCATCGGGCTCTGGCAAGAGCACACTGCTCAATATCGTCGGTTTGCTCGACAGGCCAACCGAGGGCGGCGTCATGGTACTTGGTGAAGACACGGGCAAACTTGAAGACGATGCCTTGACTCGCTTGCGCGGCAAGAGCATTGGATTCGTATTCCAGTTTCACCACCTAATAAACGCCCTCACGGCCGCAGAAAACGTCATGTCACCACTCTTCATTCGCGAGGGCAAGACACGCCCAGCACAGCGCAAGCTCGCCGTCGAAGCCCTCGACTTGGTGGGCCTCGCAGATCGAGCGGATGATCATCCAAGCAAGCTCTCAGGCGGCCAGCAGCAGCGAGTCGCGATCGCCAGAGCTCTGGTTGGCAAGCCGGCACTGGTCCTAGCCGACGAACCAACTGGCAACCTTGACACTGGCACCTCAAACGACGTCTTCGACCTGCTTCGACGGCTGAACCGGGAACTGAGCACGGCCTTTGTCATCGTGACCCACGACATGCGCATCGCCGAAAAGAGCCGACGCATCATCGAGCTCATCGATGGTCGCATCGCTCGCGACGAAGCCATCCTAACTTCCTAGCGCAGAGGTCCCGCAAGGCGATGAGCTCCACCCATGTCACAGCACCAATGCTAGAGTCGCAGCCATGGGTCAGAAGCCAGAAACCAACTCCACCGACATGAAGCGATTCATGTTCCTCACCTTCGGCTTTGAAAAGCCCACAGCCGAGATGATGGCTGAATGGGGCAACTGGTTTACCTCCATTGGTGATCGCATTGTCGACCAAGGCGGGTTCTGGAATGGCGGCCAGAAAATTACGGAGGCCGGTGGGACCGATCTTCCCTTCGGCCCAGACTCAATCACCGGGTTCCTGATCTTTACGGCGAAAGACATCTCTGAAGCGTCAGAGCTCGCTAGCGCATGCCCTGTGGTTGCCAGCAATCACCTCTACGAGATACTGAGCAAGTAGCAGTGTGCTAGATTGGGCATGAGTTGCGCGCTGCGGCACCGACCGTAAGCAACTGTGCTAGCGTCATCGCTGCAAACGCTACGCAGGAGACACCCTATGCCCTACAAACGATTCACACTCGCCAGTACGCTCTTCTTTGCCGCATGCGGAGGTTCTTCTTCCTCCACCACAAAAACGCCAGCAGAGGTAAGCACAAAGACGGGCTCGGACGATGCATCCAGTGATGGGAAGTCTTCTAACGAGTTTCAAATCGGCAAGTCGGATACCGCCGGCTCTGCCCATGGAGCTACGCCTTCAAAGATCAAGGCGACCAAGACCCAGGCTGCCATGAAGTTCTTTGTCATCGACAAGAACAAGGACGCCCCCATCGAGGGCATTGTCATCTCACTTCAATCCAAGGACGGTCAGAAGTTTTACACGGAAGAGACCGACGAGCTGGGCTACGGAGAAGTCTTAGTGCCCTCTGGCAAGACCTACGAACTTGTCTATCTCACACTCGGTGAGAAAGACATTAATGCCAAGGTCACAGTCACCGACGATCCATACCAAAACATCAAACTCACACTGCGCTACAAACCTTGGGTCGAAAAGAAAGTCCCCGTGGTGCTGCCCCCTGATGCTCCGGCCCCTGCAGAGCCTCCGGCCCCTACCTTCCGGCTCGACGGCGTGACCTTCGATAGCGGCAGTGCCGAGTTGCTTCCCGAGTCGTACCCAAGGCTCGACAGCGTGGTCGAATACCTCACCTACAAGAAGAGCGCACGCATCGAAGTCTCAGGTCACACAGACAATGTTGGGGGGCGTGCCAAGAACAAGAAGCTGTCACAAGAGCGAGCGGAGGCATGTCGCGAGTACTTGGTTAGCCAAGGCATTGACGGAAGTCGCATCGAAGCTGTGGGGTATGGCGATGAGCAGCCCGTGGCCAACAACAAGGATGAAGAGGGCCGAAAGCAGAACCGCCGAATCGAGGCAAAAGAGCTCTAAGCCTTCGGGATAGCCCCGCGAAATCGCGTAGCAATTGAGAGTTTTCCGATCACTATCCCCCCTCGAAGTATGGCTTGTGGGCGACAAATCACGAGATCTTCCTAGTGTCCGAGCACGACAATTTCCGAACACTTCTGGCCTGAGTGTCATACCCTTGAGCGACCCTGTACGGGATGTTAGAAATGGCAGAGCTGCAACGACTAGACAGGGAGCCTGAACCACAGGTCATTCTCTGTGAGCACGACCTCTCGGAGGAAATGCTGCAGCATCTATCTGCCCAGGAAATTCTCGCAGTCGATTTGGAGACCACGGGTCTCGAGGCTGCCACCGATACCCTCAACCTTCTGCAATTCTACGACGGCAGTCACCGCGCTGTCTTTGTGCGCGCTCCCAACAAGAAGAGCCTCAGACTTGCAAAGCTCTTTCGTCAGTCGAGCACCCGCTTTGTGTTTCATTTTGCGCGTTTTGATCTGGCCTTCATTGCACGAGCGCTAGGCGATCAGGCTGTACCCACCAACATCGCCTGCACAAAAATTGCCACGCGTCTTTTGCACGGTGCAACCGTCGACGCAACGCTAAAGGGCACTCTCAAGCGCGAGCTAGGCATTGCGATTGATAAGCCACGGAGCGTTCGTACCTCCAACTGGGGCACCACAAGTCTCAGCGGAGAGCAATTCGAATACGCCTTCCATGATGTGCGCTGGCTTATCCCCTTGTGGAACCAACTCGAAGTTTCGCTCAACGTCTCGACCAAAGCCTTGCTCGTTGCCGATGCCTTCCAAGCGGCTCGTACATTGGCCAGAGCGGATGCACTTGCGTATCCGCAACTCTTTGAGTACTAGTGCGCGATTCATGAATATGGAACACGCTCACTCGTCGTCTCGCCCGCTGGACAGGCACGCTCTGTCAGTCTTCTTCGTTGTTCATCGGTCGCTTGCCCCAGCAAACTCCCTCTTCCCGCCTCGCCAGAAAACGAGCTGACTTCGCGATCACGAATCAATGTCCAT
>JANTGM010000126.1 GCA_024762925.1 Kofleriaceae bacterium | reverse complement strand
CGCCTTGTCAAAGAACGAGCTCCCGTCGCCAGCACATTTCTATTCCTCTGAGCCGCACACTAGTGCGCGATTCATGAATATAGAACGCGCTCACTCGTCTTCTCTCCCGCTGGAGAGACTGGCTCTGCCAGTCTTCTTCGTTGGTCATCGGTCGCTTGCCCCCAGCAAACTCCCTCTTCCCGCCTCGCCAAGAAAACGAGCTGACTTCGCGATCACGAATCAATGTCCATGGGTCGCGCACTAGGAACACGGAATGTATCGGCCAGTGCCAATGTGCAGTCGGCCGCGAACCAGGCGCAGATCCAGCGATTTCGATTCGCCTTTCTCACTCTCTAAGAACAATTCGCTTCCGTAGATTGCAAAGGAGCCCGATTCCACGCTGTTGTTCGACACTCCTGCACCGCCTTAGGTCGAGACGCTCATATGATACCGGTACGAGTATCGCCCTTGTCCGTCGAAGCGGTAGGTAGATGAGAGCATACTCGAACCGCTGTAGTCCGAATCCCCCGAGGAACGCTCCCAACAGCCTGCGATTCTGGCTGCCAGAGCCATGTTCTCCTTCGGCGCTTTGGCACGGAAGGAAGCCAGAACGGTCTCGAATACCGGAGTAACGGTGCCATCGAGCTTGGCTTCGTAGAAGGCCATGAAGCCAACGCCCCACCGTCCCACTTTGACGCCACCGAAGCGACCTCGAAGCGTTCGCATTCCATCGCTGCCTTCAAGAACCAGTTGCCCCGCATCCTTGCCATCGACTCGGAATTGTTCTGGTCCGAGAACCACCTGCACAGGCGTATCACCTAGCACATCGCGTGCGGCAAGCTTGAGCAAATCGGGCACGGTGGCGTTGGCTTGCGGACCTGAGAGCATTGTCGCGGTCACCACAAAGACGACACCAGGGTGCTTTGGGTTGGTTATGGCGATGCCACTCTCTCCGTCCAACTCTCCGTACGCAGCGGTCCAGCCCAGCGGCACGAGGAAACTGGCATTGACGCCAGTGACATTGAAACGCTTGCCCTTTAGCACGTGCTTTGGAGCAAACGCTCGCGCAGTCGTCGATGGACTCGGGTTCACCTCTCGACGCTCTACGTGTTTTTCTAGCGCAAAGCGAGTTCCGTCCACCACAAAGACGATGGTGTCCCCGTGCAGTTGAGCGCGCACACTCTCGCCTTCGCTTGAGAGAATCACTCCGCCTTTGCTACTCCTCCACGTTCCGTGCTGCCCTAGAAGTGAAGCACTACCATCAGGCTCAAGGCGCAACGCAATTCGTTGCCCTTCAATGTGACCAACATAGACGCCGGCTGGCGACTCAGCCTCGGCTGAAGCTGCAACCACTGAGAAGCCGAGCATGACGACAGCAACCAAGATCCATTGACGAAGTGTTCCCATGCATAGGAGACACGGGCCAATGAAGGTCGTCTCAGAGTTTGTTTCTTGGATGACTATATCTCTGAAGTTTCGGCGGGTTACGGCCAGAGTCCAGACACAAGCGCTTGACCGGCAAGCGCCCGAATTCCATTTCATGGCGGGGGATTCGCCGATGCTCTGCTCATTCGCCGACGCTGACGAAGCGGTATTCGCCGTCTTCATCGTCTTCCTGGTCGCCGATGTTGATCCTTTCGCCAAAGGCCGCTTTGAGGGCAGTCACGCATTCATCACTAAGGAAGTTCTCATCGACGTTGATCGAATCGAGGTGTTGGAATTTTTCTGCAGCAGCCACTAAGGCGTTTCCGCCTACATCCGACATGGTGCCCATGCTGAGATCGAGTGTCTTGAGTTGCCCCAGGATTGCGGCACCGCTCACCTTCTCGGCAATCTCATCTTGAAAATCAGCATTCTGAAGGCCGAGATGCTCGACCTTTGGCAGGCCTTTGCCATCAAAGATGCCTTGGATCGACTGGATGTTGCAGGTTCGCCCATACTCATCGGTTCCGAACCACACCGTCAAACTGGTGAGGTTTGGAAGCGTTGCTGCTGCTAGCGACTTGGCTGCTGCGAGCGGGAGACCACCGGTTTCAATCGTTAGCTTCTCGAGCTTGTCGTGCGCGATCGTGCCGAGCTTGATGCCTCCACCGTGCACAGTCATTTCTTGAAGGTTTGGCACACAGGGCCAGACGTTCCCGACGTTGCCAATGTCTGACCAGGAAATCTCGCAATCCTCCGAATCGAAGTCGCCGATGACGAGGTTGCGTAGAGCGTGTAGCTTGCCTGCTTTGCTCAGGGCGAGAACCGCATCGGTCCAGTCTCCCTCTCCATCTTCCATGTTGGCAGGGCCCAGCTTGAGATCTCGTAAGAACTTTGCGGATTCGAGCTTGAGCAGATCGCGGGTTTGTTTGGCAAGGTCTGGACCTTCATTCTCGTACTCCTCGCCAACGCGAACGGAGTCGAGGAATCCGTACTTCCACTCGAACTCCACGAAGGACTCAGAGGTTTTCCGAGCCTCGACAAGGGTCTTGCCCAGCCATGCGGCCTCGTGCTCCTTAAGAAGCTCATCCCTGCGCTTTTCAAGCTTCGCATCACCGGGTTTCAAGGCAAGGGCACAGTCGATAGAGACCAGCTCGCCTCTTGGGTCGCCTTGCTCCTGCAACCAGTCGCCATAGACCATCCAAGCCTCAATGTTGGTCAGGTCGGACGCGATTGCCATTTCGAGGTCCGGATTGCCCGACATCTCGGCCTTGGGAGCTTCCCCTTCGGAGACCAGTACGTAGCCTTTCTTCACCTTCTTAGCGGCCATCTTGTCGGCCTCAACTTGGGCCTTCTCGTTACTGGCAAAGGTCTTGGTGGAGGTTTGCCCACTGGCACCAATCTTGCCATAGCGGGCGGTGAATGAGTCGCCCTCGACATGTACTTCCCAAAACTTCTCAGACTTCTCATCTTTGTATTCGTAGCGCTTCATGGTCTGTTTCCTTAGACGTAGTGTTCGAAATGTTCTTACAGGATGGTCGCCAGCTTTGATGCTGGCCGTCTCCTTGGTACTCGTTCGAGGATGCCGTCGCCATAGATCTCTTTAAGGCCCAAGTGAGGCATGTGTACGTAGCCAATATGGCATCCGCAGGTTTGGTTTGGACAAGCGCGCTCGGCAAGCAGCGGTGTGAGGTCGCTGTAGAGATTGCCTAGGATCTTGTCGACAAAGTGGCAGCGGCGCACGTTGCCATCGCCGTCTACAGAAACGACATGTTGCCCTGTGCGACACGCACGACCCACGCTAGGGTGGTGTTGCGTGTTGGTGCGAAACTGTGGGTCGATCGCTTCAAAATGGCGAATGAGTTCTTCGTCGTACGTCTCGCTGCTCTTTGCTGCATTGATCCACAGATAGACATTCGGCGGCAGATCCGCTCGCAGTGCGGCTATCTCGTCTGCAAAGCGGCGGAAGCCAACGACACCGACACTGATGCGAACACCTCGGTCGTGCAGCTGAGCGACCTTGTCAAGAAAGTGCGATCGCTGGCACCACTCGTCGTGGTACGTCGCCCAGATACCAAGCCTCTCAGGCTGGCATTCTTCAACCCAGCCAAGCTCACAGCTCAAGTTGGTCTGAATGGCCGCGACTTCGACACGAGAGCTGCGGGTGAGCTGCTGTAGAGCGCGCTGATAGGCAGGGCGTATAAGTGCTTCACCCCAAGGAGTGAAGAAGATAGAACTGTTCTGATCGCTGGAGAGGATCCAGTCTACAAAGCGCTGCAGCTTGGAGGCGTCGTCCTGTAGTTCGGCTCTCGAGTTTGCCGTCTTGGCGAAGGGACAGTATTCGCAACCGTAATTGCAGCTC
The DNA here is from genome assembly GCA_024762925.1 of Kofleriaceae bacterium. GTDB lineage: Bacteria > Myxococcota_A > Polyangia > Haliangiales > Haliangiaceae > NORP324. The sequence continues at coordinate 13,679 of JANTGM010000126.1, read as the reverse complement.
GAGAGCGGCCCGCGATAGAGAAAGGCTGTCACTTGAGGTCGAAGTCCGTCATGAGTGCGTCCACCTCTTCCGAGTGCAGCCACGGCCCGATGGCATCTGCTCGCTCAAAGCCCGCATCGGTGAGCAACAGGGCACCATCTCGGTCGCTACACAGGCCAGCCTCCCGTAGAAGCGCTAGCTCTGGGAAGTCTTCTTGGACCGCACCGCCAAAGCGTTCACGGTAGTCGGCGTATCGCAGGCCATCGATGTGCAGCAGGCTCAGGATAGCGTAGCGGCGCTTTTGCTCTGCTTCATTGAGGCGCGTGCCATAGTCGATTTCTCGAAGCGTTTGGTCACTCCGCGCACTATAGTCACTGATGATTTCTCGAACTCCTGCGGCTGCAACCGCGTAGTCAGTGGAGTAGTGCAGTTCGCGTGTGTAGGAGCGAGCACCGGGCCCAAGTCCTACCATTCCATCCTCCTGACACGAGTATTTCGGAGCGTCATCGGTGCGAGCTAGGGGCTTGCGAAACATGCGCATCGACACCTGCTCATAGCCACGAGCGCGAAGGTAGTCGCGTCCAAAACGATACAATGCGACACGCTCGTCATCCCAGGTGCGAGCGAGCTTCGAGACACCAGTGAGAGGACGGACGTAGAGCGGATAGAGATAGATTTCTTCTGGCGCAAACTGCAGGGCTTCGTCGATCGAGTACTGCCATCGCTCTTGAGTCTGTCCTGGCAAACCATACATCAGGTCAATGTTGAGGATTGGGAACCCCATTTCGCGCATGTTGGTTAGCGTTTGGCAGACCTCCTCGCGCTTTTGCGCACGCCCCACACTGCGTACTTCTTCGTCGATAAAACTCTGCACACCGATGCTAATGCGGTCAACATGGTTCTCGCGCAGAACGGTGAGACGCTCGAGGCTAGCGGTCTCGGGAGAACTCTCAACCGAGGTTGGTGTGATTTTCAGGTCCATGCCGAAGAGATTCTTTGCAATCGCAAAGAGGCGCTGCAGGTCTTCGGGCTCGAGGTACGTAGGTGTGCCGCCACCCAGAGCGAAACGCGAGAAACGAGCGTGAGGAACTGCCTCGCGAAACTGCAGTGCTTGGCGCTCTATGGCATCGACATAGCTCTTTACAATTGCACCTTGCTCACCACCGCGAGGCTTGGCACTGGTGAAGAGGTTGCAAAATCCGCAGCGCATCGCACAGAACGGAATGTGCATGTAGAGAAAGAGGTCATCAACGCCCTCTCGAGACCACGCCTCCTGCAAGCTCGTTGGTTGGGCAAGCGGGCGATACGTCGTCTTGTGCGGATACGAGTAGAGGTATTGCTGATACGGAGAGCCGTTGGTTATTCGTTTGATGTCTTTCATCATGTGCGTTCCATCGCGGGAAGAATCGTTTCTGCGTAGGGGACCGTCCACACAACTTCGTGGGCGAGGCGGTGACCCGTATAGCCACCTTCACCGTAGGTCGTGCCATGGTCGGAGCAGAGGATCAGGAGACTCGGACCTCGAGATTGCAGTGCTTCAAGGAGAGTTGGCAATTGTGCATCGACATACTCCAAGGCAGCTGCGTGGCTCGCAAGATCGTCACCGTCGCTCTTGGTTCGCCCTTCGACATAGAAGTAGTTTGGTTGATGCAAGGCCGAGACGTTGATGAAGACAAACGCTCGCTTGTCGGCATCTAGGTGACGCAAGGACTTGGTGACCACGCGAAACTGATTCTCGGTTGATGCCGCTTCGGTGACACCGAGAGTTCGATCCCAGTGGCTCTCAGCAAAGAGCCCAGGAAGCACTCTGCCAAGTGGGGTGTTCTTGTTGAAGAAGCCCGTCCCACCAACGCAGAGCGTGTGATAGCCCAGGTCGTAGAGCCCTTCGATCAAGGTCGCCGAATCAAAAACGCGCGTTTCGTTCTCGATGCTCTCGCTGCCTTCGAAGGCCATGGCGAAGAGTCGTGGATGTGGCCCAGGTTCGCATGGGGTTGGGAAAAAGCCGGCAAACATGGCCTGGTGAGAGGCGTACGTGAAGCTTCCAGGAGCGTGGCGCTCTTGCCAGCCGGTCTCGGGCAGGAGCTTTGCGAGATTGGGTGTTCGACCTCGACGCCACAAGTCGATGGCCACGTCGTAGCGCAGAGTATCGAGCGTAAGAAGCGCGATATCGTGGCTGCCGACGATCTGATTCATGTCCAAACGGGTCAAGGCGGGCATCGTCGCAGAAGCCACAAGCTCGTGCAATGCGCCGCACTTGCCGGTAGGGTGGGCCATGGCTACGCCCCGATTTGTGATCATCGGCAACCCCGCGAATCGACGGGTGACGATGTTTCAGGACGAGCTTGCCGAGCGATCGCTGCCGCCGGCCATTGAGATTGCATACCGCGATTTGCTCGCCAATCCGGAGGTGCTGGACGATCTGCCGGACGAGCCACTTTGGATTCGTCAGGAGTCTGCAGGGGAAGATGCTGAGGTGCACCGACAGCTATTGGACCGAGGCTTCGAGAAGGCCCACGCTATGGGCGCCGCATCGGCCTCACCTGCTGAGCTCGATCGCAACCCGATTCGTCACGGGGAGATTCGTTGCCCGCGGCAAGTGCACCTCGGCTTTCTTACAATCCTTGAGGAAATCGAGTCGCGCGCCAAGCGAAACACGAACTGGCGTTTGCTTTCACCCACCGCATCGGTCGCAGAGCTTTTTGACAAGCGCGCAACGAGCAAGCGCTGGCGCTCGATGGGGATCAACACCCCTGAGTGCTTGGATGAGGTAGCGAGTTTTGACGATCTTCGCGAACGAGTGCGCGCCAAGGGTTGGCGCTCGGCCTACGTCAAAGTGTCGTGTAGCTCGTCGGCTTCGGGCTTGGCAATCTATCGACCCGGCGATCCTGACTCGATCATGACCACCATCGAGCACACTCGTGACGGCTGGTATAACTCTCTCAAACTGCGCCGCTATACCGATTCTCGTGTGAGAGAAATTCTTAGCATGCTCATTGGGGAGGGCGCTCAAGTTGAAGGTGCTGCTCCCAAGGCTAGGATCGGAGGAGCACACTTCGATTTGCGCGTTGTGACGATTGCAGGCAAGCCGGTCTTCACGGTGATTCGTCAAAGTCGACACCCAATAACCAACCTCCATCTCGGAGGCTGGCGCGGTGATTGGCAGGAGCTTTTGGAAACTCTCTCATCGGAATCCCTGGCTCGCATCGATGCGAGTTGTGCGCGTGTTGCCGAAGCGACCGGCTGTCACAGCGTTGGCATTGATGTCTTGGTGGAGCCCGACTGGAAAACCCATCGCATCATTGAGGCAAACGCCTTTGGCGATCTCTTGCCGGGCCTCAAACGACGAGGAAAGACCGTCTACGGCTGGCAGATAGAGTCTCTGCTACGCGGAGCATGAAGAGGCCGCGGATCGCTTAAGGTGCCACGAACGGGATTGCTGCTCCGGCTTGGCTCAACTTCGGCGTATACGCAACAGGCGTTGGAAAGCTTTGAAGCCTCGGCCTCTGGCTCTGACTTGGAGTTGGTGCAGGTGGCCACGCTTGCCGGTGACCGATCCTGCGCAAGACGTTCCGCCTTCTGATGCAAGGTTCTTTGACCGTGCGCTCTTGCGTATCAAGCAAGGTCAGATCGCTGCTTTGCAGTCGCTCGATCCGCGCACAACTCGCTATGCGCTGGGGAGTGCCTAGAGCCCGAGGGCATACATCGCGCAACGAGCGTACTCATCATTCTCCGCAGGATCCTCGCTGGCCTCATACTCCATCATGTCCAGGGCATCGATCTCGGGTCCTTTGGCGCCGTCTTCGTACTTCATGAAGCCCAGAGACACGCAGGACTTGTCATCGGTGGCATGCCAGTAGAGGTGGTCTTCTTCCTCCGGGTACTTCACTCCCTTGCCTGCAGGCTTGAGGTGCTCAAGTGCCGCGCTATAGAGGAGTTCGTCGTCCTCTTCGAGCTTGTCGTAGAGGTCCGAGAGCGCTTTGGGCGTCATGCTCGTGCTGGTCTTGGCATCCGGGTTCGCCACCCGCCAAGCCAGGTAGGCAAAGCCGTGGTAGAAGCCCTCGCCCTTGGTCTCATCGATGCGGTCGAAGGTGTAGACATCTTCTGGATTCTCATCCAGCACCATCGTTGCCCCGACGCAGCGAGTACTGTCGCACTTAAGCCAGACTTTCATAGGCTCCTCGCCCTTGGTCTCCGTGGTCATGGGGCCGTAGGTAGCGACCAGATCCTTCTCAAAGGCTTTCGCTTTGTAGTCGAGTTTCTCGAGTTTTTCTTCGAGTCCATCGAACTTGCTGGCCAGCTCTTCGAGTTTCGGGTTCACCTTGGGAGTGGCTGCCGCTGCAGCTGACTCCACCGTCTTGGCAGCGGTAGCCACCTTGTCCGCGTTCTGCTCCTTTTTCTTGGAGCAAGCGGGGAGGGAAAAGAGAGAAAGGGAGAGGAGGAGGGCTGTGGGTTTCATGGTGGATTTCATCGTGGGGCTCACAAGGGGCCGATTTTGATTCGGCATTTTCTAGAGGACCGTCGCTGCGCTTTGTCGCAGCAAATTGCCCAGAAACGATGATGGTGGGTGTTCAGCGTGACCGCTTGCACTTCTCTTTCGCGGTGCACCACTTCTTCGCAGCCTCGGTCACCACTGTCTTCTCTGCTGACCGAGGATCGAAGCTCTCGTCGCTGTCTCGCTTCTTCACGCTGTCTCCTGGTCGCCCAAGAGGTCAGTTTCTGGTCCGTGTTTCGGCAGGCAGCCAGGCAGCCCGCCAGCACGAGACGCTACTGGCAGGAATTGCGACACTGCTGTCTGGCACGTGCGCCTTTGCGTCGCGCGCAAGCCTTGTAGCATTGCTGCGTATTCGCCTGGCTACCAAGGATTCGACGAATGCTCGCGAGGTCCTTTGGCGAGAGCTTCTTGGGCTTGGGACGCTTCTTGACTACCTTGTTCTTCACAAGGAACTTGTCGAAGTCTCCGTAAGAGTCCTCCGCAGTAAAGTCCACGTTGTACTGAAGCTTGCCCTTCTTGAGCGAGAGTCTTTGCTTCTTGGGTCCGCCGTAGACGCATGAGTAGGATTTGATTTTGGCTTTGACCTTGTTCTTCCGATCGCTTCCGCAGATGTCTGCGAGACGATTCAGCGGAACTCCGCAGCTTGCGTACAAGAGCGTCTTATCTTCCTTCGAGAGTCGCTTGTCGATTTCGCCCTTGAAGCTCTGCCAGTCAATCGACCAGTCGATCTTGGTCTTGCATTTGCTGTCGGCATTCGAGCTATAGAGACGCTTAAGGTCGGCCTCCTCTTCTCTGATGAAGGCGGCCTGGCGAACGCTGAAGTCGCCGTCGCGGAGCGTATCCCCAACAAGATTGGCTGCCCCCTCCTTGCCCGCATTCTTCTTGAAGTTGGACACCAGGGTGAGAACTTTGCCCTCGAGGGTCATCGTCGCTTCACTGCTCTTATCATAGCGACACACGAAGGATTTGACTTGATCCTTCATGAGCTTGGCCTGGTCGTTCGTACAAAGCTGCTCGAGAGCCTCTAGTGGGGCGTTGCAGTATTGCCAGATCGCCGTCAGATTGTTGCTCTTCGTGCGCTTGTCGAGTTCGCCTCTGAAGCTCTTCCAGTCCACCGACCATTTCACTTCCCCTTTGCAGCGCCGTTTCATGTCGGCGCGAGCATCTTTGATGCGGTCGGTGTCGTTTCGAATCAGAGCCGCTTGTGCCACGGTGAAGTCGCCATCTTTCAGGACACTACCCACTGAGTTCTTGGTCCAATCGTTGGGTGTGCTCTCCCAATTTGTGCTCATCGTGAGGACGCCCTTTTTCAACGATATCCTCGAATCGCCAGCGTCATAGCGGCAAACATACGAAGAGACCTGCTCCCGCACGACTTTGTCGTAACCGTCGGCGCACCAGTCCCGGAGAGCCTTCATCGGCTTGCTGCAGTGGGAGTACAGATTGCTTGCCTTGTCCTCATACTTGGCCGTGCCAATCACTTTGGAGAACGACTTGGCATCAATCGACACCTTGAGCTTCGACTTGGCGTTGCAATAGCTCTTCACATCCCCGAGTCCCCCATACTCCTCGAGTTTTTTGGTCTGCTCCTTGATGATCGATGCCGCTGAGTCAGCGTGCGCTGGCTGAGCCATGAAGCCAACAGCGAGCGTGCTGATGGTGAGTAGTGAAATGGAGAGTTTCATTGGATGGTCCTATCGTTGAGTGCGTTTGCGTCGCAGGCCCCGAATGGCCCTACTTCACTTCGTGTCGGTTTGCAGATTGTAGGTGACTTGCTGCCTACGTCCCCACTGCTGCAGGTAAAACCTGCAACGCATGCGGACGAGTTGAACAGCCGCGAAATTCACCCTGCTAGGTAGAGACGACGAAAAGCCCATCTCGGTACAAGAAATCGAAAAAACTTCTGCGGGCGTCGATAGCGCCGACGTATCAGCATGGTCGTGGCGAGGACACTTCACTGAAACGCCCTAGCAGGCCGGCACGTTGTAGCTTTGCCTTGCGATTTCGAATTTCCAGAACGCCCTCGCACTTCTCTTCCCTTTGGATACCTGCAGACGTGCACTCGTCAAGAGCCCCTCAGAAGGCAGAGTTCCACGTTGGGTGCCTTCGAGGATTTGTTTCGCCACAGAGCACCGCGGTCGAGCCAGCATCCTCACAGCGGCGCACTTCGCTCCAACCTGCGTGACCTTGGGACTCGACTGCCCTCGAAACGTAACTCGCACGATGCACGTTCCTTGATCACGCCCGCGCTCTGCGACTCGAGCGGCCATCTGTGGAGAGAGAAAGTCGAAGCTTATCGCATTGTCCGCATCCCCGAGATCCACTCGACCCTGCCGGCTTGGCCCCTGCAAACGAATTGCGGAAAGCGTGGCGTCAGCCTTGCTTCCCTGGGCCAGTCGGGTCGCCGTGGACAAAAGCGATAGAGGGGCTGTACCGCGCGCTTTGCGCACCCTCGGGCGCGTCGGACGTGGTTTGACGACACTCGCCACCTGCATGGGGGCCGCATCCGGTACGGACTGAAACGCAGCATCCCACGGGGCTCGAGAGGCCGCATCCGCCGCCGGGACAACAGCCGTCGTACTCGCAACGGCAGCAATCGCGGCCCCGTCAACGTCGAAACCTCGTTGGCTGGTGGTAGTCGGTTCGCTCCCAAACAACAGCATTGCTCCGGCAGCGACGCCTAGAGCAGCCAGTGCCGACACAACCCACGTGGTTCGGCGATTGCCTGACTCAGGCGCCGCTGATCGCATATCCGCTTGCGGACGACTGGCCACTGTGGCCGCAGTCTCTTTGAGCGAGTCGACACCTTCATTGCTTGTTCTCGGACGATGAGCAACGGTGGCGGCCGCTTCCGCATCGGTCTCCGCAGCCGTCTCGAGGTCGTCTCGAGTTGCTCGTCCTCTGAGTAGGAATGCGCCAGAGCTCGTGTTGCATTCGCAAGCTTCAAGAGCCTCTCGCATCGCCCCGGTGCTGGCAAACCGGTCACCAGGTAGCTTTTCCAAGGCTTTCAGAATCACTGCTTCGACGTCGGCACCCAAGTCCGGACGAATGTCGCGGGGAGGTCTCGGCGCGTGGTTAACGTGCTGATCCATGAGCCTGAAGAGGGAGCCTCCAACGAACGGGCGCCTGCCGGTGAAGCACTCGTAGAGAATCACTCCCATGGCATACACATCGGTGCGGGTATCAACCGGATCCCCTACAGCTTGCTCAGGGGACATGTAGTGCGGAGTTCCGAGCACCATTCCCGTCACTGTCGGGGCTGAGTCGGTGCCCATGCCCGGCATGAGTTTTGCGATTCCAAAGTCGAGGAGCGTGGCTCGTCCTTGGGGACTCACAAAGATGTTGTCTGGCTTGAGATCACGATGCACGATTTGATGCTCGTGGGCCGCAGAGAGAGCACTGAGCACGTCGAGAACAATCGCGATCAGGGCAGAGTCGTTGAGAGATTCGGTGCCGATGAGCTGAGATAGGGGTGCTCCCAGCAGGAACTCCATGACCAGGTACGGGCGACCGTCGTCCAGACGCCCAACGTCGAGAACGTTCACAATGTTCTCGTGGGCAATGACATTCGTGGCATGCGCTTCCGCAAAAAAACGCGAAACCAGTGTGGGGTGTTCATTCCAGTCCTTCGAGAACACCTTGATCGCAACTCGGCTCCCAATGGTTGGATGCACGGCCAAGTACACACGCCCCATCCCGCCAGAGCCAATGAGCTCGCGAATTTCATAGGCACCGATCGTGGTACCAATGAGATCATTGGAGTGCCCGTCCTCCTCGGCCGTAGCATCGCTATCGGCTCGCAAGTCCTCGGCCAATTCGCGACAGGAATCGCAGTCAGCCAGGTGCTCTGAGAACTCCACGCTGTCATGGCTGGGATGAGCCATGAGCAAGATGCAGTCGTCACAATTCATCTTTTCACTAGCGTGGCGGTGCGAGCCTACGGAGGCAAGGGCTGAGGAATGATTCCCAGACCTCTTCGGATCGTATTCTGCTTCGGGTTCGCTGTTGACGACGCGCAGCTTGGCTCGTGGGTGCATAGGGGCTTTCCGGGAAGGACGACAATCTCGCCTGATAGCGACAAGAAAAATGCACAGACTGGCACTTTGTCGAGTGCGATGTCGTTGCGTTGAACGCATTGAGCAGGAAAAAACGCTAGCATTGCCAATGCGTTGCAGGATTGGAAACGAGTGGCCGAGCTGCTGCACGAGGTTGCCGGCGGACAAGTTGAAGCGTGGGGCGAGCTACTGATTGCCCTGAGTCCGATATTGGAAGCACTGGCTTCTCGCCAACCCCTCGGGCGCCTTCGAGATGATGTGGATACCCAGCGAGACATCGTTGCGAAAGTCATCGGCAAGCTGCACAGAGATGAGCACGAGCTAGTCAAGAAGTTCGTTGGGCACAAAACGCCACCACCCCTGAAGGCTTGGATTCGCGTTCTGGTTCGCAGTGCGGCTATCGATGTGATGCGCGGCAAACCGGAGTTTCAGCGCGGCAATCAGGAGAGACTGCCGGGCTGGTTTTCGCTGGCAACTCTCGTGACCCGCGACGGTGCCAATCGCGCTGACAGCCTGGAGGCAAAACAGCGCGAAGTTGAAGTCTCTATGACTCAGGCAATTGTGTCAGCGCGCGCTGCGATTGCAGAGGAGGGGGATGAAGCAACGTTGGCTTTGGCCAGAGAATGGAATGTCGCGCCCCTCCACGTTCGCCGCCTAGTCCAGAGAATTGATCTCTATCCCGTTGTTCTCAAAATGGTCCTCGCAGGCTTCACGTATGTCGAAATTGCCGATCAGGCCGCATGCAGTCGCCGCGAGATTGGGCTCGTTGTCGGCTACATTGAGGAGTTCTTTCGAGCTCGCGGATTTGCTGATTAGTTGAATCTTCTCTGGTTGATACTGCGTCTTCCGAGTTCGGATTCTCTCTGCGAATGCACCATCAGGATTCTTCTGAGAAATTCTGCTCAGCACTCTGGCGAGCGGGAACAAATGCGAATACAGTGGCGCCACTATGCAGCACTTACGCTGAATTCAACATGACTCGGAGTTTCCGGGTCGAACCTAGCGAGCGCTGAGACATCGCCTCTCTGTGCTCGCCACAGAGGAGAGTTATGTCTACATACATTGAGGTCGTCGAGACCATCGCGACGGAAGTTGTCGCAAAACATGCCACCGAGGTAGATCGCAGTGGAGCCTTCCCGCAAGCATCGCTCGATGCGCTCCGTGAGGCAGGGCTTCTAGGCCTATTGAGCGCCAAAGAGCTCGGCGGAATGGGCGAGGGGCCACGGGCCGCAGCTTTGGTGGTAGAGCGGCTAGCCCGAGAATGTGGGTCCACCGCAATGGTGCTGTGCATGCACTACGCTGGCTCGGCGGTGGTTGAGAAGTTCGCTCCAGAGGCGTTTCGCCGCGACAATGCTGCTGGCAAGCACCTACTAACGCTGGCCTTCTCTGAGGTTGGGTCTCGTTCGCATTTTTGGGCTCCGATGGGCACCGCCGAGAAGAAGGGCGAGGCCATTTACCTCAACGCTCGCAAAAGCTGGGTGACCTCCGCGAACCATGCCACCGCCTTCGTGTGGTCGAGTCAACCGATGGCCGCTGAAGGGGCGAGCAGCATCTGGCTAGTACCCGCCAAAAGCCAGGGTTTGGGCTCCAGTGGCAAATTTGACGGTCTCGGTTTGCGCGGAAATGACTCAACACCGATGGTCGCAGAGGGCGTCCAAGTCGACGAGACTGCACTGCTAGGGGAAGACGGCACCGGTCTGGCCATCATGCTCGAGACCGTGCTACCCATTTTCAATGCGATGACCTCGGCATGCGGCATTGGACTGATGGAGGGAGCAACCAGCGCTGCCTGTCAACATGCGGCAGGAACCGGTCACCAGCATCTGGATTCCAAACTCGCCGATCTTCCAACGATCCGGGCGTACTTGGCTCGCATGAGAATCGCGACGGATCAGGCTCGACTCATGCTTCTCGATACGCTCAGCGCGATGGAGAGCGGACGAGAGGACACCATGTTGCGTGTTCTGGAATGCAAAGCGGCGGCGGGCGAGTCTGCCACGCAAGTACTCGACACAGCCATGCGCGTTTGTGGTGGCGCAGCCTTTCGCAAGGATGTGGGCGTGGAACGCCGCTTTCGTGATGGCCGTGCCGGCACCGTGATGGCTCCCACCACCGACCAACTCTACGACTTCATCGGCAAAGCCATCTGTGGCATGCCCGTCTTCTAGAAAGGACAAAGAACAATGAGCAACACCATTATTATGGGAGCTGTGGCCTACGATCCCAAGGTCGTAACGATCTGGGACGGCTTCAAAGCCTGGTTCAAGGAGCGCGGTCTGAACTTTGACTACATCCTCTATGAAAACTACGAGAGGCAGGTCGAGAGCCACTTTAAAGGCCACTACGATGTCGCCTGGAACTCACCGCTAGCCTGGCTGCAGGTCAAAGCCATCGCCGAGAAATTGGGCCGCAAGGCCGAGGCGATCGCCATGCGAGATACCGACTGTGATCTCACAAGCGTTATCGTGGTACGGGCTGACTCCGAGATTCAATCGGTGGAGGATCTGCGCGGTACGTCCATCGGCGTGGGTGCGGGAGACTCTCCGCAAGCGACCCTGATCCCCTTGGTGCATCTCGCCGAGGCCGGTCTTTCGCCAGAGGAGGACCTGCGGGTGCGGCGCTTTGATGTTCTCGTTGGGAAGCACGGCGACCACATTGGTGGAGAGCGTGATGCTGCCCAGGCACTGATGCAAAACGAAGTCGATGCTGCTTGCATGATTGACGGGAATCACCTGCTCTTTGGTCGAGAGGGCACTCTGCCTTCCGGGGCCACGCGAATTATCGCGCAGACCGGTACGTACGATCACTGCAACTTTACGATCCTCGATGACGCACCGAAGCCAGCCGTTGCGCAGTTTCGCGAGCTTTTGCTCTCGATGAGCTACGATGATCCAGCGGTACGGCCCCTACTCGATTTGGAAGGCCTCAAGGTCTGGAAAGAGGGGCGAACGGATCACTACGCCCTCCTAGAGCGTGCAGTTGCTCGCTTCAAGACTATCGACGGCTTTGTTGAGGATGTCGCTTCGCGATGCTCTTGATTCTTGGCGATCTTGGTCTTAATGAGGGCGCGCATCTTCTCTTGAAGCGCGCCCTCGCAGGCGTTGCGGTGGGGGATGTGGTCCTTGTTGAAGGCTCTGCACCGGAGCTGGCTGTGCACTTGCGCGGCTGGTGTCGGGCACAGGGGCATGAATTTGTAGATGAAGGCGGCCGTTTACAGGTTCGACGGGGCAGCGCGCAAAGTGGCCGCTGGCGGGGGGCCGAAAGAGCGGGCGAGGCCACGAAGGTGGTAGAGCAAGCCAATCCTACATGGGGCCTGGCAGGCCGCAGCGCGACGGTAGAAGCGGGCGCTCCATCCTTTGATTTCCCCCTCCGGGTGCGCGACGAAGTGTGGGCTGAGGAAGCGGCTCGTCTCTATGCGCAAGCAGCGGCCGCTCAGTGGGATCCGGCTACGGCCATTCCCTGGGACGCGCCAATCGAGCATCCCGATGAAGTCGAGGATGCGGTGGTCCAAGTGATGACCTACCTCGTCGAAAATGAAACCGCGGCCCTCATCATTCCCGCTCGCTTCACTGCTCAGATTCATCCGCACTTTCGTGAGGTCATGCAGCTCTTAGCCATCCAGGTTGCCGATGAAGCCCGGCATATCGAGGTGTTCACCCGCAGGGCGCTCTTGCGAAGGCCTCGTCTCGGGCTATCGACAGCAGGCGCACAGACCTCACTCAAGACATTGGTGGACGAACCCGACTTTGCACTCTCCTCCTTTCTCTTGTCGGTCCTGGGGGAGGGCACCTTCTTGTCGCTACTGTGGTTCTTGCACGAGTTTGCCCCCGATCCGATTACCAGCGAAGTAGCGCGGATGGCCGCACAGGACGAGGCACGACACGTCGCCTTTGGGCTCGCTCACCTCACCCATCACATTCAGGCCGATCCGACCCTAAAAGAGAGGCTCGCCATGGCTGTGCACAGACGACACGATGCCCTCGCACACAGCGCTGGACTCAACGAGGAAGTCTTCGACGCGCTACTGCTGCTAGCAGCGGGCTCCTGGCAACCGGACGATTTGCGGCGCGGCTGGCAACGGATTCAGAAGCTGGAGAGTGACATGGATGAGGGCCGACGGAAGCGACTCCAGCGCCTTGGCTTTGCCTCGGGGGACGCAGCTCAGCTATCTTCTTTGCACACTCGAAATTTCATGTAGCGCCATCCTGGAACCAACTCACAACCCTAGCAATCTAGGGTCTTAGTGGCGGAAATGCAGGGGAATCGAACCCCCCGTACGGACGCTCACGCGACGCACCATTGGTTTTGAAGACCAAGCCCAGCACCAGTCCAGGAAGCACTTCCGCGGAGGAGTGTGCCGCTGCAGCGCTGAAATCGCAAGTGGTGAGGACAGCCGTTCAGAACTTGCGTGAGCGGTCGAACCGAGTCTTGCAACGCCCTTCTGTGGTGATTTCCGTATGAGCAAAGCTGGACTAGGAACGAGCCTGAAACGACTAAGCCAATCGGGGGGCGAGTGGGTGCTAGAGGTTGAGCGCCTGGTGCCTTTTGGGCCCAATCTTCATCAACCCGTGCAGCAGATGATCGAAGGCGCCAGCCTCATTGGTCGTCATTTGCGGGCGGTCCCAGAGCTTGTCGAGATGGTCGAACTGACGGAGCGCCTAATGAACGCGGAAGAGCCCGCTGAGGCCTACGAGTTGTGGAAGGGGGAGTGGCTCGATGTTGAGATGGTTCGGCTTCTCTCACTTGCCAAGGTGCAAATGCAAGAGGCGGTTCGCACTGGCGACGCCGGGCAGGGCGGAGCTTCGCGCAAGGCTGTGGCCAAGCTGGAACGGTCCCAAGGCAAGCTGCAAGAGCGGCTGGACCGGATTGAGGGCGGCGGGCAACTCGAAAAGATGGCGGCACTCATTGAGACGCTGACGGCAAAGGTGAGCGCGCTAGAGGAGAAGCTCGGCATGGATCCGGAGGAAGCTGCGGCACTCGCAGCGAAGGCCGCTGCCAAGAGTGGTACGAGTTCTTCTGATTCAGCAGCTCCAGCGGCAGCCGAGAAATCTGCGGTAAGCGCTGCTTCGGAAGCGATCGCGGAAGACGGTTCGGAAGCAAGCGCTGCTTCGGAAGCGATCGCGGAAGACGGTTCGGAAGCAAGCGCTGCTTCG
>JANTGM010000125.1 GCA_024762925.1 Kofleriaceae bacterium | reverse complement strand
CTCCCTTTACCTCTTGATAGTAGTGGCCATCGTCTTGCGCCTGCAGTGCAATGGGGACAGCCGTGAGCGTGTCGTCTGGGTGATAGACAACGGTAGCGTCGGAGGGTAGTGGCTTCCCTGGTTCGAGCCGCCCTTCTTTGCTGTGCTTTGTTTCCACATCAACCGAGCGCAGATAGCTTATAAAGGGTCTGTCGACACTCCAGTGTCCCGACACTGCGAGACGATGCGCAATGAACTCGGCCTTGGCCGGATAGGCAGGAGCTTGAAAGACGGTGAGCCACAAGGTCACCGATTGCACCTCATCAATCTTGTAGCGTCGCTTCATATCGTTTGCCACCGATGCCAAACGAGCTTCCAGCTTCTTTGGGTTGGAAATTCGGTGCAGCCATCGATAGCCATAGCGTCGATTGATCTCTGCCTGAACCTGCTTGGACACTGGCGGACTACTCACGATCTCAAGTCGAGTCCCAAGCACCTCGTAGGTGTTGTGTTGATCGTACGGCTTTGTTACTCGCATTCCGGAGAACATCGGAAAACGCGAGAATGGGTAGAGGTTGGCCTTTTGGTCAATTGGTGGATGCATGAATCCTAGGAGCAACCACGCTGCGAGGTACAGAGAGATCCAAACAGTGAAGCCGCGCCGGAGAGTGGGGCGCAAGGTCGCAGCAGGCACCTTAGAAGTATTCTTGTCTCCTGGTTTCACAAGGCGGTTCACCAGACGGTCCCAGTCGACAAAGACGACTGCCAAGGGGAGCCAGTGCAGGTTCCACATCTCCATGACAAAGCCGAGCGCAATCGTTTCGATTACGAAGAGCGAGCCGAGGGCACAACGCAACCATGCGCGGCGCCAAACAAAGCACGCGACAAGAGGCAGGCTCTGGGCGGCGAGATTCAAGAGGGCTGCCGTCTTGTAGTGGTATTCGCTCTGCAACAACCAATCCGCCACAGGGCTGCGCTCTCGACCCACCCAGTCATAGCGCATGAGAAGGTGGTGCCGCAGATTGTCGGAAAGAGCCCAGTCGAGGCTAAACCCCGCTTGAATGATCTTGTGGTGGAACGCATTGAAGAAGACCAACGCGATTGCGAACTGCACCAGACGGACCGCCCAAACATAGGCTCCACCGTTTCGCCTAGGCAGCGCACGGTTCCGAAGTCTTCGAATCACGGAGTCGAGGCTAAGAACATCGCCTACCGGAGCAACGATAAGAGGAATATGAGCGAGGAAGACGAGCGGGTACACGTGATGCCAGCCAGGCGAGAAACTCGACTGAAATGACGCCAAGGCCAGTGCTGTAACAAGACTGATGACAGTGCTGGCACGCGCGGCGAGCCCCAGCAGCATTGCAATGGTTGAGAGCCACGCGACCATCTGAATCACCGCCAACAACGTGGCCGATGGAACACTTGATCCCAAGATCCGCAAGATGCCTACCGGGTCGTAGAGTTCCACCGGAAGCTTCGCGAGCGCTTGATCAAAGTCTGGCGTGTGGAGTTTGCGAAGCGAAAGCAGGACGGATGTGGCAACCCCAATGCGCGCGATGCCAAGACTGATACGGGCCTCGCCAGAGAACCAAAACTGGTTCCATCCTGCGGCCATGCGAGTCCAGGGGCTACGATCCGTCACAATGGTGGCACCTTAGACGCATGGGGCATTGGAATCTACGCCTAGCGGAGCTTGGTGCCAATGGTATTGCGCTGGATGGTTGTGGCATTCGAGGCGAATCTAAGAAGAATGCTGGTGTCGGTGTTCGAACAGTCCGCGCCAGCTTCTCGCCTATGATCACGTGATTGGCAACTTGGAAACCGCGCAAGATGTTCGTCTTGGCACGTTGCTGGTGAGAGGGCGAGTCGGTGGATGTGCGCTTGTGAGCGTTACTTGGACTTTCCGCAGAGCGCGGAGTACTATTGGAATGAAGGGTACGTCTTGGCCAGAAGTAACGTCACCGGCATGTGTAGGAAGACCTCGCCATGAGCGAGGTTGTCCTGGTTGTGCACCCGAGCGCACCCGTGCGAGGGCGGCTCACTCGACTGCTGCGTCACCGACAGCTCACGGTACATGAGGCTGTCAGCGTTGAGGACGCGCTTTTCTACTTGACCCGCACTGGCATTCCATCGTCCATGGTGGTGGCTCACAGACTCGGCCAAGAGTCGGGTGTGGGCTTTGTTCGTGGCCTCACCAAGATTGAGCGACTTCGGTTCATTCCGACGGTCATCGTGGTCGAAGATTCAGAGTCCCTCAACACCATCAAGGATGGTGACTTCCCACCAACAGTCGTGGCCGTTGTAAGTGAGGGACAAGTTGGTCCCCTCGTGAACGCGATCCTAAAGGCCCATGGGGAGGCCAACCACGAGGTGCCAGAGGAATTTCGAGTTGCGCGCCAGAAAGCGCCCGAGGACAACAAGATCGAGGTTGCCAACAAAAGTCTCGACAAGATCGAAGTGGCTATGGAGGCGCTTGACGATGTGTTGAAACGAGTCGCCAACGGCAAGCTTCCTGGACCCATGATGCCCGAGGTCTTGCAGCAAGTGCGAGACCTCACAAGCCGCTCGGACCTGGAGTTTCGAGATGTCGGTGACTTTGTAAACAAACACCAAAGCCTCTCAGGAAAACTCCTAAGCGTGGCGAACAGTGCCTTTTATGCGCGAAGCGGCAAGGCGCAGAATGTCATGCAAGCGCTATCTCGCTTGGGGCTCAATAAGACGCTGCCGCTCCTGCAAGCACTCGCTTCCAAGGAGTTTATTGTTGGCAGCAACAAGCTTCTGCGAAAGCGCATTTCCGACTCTCTGAAAACTGCCTACATCGTTGGCGTGATTGCTCAGGAGTTGGCAGCCTTTGACGGGCATAAGGATCCCTCCAAGGTCTACTCGGTTGGGCTCTTCCACAACATAGGTGGCACCTTTCTTCTCTACACAATTGCCCTTCTCAACGACCAGAAGAAGATCGAGGTACCAAACAGCAAGGCTCTGGTGATGCTAATCGACAGCCAGGCAGGCAAGCTCAATCGCGCCGTTGCCGAGGGGATGAAGCTGCCACGAGAGGTTGGAATGATCTTTGAGTCTAACGAGGATGAAGATGCCGCCCCCGACCCGACGATCAAACATGTGCACCACGGAATTTATCTGAGAGATAAGCTTCTAAACGCCGATGTGCCGATTATACGACTTGATACACAGGGCGAGATGATTGGCTTAACCGAGCGAATTATTGAGTTTATGAATGACAAGCGCCAATACCTTGTAGGCGCCATCTCGGCCTACTCCAAGTAGAGCTTGGGCTCGCATGGGAATGAAGGCACGAGGCGCGGGGGTGGATAAAAACGCAGAGACAAGCGGTTGGTTTGAAGAGGAGCCCGGCCTCAGTCGGGCGACGCAATCGTTCCGCAGCGTGAAGACAGGCCTCTAGGCTCGCCGCTCCACACTAAGAAGTTTTCCCTTGCCGGATATGCGAAACGCGAAGGTCCCATGCACACCATCACGGGTGACATGGGCTCGTAAGGCACTGGCGGGAAGCACCACCGTTCTGCCATCCATGGCCCTGGCTTGCACACCGGGGACGCCGCGGTAGTGGCGCTGAAACTGCTCCGCCGAAATGTTCAGCTGTATGACAATCTCGCTCGCACAATCCTTACTCGCCGTGTCCACGTACAGGCTATCGGCAACAGGTTCGAAGCCCTTTAGCGCTATCGATCCTTGCGGGCCCGAACCAAGACGTCGAGGGCCTGGTGCACTTGGCCCTCCTTGTTAACAGGGCGCTCCACAGTCTCTGCCGCTTCGATTTCAAGGCCCGTGAGCATTGCCTCAAAGTCGTGTGGCCCGAAGAGGATGCTCGCGTCCTGCGGACCACCGATCCCTTCTTCGATGTTCCGAATGTCGTGACCGACGATAAGCAACGTGCCGCCCGGGGCAAGCGCTTGCTTCGCGAGTGCAAGGCTGCGCTCTGTCTGTGCGCGTGGCAAGTGCAAGTATGCGTAGAGGATCAGATCGTAGCGGCCGTCGATGTCGGTCGTGGCATCTGCAACCTGCCACGTTATATTTGCCCCAATTTCGCTGGAGCGGGCCTTGGCTTTCTCGATGGCTACCGGGGAGTAGTCGAGGGCCGTGACGGTCCAGCCCTGATCAGCGAGCCAAAGAGCATTGCGGCCTTCTCCGCAAGCAACATCTAACGCTCTGCCAGGCGCCAGGCTGGCAACTTCGCTTTCGACAAATTGATTGGGACCCGCGGACCACACGAGTTTCTTCTCTTGGTATCGCTTGTCCCAATCGCGGCTATTCATGCGCGGATTGTATTCACAGAGACACTCAGAGTGACGACCGCAGTCGGATTTTTCCAACGCCCGCACTCACTCCGCCGATTACTGCTGCGGCAAGCCCAGCATCCTTGCAGTGCGATACCAGTGTGCTTGCCTCAGCTTCGGGTAGAGCAATGAGCAGCCCGCCAGAAGTCTGTGCATCGCTAAGGATCACTTGCTCAACATCGTCGATCCCATCGTCGACGCTGAAGACGTCTTGCATTGAGGTCAGATTTCGTCGGCTGCCGCCAGGAACGAAGCCAGCACGAGCAAGTTCGTGTGTCCCCGGCAAGATCGGAATCTTCGAGAGATCGAGAACGGCGTCGAGCTCGTCATGAAGCATTTCGCGAAGGTGTCCCAGCAATCCAAAGCCGGTTACATCGGTGCAGGCCGAGATCGCAAACTGGGCGGCTGCTTTGGCCGCTGCCTCGTTGAGCAGCGACATGGAAGCAACGGCACTCGATACCACATCACTATCGGCCTTTTGAGCGCGCATCGCCGTGGCGATGATGCCGGTGCCAAGAGCCTTTGTGAGCACAAGGTGATCCCCTGGCTTCGCACCAATGTTGCGCCAGATCTTGTCTGGATGAACAAATCCCGTTACCGCCATACCGTACTTCGGCTCGTTATCATCGATCGT
This sequence comes from Kofleriaceae bacterium, assembly GCA_024762925.1. Classification (GTDB taxonomy): domain Bacteria; phylum Myxococcota_A; class Polyangia; order Haliangiales; family Haliangiaceae; genus NORP324. The sequence goes on along the minus strand of JANTGM010000125.1, from coordinate 12,639 downwards.
GTGCCCGCCCACAACGCTCACGCCAGCCTCGGCGGCCTTCTGCGCTCCGCCTTTCAGAATATCTCCTAGTGCTGAAAGTGGAGCTTTTGGGTTGTCGCGCGGATAGCCAACAATGTTCATGGCAATGACGGGGTGTCCTCCCATCGCGTAGACGTCGCTAATGCTGTTGGTCGCAGAGATTTGGCCAAAGGCAAAGGGAGAATCGACGATGGGAGTGAAGAAATCTACGGTTTGAATGAGGGCAAGTTCATCCGAGATTCTGTACACAGCAGCATCGTCCGCAGTGCTCGTGCCGACAAGCACTGCAGAATCAGAAACAGGGGGCAAAGCGCTCAGCACCTGAGCGAGGTCCGTTGGACTCAACTTGGCCGCTCAACCACCGTGCTCAACCAAGGTTGTGAGGCGTATTTCTTCTCGAGTCATACTTGAGCGCTCAATTCGCCCTGAGTTTACAAGACTTTCGCAAAGTCGCAGGGATTTAGACCCTCGCGTCGACTGCTTCGTACTATCAGGAGATGCTGATTCGAGCAAAGCTGTGGACGGCAATTTTGGCGCTAGCCGCTGCGAGCGCATGTGGCACCTCAGAAGATGAGGGTACCGACGCTAGCCATACAGAGGTGGTCCTTGAGGTACCCAAGGGTTCAGGCCCCGAGCCCACAACCGAGGCTGGCAAGGAGGAGTGCACAACCTCGTGCTCCCTTGCAAAGCACCCGGTGCCACCGTTTGACGAATTGGATTTCGAGATGGCGCGTGCGAAGTACGCTACGGCGAACCCGGAGGCTGCAAGCGAGGGACTCGAGACGCTTCTCTTTTACGGGCCGCGAACCCAAGAATTCCTAAAGGAGTTTGGTCACGGGGCGCTCTCCCAAGCGCACCAAGATGTGTTGCGTCGCGAACTCAGTCGAACCGAGGCGCAGGTCACGTTGCGATTGGTTGACGAAGACGATGGGGCGGTACGAGCCGTCTATGGGCCTAACGCTGTTCCAATCGGCAAAAAGCAGCACCTCGCCACAGTAGGAGAAGGCCTGTTGGCAATGGAGTTCAACGGCACGGTGATGCGCACCGGAGTGAACTATTTGTGGTCTCGCTACTGAGTGGAGGCCGAGCACTTTGGTGCTGGGCCGTGGTTCACGGTCATGAAGAGCGGAGATAACTGGCAGGTGCTCGATCACATAATGATGAGTGATGGGAAGACGCAATCCGCCGTACGAGTAGAAATCAAAATGAGTTTGGAGAACGCAGAATGACGTCAAAACGACACAGCGCTTTGGTGGCCCTCTTGGCCATTACCCTAGTAACAAGTAGCAGTGGTGGACAGTCGGCCTTTGCCGACCCGTGTGGCATGGTGCCTCCACCACTACAGATTGCATCTTCAAGAAGCATCGAGCGCATTGGTGTTCAAAAGACCTACGTCGCGTTTGACAAGGGCATCGAGACAATGGTTCTGCGTCCGGGATTTCGAGGCAAAGTGGAAGAGTTTGGAATGCTAATTCCCTTTCCAACACCGCCAAGCATTCGCAAGGTTGATGACAACATCTTTGCCCACCTCGCTGCCGCGATCGACCCGCCCGAGGTGATTGCTCGCGTCCAGCGCTTTCGCCCTAGCCGACGCATGTCGCGAGGACTTGGAGGCATGGCGAGGTCCAGTGCGGCGCCGTCCATGGATGCTGAGGAGAGTCTCAGGTTCGACGAAGTTCGTGTGGTTCGGCAAGAAGCCGTTGGCATGTACGAAGTGGCCGTCTTGGCCGCAGGTGGCAGCAAGGCTCTGCAAACCTGGATGACTGACAACGGGTTTCGATACCCCGACGGGATGGACGAAGTGGTCTCGGACTACGTGAAGAGCAAGTGGTTCTTTGTGGCTGTGAAAACCAACGTTGGGCAAAAGGCTGGCGTGAATCCTCGACCTGGCATGCGGCGCGTGGTTTCTAAACGTCCCACCGGCTCAACGTTCAATGGTTTTGTGCAGGCGATGGGCTTTCGCTTTCGCACGAAGGAGCTTGTGGTTCCGATGCGACTCTCCGTCTTCAACGCCGAAGGCAACTCACGCAACATCGTGTACGCACTCACCGATGATCCTTCAAAGATCACCGGTATCCCTGAAGGCTTTGTGAAGCGCCAAATCTCGGGGCTCCAACTACACCAGAACGTCACGAATCCGCTTCCTCTGCGCGTTATTGGTGGCACCAAGAAGGACCTCAATATGTCGCAGATTGCCAACTTGCCAGCACTACGTGACCCTACGCGGCACAATGGCTTGGCGCGTGAACTTTTTGCTGCCGACATGCTCGCGATTCGCAAGGGGCGACTTGTCAACAAGCTCGAGAAGAAGGAGAAAGAGCTACTCAACATCGGTGAAGCCTTTGGAATGCGCGGACGAGCGATCGATGATCTCAATCGTGCCGAACTCAAAAAGCAGCGCGACAGGCTTGGCAAGCAGGCACTTGGCAAGTTGCGATCGATGACACTCACGGTGATTGATGGCGCATTTGATCGCAACGTTCTGGCCAAGCAAAACCTGAAGTTTCAGAAGTACCGCATGGCAAAAGCGCAGAACACTCCACGCGCCTACGATGCGGTTCGACAGGGACCAGGCCTTAACCAAGGCGGCAAGCTCTACCGATGGGAACTCGCCTATCGAGATGATGAGTCGATTGCGCCAGGTATGGCGGCGGCTGGCCTCGGTGGTGGCTCGGGTGGAAGTCCGCTCTGGCCCATCGCTGGATTCTTGCTCATCGGCGGAGTTTTCCTCGTGACTCGCAAGCGCCTCCAAGGTGTGGCGATTGCCGCCATGCTCATGGCTGGAACGCAGGGGGTCGCCGAGGCTCAGCATGCTCAGATTGCCGTTGGCTCATCGAAATCGCTGATTGCCGCTGCTAAGAATAGTTCGGATCCAGTACAGCAAGGCAATGCAATATTGGCACTGTCCCGCAAGGGAACTTCGGACGCTGATGTTGCGCTCGCGGACATCATATCGAATGGCAAGTATTCAGCTCTTGTTCGAAGCTGGGCGGCGGCCGGCCGAATGCAAATGGCGACCACGATGACGAAATTGCGGAGCCTAGAGGGGCTGACTCGGACTCTGCCCGCTACTCGCAGGCCTTGGACCAAGCGTATGGCCGCTATCGCAAGGCAAGGTGGGCCTGATGAGCTCTTCATGCTCGTTGCAAGCGTCCCTGAAATGCGAGCGGAGCTTCAGGAGGAGCTCGCCGCTCTGCCAGCAAAGACGCTCCTGAATGCGATGCTCACATCACCAAACCAACAAGTACGGCAACAATCCGCTTCGTTCTTGGGAGGCAAGGGCAAAGGGACGGCTGCTCTTGTTGTGAGTGCCTTGCGCTTTGATAAGAAGGCTAAGAAAACTCCCTGGGATGGAGGAGCGCTCTACCTTCCCAATGCAACGTGGAACAAGAAGGACGCAACTGCGGTCGCGAACCATCTGCTTCGTTGGATGCTCTGGGCAGAGAAGAAGAACGATCAAGCAACGATGCGTGTAGCGGCAAACAACCTTCGAACAACGGTGATTGCGTCTGCAGCGGGCTACACCATTGGAAGCAACAGCGCTGCTATCTACACTACGGAGTACTGGCTTGGATTGTGGACGAAGAGCTTTGGTTCCAAGGCCACGGATCGAGCAATGCGCGATGTGAAGTAGTGCTACTTGATTCGCGGGGAATGAAACGTCGGCAGTGCCGGCGTTTCGTCATTTCGGTCCCGGAACTGGCTCTAGATCTCCCCTAAAACTGGTTCAGGATCGACGAGCACGGCCTTGCATGGGATCCGCCGTATTTGCTGAGTGGCGCGCATTGCGATGTCGGCAATAGACTGCTAGTCACAGGATGAACTGGGAGTCATTTGCTGACTCGAAGTCACACTATGTCCGCAAGCAGTCGAAAAGAAAGAGAAAAGGAACTTCGTCGTAGCCAAATTCTGGAGGCAGCAGAAGAGGTGTTCCGGCGCAAGGGCTACCAGGCGACGACGATGGACGAGGTGGCTGAGGAGGCGGAGTTTAGTAAAGGAACCCTCTATCTCTACTTTGGATCGAAGTTTGCCCTCTTTAGTGAGTTGAGCAATCGCGTGCTCACGGTTGTGCGCGAAGAGTTTCAGAATATTTCTGATGAGCCAACTTCTGGGCGCCAGAAGGTGGGCAAGATGCTTCGCTTGTGGTCTCATGAAATGTCTTCGAACATTCGCCGTTTTCGATTGGCCATATCCTGGATCGCTTCGGACGACAACCTCGACGAGGAGTGTCCTGGCATGTGTTCGCATCGAGAGACGATGGCCAATATCATTGGCATCTTGTCTTCCACAATTGCCGCCGGACAAGAAGATGGTTCAATCTCGAACCCGGCAAACGCAACCACGCTCGCTTGCCAGCTCTGGTCTGGAATGGTCGGAGCCCTGTTGTTCTCATCACGCGTTGAGCAAGATGGTAGTCGGTTCCCGGTCGCTATCGAACGAGAGAACTTCATGGACAGCTTCGTTGAGCTTCTGAGCTGTGGATTGGCTTCCAACGAGATCGAGCGATGAGACAAGTTCTTACACCTCTGCTCATAGTGGGCCTTGCGGTCCCAGCATGTTCGCCGCACAAGGTCACAAAGAACCCGGCGCCTCCCATCGAGCTGCCCGATGCCTACAGCAGCATCTCGGAGACCGGGGGGAACCTGCCGGATCGCTGGTGGCAGGACTTTGGAGATGCCACCCTCAATCGCCTTGTAGAAGATGCGCTCGCCGGCAACCTGCAAGTCCAAGCCGCGTGGGAGCGTGTGACGCAAGCCCGGATGGTGGCCAAGCAGGCAGGTGCAGCACGATTTCCAACCCTTCAAGTTGGTGCCAGCATTATCGAGCAAGAGCCAGCCAATCCCTTCGTGCCAATCGCACCCGTCTCATTCGAAGCGAGCTATGAGTTAGATGTATTTCGCAAAAACTCGAATGCCAATGCGTCGGCGCGAATCAATGTCGTAGCCGCGAGAGATCAGGTTGAGAGTGCTGCGATGAGTTTGGTCGCGCAGATCACCGACACTTGGTTTGCCCTTGTTGCCCAGCGTGCACGCCTCACGCTTCTTGGAGAGCAAATCAAGGTGAGCGAAAACTTCCTCGAACTGGCGGAGATGCGACTGGGACAAGGCCTGGGAAGTTCGCTCGATGTATTGCAGCAGCGGCAACAGTTGGCAGCGGTTTCGGGGCAGCGAGTTCCCGTGGAATCGGCAATCGCCGTGCTCACCAACCAACTCGCGGTCTTGACCGGCAAGGCGCCCGGGCAGATTTCGATTGCCATTTCGGAAGCGCTGCCGGATATGCCACAACGACCCAACACAGGCTTGCCGGCCGACTTGCTCTTGCGACGACCCGATGTCCGAGCGGCCCAAAGGCAGGTGGAGGCAGCTGACTTTGGTGTGGCAGTCGCGGTTGCAAATCGCTTGCCCCAACTTCGCCTAACCGGCAAGTACGGACCTTTTGTGCGAATCGGTGACGACTACAGCACATCAGCAATTTGGAACGTCGTCGCAGGCATCGTGATGCCGCTCTTCCAAGGTGGGCGTTTGAAGGCCGAGGTCAAACGCAACGAGGCAGTGGTTCGCGAACGCTCCTACAACTTTGGTCAGGTGCTCTTGCAGGCAATTCTCGAGGTGGAAAATGCGTTGGTACAGGAGACCAAACAGCTTGAGTACATCGTGGAACTCGAAGGGCAACATGTTATCGCAAACGAGACGCTAGAAGAGGCTCGAAGACGCTATGCCGATGGTATTGGCGAACAGAGTTTCATACAAATTCTTAGTGCCCTGAGCAGCCAACAGCAAATTGAACAGACGCTGCTCTCAGCGAAGCAGCAAGCATTATCTCACCGAGTTCAGCTCTGCAGAGCTTTGGGTGGGACGTGGATGCGCGAGCTAGAGAAGCAAGACCAGAAGAAGCAGGCAGGAGAGAAGCATGAATAAGGGCATTCGAGCCGTGATTGCGATTGTCATCGTTGCTGGCGGCGTCGGCGTGAACAAATACCTTGTGAGCACAAAGCCACAGCCTAAGAAGAGTGCTTTTGTCGACAAAGGTACCGTTGTGGAGATCAGTGAGGTTAAGCAAAACTCCTCGAGCATCACCGTTAGAGCGCGCGGTACCGTGATGCCCGCACGAGAGGTTGTGCTCGGGACCGAGGTTGGAGGCAAGGTAATCAACGTCGCCAAGAACCTGCAGCCTGGTGGCAAGTTTGCGAAAGGCGATGTCATCGCGAGAGTGGATCCTTCCGACTATCGGATCGCCGTCGAGCAGCAATTTGCCCTTGTCGATTCAGCAGCGGCCCAGTTGCAAGTGGAAGAGAGCCGTGTCGCGGTGGCTAAGCGCGAATGGGAAATGTTCGGAAGCAAGAGCAAGGGGGGCGCAAACAAGCAACTTGCTCTGCGTGAGCCTCAGATGCGTTCGGCGACGACACAACTCAAATCTGCAAAGAGCGGTCTTCGACGTGCGCGGCTCGGTGTCGAGCGAACGCTTCTCCGCGCTCCCTTCGACGGTATGGTGCAAGAACGCAATGTCGACCTCGGGCAAATCGTGGCTCCTGGGGCTCCTCTCTTGCGCTTTGTTGGCACACGCAGCTACTGGGTGCAGATTTCTGTGCCCGTCGAGCGACTGGTTTGGATCTCTGTGCCCGGCGTGAACACCAAAGGTCCTGGGTCGAAAGTCGTCGTTCGCCATCGCATCGGCGATCAACTCATTGAGAAGGAAGGGCGCGTGCTTCGGCTTCTCTCAGACGTCGACCCAGCCGGTCACATGGCCCGAGTTCTCATTGAAGTTGAGGACCCCTTGGGAACGGCCCAAAGTGCGGGGGAAGCGCAAGCACCAGTGCAGCCCGAGAGTCCAGCGCAAGCGAGCAAGTTACCCCTTCTCCTCGGCACCTACGTCGAGGTCGCCATCGAAGGCCGCGAGGCAGAAAATATCGTAGAGCTTGATCGCTCCGCACTGCGAGACGGCAGTGAAGTGTACGTGTTCACAGACCAGTCCACGCTTGAGAAGCGCAAGGTGGAGGTGCTCTGGCGCCAGGAAGGAACGGTTCTCCTCTCAAGCGGCTTGGAGCCTGGCGAGAAGATCGTCATCAGTCCACTATCAGCAGCGATCGATGGAATGAAATTGCGGTTGCCCGGCGAGGAAATTCGTGAGCCAGTCGCAGGTAGGTCGGAGGATGCAGGCAAGGCACCGAGCGAAACGGCAGGCAAGGCACCGGGCGAAACGGCAGGCAAGGCACCGGGCGAAACGGCTGGCAAGCCATCGGGCGAAACGGCAGGCGCACGATGAGCGAGAGCCAGACTCCCGCGGAGGGCTCACAGGAACTTGCGGCAGAAGAAGAAGCGATGCGTACGTCGAAAGGGCCGCTCGCTTGGTTTGCGCGCAACGCTGTAGCCGCCAACGTGCTCATGGTGATCTTGGTGTTGGGAGGCTTGACGCAGCTTCGCACGATTAAGCAAGAGGTGTTTCCGGGCTTCGATCTCGACTTTGTGATGGTGCAGCTTGTGTACCCTGGCGCAGGCCCCGAGGAGGTTGAGCGCGGTGCGATCTTGGTGGTCGAAGAAGCCGTGCGAAGCATGGATGGCGTCAAGGAAATTAACAGCACCGCACGGGAGAACTTTGGCGTTGTAACCGTTGCGCTAAAGCAAGGCGAGAATCCGCAGCAACGCCTCACCGAAATCAAGGCAGCCGTGGATCGGATCGTGTCCTTTCCGCAAGACATGGAACGGCCCAATGTCTTCTTGGCCGCGGCACGTATGGATGTGGTGTCCATCATGTTGCACGGTGAGCAGACGGAGAAGGCACTACGTGCCATGGCCGAAGAGACCAAGGACCGTCTGCTAAAAGACAACCGTATTTCGGTCGTGGACTATGGCGGCGCGCGCGAGTACGAGATCTCGATCGAGATTTCTCAGGAGAACCTCAGGCGTTACAAGCTCACGCTTGGGCAGGTTGCTGACTTGATTCGCAACTCTGCGGTCGAACTACCAGGCGGAGGCGTGAAGACCGAGCGCGGAGAAGTATTGATTCGCACGACCGAACGCCGCCTTGTTGGTCGAGAGTTTGAAGAGATCATTCTAATCGCTCGTCCGGATGGCACAGCGATCAGCGTTGGCGACATCGCGACCGTCAACGATGGCTTTAAGGATATCGATCAGACAACTCGATACAATGGCGAGCCAGCGGTAATGCTAAGAGTATTTCGGGTTGGCGACGAAAAACCTCTCGACATAGCTGCAGCAGTCCGCAAGGTCATGAAAGAGAGCAAGGCAACGTTTCCCGAAGGCGTCGAGATGGACATCTGGATGGACATGTCGCTCATGTATGAACAACGCATGAATCTGCTGACCCGCAATGCACTTGCCGGCCTAGTGCTCGTGATTCTCGTGCTTGGGCTCTTCCTCAACATAAAGCTAGCCTTTTGGGTCACCCTTGGCATTCCAATCTCGTTCGCCGGTGCGTTTCTCTTCCTGCCAAGCACCGATGTTTCGCTAAACATGATTTCGCTATTTGCCTTTATTCAGGTGTTGGGCATGGTTGTAGATGACGCGATTGTTGTTGGGGAGTCGGCCTATATGCGGCGGCAACAAGGTATGGCACCTCTTGAAGCAGCGATCGCTGGAGTCAAGGAAGTCGCGGTGCCTGTGTGTTTCGCGGTTATCACAACCATTGTCATGTACATCCCAATGCTCATGATGCCGGGCATCATGGGAAAATTCATGCGTGTGATTCCCATCGTGGTCATCACCGTCCTACTACTTTCTCTTGTGGAGTCTCTGCTCATTCTTCCCGCGCACCTCGCGCACAGCAAGGAGAGTGACGGCTCGGGGGTCTTCGGCTGGATCTCGAGCAAACAGCAGGCGTTCTCAGGCGTTTTTGAGCGCTTCGTAGCGCGGCGCTACGTGCCCCTCGTTCGCACTGCAGTGCGATTTCGCTACCTGAGCATGAGCATTGCCGTGGCGGTGATGATCGCTTCCATTGGACTTCTTGCTGGTGGGCGCATCCGCAAAATTGACATGCCCGACATCGATAGTGACGTTGTGGTTTGTGCTGCGCGGCTGCCCTATGGCACCTCGCTCGAGCGAGCCCAGAAGATCGAGATCGAGATGATCGATGCTGTTGAAGCGCTCTTTGACGCCAATGGCGGCAAGGACAAGATCATGGTTGGCATGTTTTCTCAAGTGGGGCGGCACGCGCTCACCGCCAAGCAAGATCTGAGTGGTTCTTCTGCTTACGATCGGGGAGCGCACCTCATCGAGGTTGCAATCTACATGGTGCCCTCAGGCGAGCGTTCGATTCGAGCCTCGGAACTCGCTCGACAATGGAGAGAGTCGCTTTCTGACACCGTCGGCCTTGAGTCACTCACCTTCAACTATGCAATGGGCCCTGGCTCTGGTCCGCCTGTTCACATTAACTTGAGCCATGCTGACTACGAGGTTCTCAAGGTTGCTGCGGCTGACCTCGCAAAGCGCCTGCAGGAATATGAAGGCGCGTATGACATCAACGATGGGTATGAAGCGGGAAAAGAGCAACTCGACTTCGAACTCACGGCGAAGGCTCGTGGGCTCGGCGTTACCGAAGCCATGCTTGCAAGCCAATTGCGAGCCGCTTTCTTTGGGGCCGAAGCTGTACGTCAGCAGCGGGGTCGAGATGAAGTGCGCACATACGTTCGTCTTCCAAAGGCTGAGCGCGAGTCGGAGTACAATGTAGAAGAGTTCTTAATTCGCACACCAAATGGCGGAGAGATTCCTTTGGCCGAGGCAGCGACGACGGTACGAGGCACATCGTTTACCAACCTCACTCGATACAATGGGCAGCGAATCTTGGGGGTCACCGCGATGATCGACCCTGCCTCGGCCGATCCGAAGAAGGTGGTCGCCAAGGTAATGAAGGAGACGCTGCCAGAGGTGCTCAAGAGTTATCCAGGCCTCACCTTTACGACAGGCGGTGCTGATAAGGAAATGTCTGAGGCAAACTCGGGCCTGATGACAGGGTTCTTACTGGCGCTCCTTGGTGTCTATGCGCTCTTGGCGGTCGCCTTTGGAAGCTACATGCAGCCGCTGCTCATCATGATTGCGATTCCCTTTGGCTTTGTTGGTGCACTATGGGGCCACTATCTTATGGGGCACGACTTCTCGATGATGAGCATGATGGGAGTCGTGGCGCTATCAGGTGTGGTCGTGAACGATTCGCTCATCCTCATTGTGGCGATCAACGACAATCGCAAGAAGGGCATGTCACCCTTGGATGCGATCGTCGCTGGTGGCCATCGCCGATTCCGACCCATCTTACTCACATCGCTCACGACCTTCTTTGGCCTGATGCCAATGTTGCTAGAGACAGAGGTTCAAGCGCAGTTCTTGGCACCGATGGCAGTGAGCTTGGGTTTTGGCGTGATGGCGGCAACAGGCATCACACTCATCATTGTTCCAGTCGTCTATCACATACTCCAAGACTTCAAAGGAACGGTACACAGAGTTGGTGGGCTCGGCGCACAGACCGATGATCCAGAGAAAGAGACGCCAAACGCCTAGCCTCCGATGTTCACCAGGAAGTTTTTGTGCAGGCCTATCGCTATCGCAACGTTTTAATGCAGAGTCGCCGCGCTCATGGAGCCTGTCTCAGAAAACTAGCTAGTTTCCGTCCCGATAGGGACAAAAACTAGCTAGAGCGTATCTCACAACCTCTTTGGTCTTCTGAGTCCCGATCTGCGGCGCATCTCGGCGTCGCGAAACCTTGCCGTTGAGCCACTATGCCTGCGCCCTCGCTCCTGGATCTGCGCTCTCGCTCCTGGACCTGCCCTCAGCTCGGGCCCTCATACTCGGTCAGTGGTTATGAGACCAATAGCTCTGCCACTAGGCGACCAATTGCAAGCGATCCCGTCATGCCTGGCGAGTCAATTCCAAGAACGTGAATGCAGTTGCTGTGCTTCACGTCGCGTTGGATGTGCCAGTCCAGTTGCCCTGCCATGCGCGCTTGAATGCCCGCTTGATGGAGTTCGATGTCGTCCACGCGGAGACCTGGGAAGTAGGCCGAGACGGAGCGCAGGTAGTGTGCAGGGGGGTAGAGTCCGCTTGCTAGATCGTCTTTTGCGACGCCCGCCTGTATCGCAGGACCGATCGTCATGGTGTTGGCAACCTTGCCCTTGTCATCGAGCGTTGGCGTTAGGTGCACGCCAACCGTTTCTGTAATGACGCCGGCCCTTAGTAGCGACTGGAATTCTTCGTAGGGAACGTTCGCATGCGTTCCGTCGGGGTAAAATCCAGCTGGCACTGGATAAATATTGCGGCCTCCCATAGCGAGAGAAGGGCGCCGGCTCTGATAGAACTTCGCAGCTTCACCTCGCGATGGCACCAGTTGGAATCCGCAGTCAGGGTTGACCATTCTTGCTATCTCATCGGCCTGCGCACCGGCTGCATTGATAACGTATCGTGCGGTGAATCGCTCGCTATTACCAACGCATTGCGTTTCCAGCTCGAAGCTCGCCCCGTTGTCTTGGATGCTTACAACCTCGGTGGCAAAGAGGCTGTGCGCACGACCAACTCTCTGCAAAGCGGCAAGGTAGGCGGCGGAATCAATCACTCCAGATGTCGGCGCAAGAAGAGCGGCCGTGGCGAGAATGTTTGGTTCGATTGCTTGCACTTCACGTGCGTTGAGTATGCGCACTCCAGGCACGGCGTTTTCCCTCGCAGTCGCTAGAATGCCTTGCAGGTAGTCTTCTTCGCGTGTGTTGGTGGCGACAACGAGTTTGCCGGTATTCGCGTGAGGGACATCGTTCTCTTTGCAGAACTCGTAGAGTCGCGCGTTCCCCTCAACGCAGAGGCGAGCCTTGATGGGGCGTTCGGAGCGGCGGTAGTAGATGCCGGCGTGGATCACGCCCGAATTTCGTGTCGACTGGTTTTCCACGCGGTCTGCGGGGCAACGCTCAAGAACGACGATTTCGCCATCCTGCGGGGAGAGTGCCAAGGCGATAGCGCGCCCAACAACGCCTCCTCCGACAATCGCGTATTCGACGTCGGCCATGCGAATTACTCTAGCACTGGTAAGCTCGAGCCTATGCCGTGGTGGCAACGACTCCTGCTTCGCATTCGGGCGCTCTTCAGAAGGGAGCCACGTGCACTCTTGCCAGCAGCGGAAACCGAGGAGCTCGCCGACGACTTACAGGACGCGCTGCGACGGCTTGGTCGCGAGAAGAGTGCGGTGTTGGATGCCGCTGAGCGGGCCGTCAAGGACTTTAGTGATTTGCGCACCGTCCTGATGGGACCTGGCGCAAGCAGTGATGCCGCCTGGGATGTGAGTCTCTTGGCTGATGCAGAGGATGTCTTGCGATCGATGCTGATGAGGGCACCGGAGGTAAAACAGTTGGCGGCGATTGCAGCTGAGCGAGGCAGCGATCGAGCGGGTAGAGCCGCTGCTGGTGAAGCCCTCTTGCAACTGCGCGATCAGGGGCGCGTGCTACACGAAGTTGCGTCTGCATCGCTCTTGTGGGCCTCTAGCAAGGATCCGCAGGACCAAGAAGCGCTGCGCTCGTGTGCCGAGCGCCTGCGCAGCTAGTGTGCGGCTCAGAGGAATAGAAATGTGCTGGCGACGGGAGCTCGTTCTTTGACAAGGCGCGAAGAACCGAGCCAGGGCGTTCTATGCCTCTGG
>JANTGM010000124.1 GCA_024762925.1 Kofleriaceae bacterium | reverse complement strand
GTGTTTCGCGCCTTCGGCGCTGTGGTCTGGTGTTCCACACCAGAAATTAGCTAGTTCGCGTCCAACTGGGACGCGAACTAGCTAGAGCGTATCTCATAACCACTGACCCAGTATGAGGGCCCGAGCTGCAAACGTCGCTGACAATCCGTTCTCAACCACTGTTGGGCTCAAGGGCGTTGAACTGTGAGTCCTGTGTTGCGACATGCTACAGCGCCCGAGCTACCAACTTGGACGTGGGCGTCTGCGCCTCTTCTTCGTCTTCTTCTCGGTGCGTTTTGGTTTTCGCGTGAGTTGTCGGACGATCACGCTTGAGCGCTTTCGGACAAGCGCATTCTTGTTGCGCTTTGCGGCTCGTCGCAGCTGACCAAGACCTGCAGGACCAATCTGTTTTCGGAGCAAGCGTTGTGCTTTTAAACGAGTTTTTGAGCTGCCCAATGCGCGAATCGCGTTCTTGATCAGAGTCGGTGACTTCCGAGTTTTTCTGTCCTTGCGCAGAGCGTGTTGATACTGCTCAAGCCCCGCGCTCCACCACATCTGCTCGAAATAGAGATTGCCGAGGGCAAGTGAGAGGCGGGCGTTCTTGGGTTGCTTGCGAATCAGCTGTCGCAATCCGCCAATCGCTTCGGGGCGTTTCCCCTGCCGGCTCAAGCGCTTAGCGTCGGAGACGTTTCTCACTCGAATTGTAGGTGGCTCTGCTGCTTCAACAGCAGGTGGGTCGACGTTGGGTTCGTCAGCCGCCAACTCTTCAGCGCTAAGTTCCCCCTCGCTCTCCTCCTCGAGTTCATCCTCTTCGTCGGCAAGTTCGAAAAAGTCTTCGGCTTCTTCTGATTCTGAGCCCGCGTCTGTGTGGCCGGCAGCTAGCTCGGTCGCAGCATCTTGTTGCTGCACCTCACTGTTGGGATTGGTTGCAGTGTCAGTCTCGCTGCCACTGTTGGGATTGGTTGCAGTGTCAGTCTCGCTACCACCGTCTGTCTCCGTCGCCGGCTCGTGTGTGTCGGACTCCAGCAGATTCGCAGCTCCCAGCGCACCACCTGCTGCAAGTGTCGCTCGTGGTGGCTGGCTTGAATCATTCTCGGAGGCAAATGGCCCGTAGCCGAGCGCAGTTCCAATGGCCAAGATGACCAATGGCAACGAGAGCAGCAGAAGCAGTGGCTTAGACGGGCGCTGCCATCGGGGTGCCCCGGTCGCATCTGGTTGAAGAGGTCGGGCGAGTACCGTCGGATCGTCTCCTACGTTCGACGATGGAGCCAACTGCGCTAAGAGGGGCATGTCTCCCTCCTCCAGTGCTCGAATCGCGTCTGCAAACTCGATCACGGAGACAAATCGGTCGTCAGGGTCCTTCGCCATCGCCTTGTCAATAATGTCTTGCAGTCCCTCAGGAAAACTCCGATCAGGCGCAGTCTCAGACAATTTCGGAATTGGGTCCTCTCTGTGCTGCAAGAGGATGTGCAGAGCGACTTCAGAGGTGTAGGGTTTTTTCCCTGTTACGAGTTCGAATAGCAAAACACCCGCAGCGTAAATGTCGGTCCTGCTGTCAACGTCACTGCCCTGTGCTTGCTCCGGTGACATGTAGTTTGGTGTGCCCACAACAATGGATGCGGAAGAGACGTCAGACGAGGCCCCATCGCGGAGTTTCGCCAAACCAAAATCGAGAATTCGCACCAAGCCTTCCGTTCCCGCTGCTCGGGTAATCATCACGTTCGCAGGCTTGATGTCGCGATGCACGATATTCAGCTCGTGTGCGTGGGCCAATCCCGCGAGGATTCCTCTGCTAAGGTACAAAGCCCTGCGCACGGATACGGGCCCCTCGTCCATCAGCTCTCTAAGAGTTTCACCGGTCACGAATTCCATGACGATGAACGGAGCGGGTGAGATTCCAAAATCGATCACAGAAACGCAGTTGGGGTGGTCAAGTTGACTCATTACCCTTGCCTCACGCTCGAACCGCTGTTTCGCTGTTGGGCTCGACGCAAAGTTGGTACCGAGAAACTTGATGGCGACCGGTCGGTCGAGGCCAATGCGGTGCCCTCGATACACCGCCCCCATTGCTCCTTCGGCGAGGAACGCGTCAATTCGGTAGCGATCCTGAAGGGTCGAACCGACGAGGGAATCCGGATCAGTCTGCATCGGTCGCCGGACCGATCTTACCATGAGCTCAGAGATTGACTGGAATAGTTTTGGGGTACGTTGCCGTAACGATTGCTTCTGCAGGGAAGCTCCTAGTTGGTGCCAAAGAGTTGAGCGAAGAGATCGGGACTGTGGCTCTAGTCATTGGAAGAATGGAGGTTCGAGGCCTTTTCCATGCAGCCTTAGGGGCAGGGCAGGGCAGGGGTCAGCGGCCTAGGCCATCAGGTCCACTTCACCGGTCGAGCGGACGAAGATGGTTGGTGGAAGTCTCGCCAAGAGCTCATCCCAGTTGTTCAGGAAGCTTTGGAAGTCCCAAAGGTCCTTCTCGGCGAGACCAAGTACCACAAGATCGGCGGACGAAGAACGGTCGCCGATAATTTCGAATACGGGTTTCTCGCTTAGGACGATTTCGACATCCATCGTCATGCGGGCCGACGCAACAAGCTCTGCAAGTTCCGTCTCTGCCTGTCGGTGTTCATCGGCAGACTTCACAACACGAAGCATTCGGATCTTTGCCCCGCGCCATCCTGCGTGATTGGCGGTGAGATAGGCAAATAAGGCCATGAGTGAGCCGTTCTGTTGGCCGTGCCACCACAGGTCGATGCGCTTGCGGTTGATGTTCTCATCAACTCTGGCGCCCTTGTACATGACCACATTCATGTTGAAGGTGGCGATGATGGCCATCATGTCGATGAGCTCATCGCGACGATGCTCTTGTGCAGGGGGGGGCACCGAGAACATGACCGTGTTGGGGCGAAGGCTTCCGATAGAATAACTCTGAATCACAACATCCAGCGCATCGGACATGTCGGGAACCACAACAGAATCGGCAAAGGCGACGATGCCTCGGCTATGTAGCACCTGGCGGACCTTGGCTGCTCGATCGCGGCGCTTGATGTGGCGTTCATAAAGCTCACCCGGATCTTCGCTTAGCTCGAGCACTGAGAGAATGCCCCGCTCACTTTCAAGCCACGAGGCACAGGTAATCATGGCTCGGTCGCGCTCACAGTCGTCCGTGATGACCGCGAGGGCAGGCCGCCAGTTTTTCGCGTCGGGTGGGGATTTTTCTAAGAGAAGAAGATTTTCGCGGGTTCTGGCAAAGATGTATCCGCGCTTTGCGTCGCCCCAGTCACCTTTGGCGCGGCCCTTGAGCCAGTAGTAGGTTGCAGCAGCAATGCCCATCGAGATAAGGGCATAGCTCTCATCGATCTTGATCATCGCAACCGCACAGCCAATGGCGCCAGCTAAACCCGCTGGCCAACCAAAGAGCTTGAAGCGCGGACGGAAGCTCGGATTGCCCGAGCGCCCCTCAACAAACGCCGAGAGGTTGATCATGCCGTAGGCAATGAGGAAGAACATTGAGATGACTTGCGCGATGGCGTCGAGACCGCCAGCCCACACAATCGACAGAGCAATGCCAAGACTCATGACGGTTGCGCGACGCGGCTCGTCTGCGGGGCCGTGACCAACGCCAAAGTACTCGAGTGGTCGCAAGAGGCCATCTTTGCCCATCGCTTGCAAGATACGCGGAGCGCCCAGAAAACTTCCGAGTGCAGAGCTAAGGGTGGCGGCAAAGACGCCGGCAATGATGAGGGGGCCAAAGACGCTCATGTCGGTGAGCGTTCCCAGTGGGTCTGCCGTGAGTGTCTCTTGGTCGCTGTAGCCCGCGAGCAGTACCAGTTGGCACATATAGACGATCGCGGTGAAGCCAATCGCGAGCAAGGTGCCATTGGGAATGGACTTCGCTGGGTCTTTGAGGTCGCCTGACATATTGGCGCCGGCTGTGATGCCGGTGGCTGCGGGGAAGAAGATCGCAAAGACAACCCAGAAACTGATGCCTGGGAGTTCTTCTGAACCACTGCGCGCGCCGCTATTGGCGGTGAAGGTGTCCATGTCGAACGCGGTTAGTCCGCCAATGAGGAATGATAGGACCGACAACAGCAATACTGCGAGAATGATGTACTGGGCTTTTAGCGCTACGTCGGCACCCTTGAATGTGAGCGCGAAGATCAACACGATCACAACCGAGGATGTGAGTTGTGGAACGTAGTAGGTCGCCAAGGTGCCAGCGAGCTCAGAGCCTTCGGGCGAGATCAGGCCAAAGAGCGCCTCGGAGAAACCGATGACGTAGAACGCAATCGAGATGGCTTGGGAGACAAAGAGCGTGAGACCAATGGCGCCACCGAAGTCAGGACCGAGCGTCCTCGAGATCATGTAGTAGACGCCACCGGTGCGAACCTCGGTGTTGGTTGCGATGGCGGATAGGGAGAGCGTTGTTAGCGTCGTGATGCCTTTTGCAATCGCGAGGATCGCAAGGCCCTTCCAAATGCCGGCCTGCCCGATGACAGTGCCAGAACGCATGAACATGATGACGCCCAGGATGGTGAGCACGCATGGCGTCCATACCCCTCCAAAGGTGCCAAATCTCGCGGCACTAGTTTGCTCTTCCGACGTCTCTGCCATCGTAGGTCATCCGAGTATACAGAGCGTGCTGCTCGCTTGCCCAACTGGGCGCCGGATTCTGCGGGCTTAGATGGGGCTTGAGGTGTCTGCGCGCCTCGGAGCCGTAGAATTGCTTTCGATGACCCGAGGAATGCCGACAAATGGCATGCCCATGCATGAGTCCTCATCACCTTGCGTCGACCAATTGGCCCGTACCTGATACTGGTAGATCGTGCTTTGGTCGTCGGCGACAATACGTAGAAGTGCTGTGTCGCCGGTCCGAACGTTTGGGGCTGGTGTGATGCAAACACCTCCTCCGCCAAGGTTCACGAGGCTCACTGCTTGAACCCGATCTCCCACTCGGAGGGTCGCAGGACGCCGAATATCGCAGCGAGCATGACGTCGTGGATGAACAGCGTTGCTGTTTGGCTCTTGACCAAAGAGTTTCTCCAGTGCTGCTAGTCGCTCTGAACTGCGTGGCTTGAGGGATCCAGCCATTGCCTCGGACCGCGCTAGCAGTCGGCGGTATTCAAAAACCAATTCAAGCAAGTCTCGCATCTACGTCTCCCGAATGTGTTGCACTGGACAGGCCAAGCCGTCTCAATTGTTACTTCGGCCAAAACACGCATGGATTGACTTGGTTTGCCGAGAAAGGCGGGGGGGAAGGCCCCCAGAGAGTCTGCGTTTGCCGTTCACAAGCCCCAGATCTGTCGCGTTTCCTGCACACAAGGAGCGCAAAATCCGCACAGCAAATCAAAAAACGCGACGATGAATGACGGGCTTTGTCAGGGAGAGTGATGAAACCCTCAACAGCCATCACAGTCCTCTCCCTTTCTCTTCTCCTTCCCTCAGCAGGTTGCAGTCTCATCGCCAAGACGGGTCCAACGATCAACGGCAAGCCTGTGAATTCCGGGGCCGCGAAAGCTCCTGGCAAGGCGCAGCCGGCCGCACAGCCTGCGCCACAAGCGGCCGCCCCAACTGCCAAGCCATCGCCATTCCAAGCGCCCACTGCTCCCGCCGCCAACGTCTCTGATTCCGTGCCCGCCATTCCCGACGCGATGAAAGTTGTTGCTGCGGCAGGTGCACCAACAATTTCCCTACAAGGCGCTTCGTGGTGCGACGAGGTCAAGGGCCTCGATTGGGGGAATGGAAAAGTCGAGCGTGTCTTTCCCAAGGAGCTCAAGAAGGCCGGCGGCCTGTACAAGAGTGGTCTTGAGAGCATGTCCAAGATTGGGCGCTTTGCGTGCGGCGGAACCAAGAGTGCCGATCGCATGACATGGGTCCGGAGCTACATGCAGCAGAACGCCAATCTCACCGGCATGTCCGAACAACACCAAGTGCATCTCATGGGCGTGCTTGCCAAGCTTCAGAGCTTTGACCTAACAAACTTTATCAACAACCCGCCCGAAGGCTGCGAACGATTCAAGGCCAAAGGCAACCCCAATGCGCTTGAGTCCAATCGCAACCAAGCCCTTCGCATCGGCATGGGCTGCGCGGATGGAACGAGTGCCGATTGGATGGTTTGGTGGATCGATCGCGGGGAGACAATCCCTTCCAGTATCGAAACCTTGGGCTGGCTCTATTCGAGCTTTGCCTACTCCGCAAAAGTGGTTTCGTTCAAGACGGGTGTAACGGCTCTGGTCGACGCAAATCGCTTCGACCAGTCGGCGTTCTTCGCAGAACTCAAAGAGCGCGGCGCTGACGACCAAGTGATCGCCAAGTCGATTATTCAGTTCGCGAAAACCGCAGTAAAACTTAAGGAGTGGAAGCAGCATTACTCAGAAGAACTCGGAGAGGACTATGCGATCCTAACCAAGGCTGCGAGTGACGGGTTTGCCGATTGGGTCAAGTCGTACAATCAGGATAGGGCCGCGGTGGACTTTGCCTTCGAAATGGAGGAAGCGGTCCTAGAAGGCGACTCTCGCAAGTTCGAAGGTTGCTCGGAAAAGGCTCGGGGCTACGCTACGGAATTCGTCATGCGAGGAAATCCCACAACACCCGAGGAAATCCAGAATGCCGCCGCTCATCCCATTGGCAGCCTGATTGTCGCCGCCGCCTACGAGTGCGAGAAGGCTCAGAAACACCCTTTGCTGGCATCGGTCTACGCGCAGATGCTCAAGAGCGCAGCGGTTTCGAGAGGGCCCCGATTTGCTTCTCGTCTCGCCTTGGTGAAAGCGGTTGCCGAGATCAAAGCGGTTAAGTCTCGCTTCACGCTGCGTCCTCGTGACTTCATGCCCCAGGCAAACTCGGGCGGGTTTGGTCGCACCAGCACTGGCTACTTCACAACGGGCGAAGGTGTAGTCGCCTCAGCAAAGAAGAACGGCGATGCTCTCGAGATTACCTTCAAGAAGGAGTCATGGAAGCAGCCGGTCTACAAGTGCAAAGAGACGGGGCGCCTTGATCGCATTGAGGCTGATGGCACGCTTGTGTATCGCAAGAAGTGCAAGCAAACGGGCACCAAGACGATTGTCTCCCAGGAGAAGCCCGTGACGGTGCCTGTGGGTGCTGCGAACGGAATCAAGCCCGGAAGCTTTGTGGTGATTGCCCGTTCGAAAGAGAAGGCAAGCGAAGGCCTTCCGCGTCACGTCTACAAGAGCAAGAAGCGCGAGCGACTTCTAAACTTCTACGGTCTTCCGTTGGCCCGCTAGGTGGGGCAATCGTGATTCGCCTGCCAATGCGTGCAGTGCCTTGCCACTGAGGCGGCAAGGTATCCAATCTCGGCGAATCTCAGCTTCGAGATGTTGGTAGAAGTCGATGGATGGCTGGTTCCAATCGAGAACCGACCACTCAAGCCTTGCACCTCCGCGATCAAGAGTGAGCGTGGCAAGCGTGGCAAGCAACATCGTTCCAATCCCATTGCCTCGCTCTGCTTCTGTGACAAAGAGGTCTTCGAGGTAAATGCCCGGAAGGCCTCGCCACGTTGAGTAGCTTTGAAAGAACAGCGCAAATCCGAGGGGCACGCCAAAGCGTTCGGCGATGAGGCATTCGAAGGGGGGAGCATCGCTCGCGAGCTGTACTCGAAGCGCGTCTGGATTGGTTTCGACCGCGTCTGGCTCACGCTCGTAGATCGCAAGCTGCACGATGAATGCATAAATCGTCTCCGCATCGCTTGGGCCAGCGATGCGAATCGTTACCTCTGTTCCTGACACTAGTCGATCTGTGTTGGAGCACAGGTTGAGACGCCAGCGCCAACAACGCGGAACGCCGACGAATTGATGACGGTGGTGTTCATGCCTGTGGCCGGATCTAGCTCGTAGACCGCATTGGTTGGGAAGAGCAGACCACTGGTTGCGAAGATGTAGAACTTGCCTCCCCAGTGTGCAAAAGCCCAAGCACTTGCCCCTCCTTCGAGACTGGTCGCATTCCACGACTCACCACGCATCGCATTGGTCTTATCGAGGTTGGCTACGAATGTTGAAGTGGCTCCTGGAAAGTAACCATAGAGCTTTGCATCACCCGTTCCCGTGAGTTCGGGACTCTGCTCGGCGGCAGGAAGAACACCGAGAGTTGTGAGCGCGAGATTGGTTGGGTTGATGGAGCCGAGATTGCCTCCAACCAAGTCGAGGGCATCGCCGCCAGAGATGAAGAGCGTCTCTGCATCGGAACCTGGAGTGTCAGAGACAAAGCCCATTCCGAAAAGTTCGAAGCCACCATTTCCAACGGGCCAGCTCGTTGCTTGGCAACTTGCGTCGGTGGTCGAGACGTGGAAGAGCTCGCCGCTGTTGTAGAGCACCCATGCGGTGCCGTTGCGATCAACAGACATGGAGAACGGAGTCGCGGCACCAATCCCGCCACCGAGTGGTGTTCCTGCTGGGCAGTTGAGCGTTCCAATTGTGGTGAAGGGCGCACCGCCAGGAACGAGCTGCGTGGGATCGAAGCTCATGAAGTTCGATGCATCGTCGACCACATAGATGAGCTCGGTTGCGTTGCCATCGCAGTTGCCACCGCCACCACAGGAACCGCCAAAGCACTGGCCTTCGGCACACTCTTGAACGGCACCACCGAGGGTGCCATCGGTATTGCATGTGTGCACTGTGTCGCCAACGCACGCTTGCGCATCCTCTGGGCGACACTCAACACAGCCGAGACTCTCCGAGCAGACTGTGCTTCCCGCGCAAATGCTGGAGTTTTCGAACGTGCCACCAGAGCACTCTTGGTAGGCATCGCCATCACAGCGAGTCTCACCCGATTGGCAGGAGTTGCCTCCATCGCTGCCAGCGTTGTCGGTGCTTCCACAGGCAGTGAAGGCGAGCGCAGAAAGAGCAAGAGAAGAGGTGAAGACAAGGCGTGCTATTGATCTCATGGGACAGCCGCATCTTGCCAGAGCCCGCTTCCCAGCACTAGAGCGTATCTCACAACCTCTTCGGTCGTCCGAGTCCCGATCTGCGGCGCATCTCGGCGTCGCGAAACCTTGCCGTAGAGCCACTCTCGATTCTGGACCTGCCCTCAGCTCGGGACTCAGGTAGCGTCTTCGGAAGCAAGAGCCACATCCGCCCCGCTCCGTTGACGCGACGTCCAATTGCCACGGCTTCGTCATCATCGCCCCAGTAGATGTCGCCCCGAACCGTCCCCAAGATCGCGCCTCCTGTGTCCTGTGCAATCAGCAGTCGTCGCCAAGTTGTGTGCTGGGATTTTGCTGCGTTAGGAGCTCTCGTATCCACCCAAACGGGTGTGGAGAGGGGAACGATTGCACGGTCGACGGCCAGCGAGCGTCGTGGTGTTAAGACAACGTTTTGGCTGCCGATTGCGCCATCTCGGTGCTCGATTTCAAAGAAGACCATCGAATCTTTTTGCTCAGCGATTCGCGATGCCTTGGCGATATCGGCCTTGGTCCAACGGCGTTTTCCGCGCTTCTTTTCAAATGCGCGAAGTGCTCTTGCAACGCCTAGTTTTTGTGATTTGCGACCGTTTTTGCCATCAAACGCCACCATGACCACGCTGCCATCATCCAGAGTTGCACGCCCCGAGCCCTCAATCTCGACCAGCACGCTATCAGCAGGACTGTCGAGCCACAGGAGCACCGCTTCATTGCGTCGTCCCCGAATCTCTTTTTCGAATTCGCTCCTGGTGGGGTAGGGCAAGAGGCGTCCACTCTTTGGGGCGAGTCGTCCCCAGACTCTTCGGCTTCGTCCATCTTCCACAAAGTCGTCGAGTTTCACCGCGACAAGGTCCTCAGGCCGTTTGTAGAGCGGAAACTGATAGCGACCACCACGCTTCCGAGAGGCGCGTAGTGGTTGCACATAGTATCCCGTGATTCTGCCCTCTGAGCCTTCGTTGCCGGTAGCAGCATAGGGGTGAAAGTGCTTTTCAAAGAACGCTCTGGCCTTCTTGTGCTCGCTCTTGGTGATGTTCTGAACGGCAGCACATGCCTTGCGCCAATGTCTGGCGAGGCCTCCATATGGGCCCGTGCCAATGGGTTCGCTGTTGTCCAGTTCTGCGAGTTTTTCGCAGGACGCAGAGAAGGCCACAATCGCCTCACCGTGTTTGTCGTTTTTCCAGCCAGGCAGTTGTGAGTACTCGACCTTGGTGAGGTTTAGGGTGTCGCTTCCCGTGGTGTCCATCGCGAGCCCTGGGCCGGTTGGAGAGACATCGGGCAGTGGTTCGATCTCCTCTTGTTCGAGCATAGAAGACGTCGTCACAGGAGTCGGGGCAGCGCGACCGTGGGTGCAGCCGGCGAGCAAAACGAGCATTCCGAATGTGACACGATTCATCTCTAGTGAGCATACGCTCGACCTAGCCGCGCTATTCCCAGAATCCCTTCAAGCGAATGGCTGTGGCTATCTTCTGCATATGTGCAGACCTTCTGCGGCTATGTGCGATCTTCGAGGCGCGAAATGCGTGCACCAATCTCCACGATCCCGCCCTCGATGACTCGTGCATATCGGCCGCGAAGATGGCGCGAAGCGTGGACAGGGGCATCGATCCAGCGTCTGGCGTCTTTGCCAAACCGCGCCTCATAGCGATTGCAGGGTGTGTGCGGCTCCTCTGAGATTTCGATGGTCGCATCACCAACCGCGAGTCTGGTTCCGCTGGGGAGCGCCGTCGCGGAGAGATCAAAGTCGACAATCATGTTGTCTCCTGAGAGGTGAAATCGGTCCGAATCACCACCGGTTACCAGGCGCATGACTGCAGCACTCGTCAGAGAAATCTGGT
This sequence comes from Kofleriaceae bacterium, assembly GCA_024762925.1. Classification (GTDB taxonomy): domain Bacteria; phylum Myxococcota_A; class Polyangia; order Haliangiales; family Haliangiaceae; genus NORP324. Next base: position 6,855 of record JANTGM010000124.1, on the reverse strand, counting down.
CACCAGCTTTGTTCTTCTTCTTGCTCCAGCGATCGCCGATAATGCCTTCAGTCGGATCAAGCGTAACGCGTGGCGGCACCTGGTGATACGGCTTGCGCAGCACGTGGTAGCCCGGGGGACGATCGCGCTTGGCCATTTGCGATACCGACCGCCTCACCACGAGAAGCAAGACACTTCCGGTCTTCGTGGGAGCCGGGGGGAGCGCTTGCCATGCCGCCTCCAACGCTTCATAGCTAGGCCGGTTCATAAGCCTTTGCGTCGCCATCGCTCAAAACTGTAGGGGACTCCATCGTGCGCTCCTTCTCCGAGTTTTTCGTAGAGTTCGTAGTTGTCCTTGTACTCGGGGAAAAACGCATCGCATTCGTAGCGCTTGTGGATGCGCGTCAGAATCAGCTCTTCACAGGCATCCTGTTCGACTGCAAGGCGATAGATCTGCCCACCACCAACGACGTAGAGCGTTTCAACCTGGGAAGCGAGGCTGCGAAGTGCGCCCGGCAAGTCGGCAAAGACGTCAGCTCCTTCAATGCTCCACTCGGGATTGCGAGTAATGACCGCGTTACGCCTATCTTTTAGCGGCCAGTACTTAGCGGGGATTGTCTCGCAGGTGAGGCGCCCCATGATGACCGCGTTTTGCCGCCCCGCTTCTCGCGTAGCTGTCGTGGTCCGCGCAAAGTGCTTGAGGTCTTCGGGGAGGTGCCAGGGGAGGTCTCCCTTCATGCCAAGTCCGCGGCCTTCGTCAATGGCAGCAATTGCCTTGAACGGCGGCAGCCCATTCGATCTGGCAGGCCGTGGCGTAGTGTCTTTATCAACCGTCACATCGCAGAGGGTACACATAGCACCCAGCCACGCCCAACTAGAATACAGAGTATCGCTCGCTCACGAGCCCAACGGATTCCTACTCCTTGGGCTGAGGGGCATTGTGCGGTTGCGGCCGTACCCAGACGCCAACCCCTGCTTGCAGACCTAGTTCGCTCTGCCCCACAAGCTCGGCTTGCATGGTGGTCATTTGCGTAACGGAATCGAGATTTGGCGCAATTCGGCGCACGATGCCTGTAAACGTCTCCTCGCTAGCATCGAGTTCAACTTCCACCTGATCACCAATCTTGTAGTTCGTTTGCTCCCCAAGCGGCACGACAAAATCGACGCGCAAACTCTCCGCCGTGATGAGCAAGACGATGGGAGCACCTGGGGCTACTGCTTCACCTGGTGTGACGAGTCGTTGAGCAATCTCGCCGGCGAATGGAGCCTTGATGGTCGTCTCAGCGAGTTGGCGTTTTAGTTGGCTAACTCGAGTTTGTTGCGCTGAAGTCTCTGCGGCGGCCTCAGCGTGGGCCGCGGCGCTGCTTGCCGCCTTGGTTCTCGCCGCCTCGATCTCTTGCTTTGCGACGATGCCAGCCCCCATTTCGATGTGTCGCTTGGCCACAACCTGTGCAGCTTCCATTTGCACGCGAAGTCGTCTTGTTCGCGCGCTTGAGGCACGAGCATTTGCCGTGGCAATTGCGAGTTCGCTTCTCATCGCTTGGGTGTCCATGGTGGCGATCGGTTGGCCTGCCGATACCGAATCGCCAATATCCACCAAAACCGATCGCACGATGCCGCCAGCTTGTGATGGGACGTTGACGCTCTCCTTTGCGACGAGTACACCAATGTGGCCACGCGTGGTCATCTTCGTTGGCGTCTCAGCAACGGGCGGGCGATCGTGTTCCTGGTCAGCCGAGAGTGCACTTGGTTTGCTGCTAGACCCTTCTCCGCATGCTGTGCACAGAAGCGCAACACACGCCGCCATCAAAGCCATGTGTCTCATTCGGTCACCATCGTGCTTTGCGCCTTCACCATCTTGGCATAGATCGCGTCTATCGCCATTAGCTCTGCGTGGCTGCCATGTTCCACGACGCAACCGTCATCCATCACGATGATCGTATCTGCGAAAGCGATCGTCGAAAGCCTGTGCGCGACAATGATTCGAGTGCACCGCAGCTTGGCGAGGTTGTTCATGACGTCAACTTCGCTCGCTGCATCAAGCGAGCTTGTGGCCTCGTCGAGCAGGAGAATTGCGGGTTCGTGCACAAGCGCTCTCGCCAAGGCTATGCGTTGTCGTTGGCCACCAGAGAGCGAGGCACCACCATCGGTAACAACACTCTCGTACGCCATCGGCGTCGCGATGATGTCATCGTGGATACAGGCGAGCTTGGCCGCGGCGACGACATCGTCAAGACTGGCGTGTGGGGCCATGAGTGCAATGTTGTCTCGAATGCTGCTTCCGAAGATGGAGGGCGATTGCGGAACAATGCCCAGCTGGCGCCGAACACTCCGTAGCTCAAGATCCCACAGATTGCGTTCATCAACCAAGATACGACCCGCAGTTGGCTCGTAGAGGCCCATCATCAGCGATGCAAGTGTCGATTTTCCAGAGCCAGATTTGCCGACAATTGCGGTGCATGTTCCGGGCTCAAGGCGAAGCGAGATATCGCGTACGACAGCTGGCGAATTGGGACCGTAGCGAAACGTCACTTCGTCGAGTTCTATGAGACCCGAGAGTCTTGGTGCCGCTGCGACATCATCGGATTGTTCGGGCTCTGTGGAGAGAACATCTTCGAGGCGTTCAAAGTAGCCACTGAGAAGCTGTAATTGGAATGCCGAGTTGATTAGGTCGGTGAGTGGCGTGAGAAACGCGAGTGCAAGTGCGTTGACAGCGAGCATCGTGCCCAGTGACATCGACCCAGAGATAACAAGGGTTGCGCCATAGCCGAGAATGACAAGAGGCGCAGCCAGTCGCATCGCGCTCATGAAGGCACTTAGGAGTGCATCCAGCCGACCTCGTCTCAGTCCCGCGTTGAGCTCGTCGACAAAGAGATTGGACCAATGCTGCACAGCTTGGCCCTCGGCTCCTGCTGTCTTGATTGTTTCGACTCCCTGGATGATTTGCACGAGGTAGGACTGACTTCGCGCTTGAGCTTCGAGTTGCTCCGCCATGTAGAGCGCCACCTTTGCTCTTGCAACGAGAAAAAGCGCAATTTGCACAACGGCAAAGGCAAGCACCAACAGTGCGATCGTGGGGGCGAACACGACAATCGCAGCGAGGTAGACGAAGACAAAGGCGCCGTCGAGCAGCGCGGTAAGGGTGTTGGTAGTGAGAAGCTCGCGAATCGTGGCATTGCTGTTTACACGCATTAGCAAATCGCCCGCTTGTCGAAGTTGGAAGTATTCGTAGGGTAGTGAGAGCAGGTGTCGTAAGAAACCTAGGGTGATTCGTGTGTCGAGATTCGTTCGAAGTTGCAAGAGCAAGTGTGCGCGTATGAGTTCGGATAAGAGCTGAAAAGCAACCATTGCCAACAGCCCCCAGGCCACAATCGAGAGCAGTTCGGAATCGCTTCGCGGCACCACGCGATCAACAATCATTGCCGTTAGGATCGGGATTGAAAGTGCGAACACCCGAAGCAGGAGCGAAGTAATAACAACGCGCCAAACTAGATGACTCTGGCCAAAGAGCTGGCGAAGATACCGCCGCGCTTGCGTCGTTTGCGCCCCGCCGACCTCAAACGATTCGGTAGGTTCACAAACCAGTGCGACTCCCGTGAACGACTTGCCAAATCTCTGCAGGTCGAGAAGCTTCCTGCCGCCAGCTGGGTCGACAATTTGCACGCCCTTCCTCGTGATTTTTTCGAAGACAACAAAGTGGCGAAACTCCCAGTGCAGAATTGTTCCGGTGGGCAGATGCGCAAGACCGTCAACATCCACGCTCACACCGCGAACTTGTAAGCCGTAGGTTTCTGCAGCTGCAGCGATTGAGTGTGCGCTCACGCCGTCACGGCTCGCTCCCATGGTGTGCCGCAAGTCGTCGAGAGGCACAACTCTCCCGTGGTAGGCAAGCGTCATCGCCAATGCTGCTGCCCCACAGTCCGTGGCGTGCAGCTGCCCCACATAGGGCACCTTGCTGCGTTTTCTATGGGCGAGTTTGTCGAAGAGGGACTGCTCGGTGCTACTCATCTTCGTTTCAGGGCGGGGATTAAGGTGCGAATCACGGACTCGGAACGCAGCTTCACTTCGGCGAGGCCGAGCATACCGTGACTATAGTTGTAGTGTTCGCCATCAACATCAAAGCCTGGTGTCTGCAAGGTTCCACGCAGGACAACAACAGAGGGGGGCAAGGCAATCGAGTCGGCAAGTCCGCGGCCAAGAGCGCGACTCGCTTCTGCAGGTCCCATCACGTCCTTGCTGATTGATTCGATTTTAATGTCGACGTGCGTTTGTGGGTAACCCTCTAGTGTCATGCGCAGAGTCATGCCACGGTGCAACTGCGGTCGGTCGGCTCCTGGGAGAAACGCGATCACGCGAAGGGCTTGTCCTGGCTGGCCGATGCTGAGCAGCGTTTCTCCCCGCTCGGAGTGTTGTCCCGATGCGGTGCGGACGTCGTTGACGATGCCACCATGGGGGGCTCGCAGTGTTAGTTTGTCGAGTAGCTGGTTTCGCCGCAGACGCAAGGAGCTGACCGCATTGCGAGCGGCAAGATCGGATCGATTGGCCAAGTAGGCACGCAGCGATGCTTGCCATTCCAGCTCGAGGCGCTTGAGTTGCGTGCTTTCTTCGGGCGAATAGAACGTAGCCAGCTTTTGGCCCGCCTCGACACGTTGGCCCGAAGTGACAAAGACCTTCTCGATGTTTCCAGAAACTGGTGAGAGCACCTCGGTTCGACCTGACTCTCGAATGACCACCGGGCCCGATGAGTAGTCGGGAATTTTGGCAAGACAGACAAACACTCCAAGCCCCAAGAGCACCGCGACCAACCCCCAATACGACCAGCCAATCCACGGTGGCGATACTCGAACGACATCTCCTGTCGTGCCAGAGGTTGCTTGCGCAAGCACTGCTTCCTGGCGATAGATCTGATGACCACGGGCTTCTTCGAGCACAGATGCAACTTCGAGTTGCATGGCGAGCTGGGTTGTGAGTGGTGCAAGTTGCTTGGTTAGCCAGTGACAAATCCCCTCATCGTGTTTTGAGAATTCTTCTTGCTTCGATGAGCGAACTGCGAGCAGTACGGCATGCACGTGTCCTTCGGTGTCGACAAGCGGGTGGGCGATGATGCGCTCATCACCAATACCCTCCGGATCGTCTGTGGCCTTTTCGTAGTGCGAGTTGGCGGATGCCTTTGCGACTCGGATGGTGGCGCTTGTGCGTGCGACCAATCCGGCAATGCCTGTTTCCGACGAGACATCACGCGCAGCTGACCACGATGTGTTGTCGGTTTCTGTCCACAGACTTCTGTCGTCGGCGCTGTAGAAAAGGCAATGGGTTCGATCGGCTTTGAGAAACTCGAGTAGCGTTCGTTCGAGAACTCTTGATGCGCCTGCGAGATCGCTTTGGGCACCAAAGTCGCGGGCAACCTCAAGGAGCCGCTGCACACCTGCCGCTTCACCGGCAGTCATCTTTGTGGATGCATCATCCGCTTCCGAGTCGTCGAACTTGTCAGCAGCAAGAGCGTTTGTGATGCGGTTACGGAGCTCCTGTTTGGACAAACCACCGTGCAAATAGCGGCTCGCGTCCTCATCGGCCTGCGACACAGATGCCGAAAACCGCACCAAACAGGGGGCCTCTGGTTGTTCGAGCTTCGCAAGCAACTCCTCGTCGTGCGATTTGGCTTCACCAAGGATTATCACCGCCGGAGAAAGCGTCTCGATCGTTGTTGCGAGGTTGGGTCCAGGTGTTTCGCGGTGAACGCTAAAGGCGCCGAGAAGCTGGTCAATGAGCCAGGCAACGTGAGCTTCGTTGCTATCAATGATTAACAGGCGAGGCAGCACACAGTTCGATCGCTCGTCAGTCATCGAAGAGCCACCTCGGTCGCATTCGAGTTCTCGACAGTAAAACTAGTAACGCTCATGACAGTGTTTACTCGAGGTGAGCATGTCCAAGACGATGGCATTGATGAGGGGCTCAGGTTCAGTGAATTCGGAGATCTTCGAGTTGGTTCTTTGTGCGTTTTTTTCTGCGCGATACGAAAGGGGAAAATCGGAATTGCGAATTTTTCCTAAGCGACTTGCTCCAAAAAGGCTTGCGCCAACACTGTGTGTGTGCTTTCGTGTCGTTGCTTCGGTGATGGTACCTGGTGTGCTACACAAGTCCCCCCAGAACGAGGAGTGTGAGTTGGAATCTGCGGAAAAAATTCCTAAGAATTTTGCGGCCATGGTGGAAGGTGGAACTGTTGAAAATACTCAACGGAGACGAGCAATGTCACATTCGGCGGGAGTCGCAAAACCTGTCTTAGTGAAGCGAGTAGAGAAACCCGTTAGCGTGAGACCAACCGGTGCACCAGAGCAAGTCGCCCTAGGTGGCAAGGATGGGAGCTTCGTGTCTTGTCTGCGAGTGCCTGGTGTCAGTGGATACTTAATCGTCTGTTGAAATCGATTTCTCTGAAGCAAAAGCAAATTACGGACCCCCAAACGAAACGAAAGTAGCTGAACATGAACAAATCAAAGAAACAATCCCCTAAGAACTCTCCTGTAAAACTTAACGAGAAAGACCTGAAAGAGGTCAATGGCGGTTGGGGAGGTTGGAACAACACCCCAACTGCTCCAGGCGGCATCGCCCTCAACTAGCGTCTAGTTCATTGACATTGGTCATCAGAAACGAAGAGAGTTCGTTTGCTGGCAAGACGGGAAGAGGGAGCTTGCTGGAGCAGGTGACCAATGAACAACGATGAACAAAGCGGCCAGCGAGCAAAGAATCGAGTTTGCTTGGTCAATGTCAATGCATCAGGCACTAGCTGACTTCGCGATCACGAATCAATGTCCATGGATCGCGCACTAGTGTGGGATCCAGAGGCATAGAACGCCCTGGCTCGGTTCTTCGCCCTTTGAA
>JANTGM010000123.1 GCA_024762925.1 Kofleriaceae bacterium | reverse complement strand
TTCGTGATCGCGAAGTCAGCTCGTTTGCTGGCGAGGCGGGAAGAGGGAGTTTGCTGGGGCAAGCGACCGAGGAACAACGAAGAAGGCTGGCTGAGCCCGTCTGTCCAGCGGGCGAGAAGACGAGTGAGCACGTTCTATATTCATGACTCGTGTACTAGAGTCACCGGTGCAGGCCATGTCGCATTGAGAGGAACAAACACGACCCAAAAGGTTGGAGAGGAGATGGACTTCGGGCTAAAGCCCTCCGTCACCCGATTCTGAGTTTTACACTCCGTGGAAAACATCCGAATAGGGTCGAACTCCGGGGCTTGGTTTGAAGCTACTCACACGCGCTAAACGAAAAACGCCGGTTCAGTAAGAACCGGCGTTTTTGTCTAGAGCGGGAGAGGAGATTCGAACTCCCGACGTCAACCTTGGCAAGGTTGCACTCTACCACTGAGTTACTCCCGCGAGATGCCGAGTCTTTTACAGACGGCTCCAGAGCGTGTCAAGCACTTGGCATCAAAGTCAGCGCGTTCCGATCATTTCCTCCAAGAGACGCTTTCATCTATCCCAGTGGCTCGTAGACTGACTGCATGCAGAACTCGCTCTTGCTCATCGCCTCGCTCACCCTGTGTCTTCTCTCGCCAGGTTGTAAGAAAGAGGCCCCCAAGGAGAAACGCTCTGCACCGGCTGTTACCACCTCCGCCGATGATGCAGCTCCAACCGCCCCCGAGCCCACGCCCAAGATCGAGCAGGAGAAAGCGCCTGATGTGGCAATCATCGAGAAGCCCTTCTTCTACACCGTGGAAGGGCCAGACGGTGAGAGCGGTTTCCTTCTTGGCACCATGCACATGGGCGTCGATGCAGCCAAGGAGCTCCCCAAGGAGGTTTGGGAGGCGCTTGAGTCTGCATCTTCTCTCACCATCGAAGCTGACATTACCGACGTAAAGGTCGCGATGGGGTTGATGCTGCCGAAGGACCAGAACCTCAAGGACCTTCTCGGCGAGGAAACCTGGGCACTCCTGGTCAAGAAGGTCGGTGAGCCGACGGCCAACATGCTTCTTCCCATGAAACCGGCGGCAGCGGCGTCTGCCATCGCAATTCAGGGCATAACGATGACAATCCCTATGGACCTCGCGGTTGTGGCAAAGGCCCAAGCAAACAAGACACCTGTGCACTTTCTCGAGGATGCAGCCTTTCAACTCGCCATGCTCGAGAAGGTGATGACAGTCGAGACCGTGCGGGAGATGCTAACTTCCACAGAGGCAACGGACATGAAGACCATGTTGCAGACCTACCGAGACGGCGATGAGGAGCGGCTTCTCAAGGAAATGCAGGACCCCACTTCGCTTGGAGAAAACGGCGAGGAGAAGATGGAAGCCCTGCTCTTTGAGCGCAATGAAAACTGGATTCCAAAGCTTGAAGAGCTCTTTGCCGCCAAAGGCGCATTTGTGGCGGTTGGGGCCGCCCATCTCATTGGCCCGCGAAGTGTCCCAGCTCTGCTGGAAGCCAAGGGGTACAAGATCACCAGGCGGACAAAGCAGAAAGACTAGGGGCCGATACGTGTAGACATGACAACCCTTACGCAGCCGTCAGCTATGCGGTTGATTTGCCCTCATGCCCCGGCTTTTTGACCCCATGGTTGGTGGATACAGGGCCGTCCATGACTACCTCAGTCGCCGGGATCGAAGCGGAATTGGTCATGATGTTTGGGTGGGGAATTTGACTGGGATCGTACGAACGCAACGGCCTGGAAATGCACTCACAGCCATGACGCCGCGTGTCAATCCTCCCTAAGCATTCAAAGCACTTACGTTTTTTGCCTTGAAAGATAGGCGTATCCTGGTAGAGTGCGCCAACTTAGAAGACATTTGTTCAATGACTATGAATATGCTTCTAGAACTGCTCTCATCCATGAGAGGCGCTTTCCAGTCTGTCTGACCAGCCATCAACATGGCACCCAATTTGCTTTTGCAACTTGGCAGACAATCGTTCCTTTCATCCCCACCCATCCCGGCTAAATATCATTTCTACCCAGCCGGCTCACCAGATCTTTCAGGATCATCTCAGGAGGTTTCTCAATGCTCGAATTTTCAATCGGCGATAAAGCTGTCTATCCCGCACAAGGCGTCGCGGAGGTCGTTGGTATCGACAACAAGGAAATCAACAACTGTGTGATGGCTTTCTATGTATTGAAGGTTCTCGACAGCGAGATGCAAATCCTCGTTCCCAAGGACAAAGCCGATCAGGTGGGCCTACGCTCTGTCGCTACCAACGACGAAATCGAGGAAGTTCTTGAAATCCTTAGCGAGCAAGACGTTCACATCGACAAGCAAACCTGGAATCGCCGTTACCGTGGTTTCATGGAGAAGATCAAGACTGGTTCCCTTTTCGAAGTTGCTGAGGTGTTTCGCGACCTTTACCGGCTCAAGAGCACCAAGCCCCTTTCCTTCGGCGAACGACGCATGATGGACACCGCCAAGACACTCATTGTCAAAGAGATGTCGGTAGTCCGAGACCTTTCTGAAGAGCAAGTCGAAGAGCAGCTGGAACAGGCTTTCGCAGCCTAATTCAAGCCATACCCTAACTACCTGAAAAGCCTGGCCTGTTGGTTGGGCTTTTCTTGTGTGTGGAGATTCTCTCTGTTAGCGTAGCGCGCACCATGGAGATTCACATCGCCCATGCAGCGCTTGCCGACCTTGCCGTTGATGCAATCGTGCTGCCCTGCCACTCCGTAGGAAACCTCACCAACGCCGTTCGCGAGACCCTCACGGACCATGGTGGAGAGGGCTTTGAACAAGCCCTAAAGGCCAAGGCTCCGCTTGCCATTGGCGCTGCCATCATTGCCGATGCAAGCGCTGTAGAGGCTGGTAGTGCCATTCTCGTGCCCATTTCAAAGGACAGCGAGGCGCCAATCGCCACAGAGCTTCTCAGGCGGGCCGTGAAGGCTGCTCTCATTGCGGCCAAGCTCAAAGGCTATCGAACCTTGGCGCTGCCCTCGATGATCGCCGCCGACGGCACGATCACCATCGCTGAGGCCGCTCGCGCCGTCACACAAGAAATCCATGCCCACGATGCCCCCATACCTGAGAGCATCTACATGGCAGCTCCCGATGAGCAGCTCATGCGCATCTTTGAGGACGCGGTGGCACATGCCCGACGGGCCAGCCGGTCCCTCTAGCGCCCTTCCTTCCCCCGGTAAGGTCGTCGATCGCGACCGGAAATCTATGCTCCTGATCTTGGCAGTAGTCCGCGACCAAATCGGTGAGAAATCGGTGAGAAATCGCCGACCTGAGATCACCCGCTAAAACCAGGCAGCTCGACTTACCGGCAGGCACCAAGTTGTCTATAGTGGCGCCGCTTTGGAACTCGGTACCTATATCCCTCTGGGGGCATCAATCGCCCTCGCCTTTGGGTTTTGCGTGATTTTCACGGTGCTCTCGTCCGCTGTCGGACCTAAGCGCCTAACCGCCGCGAAGAACCTTCCTTTCGAGTGTGGCTCGGATCCAATCGGCTCGCCCCGTGGGCGCTACTCCGTTCGGTTCTACCAAGTAGCCATTCTCTTTCTCGTCTTCGATATCGAGGCTGCATTCATGTACCCATGGGCAGTGCTCTTTCGGGACCTAAGTATTTCCCCCACAGGCGGCAGCAGCCTCTTTGGCTTCACAGAGATGTTCGTCTTCGTATCGATCCTCGTGGTCGCCCTCGCGTACGTCTGGCGCAAGAAAGCAATCGGATGGGACTAGAAATTACAACGACGAAACTTGAAGACCTGGCCAACTGGGGCCGCAAGTTTTCCTTCTTCACCTATCCATTCATCACCGCATGTTGCGGCATGGAGTTCATGTCGGTTGCTGCTCCCAAGTACGACATTGCTCGCTTTGGTGCAGAGTTTCCGCGCTTCTCTCCTCGTCAGTCAGATCTGATGATGGTGGTGGGCACAATCACCGAGAAGCAGGGCCCCGCTCTCAAGCGCGTCTACGATCAGCTTGCCGAGCCGAAGTTCGTGATTGCCTTTGGTGTTTGTGCATCAACTGGCGGCTTCTACCAGAACTACAGCGTAGTGCCTGGAATCGACCAGATTATCCCTGTCGATGTCTACATCCCCGGCTGCCCTCCGCGTCCCGAGCAAGTGCTAGATGGCGTCATGCTTCTGCAAAAGAAGGTTGCCGAAGGCCGAAGTATCAATCAGGTGCGCGCTCGACGCGAGGCGCTCGAACGTCAGAGCGAAGGAGTCTAAGAGATGTCCCAAGCTGTACTAGATGCACTGAAGTCCAAGTTTGGCGATGCCATTCTGAGCGCCGAATCGAAGCACCGAGATGAGAGCATTACAGTCGCTCCAGCCAAGCTCGTTGAAGTCTGCACCTTTCTTCGCGACGACGACAAGATGGCCTTCGACAGCCCAGTTTTTCTCACTTGCACCGACCGCTTGGGCTTGCCTGATGAAACTCATCGCTTTGAGGTGGTTGTGCAGCTGCGCTCGGTGTCAAAGCGGCATCGCATCCGCATCAAGGTCCCGTTGGAAGAAGGCAAGCTCAAGGTACCGACTCTCTCGGGGCTGTGGGCTGGTTTCAACTGGCTTGAGCGCGAGACCTACGACATGTACGGCGTCGAATTCGAGGGACACCCCGATATGCGTCGCATCTACCTCTACGAAGAGTTCGAAGGCTTTCCCCTTCGCAAGGACTTCCCAAAGGATCGCCGCTTCCCGCTAGCGCGCCGAGAATGGACGGACGAGTAGGCTTTGGCCACTCAAATACCGCCAACGCAAATCTACGAGAAACTCTGTGAGTGAATTAAAGACACTAATCCTAGGTCGCAAGAACGTCGATGATCCCGATGACACCGACGGCATGCCAAACGATCTAATGACCGTGAACATGGGCCCATCGCACCCCGCGATGCACGGCACCATCCGCATTGAGCTCACCGTTGATGGTGAGCGCGTTGTGGAATCTGACATCAACCCAGGGTACTTGCACCGCGGGTTTGAAAAAGAGTCTGAGCACGCAACCTACACGCAAGTCTTCCCATACGCCGACCGGCTAAACTACGTCTCACCAATGATCAACAACGTCGGTTGGGCGCTGGCTGTTGAGAAGCTCATGGGCATCACCGAGTTGCCCCCTCGCTTGCAGTACGTCCGCGTAATGATCAGCGAGCTATCGCGCATCACCGACCACCTAACCTGTGTCGGCGCCTCTGCAATGGAACTTGGCGCCTTTGCTCCCTTCCTCTTCCTCGTGAAGGTGCGAGAGTGGATCTACGAGCTCTTAGAAGAACTCTCAGGCGCGCGACTCACCCACAGCTACGTTCGTGTTGGCGGCGTCGCTCGTGACCTCACGCCTGACTTCTGCGATCGAGTCACCAGTATTCTTGATCGCATGGAGGGTGTGCTTGACGAAGCCAAGGGGCTCTTGAATGGCAACAAGATCTTCTACGACCGCATGTCAGGGGTTGGCGTCTTTAGCAAGGAGGATGCGATCTCTTATGGCCTAGGCGGGCCTTGCCTGCGGGCCTGTGGCGTCGACTACGACGTTCGCAAAGACCACCCCTACCTCAACTACGACCAACTCGAGTTTGACGTGCCGGTTGGCACGAGCGGCGATTGTCTCGACCGCTACCTCGTTCGCCTCGAAGAGATTCGCCAGAGCACGCGCATTTTGCGTCAGTGCGTTGCGCAAATCCCCGAGGGTCCCGTCATGGTCGACGACCCACGATGCGTGATGCCCGACAAGAGCGAAACGTACAACACTATCGAGGGCATGATTCGTCACTTCAAACACATTGTCGACGGCATTCGCGTTGAACCTGGAGAGGCATACACCTTCGTTGAAGGAGGAAATGGCGAGCTCGGATTCTTCATCGTTGCCGATGGAACGGGCCGCCCCTGGAAAGCGTATTGTCGCTCTCCATCTTTCATTAACCTGCAGACTGTCAGCAAGACCATCTCTGGACGTCTCATCTCCGACATCGTGCCGATCTTTGGAATGATCAACATGATCGGTGGCGAGTGCGACAAGTAGTAGCGCGCGCATAGGCAAAGCATGAGCGAAGCAAAAGAAACAGAATCTGAAGCCAAGACTGAGGCACCACCCGTCAACACGGTCACTTTGACCATTGACGGCGTGGAAGTGACGGTTGACAAGGGCACGAACATCATCGAAGCGGCCAAACAGGCCGGCAATACCATCTCGGCGTTCTGCTACCACCCTGGACTTGAAGTTGTTGCGGTGTGCAGACAGTGTCTGGTCTCGGTGGAAGGCTCCCCCAAGCTCATGCCGGCCTGCCAGGGCATCGCAGCCGACGGTATGGTTGTACACACCAAGGACGAGGCGTCCACCGATGCTCGTCGCCAGCTTCTTGAGTACACCCTGCTCAACCACCCCGTTGACTGTCCGATTTGCGATAAGGCCGGCGAGTGCACGCTTCAGAAGCACTACTTCGACCACGACAACAAGAGCTCACGTCTCGATGTTCCAAAGGTGCACAAGCCCAAGCGCGTAGACCTTGGTCCTGACATTGTCCTAGACGCCGAGCGATGCATTCTTTGCACCCGCTGCATTCGCGTGTGCGATGAAGTGGCTGGCGAGCATCAGCTCGAAATCAGCAACCGGGGCGACCACTCCGAGCTGGGAGTCGCACCCGGCAAGCGACTTGACAACCCCTACTCCATCAACACGGTGGATGTCTGTCCTGTCGGCGCACTAACTTCGAAGGACTATCGCTTCACAATGCGCGCATGGGAGCTCATGAGCACCCCATCGACATGCAATGGCTGCAGCACCGGTTGCAACATTGAGATTCATCATCGCGGAGGGCGGACCTTCCGACTCATTCCTAGGGAAAACCCTGAGGTCAACAAGCATTGGATGTGCGATGAAGGCCGCTTTACCTACCACAGCCTCACCGAGAAGCGCTTGGTCGGGCCACTGGTTGGTGGTATGCCGTCAAACTGGAAGCGTGCAACCGAGGTGGCTGCGGCGAACATCAAGACTGCCCTCGAAGCCGATGCCGGTTCTGTCGGCGTGGTCTTCTCGCCGCATCGCACCAACGAGGAGAACTACGTTCTCGCCAAACTTGTCAAAGACCTCAAGCTCGAGCGCCTGTACATGGGTGGCACAGCACCAGCTCCAGAGCGAGCGGATGACATTCTTCGCAAGGCAGACAAAAGCCCAAACCGAGCGGGCGTCAAAGCGATTCTCCGCGACGTAGAAGTCGGTGGGATTGCGATGCTCGAAGACGACATCATTGGTGGCGACCTCAAAGCCCTTATTGTCTTGGGCCATGAGCTTCCTCTCGGGAGTGAGGCATGCACCAAAGCGGCCGACCTCGACTGCCTGGTCATCATTGCCGACCACGAGGAAGGGCTTGCTACAAAGGCACACGTGACCTTGCCCGTTCCGGCTTGGGCCGAGAACACCGGAAGCGTCACCAACTTTGAGGGACGCGTTCAGCGCATGCAAGCTGCCTACGATGCTGTCGGGCAAGCGCGTGCTGGCTGGCGAGTCTTCGCCGACCTCGCCACCGCTCTTGACAGCAAACTAACCTACGAGTCGGCTGAAGCTGTCTTTAACGAAATGAAGTCAGCTGTGCCGGCTTTCTCCGACGCTGTGTGGGGGCGCGACCTTCCACCAGTGCAACTCCGCTTCGCCCACTCTAGAGGCTAGAGCTTTCGATCATGACTACAACCGACTGGATATTCTGGGTACTCGACTCCGCTGCAATTAAGTGGGTCGTGCTGATCATGGTGTTTGTGATGCCTGTGGCGTCGCTGCTCACCTGGGCCGAGCGACGGCAAAGCGCCATGATGCAGGACCGTCTTGGTCCAAACCGCGCAAACATTGGCCCCATCAAGCTTTGGGGCATCCTGCACTTTGTAGCCGACGCTGTGAAGATGATCTTCAAGGAAGACTTCATTCCCGAGAAGGCTCACAAGGGGCTCTTCATCTTGGCGCCAATTCTTTCACTGGCACCGGTCTTCATTGCCTTCGCCGTGATTCCTTTCGGGCCAACGATCTACCCCAACGAGCTTGGCAGCGTCATCCCGCTTTCAACTCCTGTCGACACGACCAATGCAATCAACCTGCAGGTCTTCAACATCGAATGGGGCCTGCTCTTCTACTTCGCCATCCTCACGCTCGCAAACTACGGCTCTGTTGTCGCCGGATGGGCGAGCTACAACAAATGGGCTCTTCTCGGTGGTCTGCGAGCAAGCTCCCAAATGATGTCTTATGAAGTCGCCATGGGCCTTTCGCTCATGGGCTGCTTTCTTGTCATGGGCACGCTTGAGCCAGAAGCCATGGTGCAGTGGCAGAGTCCTAACCCAGCGCACTGGGGCATCGTTGTGCAACCACTTGCCTTCATTCTCTTCTTCACCGCTGCCATTGCGGAGACCAAGCGTGCCCCCTTCGACTTGCCAGAGGGCGAGCCCGAGATCATCGGCTACTTCGTCGAATACTCCGGCATGCGTTGGGGCATGTTCTTCCTCGCGGAGTTCATCGAGATTGTCTTCATTGCCGCTGTCATCTCCACCGTCTTCCTTGGCGGCTACCAGGTTCCATTCTTGGAAGCAGATGGGTTTCGGGTTGCGGGAACAACACTCCCAATCTCTCACGGCTTCGTGGTCCTTATGCAAGTGGGCATGCTGAGCGCGAAGATTCTCTTCCTCTGCTTTGCCCAGCTCGCGATTCGCTGGACCCTTCCCCGTTTCCGTCCCGATCAACTCATGGACCTAGGCTGGAAGAAACTCCTGCCTCTCGCCCTCTTCAACCTGATGCTGACCGCTCTGGTCATGGCAGTACTCTAGAAGGACCAACACGATGGGCCATCACGCAGAAGCACCAGCCGAATCCACCGACGAACTCGTTGTTCTCTCTGTCTCCGACAAGAACAAGAAGGTCCGCACCGTTCAGGTGCATAGGCCGGTTCCCGAGGAGGTGAGTTTCCTACCTGCCCTTGCCAAGGGACTAGGAATTACTCTTAAGCACTTTTTTGGCAATGTCGTGGCTCGCAAAGAGACCGAGACGATCCAATATCCTGAAGAGAAGAAGCCCTACCCGGCACGCAACCGCGGTCTGCACAGGCTTATGCTTCGCGATGATGACACCGAGCGCTGTGTTGCTTGTATGTGCTGCCCAACCGTCTGTCCTGCAAACTGCATCACGATTGTGCCAGCGGAACGTGACGACAAGGGAATCGAGAAGCATCCAGCAGTCTTCGAGATTGATGAGCTGCGCTGCGTTGTTTGCGGTTTCTGTGTTGAGTCGTGTCCTTGTGATGCGATTCGAATGGACACAGGTGAGCATGCCACCGCCGTTGAACATCGCTATGAGTCGATCATGACCAAAGAGGCAATGATGGATCACAAATCCATAATGCAGCCTGACGTCTTGGCCAAGCGCGGGTCGCTCTCCACAGCAGTTCAAGGTGGAACCGGGCCGAAATGGCGAGAAGAATCGTAAGAAAGGCGATCGGATCGTGCTGCATTGCTGCCATAGCGAAATCGCTCTCAAAGCAGTCTGTGCTTGACGACCTCTAGGGCCATGGCTATTCTGAGTTGAGCCCGAACACTGCTATTCTCGATACCAAGGAACAGTCTTTTCCCTACAATATCTGTCCAGGGATCCATCTCTGATTGAGGCGTGCACGCCCGCTTGTCGGGAAGCCCATATTGATTATCGTGGAGCCCACCTGCGCTAAGCGTAGGGGATAGACCTCTCCTCATCGGTTGTGCGGTTTTGGCCTTTTTTATAAGCGGACGGACCTAGTAACACTAGTCTGTCCGCTTTTTCGTTTTTCGGCATTGGCAGAGGTCTCCCCGGCATCGGAGACGGGCTGGTGTTTCCGGCTGGGACTCGCCCACCCGTAGTGCCGGCTCGTCCCCCCAAAGGAGTGGTCGTGTTGGCAGGCAAGTGCCTGGAGTTGCGCGCCTTTCTACCTGGCACAGGCCATGCTTTGTATCGGGGCAACAGAGCCTCAAAAACTCTACTAGGGATGCTGCCCTAGCCTGGTCCGCGAAGGCAGCATCAAACTTCGAACGGCGACGCGTTCATCTGGTCCATGAGCGCGTCGCCATTCGTCTTTTCGGCGTTCCCAGTCGCAAGCGACCTCAGTGGCGTGGGCAGCGCAAGCCAGATTCTGCTGGCGGGCAATTGCTCAGCGCCAAGAGATCCATGGTGACCGCTACTCCCACATGGATCAGCACACCACCCCAAATCGAGCGTGTTCGAAGTGCCAAGGTGCCCAGCACAGTGCCAGCGATGATCGCGCCAAAGGTCTCGGACATCGGCTTGCCAAAGTGAATCATGCAATACGGAATCAGCATGACATAGATCGCCGCCGAACCAAGCCTCGGTGCCGTGGCCTTGAGCATGAAGCCACGGAAGAAAAACTCGAGCGAGAAGAACTGCACAACGTAGAGCGCTTCCCACATCCAGAAATCAAACGCCGAGCGGTTGGCTAGCTTGTAGAACGGATAGGTGCGCAGAAAGGAATCGGACTTTGCCGCGATGAGGACCGCAGGGAGAACAAGCGCAAAGAGACCAAAGTAAATCCAAAGGTGCTTTAGCACTCCCTTGAAACTTATGAAGTAGTCGCGAACGCGCTCGCCCGGCATAACCCAAATCGCGATGATGGGTAGCACGATGTAACCGAAGACGCGCCAACCTGACCACCAGGCAAAACTCCAAAGCTCACCATATTCGGTTCGAAAGAGCTCGGGAAAATACGTAGCAAAGAGGCCACGGTCTCCGTAGTACTCCTGCAGCGTGAGCGAGATGCAGACGGTTACAAAAACGATGAGCGGCCGCCAGTCGAACGACTCATTCTCGCCGCGAACGGGTTCGATCCAGTCCTCATCGATCTGGCGCCAATTGCCGACCGTTAGGTTTCGAAGCGAGCCGCGAAGCGCTGAGAGCACGCGACCTATCACTTCATCTTCTTTATGAACTCAGCGAGCTCGCGCAAACGGCGACGGCAAATGTCTTTGCCAATCACAGCCATGGTCTCAAAGAGAGGTGGAGATGCTTTGCGCCCCGTTGAGCCAATACGCAAAAGCCCAAAGACATGCTTGGGCTTCCAGCCCTTCTTCTCGCAGAATGCGCGAGAAACCGCTTCAACCTCTTCCGCTTCAAAACCAATGAGTTTGTCGTATTCGTCGACAAGTTCGAGAAGCCCCTTCCAAAGGTCCTTCTTCGGTACCTCTGGAATCTTCAGTTTCTCAGCAAACGGAGCGTAGTCCACATCACCAGAGAACATGTACTCGGTGGACGAAGCGAAGTCGCTAAGCGTCTTGATGCGCTTGTGAATCAAGGGCGCGATCTGCACCATACGCTCGCGGTTGTAGCGCCATTCGATGAGCGCATCGGCAAGCTCTTCAGGACTAAGCGCGTGGATGTACTGCTCGTTCATCCAGCGCAGCTTGTCTTGGTCGAAGACTGGGCCTCCGAGGGAAACGCGCTCCCAGGAGAACCCCTCGATCATTTCCGGCAGGCTAAAGACCTCGCGGTCGCCACCGAACGAGTAGCCCATGATGCTAAGAAAGTTTCTTAGTGCATCGGGTAGAATTCCGATATCGCGATAGTAGTGAATCGACACCGGGTTCTTGCGCTTGGAGATTTTGCTCTTGTTGTTGTTGCGCAAGAGCGGCATATGCACCCACTCGGGAGCTTGCCAACCAAAGTACTGATAGAGCAGGACGTGTTTTGGCGTCGAGGAAATCCACTCTTCAGCTCGAACCACGTGACTAATCTCCATCAAGTAGTCATCGACAACGTTTGCCAAGTGATACGTCGGAAAGCCGTCCGACTTGAGCAGCACCTGGTCATCGATTTGTGAAGCAGAGATTTCGACTTCGCCGCGAAGTCTGTCTTCGAACTTGATGGTGCCATCGCGTGGAATCACCATGCGCACAACGCAGGTCTCGCCCGCATCGGCACGCTTCTTGGCTTCTGCGGCATCAATCGCCTTGCAGCGGCGGTCGTACATCGGCGGATTGATCTTCTTCGCTTTGCACTCCTCGCGAATTTCCGCGAGAGTTTCAGGAGTGCAAAAGCAGCGATAGGCGTGCCCACTGGCAAGCAGTTTCTCGCAGTACTCTTGGTAGATCGCAGTCCGCTTGCTCTGATGATAAGGGCCATAGTCGCCGCCAACATCGGGACCTTCATCCCACTGCACGCCAAGCCAATTGAGAGCGTCTGTGATCGCCGCCTCACTATCGGCACGATAGCGATTCTGATCCGTGTCTTCGATCCGCAGAATAAACTTGCCGCCCATCTTCTGAGCAAAGGCGTAATTGAACAGTGCAATGTAGCCTGTGCCTACGTGCGGGTCGCCCGTCGGAGATGGAGCTACGCGAACTCGAACAGGACGCTGGGTGTCGTCAGCCATTGTGGGGCAGCTTGTAACACGCTGTGATACCGTCGACAAAGATGCGCAATTGGTTGATAGGCGCCCTTGCCACCCCGTTGGTGCTGGCGCTAGTGCCTGCATCGCAAGCAGCTGGCACGCCACTGCAAGGCACCGTCATTGCCAGCGAATCGCGCTGGGCATATGAGCACTCCCTCATCATCACGGAGAGTCTTGTGGAGGCGGCCGATGGAAGTCGCGTGACCGTGCAGCAAGCCGGCGGCAGCGTAGATGGTATCGGCATGCGCAGATCCCACGGACTTGCCATTCTCGCAGTGGGTGACCGAGTCGTCGGGAGCACAGAGCCCAAAGCGACCAAGAGCGGTCACACCGTACACAGCCTTGTGAACATCCAACAGTTGCGGCGAGCGAGCCCAGACAAGGACGCACAGACTCACGAGTTCGTGCGCACTGAGAACACATCTGCGCAGCAAATCTATTGGAAGTCGGGTTGTGCCCTTCTCAGTGTACACGAGCAAGGCAGCTCTCAGATTTCGGGTGATGAGGAGTTTCGCGTCATCGACGAGGTGCTCAGGAGTTGGAACGACGGAAGCGATGCTTGCTCCGAATTTACTCTCATCAACGAGGGCAAGACCTCCCGTGACGTTGGATTTGATGGGCACAACATCATTCGGTTTCGGGAAGACCTCTGGTGTCGCCCAGCAACCGAGGACAATCCTGAGGAGTGCTACGACCAAGCGGCTGCTGGAATCACTACGCTCTTCTTTGTCGACGACGACGGCTCGGACCGCAATGGCGAAATCCTCGATGCAGATGTCGAGCTCAATGGTGTGCAGTTTGCCTTTGCTGTGGATGGTGAGACCTCGGGCTCAGCGCAGTGCGAGGCGGACTTTGCCAACACACTAACGCATGAGCTCGGCCACCTATTGGGGCTCGATCACACCTGCTGGGTTGGAGGCCAACGCCTGTTGGACAATAACGGCAATACCGTTCCCTCTTGCACGCTGCCAACACTCAGCGAGGAAATCACCGAGGCAACGATGTACAACTTTCAAAGCTGCGGTGAGACGAAGAAGGCCTCCCTTGAGGCCGACGACATTGCTGGCATGTGTGCAATCTATCCAATTGGCGAGCATCCAAGCACATGCAAGCCGGCGAGTCTCTCATCGGCGGGCTGCTGCTCACTCGCCGTAAGCCGAAACACGCATTCGAACCAAGGCGCCGGGATCCTAGCCGTCTTTGGATTCTTTGGGCTGCTCTTGGTGTTACGTCGCCGTGGCAGAAACTAGGAATGTTTCTTAGAAAAGACTGAGATAAGAGCACTCAGGCGAGTTGTCAGCGACATCATGGCAGGAGCTTGTAGCCGAAGCCGTAGACCGTGAGAATATGCTTGGGAGACTTGTGGTCTTCTTCGAGCTTTCTGCGCAGCTTCACGATGAAGTTGTCCACGGTACGGTTGTTTGGGTTGGCTTGGACACCCCAAATCTTCTCAAGCAGGTCGTCGCGACTCACAGGCTCTTCCGACCGCTCCCGAAGAAGTTTGAGCATCTCGAGTTCGTAGAAGGTGAGACGCTTGGTGTTGCGCCCCTTGGTCATTGTGTGCTTGCGACCGTTGATCTCCCAACCACCAATGCTGAAGGTCTCATCTTGGGCAGCCATTCGGTTTTGTCGCCGAAAGATGGCGTTCATGCGAGCGATGAGTTCGGCGACCGAGAACGGCTTGGTGACATAGTCATCGGCGCCAACTTCAAGCCCGCGCACTTTGTCGGCCTCTTGGGCCTTTGCGGTCAGCATAATGATCGGCACAACTGGATCGTCTTGGCGCAGCGCTTCGCAAACTCGATAGCCGTTGTCGTCGGGCAACATCAAGTCGAGCAACACGCAGTCAGGACTAATCTCACGAGCGCGCTCAATTCCCTCGGCACCCGTGCACGCCGAAGCTACGGCGAAGCCTTCAAACTCCAACGCATCAACAAGGCCGCGAATGATATCCGGCTCGTCCTCGATGATGAGTACCTGCTTTTTCTCTGTTTGCGTCACGTGTCAGTCTGCATCACTTGGATGTGGCCTGGATGCTACCAGTGATAGGGAGCGAGATCCGAAAGGTGCATCCACTGTCGCCATCCGAATCGATTTCAACGCTGCCATGGTGGGCCAAGACAATGTTCTTCACGAGGGAAAGCCCGATTCCGCTGCCCCGCACAGGCTTTAGCCGAATGTCTTTTGCTCGGTAGAAGCGATCGAAAACGCTGCTCTGCTCGTCCTTTGGGATGCCGGGACCAAAGTCTCGAACCACCAGGCGGAGCGTTTCAGCCTCTTGTGCAAGCTGGACCTCGATTTGCTTTCCCTCCGCTGCGTATTTGATGGCGTTGTCAACGAGGTTCGTTACACAGAGGACCATTGCATTGGAATCCAGCCGAGTTGGGGCCAAATCCTCACCAATCTCGACATTGAGTTCCATCTTTGCCTGCTCGAGGCGCGGTCGGCAGATTTCGAGCGCTCGGTGGACAACTTCGCCCATGTCCTGATCCTCGTCAAAGGAGTATGGAAGACCACCGCGTTCGATCTTGGCAAAGTCGAGAACATTGTCGATTAGCGAGGAGAGGCGGAGGCTTTCCCTCCGAATGATCTCGGCGTACTCCACAGCTTGCTCAGGAGACTTGGAACGCCCCATTGCCAACAACTCGCCGAACATCGAGATAATGGAGAGCGGTGTCTTAAGCTCGTGGGAAACATTCGAAATGAAATCACTCTTAAGTTGACTCACCCGGCGCTCACGCCGCACAGCTGCCACCATGATCAGAAGTCCAGCTGCGATGACGGCCATGGCAACTGCGATGAGAACCAGGTCCAACGTCTTTTGGCGCGTCTCACTTGAAGCCAGTGCCCCAGCATCGCGTTGGGCAACGCGCAGCCGCCACTTTGTGAGGGTCTCGGGAAAGCCAAGCTCCACAACATCGTCGGCGGGAACTCCAGAGAAAGCATAGCCATAGATGAAGCCACCCTTCTGGTCGGTCACTTGGTAGAGGTTCGGTGAACGAACGTCAAAGAATGCGGGAAAGACTTCAGCAATGAGGTAGGGGATGTCCGCTTCCAACACAACAAAGTACATCCGCCCTTTGCTGAAGAGCCGTGTGGCAGTGAAGAGATAGAGCCGACCATCGTACTCGCGATGCAAATAGCGCGATTCGCCCAATCCGATGGAGTCGAGTTGCATGTCTGGCACAACTCGTTCGGTGAGCAGGCGAGCGAAAGCCTCATCGTCCCGTTGGTCGGGTTTGCGGAATGTGCCGCCTGAAACGATCTGCAAGTCCTGGCCAAAGACGGTGGCAGACCTGTGGGGGGTCATAGAAATCGTCTGTCCGAGTTTGGGGAGATCTGCGAAATCCACTGCGTCAAAGACCCCCTGATCAGCCTCGGCAATCGCGGTCTGAATGCCAATGAGTTTCTCTTTGGCGAGTTCCGTCATTGTCGCAAGAATCGCCTGGCGTTCACGCTCAGCTAACTGTTGAGAATAACTGTATCCATAGTAGGCAAGACTCGCAGTTGCTGCGAGCATTGCCGGGATGAGCAGATAGACCAAGGAGATGCGTCGCACCACAGCCATCCTATCCTCTCCACAGCCATGAGCCAATCTCGGGCGCTGCTCCGATCGATCCCAACTAGCCGAAACCTGGTAGGTTCCATCTCTTGCCCCCGAATTCTAGCTGTGTTAGGAGAATTACTAGTTTTGGTGCCATCCGGAGTGATTCCAATGGCACACAGTTAATAATATTAACAACTTAGGCATATTGGCCAGGCCTGGAAAACCCCAGGGGGACTGAATTGGTCAGTCCATCGGTCACGGGAGCGCGAGCAATGGAAACTCTCTTCGACGAAGAAAACCATGCGGTTGGGGATGAGATCATCGCCTACTCGCCCAAACTGAAGAGCGATACACCCCACGTCATCGTCAGCATGTATGAAGGCGAAATCCGGCGGGTGCAGTGTCAGGTCAGTGGTGAGGTGCATGCCTACCGCAAGCCGCGAGGCGAGACTTCAGAGGGCCAAGGCGAAATGGATCCGCCCAAGAAGAAGCTCAATAAGAAGATGTCTTGGCGCGAAGCCATGGCATCGGTGAGTGAAACCCAATTGGCCGCTTGTCGCCCTTACTCAATTCGCGACACCTACCTCGAAATGGATCTGGTCTCGCACCCAAAGTTCGACATTGGCTTTGTCACGGCGATTCTTCCCGATAACAAGGTGGAGTTGACCTTTCAAGAGGGCAGCCGAGTCCTGATTCACAACCGCTCAGACCTCGCCAACAAGGTATCTGATGAGCTGGCTGAGATTCCCGCTCCACGCGAACAGAAAAAACGCCGACGTCGAAAGAGTCAGCACGCAGATCTGGCCGAGAAGCTCATGCAGAAGCGCCGGCAGGACCAAGCAGCTGAGGATGGCATTGACGAGACGGCGGAGAAGAAGCTCGCTGCGGCAGAGAAGGCTGCTGCTGCCAAGCGCGAGCTTCTCAGCCAGATTGATCAAAGCAAGATCACCGATAGCTCTCAGCTCGCCAAAGAGATCGAGAAGCTGCGTCAGAAGCAGATTCGCGAAAAGGAACGCGAAGCAAAGCGGCTGCAGCGTGAAAAGGAAAAGGAAGAGAAGCGTCTCGAGCGCGAGCGAATCCGTGAAGAACAGCGCGTTGAGCGTGAGCGACTTCGTGAGGAGAAAGCACTTGAGAAAGAGCGTCTTCGCAAAGAGCGCGAGAAAGAACGAGAGCTTGCCCGCAAGGAGCGCGAGAAGGAGAAAGTTCGGCTCGCGAAGGAACGTGCAAAGGCTGCAAAGGAGCGCGAGCGCGAGAAAATCCGCAAGGAGCGCGAGCGCGAGAAGCTTCGCAAGCAGCGTGAGCGTGACAAGATCAGGGCTGACAAAGAGAAGGCAAAGGTGCAGGCGCAGCGCGAGCGTGAGCGTGAGCGCGCCAAGGCATTGCGTGAGCGCGAGAAAGCGAAACGAGACAAAGAACGCGAACGCGAGGCTGCAAAGCGAGCGAAAGAGCGCGCCAAGCGCGACGCCCTCAAGGAGAAAGAGCGCAAGAAGCGTGAGGCTGAAAAGGCACGTGCCGCAGCGGCAAAGAAAGCGGCTGCCGAGAAGAAAGCTAAGGAACTAGCGGCGGCAAAGAAAGCCAAAGAAGCGGCAGCAAAGAAAGCGGCTGCCGAGAAGAAAGCCGCGGCGGCGAAGAAAGCCAAAGAAGCGGCAGCGGCAAAGAAAGCCAAGCTGGCGGCTGCGAAGAAAGCGGCAGCGGCAAAGAAGGCAGCGGCGGCAAAGAAGGCAGCAGCGGCAAAGAAGGCAGCGGCGGCAA
>JANTGM010000122.1 GCA_024762925.1 Kofleriaceae bacterium | reverse complement strand
CCTAGGCAATACGCGTTGACGCTACCAGTCGCCGCATGATGAAATCGGGCTAGAACTCTCCAGTTAAGGGTGGACCTAAAAACGATCCACTCTCACCTCTTCCCGCCTCGCCAGCAAACGAGCTGACTTCGCGATCACGAATCAATATCCATGGATCGCGCACTAGTTGAAGTAGTAGCGAAGCCCAAGAGCGAGGTTGAGGTCCGAGTACCCATGGTTCTCATCGTGCAGAATGTCCACGACCAGAGCGATCTCAAGGAAGATATCTAGGGGCACGTTGTTAAAGTCGATCATGATTCCAAGAGGTGCTCGCACGCCAAGGTGCAAGTCGTCGACAAAGTCCCTGTCGCCACGGTGATCAAGAAGTCGCGCGCCGACTCCAAAGTAGAGTGGCATCCAAAACGCATCGGGTGCCGTGAGCACAACTGGATGCCATAGGTGATCGATGTGAAAGTGCAATGCATTGTCGTAGTTGTTGCGGTTGCTCAGACCGTAGATACCCAGTCCGAAATCGAGAGCTGTGTCCTCACTGAGGTAGTACTTGCCGGAGAGACCAGCGGGTACACCGAGCATGAAGCCAAGCCCAAACTCTTTGTTTGCTTCAAACGACTTGGCGTTTCGCTTTGGACGGGGACGAGCCTCGGTGGTTCCAATCTGGGAGAAGAGAAGCATGAGTGCTGTTGCAACCACAAGTACGAGTTTTGTTCTCATAAAGCGGCAGTGTACCAAGCAATCATTGGACGCGTGCTGTGGCACTTGCACGCATCCTGGGGGTCTTCTTTCGTTCTTGACGAGATCCTGGCCATTGCCTATCTTGTGGGCGTTGTTATGAGTGTCTACTACATCAAGTCGTACATGAGGCTGTGGTCTGTTCCGGGAATGATTGCAGTGTCGCTCTTAGCGAGCTGCGGGGAAGGAGACGGCGAGGTCGATGACTCCCTTCCTTCGTGCGAAGAAGACACCCGAGATGACGAGTTTGTTGTCGGCATTGAGAAGACCGGAGAAGCAGGATTCACTCTCGCAATCCTTGACAGCCTTCCCGCTCCACCGGCGAAGGGCGACAACCAATGGAGCGTTGAGCTTCGCGACGCCAGCGGTACTCTCATGCCTGGATACGCGTTGGAGGTCGCTCCCTTCATGCCCGATCATGGTCACGGTACGGGTGTGACAGCGATTGTGACGGATGACGGTGACGGCGCATATACGATCAACCCAGTAAACTTCTTCATGCCCGGCTACTGGGAAACAACCATCACGGTTGTAGATGAGGGGCCCACCGACAGCGAAGACGACGACATCGATATCGATTCGATGGTCTTCAAGTTTTGTGTGGAGGGTTAGCTCACAAACATAGGCTCGAGTGAGTCGAAGAGCTGCTGGTAGCGCCCATACGCATCCTCGTAGACCTGGGCGTTTTTTGGGTTTGGCTCCTGTTTGGACCCGCGTGGCCGACGAGCGGATGCCAACTCCACGAGAGACGCATTTGCATCGATGAGCACCTCGGCAATGAGGCTAGCTCCCATCTCGCTCCCGCTTCCGTGATGCTGTCGCTCCACCACTGCGCCACACAGGTCAGCGCGAATCTGCGCCCAAAGCTCGCTCTTGGCGCCGCCACCTTGTAAGAGAATCTCTTTCGATGCCAGGCCAAGAGACTGCAGACGTTCACGCACATCGCGCATCGCAAACGCGCATCCCTCCAAGACTGCGCGAGCCATATGAGCCTTACCGTGATGTGAAGAGAGGCCGTAAAAGCATGCACGTGCTGATGCTTGCCATCGGGGAGCCATTGCGCCGGAGAGCGCCGGTAAAAACGTCACCCCATCGCAGCCTGGAGGGGCTTGCACGGCGAGTTCATCGAGCTTCGCGTCGGAATCAACACTAAGAACATTCCTCAGCCATCGCAGCGCCCCGCCGCTCTGCCAGCCGGGGTTCTGCACGTAGTAGCCATCCAAGAAACCATGAGTCTCAACAAGCCCCAGTTCATCAATGCAGAGCGCAGAGCTCATGGAACCAACGACCTCTGCTGTTCCGAGACCACATAACATCGGCCCTGGCTTGGTGAGTCCTGCCCCAAGAACCGTTGAGAAATCGTCTCCCGTTCCCACCGCAACGGGCGTGCCCGTCATGAGACCACAGAGTTGGGCCCCCTCTTCACTCAGCTCCCCAGCGAGGCTCTCAGCATCCGCAATCCCCGGAAGCTCTTCTCGCCGGATACCAAACTGCTGCAGGAGTGAGTCGCAGTAGTCGCGGGTGCGAAGATCGTAGAGCATGGTCGTCGATGCCAATCCGTGATCAAAGACATAGGCACCACAGAGTCGCTCAACAAGATACGAGGTTGGCTGGTGAAACCGCGGTTCTACAAGACTCATGTTGGCCTTCAGCCAACCGATTTTCGCCGCCATGTGGCTCGCATCCAACACCAAGCCCGTTGTGCGCAGTATCCTCGGGCTTGACTTTGGCACAAAGTCGACGGCGCGACGATCCATCCAGACCAAGCAGGCAGACTGGGCCATTCCTGACGCGTCGACAGCAAGGCACCCATCGAGTTGCCCAGCAATCGCGACCGACTGAATGTCCGAGGGCTGGCGCCCCGCCGTTTCAAGAGCCTCCGGAACGACCTTGGCTAGCGCGACCTCCCACAGGCGTGGGTCCTGCTCGGCCCACCCTGGCATCGGCTGCATGAGGGCGTAGCGCGCCGTTGCTTCGGCCAGAAAGACTCCAGCCTCGGTCACAACCGCTTTGAGGCTTTGGGTACCAATATCGATTCCGATTACGGCCATGGGCCCTCCTAGGATTTTTTCTCAAGCCTCCAGCATCGGTGAATCTTTGTGTCACGATAGTCCTCAGGCAAGGTCTTGGCGCTGATGTCGCTTACTTGAAACATGCTTTGCAGCGCTTCGTTCTCAAGAGTGAACTTGCGATGATTCGTCGAGAAAAACACCGTGCCTCTTGGAGCGAGGACCGCGTGCACCAGCGTTAGCAACTGGGCGTGATCGCGCTGGACGTCAAACACTCCCTCCATGCGCTTCGAATTTGAGAACGTTGGCGGGTCGACCACCGCAATGTCAAAGCGCTCTCCTGTGTGCGAGAGATCTTTGAGCACTTCGGCAACATCACCTCGGCGCAGTCGATTGCGGGTTGGGTCCAGCCCATTCAGCGTCAGATTCGCTCGAGCCCACTCGAGATAGGTGGCACTCAAGTCGACTCCCAACGTGTTCGAAGCCCCCGCAGCGCCTGCATACACCGAGAAACTGCCCGTGTAACAAAAGAGATTGAGCACGCTCTTGTCTTTGCATTCCGCGGCCACCATGCTCCGAGTGCGTCTGTGATCGAGAAAGAGCCCCGTGTCCAGGTAGTCAACGAGATTTACGAGGAAGCGGTGCCCACCTTCGCCCACTTCAAGCCGGTGGTGCTCTGCGCCTCGCGCTTGGTACTGCTTCTGACCGCGCTGCCGATCGCGCACCTTGTAGTAGATATCGCCCGATTCGACCTGCAACTCCACGGCAGTAAGAGCTAGGACGGTCTTCATCCACAGCTCGCCACCGCAATCCTCATTTGCGCGCTTGCGGTGAAACTGTGCAACATGCAGGCGGCCCTCATACCAATCGATCACGAGGGGGATCTCAGGAATATCCCGATCGTAAAGTCGATAGCAACTAAGACCTTCGCGCTTGATCCATTTGCGCAGTCGCCTGAGATTCTTCTTCACTCGATTGCAGAGCATCTCGCCCTGCGCCGCCAAGAGGTCTTCACTCACGATGGCTGCAGCATACATGCTTCGCTGCGAAGCAGTTGCAAAGGCCGAATGCTTCGTTGCGAAGCAGACCGAATAGCGGAGGTTCCAGGTTTCGATAGCTTAGGTTCGGCACGCCAGCTGCACAGATCGGGACGCGAACAACGCGTGGGCCGTCCTTCAAGATCGCCGCGCACCGACTCAGAACAAGGAGCGCCTATGAGCAATACACTACAAATCGAATTTCACGGAGTCCGAGGATCCCTCGCTTCTCCAAGCACCCAGAACGCCGGGGTTGGCGGCAACACAAGTTGCGTGGAAGTGCGAGCTGGGCAGCAGCGAATTGTCTTCGATGCTGGTACAGGGCTCCGCACCTTGGGCGACCGACTCATGCAGGAGGATCGAACCCAGACGACAATTCTGCTCTCTCACCTACACTGGGATCACATTCAAGGGCTTCCGTTCTTTTCGCCACTCTACGTGCCAGGAAATCGCATCGATGTAATGAGTGGTCCCAATGGACACATGGACTTGCGCTCTGCCCTCAAGAAGCAAATGTCGCCGCCGTTCTTTCCTGTCTCTATCGATGATGTGGCACCACAAATCTGCGTGCGCGACCTTGGGGCCAACGAGCGATTCAACCTTGGTGACCTTCGCGTGACGACTGCACGACTCAACCACCCCGATCCTGTCTATGGATATCGAATCGACTTTGCTGGCCGCTCCGTTGTCTATGCCACCGACACCGAACACTATTCCTGCATTGATCCCAATCTCCGTCGACTGGCAGAGGGAGCTGACGTGCTCATCTATGATGCACAGTACACCCCCGAAGAATACTGTGGTGATGATGGGCCTTCGAGAGTTGGCTGGGGTCACAGCACATTTGAAGCTGCGGCACAGCTCGCCAGCGTCGCCGGAGTAGGACAATTGGTGCTCTTTCACCACGACCCCAAACGCAGCGACGAAGACGTTGTTGATGTTGAGAGGCGAGCACGTCTCCTCTTTCCATGCACTGTTGCCGCTCGCGAAGGTATGCAGATACGCCTCGCAAGCACAACGGAGCGAGCTCGGAGGCGGACTGCTGCGTAGGGCCAGGGTCGATGCTATGCTGAAGCTCTCTCCGCTCGCGCCCTCGTGTGGAGAGTTCAATACTGTGAGCGAAGGCGAACGCAAACTAGAGCTGCTTCTCGACCTCGGCGCCATGCTTGCACGAGAAGTCGAACTCGACGAGTTGCTCAAGGTCTTTGGAGAGCGTGTTGCCAGTGCGATGGCCGCCGACCGAGCCACGCTCTGGCTGGTTGACTCGCGCAATGGCGTGCTCAGATCACGGGTCGCAAACCTTCCCGAACTCGACGAGCTCAGTATTCCCTCCGGGCAAGGCGTGGTCGGCCATGTCGCCCTAACAGGGACATTGGTGAACATTGCAGATGCCAGTTCTGATGGCCGTTGGGCTCCCGAGACCGATCGCAAGACGGGCTACCAGACAACCTCGATGCTGTGTGCTCCGATTCGCGATGACAAGGACAACCTCATGGGAGTTGTCCAGGTTTTGAACAAGGCACGAGGCACCTTTGATGAACGCGATGAAGCCTTTCTAACAACTCTTGCCAACCAAATCGGCCGTGCTCTTGCGTACACCACTCTGCGGGGAGCCGGCGACGAACGTGGCATTCCGCTGCGAGGCCCGTTCAACCACATTGTCGGTTCTTCTGCGGCAATGGACTCGGTCTACAGAAATATTCTGAAGTCGGCAGGCACAGATGCAACCGTTCTCTTCAGTGGTGAGACTGGCACTGGCAAGGGGCTATTCGCCAGAGCGATTCACGTCAACAGCCAACGCCGTGACGGACCTTTGGTGCACGTTGACTGCACCAACTTGCCTGCCTCGCTCGTTGAGAGTGAACTCTTTGGCCACGAACGCGGTGCCTACACAGGGGCTGAAGCCCGGGTGCTTGGCAAGGTGGAGCGGGCAGATGGCGGCACGCTCTTTCTCGACGAGGTAGGAGAATTGCCACTAAGTCTGCAGAGCAAGCTTTTGCGCTTTCTGCAGGATCGAAATTTCGAGCGCGTTGGTGGGCAAGAGACGTTGGTCGCGGATGTTCGCATCGTCGCCGCAACAAATCGCTCGTTGGCGGATATGGTCGATGCTGGCGAGTTTCGCAGCGACCTCTACTACCGGCTGCGTATTATCGATGTCGCCCTGCCCGCCCTGCGTGATCGCGACGATCAAGACATCATTGCGCTCGCAGAACACTTCCTAGAGCGATGCTCGCGACGCTACAACCGCCCTCAGCTTCCCTTATCCCCAAATGCTCGAAGGGCACTCACTGCTCACCGATGGCCTGGCAACGTTCGCGAACTCGAACACTGCATGGAACGGGCAGTCGTGCTTACCCATGGAACACAGATCGAGCCTGAGGACTTGGGCCTCGACAATCGCGCTCCAGCAGCACAGCACACCGAGGAAGGCATTCTCGTACCCCGCAGTTTGAGTCTGGACGAGGCCAGTGCTCACTACGCCAAGAGGGTTCTCGCCGAGCAGGATGGCAATCGATCTGCAACGGCACGGGAGTTGGGTATCAGCCGCAATCGGCTTGCGCGGCTCCTGGATTAGCGTTGGGGCACTTCAGGCGCTTGCCCCGGCTCAAAACTCACCACCTTGACCGATAGGGGCCCTGTGCCGATTCGATCCAACAGCTCGCCAGCTGCTTCCTCGTTGGCGACGGTATCGTGCTCACCAAAGGAGATGGAGGTGCTGCCTCCCGTAATCTTGGTTGCGATTGTGGTGCTAAAAATTGCCCTCTCATCCAAAGTCACCACCAGCTTCGGTCCAACGTTCTCTGCTGTGAGTTGCGCGAAGACTGCAGCCGCTTCTTCGCGATATGCAGTCGTTCACGAGGATGCAAAGAACCAGGCCTTGCCCGTGTCCGCTGAGCGAAGCTCTTCCCAGCGTCGCAACACCGTCATGAGAGAGTCCTGCACAGCATCGCTCGCCTCTTCGTCGTCGCCCAGCAACCGATATGCGGTTCGGTGCGCGGACGCTGCATGCAGCTCAACAAACTCGGAGATCCAACGATTTCGTTGGTCCTCGAGATTCTGGTTTTCGACCGATAGGTCTCCTAGCCTTCGTCTCGTACTTGCCATGAATTCCAGGCGCTGCGAAGTCGTGCGCATCGGATGACACTAAGACGCAGGCGGTGCCCATCTGGGCAAGAAAAGCACCAACATGGTCACGCCGCCAACTCCACGTCGATGACACGCCAATAACAGACGCTTGTTCCGGGTTTCGTTCGTCTCGGATATCGGCGGCGCGCTTAGCGCTTAGGGCTGCTCGGGCAATTCAGCAGAACTCGTAAGGGCGCCACCACGGGCGACGTGCACAAACGCAGCGACGATCGCAATGATGCCCCAGCTGAGCCCAACCACAACACCCGCATCCACGATGCCTCGCCATGGCTGCGAGAGCTGCCGGACCGCAATGACGATGGCAACGATGCCCGCGTACACCAGCCAAGCAATGATGAGTCGCTTGCGTGAAGCGTGAAAGAGCGCCATGCAGAAGAACGGTGCGAGAATTACGTGGAGTGGCTTTGGATGGTTTGCCAGGTGACTCGCCCGCGCCACAACCCGTGGTGCGACTTGCAACTGAAATGCCTTGTAGCCCTCGCTATAGCCATTAAACACTACCGAGCATCCGTAGAGCCCCCAGTGAAGAGGCTCTAGCCCTCCCGCCGCGATTGGCTGCCAGGCCAGTGGAGCTAAGCGAAAGACCGCTTGGCAGAGAATTAAGACGAAACCAAAGATGCCCCAAAGAGCAGCGGGATGTGTAATGCGGGCGGCAGCCATGAGTCGTTAGAAGAAAAACACGTTCTCGAAAGACCGAGTGCCAGCCTTTTAGCATCGAAGTCGCGAGATGCGCTACGCTCTGCCTGTATGGCCTTCTTTCAAGCCCCCCCAAGCTTAGGGAATCAATTCGATGATGATGCACTGCTACGCGAGTATTTGGAGCGCGTCCTGCCCCCCGCTAGGCTTGCGGAGAATCTAGCCGAGTACCGGGAATTGGGGGAGTTGGCCGGTGGCGAGCTGTACCACGCAATGCTTGCAGATCGGGAGAACGAGCCTGTCCTCACCTCCTGGGATGCTTGGGGCAACCGAGTTGACCGCATTGAGGTGAGCCCACTTTGGAAACGCGCCGAGGCTCTCACGGTGAAACATGGATTGGTGGCAACCGGCTACGAAGGCTCCTGTGGAGATCTCTCGCGAGTGCACCAGTTTGCACTGAACTACCTAGTGCAAGCCTCCCTTGACGTCTACTCCTGCCCTCTTGCGATGACTGATGGTGCGGCGCGGACCCTGATGGATTCGGGCAATACCGAACTCGCGGACTACGCCCTGCCCCACCTGCTCTCCCGCGACCCCGCCACCTTTTGGACGTCTGGACAGTGGATGACAGAGCGCACGGGAGGCTCTGATGTGGGGGCTTCAGAGACGATCGCAAAGCTCGATGGCGAACAATGGCGACTCCACGGGACGAAGTGGTTCACGTCGGCCACCACCTCCCAGATGACGCTGACGTTGGGGCGCCCCGAAGGGAATGGTCCTGGTGGCAAGGGCCTTGCGCTCTTTTTTGTCGAGCTGCGCGATTCGGAGGGAAAGCTTCGCAACATTGAGGTGAACCGTCTCAAGGACAAACTTGGAACCAGAAAAGTTCCTACCGCCGAACTCAGCTTGGATGGCACACCTGCAACCCTCGTTCTCGAAGCAGAGAATGGCGTCCGCAACATAGCCCCAATGTTGGCAATCACCCGCACCTGGAATGCCATGGCCTCGGTATGGCTCATGCGCCGGGGCATTGCACTCACTCGCGATTTTGCGCACAAGCGCTCAGCTTTCGGAGCCGCGCTCAAGGACAAGCCTCTTCATCGCGACACCCTTGCCAGCATCGCTTCTGAGACTGAGGCAGCATTTCATCTGGCGTTTCGCTGTGCAGAGCTGCTCGGCAAGATTGAGTCAAAGACGGCGAGCAGCCACGAGCGCTCCCTATTTCGCATGCTCACCCCAATAGCGAAGCTCACTACCGCCAAGCAAGCTGTTGCGGTGCTATCCGAGGCCATTGAGTGCTTTGGCGGTGCGGGCTATGTGGAAGATACGGGGCTTCCAAGGCTCCTCGCCGACGCCCAAGTCTTGCCGATTTGGGAAGGCACCACGAACGTACTCTCATTGGACACACTGCGAGCCCTCTCGAAAGACGCCACGAGCTTTGAAGCTGTGACCACTGAGGTTCAGCGACAATGCGAGCTTGCCACCGATTCGGGGTTGGGGCATTGCACCGAGGTTGCGCTAGCGGGTCTTGCGAGCTGCAAGAAGTGGCTTGTCTCTGCAAGTGGTGACCGTGACGCGCTCGAATTCGGGGCTCGCAGGTTTGCTTTGACCCTGGGGCGCTGCTTGGAGCTGGGCCTCCTTTGCCAGCACGCACAATGGGTCTGTGAGCGCGATGGGAACGCGGGCCGGGCTGGTGCTGCGGCTCGACGCTTTGCAGCAGCTGGTGTCGATCTCATTCGCCCGATGAGTTTTGACGACGCCGCGCTTCTCTCATCAGAATAACTCCTACTCGCTTAGGACGTGAGCAACTCCCATTGGGCCAGTGTTGCGGCAAGCGCGATTTCGGAGCGCAAGATCGCCTTCGAAATTGCCACACGCTCGAACCCGATCGCTTCAAAGCTAGCGAGTTCGTTGGCAATCCAGCCGCCTTCCGGGCCAATGGCGATCACCGCGCCACTCTCGGAGGTGTCCACATCGCGCAGCCATGTTTCGCTCCCAGGGTGGGCGATCAAGCGCGGTCCAGTCGCCCCATTGAGTGAGTCGCCATCAATGAATGGCACGAAGAGTCGATGACATTCGATCGTTGGCAGCCAGACATGCCGCCCTTGTTCGCAGCCGAGAAGCAGTTCTGTGTTGAGAGCCTCAGCTTCAATCGCCGGCGAATCCCAATAGCTCTTCTGTACCCGCCATGCATTGACGATGTCAACGTGACCAACCTGGAAGCTGGCAGCCGTCTGCAGCAAGCGACGAAGCGCTTTCGGTCGAGGCAGCGCGATAACAAGCCTGAGCGTTGGCGCCGGCCCTGCTGGCTGCATCTGCAGGTCACCTAGCAGCAGCACATCGTCTTCACTCAGGAGCACCTCTGCTGTACCCACCGACCGGCGCAGCAGCCCGAGTTTGATGCGCTCCCCAGGCTTGGCGTTCAGGACGCGGTGCACATGAGAGGCTCGCCGCCCGCGCACTTGGAGTTGCTCGCCCTTCAGCTCTTCGGGATATGCAAGCAGAAGGTTCACGTGCTAGCCCTGTAGTGACGCTACCGTGGTCTTCAGACCATCTCGCAACACGATCTTTGCATCGAATGAGAAGAGTTCTCGGGCTCGGTTCACGTCGGCAACGGATCTAAGAATTTCTCCGTCACGGGCGGCAGCGTGAGAAATGGTGGATCGGCCACCACAGAATTCGTTGATGAGGGCAGCCAGCTCGTTCACACTTGTCTCGTTTCCAGTGCCGATATTGGCGGCTTCGCCTGTGCCACCCTCGGCAAAGAGAGCCAGCAAGATCGCCCGTGAGACATCCCCCACGTAGACAAAGTCCCGAGTCTGCGCGCCGTCTCCAAAAATTCGCAACTCCTTGCCCGCACTCGCCCGATCGCTAAAGATTGAAATCACGCCCGAGTAGGGACTTCTCGGATCTTGCCTAGGACCGTAGACGTTGAAGAATCGCAGAGGCTGGCTATCCATGCCAAAGATCGAACTCTGATATCGCAACCAGTACTCCGAACCGAGCTTGTCGATGCCGTACGGGGATAGCGGATTGCACGGGGCATCCTCGCGAACGGGGAGCGTACTCACATCGCCGTAGACTGCTGCGGAAGACGCGAATACCACCTTTCGAACGCCTTTGCGACGCGCGTACTCCAACACCTGAACCGTACCTGTGTAGTTGTTGCGCACGTCGTTGAGTGGGTTCTCGATCGAATGCACAACAGAGGTTTGTGCGGCGAGATGCACGATGCGTTCAACCTTGCCCCAGCGTTCTTCTAAGTCGGCAAGAGCTGCAAAGATGCCATCGCTGATGTCCGCAGCGACAACCTCGAGAGAATCGCTCTCGGCCCACTGCGCAAGGTTCTCGCGCTTCCCCGTCGAGAAGTTGTCCAGAACGGCCACATTGCAACCGCGCTCGAGCAAACGATCGACAGTGTGGGAGCCGATGAACCCCGCTCCTCCCGTAACCACGACAAAGCTCTTGGCACTCATGCGCCAAGCTTACACGACCTTGCGGAGGCTAGAGCTCTACGGCAAGGTTTCGCGATGCCGAGATGCGCCGCAGATCGGGACTCAAACGACCGAAGAGGTTGTGAGAGGCTCTAGTCTTCGATCGCCGCCGTGCCAGACTTTGGCGCTTCCCCATACGAGCGAATCTTGTACTGAATCTTTCGAACGCTCATCCCGAGGATGGCCGCCGCTTGACTTGTGGAGCCACCGGTAGATTCGAGAGTTTCCAAAATCGCATACCGCTCGATCTCATCAATTGTGGTTCCAGGAATCGCAGGAACACCTTCTTTGACATGTGGCACCACAGAGCCCGGCAGGTGACTGGCCTCAAGTTCGGGGCCTCGGCACATAACAACGGCACGCTCGACAGCGTTCTCAAGCTCGCGCACATTCCCCGGCCAATCGTAGGACCGGAGTTTCTCGGCGCAATCGGCCGACATGCGCACAATACTCTTGTCGTTGGCCTTGCTGTAGATGTCTAGGAAATGCTCCGCCAAGGGCAGAACGTCATCACGTCGCTCGCGTAGAGGTGGCAGCTTTAGATTGATGACATTAAGTCGGTAGTAGAGATCTTCGCGAAACTTGCCGCGTTCGACTTCGGCTTTCAGATCGCGGTTGGTTGCGGCGACCACACGAACGTCGACACGAATCGTCTCGTTACCGCCGACACGCTCAAACTCATGTTCCTGCAAGAATCGAAGGAGCTTGACCTGAACCGATGGTGAGATTTCGCCAATCTCGTCGAGGAAGAGAGTTCCGCCATCGGCGATGTGAAAGCGTCCGTCCTTGCGTGCAACGGCTCCAGTAAACGCGCCTCGCTCATGACCAAAGAGTTCACTCTCAAGCAGCGACTCAGCGAGCGCCGCACAGTGCAACTTGATGAACGGCTTGTGCCGTCTAGGACTGCGCTGGTGAATCGCTTCTGCCACCAGCTCCTTGCCAGTACCACTCTCACCTTCAAGAAGCACTGATGCTCGTGAGCCCGCAACCTGCTCCACCACCTCAAAGACCTCGTTCATCTCGGCACTGTTACCAATGATGTTCTTTCGGTCGAGCCGGTCATCAATGCGCTTGCGAAGCTCAGCGGTCTCGCGTCGCAAGAACTCCCGCTCCAACGTGCGACTCAGCACGATCAAGAGTTCGTCGAAATTGATGGGCTTTACCAGGTAGTCCGAGGCGCCTTTGCGCATCGCAGATACTGCCGACTCAACTGCACCAAATGCGGTCATGACAACCACCGAAACAGGAGTCTGGCTCGCGTGGATCTTCTCCATGAGCTCAATGCCATCCATACCAGGCATCTTCAAATCGGTAAGCACAACATGGGGAGCAAACGCCTCCATCTTGCCAAGTGCTTTGAACGCGTCCGCGGCCGTTTCAACCTTGTAGCCCTCCTCCTTGAGTAAGTCAGCGAGAGCAAGACGGGCGTTGGCCTCGTCATCTACGACCAAGATTCGACCGGTGTGTTTTTGGGATGGCATGTGTACTCCGCCATGACGACTAGCGACTACCGTGCCAGACTTTCTGCTCTCTCCCGAGAGTCACGACGCACTTTCTTACACCAGCGAACTCCCGCCATGCAGAATCTGCGCAAATAGACTACGCGTCCAGCCCTGATTGAAGGCCTGAGTCCTGCATGATGGGCGTAGCTGGTCCGCGAATGCATTACTTTGAACAACTTAAGAGCTACCTCAAATTTGACTCTGCGGATGAGCATGCCCTCAAGCAACTGCGCTCCCTAGCAGAGCCATACTACGCAACGATTTCTCAGGACTTCTACGATCGACTTCGCACCAAAGCGGACGCCATGGCGGTGTTTCGCAGCGATGCGCAAGTGCTGCGCCTGCAAAGGACGTTGGGCATCTGGATGGACCGCTTGTTATCGGGACCGTGGGGCGACGACTACTTTGAGATGCGTTCGCGGATCGGCAAGGTGCACGTGCAAATCGGCTTGCCGCAGCAGTACATGTTTTCGGCGATGGCGCTCATTCAGGAGCATCTGATCGGAATTGCATTCGAAGGGCTCGAGGGCAATGACGCTCTTGCCTCCGCGATTGCGGTTCAGAAAATTACCAACATCGATTTGGCCATCATGCTCCAGTCCTATCGCGATGACTTCGTCTGTAAGGTGCAAGACTACGAACGCAGCGAGAAGGAGAGTCTCGAGAGCAAACTTGAGCTTACCCAGGCGCTCTATCATTCCATCTTCGAAAGCTCGGGCGTCTCGATCATGGTGCTTGATACACAGCGCCGCATAACGCTCTTCAATTCGATGGCCGAGACAATGAGTGGCTTCTCGAGAAAGGAGGTCACCGGCATGACCCTTGGCGAGTTTCTCCTCCACCCCGCAGACCGGGACGAGATGGCCAGGCTCCTCGCTCGTATCGATGCAGGTGAAACATGTCCCCCAACCGAGCTGCGCGTCATTACCGCAGATCAGAGTGACAAATGGCTACGTTGGAATCTCAGCCGAATCGATGGGACCGGTGAGGTCTGTGCGCTTGCTCTCGACGTCACGCGAGAGCGCCGACTAGCGGAACACGGGCGTCGCGTAAAAACCCTTGCAGCGCTCGGCACCCTCGCCGCCGGCTTGGCCCACGAGATTCGCAATCCTCTCAATGCCGCCCAGCTGCAACTGATGTTGGTCGAGCGTGCAATTAAAAAGGCCGAGGACAGCATCGACGCAAGAGCCCTACGAAGCTCGGAGCTTGTGAAAGCCGAGCTCACCCGCCTCGCTGGATTGGTAGAAGATTTCTTAGCCTTTGCAAGACCCACCCAGCTCCGCGTCACCAGCACAGAGGTCAGCAACCTGTGCGAGACGGTTGCCACCCTCCTGGAACAAGAAGCGCTTGGAACCTCTTGTACCCTCACCACCGCCATCGACGCAGGTCTCGTCGCACGGGTTGATGGTGAGCGACTCAAGCAAGTGCTAATTAACTTGCTGCGCAACGCAGTTGAGGCCACGGGAGACCCGGGGCATGTCGAGCTCCACTGCAAGCGCATCGGGCAGCACCTGAGCATCGAGGTGATTGATGACGGCCCAGGCATTCCCGAAGGAATCGACATCTTCGAGCCGTTTGCCACCAGCAAAGATGCAGGGACTGGCCTAGGTCTGCCGATCGTCGATCGAATCATCGCCGACCACGGTGGCACCATCGAAGTGACAAGGCGGGACGAGAAGACCGTCTTCACTGTGGATCTCCCTGTGGACGGGCCAGACCAGCACACCTAGCGCGCTTCCGCATGCCCTTGGTACGGCAAGCGAACCCTCTGTAGCTAGTGCGTGATCCAGAGAGAATAGATGGGATCGCGAAGTCAGCTTGTTCGCCGGCGCGCGAAGGGAGCTTGCCAGGGCAAGCGACCGATCAAGCAACGATGAGCGTTGGCTCGTCAACGCGTCCAGCGGGCGAGAAGACGAGTGAGCGCCCTGCTAGGTCGCCGCGTCGTTGTGGGGCTTGTCCTGCCCTCCACGTCGGATGTTCATGAGCCGCACGCAGTCTTGCTCGCAATCGACTTCTCCTTCGAGAAGCGAACATGCAGTCGCGCCCATGATCCGAGAGTTCTCGGGGTTTTCCTCATAGTGCAGATTCGCAAGACACCCTTTTACGGGACACGTGATTTTCTTCTCCATAGCTCCCACTCCCCTTTCTGGTTCACTCTTGCCAGACGTCGTCTGACTTCTCACCTTGCTTCTTCAGCATCGCAAAGGCGACCTGCAAGTAGTCTGTCTCGGTGACGACTCCGAGCAATTGCCCTTCTTCTCCAACCACTGGAAGCGATCCAATGCGCTTCTCAAGCATGATCTCAAGCCCAGCCTCGGCACTTGCGTCCTCCAAGACCGTCTCTACATCGCGACTCATGATGTCCCGCAAGTACACGGTCTGCGAACTCGTTGTGCCCAAGCTCAACAGAACATCACGATCGGAAACGATCCCTACGAGGTGCCCCCTATTGTCTACGACAGGCAAGTGGCGAATCATCGCCAGCTTCATGTCGTAGAGGGTCGCATCCACCATGTCCTCAGGACTTGCGGTTACAAGGGCGGTTGTCATTAGATCTGATATCAACATCGCGCTACGAAGACCATCAAGAGCCATGCCACTACAGCCTCAGCTCTTCTCGCGTTGTTGGCGATGAGGTTGGAAGCATTTGCGCACAACCTGCAGTCGCAAGGTGGTTGGCTGCCGAAAATGCCTGGCACTCGGGAGATGAAGGAAGCAATGCACCGCAGCAGGCGAGTTACTCGTGCAATTGACGGCATGCAGCATGCATCGAGACCTAGTATGGACGTCCCCCAAAAAGACCGCGTTCTGGTCGTCGAGGATGATTCTTCGGCGCGCCAAGCGATGGCCATGCTGCTTGAGTACGAGGGGTTTGAGGTGCAGAGTGCGGCTGGCGGAAATGCTGCCATAGAACTCGTCCAGCATTGGATCCCCGACCTGGTCGTGAGCGATCTGCAGATGCCTGGCGGCGATGGCTTTGCTCTAGTGTCCGCGCTGCGAAGCGCCGAAGGATGCAAAGACGTTCCGATCCTCCTGGTATCGGCCCGAGACGAAATTGATCGTCGCATCAATGGGCTTGACCTCGGTGCCGACGACTTCATGAGCAAGCCAGTAGAGCCAGAAGAGTTCTTAGCCAGAGTGCGTGCACATCTTCGCAGCAGCCACCGACGCAAACAACTCCAGCACTCCTGCACCATAGATGAAAGCACGAACCTACTCAACCGGCGAGGCACGACGGAGGCGCTGATGGTCGAGATTGAGCGCGCAAAGCGAGGTGGATGCTTCTCGCTCTTGTTTCTCGACCTCGACAATTTCAAGCAAATTAACGATTCCCATGGGCATGCTGTCGGCGACAGAATTCTTCGCATTGTTGCCCAGAGCATAGAGAGCGCACGCCGGTCGGTAGATCGAGCCGGACGCTGGGGTGGCGACGAATTTGTCATTGTCCTCTACGACTGCACTCCACAGGGACTTCCAGCAACGGTCCGGCGCTTTCGCGACGCGATAGAGCGCGACATCATCCTCGATGATGGCACTCAAGTGCAGATTCGCTGCTCGATTGGTGCAGCCCCCTACGTCGCGGGCACCAGCATGGAGGAGCTCTTGGCCGAGGCCGACAAGAATATGTATTCCAACAAGGCCTCCCGACGGGCGGCCGTTTCGCCGCCGCTGCATTCCACCTCCGATGGATCCCCATGACCACTCTGGCCATTCACCAACCAAGCCCCCAAACCCTAGCGAAACTCGCAACGCGCGGCCCACGCTACACAAGCTATCCTCCGGCACCACACTTCAAGAAGGAATTTGGTGCAGACAAGGCAACCGCGCACCTAGACAAGATCGCCCAGAACCCAAGCCAATCGGGTGCAGGCATCTCACTCTACGCTCACATCCCGTTTTGCAGCAAGCTGTGTTGGTACTGCGGCTGCAACGTCAAGATCACACGCGACCGTGCTCGTGGAGAGCGATACGTTGAGACTCTGCTTGAGGAAATTCGGCTCTACGGCAACCACCTTCCAGGTGTCGGCTTAAGCGAACTCAGCTTGGGAGGCGGATCGCCAAACTTCTTGCACGCCGATACCATTCGTCGTTTCGTCGATGGTTTGCGCGCAGTATTCCCCACGCAAGAGAATGCCCGCCTTGCCATCGAACTCGATCCTCGCGATACGAACGTTGGCCTTGTCGATGAACTTGCAACGATGGGCTTTACGCGGGTCAACGTTGGGGTTCAGGACTTTGAGCAGACGGTTCAGGACACCATTAATCGCCACCAGAGCCAAGAGGACACAGAAGCACTAATTTCCCGTGCACGCGCGGTCGGATTTCAAAGTGCGGGCGTTGATCTCATCTATGGCCTACCAGGACAAACCGAGGACTCGTTTACGCGCACGCTAGAAGCCGTGCTTTCAATGGCACCAGATCGCATTGCGCTTTTTGGCTATGCTCACCTTCCACATATCTTGAAACACCAGCGGCTGGTCGAACGCCAACCCATTCCCGGGCTAGCGGGCCGGGCCGAGCTTCTCATGTGCGCCATCCAACAGCTCACACAGGCTGGCTACGTTCGGGTAGGGTTCGATCACTTTGCACGTCCGCACGATCCGATGGCGCAGGCGGTGAAACACCACACACTGCAGCGCAATTTCCAGGGATTCACAACCAGCCAAGGTGGACCGCTCATCGCGTGTGGCGTTACTGGCATCAGCGACACTGGCGACGCGTATTGGCAGAACACGAGCGACTTGGAGCTGTGGCAGAGCGAAATCGAATCAGGACGCCTTCCCATCGCTCGGGGGCTCACACTGAGCACAGACGATCACATCCGCAGGCATCTCATCTACCGTTTGATGTGTGATTCGTTTGTCGACTTCTCTGAGATGGAATCCCGCTTCAACATCCGCTTCTCCG
Organism: Kofleriaceae bacterium; assembly: GCA_024762925.1. Classification (GTDB taxonomy): domain Bacteria; phylum Myxococcota_A; class Polyangia; order Haliangiales; family Haliangiaceae; genus NORP324. Next base: position 287 of record JANTGM010000122.1, on the reverse strand, counting down.
AGTTTTTCCGATACGAGTTGGATGCACTTACGGATCCCGCACTCGGGCAGCTCGTCGAGTTGGATCTGGAAGCTGGCACACTGAAGCCGAGTGCTCTGGGATTTGAACTCATCCGAAACCTCTGCATGGTCTTTGACCCGCATCTGCGCGGCATCGAACCTGTGGGTTCCACGACCATCTGAACGCGGCTAGTGCGCGATCCATGGATATTGATTCGTGATCGCGAAGTCAGCTCGTTTGCTGGCGAGGCGGGAAGAGGGAGTTTGCTGGGGCAAGCGACCGAGGAA
>JANTGM010000121.1 GCA_024762925.1 Kofleriaceae bacterium | reverse complement strand
GCTGGGGCAAGGAAGGAGCTGAGCAACGATGAGCCGAAGGCGTTCAAAGGGCGAAGAACCGAGCCAGGGCGTTCTATGCCTCTGGATCCCACACTAGAGGCGCTACCAGGAGCTCTTTGCGGAAATTCCCGCATCGAAGAGCGCTCCACCGAAGCGGTACTCAAGATCTGCCTCTTCGGGGATCTCTTTGCGAACACGGCGTTCGGCCATGTGATGAAACCGAGCAAAGAAGCCGATCGTTCCCCCGCGATACAAGTACCCAAGCCCAAGGCTCAGACTGGTCACCGAGGAATCGAGTAGGTTTGCCCGTCCTGTGGGATCGGGTGTTGGCGCTGGGCTCTGGCGATGTGCCAGGCCCCCGCGAACCTGCAGCGACTTGCTTAAGGAACGCTCGACGCCGAGCCGAGGAACAAGGATATCAGAAAAGTTCGGTGTCTCATTGGGAGGATAATTGAGTGCGGCCGCAATACTCTCGTCGGCATCAATAGGGCTTAGGTTGAGAAATGGCCCAGGATAAGCCGACCAGCGGTACCAAGTAACGTCTGCAGTTATGTAGCCCAGGGTGCTATCGTATGCTGCGCCGATAGAAGCCTGCATGGGAGAATACCAAGCGACGCTCTCAAGCAACAAGTCAACGTCGAGCAAGACCCCGGCGACATCAACTGTGGTTAGCGCTTGCGCTTCGAGCTTGTGAAAGAGAGCCGACCGAAAGCTCGCGCCCAGTGTGAGCTGCTCGTTTACCCGGTACTTAGCACCCGCATACACCGCAACGGCGGGCTCTAGCGTCCACTGTATGTCGCCACTGAGTTCTTCTTCCCCTGCCACCACAGGCACAGCGACGCCAATCCCGAGACCGCTGTTCACGAGCAGGGCTCCGCCGAAGCCAACAGAGAACTTCTCGTTCACGAGCATTCCCAATCCGGCAATCATCGACACCTGCTCAAGCGAGTTTCCGAACAGCGCATACTCAGGTTTGCTGCGAAGTGTGCTCTGGTCTAGCGTTTGAGCGGCTTGAAGGCCAGAGTCAAATAGGAATCCTGCGTGCAGTCGCGCAGGCAATCGCACACAACCTGAGATGCTCATGGCGCTCCGATCGCGAAGCGCTCCCTGCTCGGCGCGGTCATCATCGCTTTCCACGTCTACGGCGTATGCGAGATGTGAGAGTTCGAAGTTGACCTCACTCTTCTCGCAATCCCCCAACCCAGCAGGATTGTAGTAGACGGAGGATGCGTCTTTGCTGGCCGCTGTCCCCGTGCCGCCCATCGCTTTGGCGCGAGCCCCCTGCCCTAGCGCGTCCTGGACCGTGTTTGCCTTCGCGACAGGGAGAAACGCGAGCATCCCAAGCAAGGAGAGGCTCAGATGATGACTATGGAGCACGGCGTCTTCGCATTAGGTCGAGCACGACGTGAAGAAGTGAGTCGGAGTCTCTCAAAAATTGCACAGTGGATTCGATCGTGTCTCCGAGTTCTTCTGGGCTCGGACTTGTGAGTTCTCCAAGCAGACAGGAGTTCTGTGCATCGATCAAAGCGTAGTGCTCTGCAACGTCATAGAGCCGATGGATTGGCGCTTCGCGGCCAGGTGTATTTCCCGGCCCGAGAGCCCCACTCACAACTCGCATAAGCACATCTCTTTCATCCGCAACCAGAAGGGCATCGAGAGAGGGAATCAAACCTGTCCCCACGATGTCAGGATCGAGCACTGCTGAGGCTGCGTTCGCCAAGTCCCGCGCTCCATCAAACTCCAAGGGAGACTGCACAAGCTCCGCGCTAATTCGAAGAATTTCGCGAAAGGGCGCGATGGCGACATCACCACGTACCGGCCTCAGAAGCCCTACTCCAAACTTCTCAATAGGCTCTGCCAGCCCTTCGTTCTTGGCGGCTATCGCGACGCGCAGGAGGGAAGCCAAGGCAGGCGACTCGATCCAACCCTCGAGTTCTCCTTGGTACTCGCCGAGGTAGCATTGGTATTGTTCTGAAGATAGTTCTGCAGCCTCGGTGAGAAACTCCAGGCTACTAACAATGAGCGGAACTATGCTTGAGTCACGCAACTCCAATCGGTCGTTGGTTGTTACCGTCCGTGTGAGATACGAAGTGAGGTGGGACATGAGACGGTCGAGGGCATCTGATGCGCCTGCGGCTTCAACCTGAATCGAGACTTCCTCGAATGCCAAAACCAGTTCCGCAGCCAATGATGTGCGGACGTTGCCCTCCACAGTATTGGTGACCAGGCGATCCTCCAAGAGACGTGCGGTGCTGTCGACTAAGACATCGGCCATTGAGCCCTGTCCATCCACAGCCGGAATCTCCACGAACTGCGCATTGAGGTCAAAAAATGGGTCCATGGCGCCAGAACGAAGAACCTCGGCCAACACAGGAAGTATCGGCCGAAGCGCGCTTGCCGTGTTGGCGCTGTTGTCTTCATCCGCCTGGAGATCTCGCGCCAGCACAGAGAACACCGCGATAAGCGCAGGCAGTTGTCCCTCCTCGCGAAAGCTCTTGGCGACTGGCAAGTAGAAGTCGAGAGCACCACTCTTTGCCAGATCGTCAAGAGCGAAGAGGTCTTGCGCATCGACATCGCCTTCGCCTCTGCAGCCAACCACAAAAAGCGCACTGTTGACCGCAGCCTCGCCGAAGTTGCCTGTCACGCCAAGAAGCCCGAGAAGAGTATCGATCAAGTTGCACACCGTTTCTGGTGCCAGACGAGACATCAAATCAACGATCACGTGGCTAACGCTCATACCACCGGTGAACGGCACGGAGCCGCAGTCGGCCGCATGCAGAAGCTCAATGCTTCGTTCGATGGACGACCGATTGTCAACTTGTGTCCCGCCGCTAAAGAAGAATCGACGACGAGAGAAGTCAACCTTGGGTGACGATGGGCTGGGTTCCTCTGCAGAGCACTCGTCAGCCTTGATGAGTGTTGTGTGTTCTATGGACAGCGCCAACTCATCGGGAAAATCCCTAGCCGAGCCCCCCAAGTCGTTCATGAGCTGCATGAGCAAGCGCGGCATGGCCACTCCACCTGCACCGTGGATCTGAAACACATCAGCTACCACCGGCAAGAGCTTCTTCACTAGACCGACAAGCTCCGCGCCCTCAACGTCGGTCTGCACGTCATCGAGTGCCTTGATGATGCGTCCCACCGAGACCAAGACGTCTTCGGCGAGAATCGGATTATCTAGCACGAGGTCGCGCCAAGTTTGCAATAGCAAGACGGGTTTGTCGTACTTTGCAACTTCTAGGAGTGTGAACAAGAGCCGGTGCATTCCCTTGCCATTGGCGGCGTAAGAAAAACACTCATCAGTAGTATTCTCACATGCACCTTGAACACCGAACGAGGCATCCAGCACTTGCGCTGCATCAAAGAGAACACCAGCCTCTGCAGCCTCACCCGCCAGACGCAACAAGTGGGCAAGCGCTGTGCGTTTAGAATCGTAGTATTGATAGTAGAGCGATCCATCGCTACTGAGCCGTCGTCCTTGAGAATCGTAGCTCGCCCCAAAGCCAAACGGCGGGGCGGTTGTGTTGCCAGCACTGCTTGGCAGTGCGTTTCCTTCTTCATCTACCGGCGCCACCCACGCGGGTCCTCCTGCAACAGGAACGGAGGCAAACCCTGACGTCTCAAGGAGTCGCTTTGCTGCCGCACTTGGATCGAGCCCCGTGCAAACGCCGGATGGCTCCTCGGTCGCAAGGCCATCAGCGACTCCATCGAGAAGTGTGGCGAGCAATGTCTGGTTGCCGAGAGGATCGGCGACATTCCCCATGGTAGCAAGAGCGTGAACAGCGGGAGCAAAGCTGGGATCCGCAATGACAACGCGCGCTAGCTCGAGAATATGCTGGTCTTGAAGTAGACGACTGGAATCGAGCAGTTGCGAGACAGCCTTCAACCCCTTGCGATCAGGATCGAGTTCGTCATCAACTAAGGTTTCTAAAGACGCTGCTGCCGCTTCAATAAGCGTCTCTAGCTGACCATCGTCAAGCGCTGGCAAGACGCTGCTCGACATCAAGGTTGGCAGGTCACTAATAACGTCGACTGGCAGCGTTTCATCGATGCCGCCAACCATGAGGTCTCGATCTGCTCGCAGACTTGCCTGCAACTCCTCGCTACAAAGGTCGGAGTGCCCTGCGTTTGAGATGGCAATGGCGTGTGTGAGCTCTCCAATGGTTGAGTCGCCCGGTGCATCGGTGAACTCCACAGTCGTTGACTGACATGCTCCGAGCGCCAAGCATGCAAGGGCGAGTGTTCCAAGAGATGCCACAGGCCGGCATGGTCGCACAAAGCGGGTTAGGCGCCTAGGCATCAATGGGGGTGCCAATTCTGGGCGAGTGCGAATATCATCAGGCGTGCGCTTTTCACACCAACTGAAGTTGTGTTCGATGACCTTTGCTATCGCGCTGGCCGGCGTTGCCTGTGGTGAGTCGGACTCCGATAGCGTCGATGCTGCGCCCGTCGAAACCTTCGACGCGGGTCCCGCCGATGCAGCTGTTGGCGTCGTTTGCCAAGACGCCGAAGCCAGCTATGCAGGGACTCTCAACGCGCCTACCGCTGAGGACGATGGCCAGTCGCTAGTCTTCCTTGGCCAGCTGGATGCCACCAACGATGCACTTCGTGTTGCCAGCATGGCCGCTGCCAATGGCACGGTGCAGTTTCCGGATCCGGCATGGAACGTTTCGATCTGCATCGATGACTTAAGCGGTGACTGTAACGCCCCCCTGGTTGCGTACTCAGGAACGATGTCTGTCACTTCCGTTGAAGACCGGTTTCGAGCGAGCCTTACTGAGGTCATCTTCGTTGACGACCTCCAGGCGCCAACCTGTTCCGCGGCTCTGTCACAAGCATCCTTCGATGTCGCGATCCTCGGTCCTATCTAGTGCGCGATTCAAAGAGATTGAGCCTACTCACTCGTTGAACGCGTTGACGAGCCAACGCGCATCGTTGCAAGTGAGCGCGTTCTATATTATCGCGCACTAGACGGCCCACCGCAGACCTTGTGCGTGCGGTGACCCCGCACTCAATCTCTCGCTTCACATTCTTACTTCTTTGCATTTTTGGGCTTCGACATACGTCACAGACTCATGTGCAGCTCCAATGCCTTGCCCAAAGATGACGCTGGGAAGCATGGTGTTCTTCCTGTAAGGTGCGGACTACCGATGCCTACGACGCAACTACGTGGATTTCTTATTGGCCTCTTGAGCATCGCCATGCTTCTTTGCATGAATTCCGCCCTCAACTCGACTGCGCATGCACAGTCCAAGAAAAAAGCGGTTGCTCCGAGCGTGGCCAAACCACGAGTAGCAGTCCTCTACTTTGACTACAGCGGCAACGATGAGGAGATGGCCTTTTTGCGCAAGGGAATGGCACAAATGCTCGTGACGGATTTGTCGGCAAACGAGGACCTGCAAATTGTCGAGCGTATCGCTTTGGAGGCAGTACTCAAAGAATTGAAGCTTGGCCGCACCAAGTCGATCGATCCATCGTCGCGTAACAAGATAGGCAAACTCCTTGGTGCTCGCTACCTCGTAACTGGTGGCTACTTTCAGTTTCGAAAGAATCTACGAGTCGATGCCAAGATCATCGATGTCGAACGCGGCACGACTAAGAGCTTTGCTGCCGAGTCCTCGCCCGATGATTTCATGAAGATCGAGGCAGAGCTAACTCGTAAACTGCGCACCGAACTCATCAAGCTCAACAAGGCGCAAGCAAAGTCGCCCACGAAGCCCCGCAAGGTGGCCAAGCGAAAGAAGACTGCCAAAGTCGCGGCTCGCACAGTCGCCCGCTATGGCCGGGCACTTGATGCGCTCGACAAAGGCAAGAAGAAGGTCGCGGCATCAGAGCTTGAGACAGTGACCCACGAAGCCCCCCACTTCAAGCCGGCAGTCGACGATTTGCGCGTGTTGCTTCGCTAGGCATCTTCGTTGCGCACCTGCCCTCTTGCTCCTAGGGAGCGAGATCCATTTCCCAGGCCGATGTCTGTGGAGCGCTCGACCTTTCCTCGCAGGGAGCCCGGGTGTCGCCAAGTCTTGACGCCCTGCAATACGCCTCTCGCGACTCTTGGGGTTTTTCTACTTTCTCAAGCGCGAAACCCAGCGCATACCAGGCGTTTGCATTGTTCTCTTGCGCTTTCACAGCGAGTCGAAGATCAACAACGGCCGACTCTGCGTCACCAAGTTGAAGCGCACATTGGCCGCGCAAATAGCGCGCGCCGGGCAACGATGGCTCTTGCTCAATGACCAAGCTAAGCGAGCCTAGAGCCGCGGCAAGCTGCTGCGAGGCGAGCTGTGAGAGCGCGAGATTGAAGCGTGCGTCAAGAAAGTCCGGGTTCCCCGCAAGCGCCTCCTGCAGTTGGCCAATCGCCTCAGGGTGGTTTCCCAAATAGGCTTGGGCCGTCCCTTCCGTCGCGTGCGCAGCGGCCAATGTCTCACACGATTGATGAGCCAAGCGTGAGTAACGAATCGCCGACTGCGCATCTCCCATCTGCAAACTCGCACGGGCACGCCACAGGTGCACTTCTGGGCTCAACTCGTTGCCCAATGCTTCCATCACGTGAAGCGCCTCTGCATCGGTGGACCGAGCGGCACCAGGTTTACCATCAGCGAGAAGCTCAGTAGCACGCAAGACCGCCGCAATGGTATCAGGCTCGGTCGTTTGACAGTCCACCGGCGTTGGGGGAAGCCCCAGCTTGGCAACGTTTTCATCCAAGGCTTTCCGATCGGGATTTCCCGCGGCTATCTTTGCCGTCACGGTTTTGTCTTCTGGAGGCGTACGAGTTTTTATGAGCCACCACCCAGCCACGGCACCAAGCACAAGAATGCCACCAATCGCACCAAACACCCTTCCTGAGGGCCTTCTTGACGTAGTCATCTCTTCGTGAGAGAGCGCTCGAGGAGCCACGGAGTCTTGGTCCCAGGTCTGCTCATCCGAGTTTTCCATCGGCGGAAAGAACGTGTCCGAGAGCCCACGCGCAACAGCAATTTCCTCAGACTGAGTGAACTTAGTTGGCGTACTCCATGCTTCCAGCGAGTCGCGAACGTCACGCATGCTTTGTGGCCGCTCCTGAGGATCTTTCGCGAGACACCTTGCGATTAGCGCCTTCATGGCTTCCGGTACATCTGCCACATCGATGGGGGATGGTTCATCAGAAATGTGCGCCATCATCATCTGCACAGCGGAAGTGCGTGGAAACGGCCAGTGTCCCGTCAGCATTTCATACAGAAGAATACCTAGGGAATACATATCTGTAGCCGCGTCAACCGGCGCTCCCTTTGCCTGCTCAGGCGACATGTACACTGGCGTGCCGATAATGAGGCCGCTCTCGGTTGCTTCCAAGCCGCCACACTCGGGCTTCAGGCGCGCGATTCCGAAGTCGAGAAGCTTGACGTAGTCGTCACTCGCTTTCCGGCGAATGAGAAATATGTTCTCCGGCTTTAGGTCGCGATGGATGACACCATGCTCATGCGCCGAACACAGCGCGTCAGCAATCTGCGCCCCAATGTGAGCTGTGCGCGATGCTGGCAGTGGGGCCGATGCCTCAATCAGATCACCTAGCGATCGCCCCTCAAGGAGCTCCATCACCATGTGAACCTGGCCTTCATCGTTGGTGTAGAAGTCGGTGACTTCAACGATGTTCTCGTGACGAATGAGATTGACCGCACGCGCCTCGTTTTCGAAGCGCTTGAGTACCGACTGATCGAGTGACAACTCGGACTTCAGACGCTTGATTGCGACTTCACGCCCAAGTTCAACATGAACGCCACGCAGCACTTCCCCCATGCCGCCAGCTCCCAGGCGCCCGGTGATGCGGTAGCGCTCGGTGTCTTTACCGCGAATATCAGAGCTGCCGCCCACTTTGCCGAGGATACACGGTTAGGCCAATGCTGGCCTCTCGGGAATGGGCCGCTCTGTGATACACATCAGGTGTGAAGATGTGGATGGCACCAAGCTTCGGATTTCTTCTCGGACTGGCAGCCTGTGGCAGCAGTGCCAACACTCCTGCTCCCAACGATCCGGTTGTTGACAACTCCAGCCACAAGCGCTTGCACACAGCAGCCCCCGTCGAAAAAGTGGAGATTCACATTGGCGCCGAACGGTCGGGACACTCCCTCGTGGTCAAGGTTCATGGTGTTGGGCGAGGCCATGAGAGTGGTGGTGTGCTTGAAGATCCAAAGGCTTGGCACATAACGGCGACTCATGGCTCATCTCCTTTGCGGCAGGTACTCGCTGGTCCAGCAAAGGTCTCGCGCGCCCCTACAGGAGCAGCTATGGGTGATCAATGGAACGTTGAGGTTCGCTTCATGGTTGCCTTTGCTCTTCCCGACCGAGCTGGTTCGGTGCAAGTGCGTGCTCAGGCGCCAACAGGAGAGACCATCATGCACAAAGTTGAGGTCCCAGCCCCAGCGGAGAAGCTCTCACTCAATCGCCAATAGCTACCCGTTGGACCTGAACGTACCTTTCCCCTACCATCCCCACCTTCACTCTAATTTCACACAGTTGGAAGCGATCTTTTTCTGACTATATGAATTGTTTGTAAGTCTGATTACTTCCTTTTCTCTGTTTGAGCGCGTAGGTTAGTTGTGTGCCGCGCTCCAACAAAGCGTTCTTGCGTGGCTGGTCATTGTCATGAGTTGGGGTTTATCCGAGGAGAGAATCACGCATCCGCGTGGCCTACGGCGTTCTGGGGAGGGCGCTCGTTGGCTCGATTCGCACATTGTGGCGTGTTCATCGTCCACAGAATCACAACAAATGATGCATATCTGGGGGGATAGAAGTTTGACCAGTTCGCAAGTGCACCACTGCCATACCGCAGCCAGCCAAACCCATAGGGGCCAGGCGCTACTTGTGCGATCTGGGGGGATCTCGCAACGCTAGTATTGGTTGCTTTGGCTTGGTGAGTCAGCCCGGCATTGGCTACGCAGCGAAATCTGCGTAGCCATTTTTTTTTGGCAAATGAAGCGATGATCTGGGAGATCGGCTCAGGCCTCAATAAATCAGGCGGATCACCGAACCACAAAGAGACCTCTGTAGTTCTTGCAGAGTGGCCTCTCATATCACCATGAAACTCGCCCACACCATCGCCAACCCAGGGTCCGATACCAAGGACATCGAAGGTGATCGTGAGACTCTGCAGAATGCCGCCACCCTAATCTCGGGGCTAGCCGATGCAGCGATCGTGCTTGACGCAAACGGCAATGGATTCTCCGCGAGCCGACCGTTTGGGGAGCTATCGGGCATGCGCGCTAAAGCGCTTGAGCGGGCATTTGCACGAGGCAGCACCCTCTACTCACTATTCGAGTCGATTGACATTGCACCGGAGGCGCTATCCGCATGTCTTGCGCGAGGCACTCGCACGTGCCTTCTTGATGTGCAAGGTAGAAGTCACAAGGGCGAGGACTTTGTCGCGATTGTGACCCTGATTCCGATCCAAACCTCCTGCGGTGACACCATCGGAATCGCATGTGTGATGCGCGATGTAACGGCCGAAGTTGGTCTTCAGCTCAACTACAAGAGTCTTCTTCTCGCTGAGAAGAAGCGCGCAGAGCAGCTTGAGGAAACGGTTCTCGAGCGGACGATCGATCTTCAGAACGCTCTTGATGAAGTGACCGCAAAATCCGCGGCTCTAGAGGAGTCAAACCTGCGGGAACTCGCACTGCAAAAATCGGTTTTCGCTGGTCGGTTGGCAACGGGGCTTGCTCATGAATTTAACTCGCCCTTGGCGTGCGTGCTTGCCAACCAGAGCTACCTTCGAAGCCGAATGGAAGGCATTGCGGGTGACCTGCTCGGAGCCCCGCCAGAGTTTGTTCGCTTTCTCGAAGAAGCGATCGAGATTCTTGACGAGGATGCCGGTTCCATGAAGCGACTGAGTGCAACCGTCGGCGCTCTACAAGGGTCGTTCTGCCAGACTGCGAACTCTTCTGAAAACGAAGAAATCGTATCTACAAGCATCAATGAGATTCTACGAGACGCTCAGCGGGCACTCGCCGGAACTGGCGTAACATCAGAGCATGTCTCATTTGTTTCTGGCGAAGCGGGCAACATTCTCGCGCATGCCGCTGACGTGAGTCTAGCGCTTGTCACTCTGGTTCAGTTCTTACGCAACCATGAGGCTGCCCCCGAGAGCCAAGAGGGCACAGCTCTCCCGCCAGACGTAGAAAGCACTGCAGGCCAGCGGCACGTCACAGTCACTTCAGCCTGCGATGGCATGAATTGCCGAATCTCGCTTGCCGTGCCCAAACTTCACATCAACGTGGACGAGGCCGAAACTGCTTTCGATCCGAGCCTCGTTGTTGATGATGGCAACAGGGTAAAACTCTCAGTTGACCTAAGTGTTTGCGCTGCTCGAATCGCCCGCAGCGGCGGCAATGTGCAGTTCGCTACCGAGGAGGCTGGCACCACGATAGAGGTTCATCTCATGCAATCTAGCGAGTGATTGAGTGCTATGATGGAACGCTCTAGCACCATCGCACTAGAAGCGACCGTCCAACATCGGCAACAGCAAGGGTTGCGAGGAGGGAGCAGCATCATCGAAGAGCTCTTCGTAGCCGCGATAAATGGAGTACCCCATCGCAACGCTGAGGCCAACGTGCACAAGTCGTCCAGGAATGCTCTTGAGAGCGCTGTCCATGCCAAGCATGTTGTAGATCTTGACCGTATCGTTGTGCTTTGAGAATGCTAGGATGTCGCGACTGAAATCCACCCAGAAGCCGGTTGCGAGCACGAGCACTGCAGTGCGACCGTAGTCGTTGCTGGGAAGCGCATCAGTGGCGTGCATGAGCGCAAACCCGCCCAGCATGATCGAGTTCGAGGCTTTTGGAGCCATGAGAAACAGCGCGCGCTGTCTATCGGTTCGCAAGCCCCGCACGGTTGTGTAGCCAAGATAGAAGGTTCCGGTCTTTGGGTGAAACCCCGGAACCAAGCTGAAAGCCACAAGGTCAGCACCCAGCGCCTTGGCCATGAGTGCGTGGCTACCTTCATGCACACTAAGCTCTAGGAAGTAGGTAGGCACAGCCATCGCCATTCCCGCCAAGACAAGATTGCGATCGCTTGGACGTTCATCGGCCGTTGCATTCTTTGGGCCGCACCAGGCAAACGCGGCCAACACAATCAAGAACACGAACCTTTGCATGGACTCACTGTATACCTCGTGCCAAGCAAAGAGCGCGAGTCCGTGGCTATTCTCCGTCGAACCAGACGTCGGTGTCCGCAAGAACCACGAGCTTCCGATTTTGTTCGATGCTCGTTCCTGTGACGTTGTCATGCTTGCGATGGGTACCAAGCACATCCCACTCGCCCTTGAGCTTAAGTGGCACGATCATTCCGCTACTCGTACTCTTACCATTGGCGCGATACAACGCTGACTTTGCAATTTTCAGAGTCAAGTCTACGTAGCGATCGCCACCCTTCAGCTTCCGAACATCTCCGTTGCGAACGTCGGCGACAAGAGCCGTGTCCACCCATACTGTGAGCCGTGGGTTCTTTCCCATGTCTTTTCTCGACATCGCCAAGTAGCAGCGAGCGTGAAGAACCTCTTGATTCGTAATTCGAAACAGAAGCCCTTGGTTCTCGCTTCCCTCCTTGCCAAAGGGTTGCGTCGCGACCACGCAGTTGCCCTTGTTATGTCGACTCGGGCCTTCGGTGATCCGGTAGCTTCCTGCGCTCTTGGCCTCTTGCTGCACACTCTCAACAATCTGCGGCGCATATCGAAGGGTGGCCTCTCTAAGAGTTTTGCTACCTCTTAGCATGTACTTCATGAGACGAATCGACTGCCGCTTGTCGGCGAGCCGGTCTCCAACCGCAACAAGAAAGCGCTCACGGGTCGCAAGGATCGTTTGCACAGGTGGATCGCTGTGCCCATACCCGTTGCTCTTGAGGGTCTGCGTCCAGTTCTCCATCTCGCGATAGAGCTCTGTGTCTTCCTTGTTCATCGCTGGGGCTCCCTCAGGAGTCGTGGGTTCCGCGCTCGCGAACTTGCGATTGGTGGCCTCGTGATTTGCCGTTGGGTCGGTTCGGCCACCAAAGAATTTGGTAGCTCCGGCACAGGCCAAGAGTGGTACGAAGAGCAAGCAGAGAAGGGCTCGTTTAAAGGAGTGGTCCATGCTCAAGAGAGTTCGCAACTCTCCTGCAATCGCAAGAAAACTGGGCCCAATGGACAGACCAAGTTAGGCGACACCAAAGACGCCAAGATCAGCGTCTTTACCAGCTTCGGCTGCTCGGCATGCGCTTGAGATAGAAGCGTGTCGCTCAACGTAGGCCCCGCCAAGAGTGCCAAGACACCCAAGATCGCGGAAACCCGGGGCAGAAACCCGGGAAGGCGTTACTATGCCGGGAACCCTCCCAATCGGTCGCGGACCTTTGCTTGTGAACAAGCTACATGTCCATCCGTAGTCGCAGTGCGGCTTCTCGAACCGTTGGTGGTCGACGAGTGCCCAAAGTGCATCCACAGAGGGCGCCGCGTCGACGTCTTCTTTGACGGTTGTGACTTCAAGGTTGCCTTCACGCCTTTGGTCCACCACCTCGATGTGTTTCGGGCGCTTTGTCTGCTTGCTGGAAGAAGTCGTTTTGGTTTGGTTAGCGCTAACCTGAACCGAATCTGAGAGGTCAAGTTGTGCGTGTTGCACCGTAGGTTGGCTCGCTTCGGTTGAAACCGTTGGACTTGCTTCGGTTGAAACCGCCGGGCTGAGGACAACGTGGGCTCATCGAGGTGCACCGCAGCCTGACGAATTCGCTTGGCAGTGTTCACGCTCACGATGCGACTCCAATCTCTGCTTGCACACGTTCGTTTGCTTTGTGAATCCAGCGCTTGGCTGTGGCCAACGAGCATTCACACATTCTGGCGACCTCGGGCAGAGTCTCGCCTTCAATGTGACGCAGGGTCCACGCAAGTCTTTGATTTGCGCTCAGGGTCTCGAGAACCTCGTAGCATCGCAGGAGCAGATAGCGCTCCATGGGAGGCGGCATGACTGATGGCTGGTGCCGTTTCGTCTTTGCCAGAACCAAAGATTCGGCGCCGGAGCATGCGCTTGCGAATAATGCGGCGAGCTTTGCGGACCGCAAGGGTAGCGAGCCAACCGCGCACTGCATTCGGCTCTCGCAGCTCCTTTAGTCCATCCGCAGCCTCGATGAAGACATCCTGCAAGAAGTCGTCAATATCGTTGTCGCGCCCCAGCAGACGTATCCCGATGGCCGCCACGTATTGTGAGTGGTTGCGGAAGACGTCCTCCAAACGCAGGACATGCGCGGTGCACCCTGCGTTCTGGACACGTTCGCTACTCACCATGCCACACTAGTGTGGGATCCAGAGGCATAGAACGCCTGGCTCGGTTCTTCGCGCCTTGTCAAAGAACGAGCTCCCGTCGCCAGCACATTTCTATTCCTCTGAGCCGCACACTAGTGCATCGAGCCTGTCAGATCCGCTCACACTTGCGCAAAGTTTTTTTGAGGATGAGCTGTTTTCTACTGGTTCGGCGGGCCATCGCCGACCTCGCCGCATTTGAGATCAAGACCGTAGTCCAATTGCTGCTTCCCCGTCTTGGCAATGGGCCAAGATCAAATTCTCGGAGGAAAACCATGGTGCGACATGCGCCGCCAGCGAGCGTCTAGGAAGCAGACCATGAGCTTCTTCAATCGCACGACTCGCATTTCCCTCGAATAATTCTCAGAAATCACCAACCCTCGGCTCTCGTGGCAATACTGAGTTGTCTGCGGCTTCAACACCAGACACGTCGGCAGAGCATCACTCCATTGATGACCTAAGATGCAGACCGAGTGTATGCGTCTGGCGGCGCTCATGAGAGCGTGACAAAAGCCAGCTTTCGTCGACAGCGCCAAGGTCGAGGAAAAGGAGCCTGGGGTCTAACGAAGACTCTCGATTCAACTGCGACTACTCGGTAAGCCAGATCCGCTGCTGAAGCCTTTGCGCCACGTATCGTTTCGGGCACATAGGTGCGCCCTTGGGATGGCATTGGTCTTGCTCACTCCAATGGAACATGACCTATCGCAACGACCTCGCCGCTGCCCACGCCCGCATCGCATCCCTTGAAGGAGAAAACCAGGAGCTGAAACGCAGGGAGCAACTGGCAATCGAGCCGGTGGCGAGCCCCAAGAGTTCGAAGGGCGCTGTGATTCGGAATCAACGGACGGTCGTTCGAGCGGATGAACAAGAGGCCTTCATCAAGCTCTTCGAGAGCGAGTTTCGCGATTCGAGCGTCGCGATGAAGGGTGACGCACTCACTGTGAACGCATTAGTGGGCCTCACAAAGGTTGAGGCGACTTTGGAGTCTGACAGTCAAGGAACCATCGCTCTGCAAAGCGAAGCGGGTCTGAGAGAGGCGAACGCCAAGACCCGCTTGGGTGCAGTCCTCGCCAGCCCCATTGCCACGTTCGTTGCTTGTGGGAGCATCGAAACCGCGGGCGACATCGCAAACGCCCTCATCAGACATCTCGGCGCGGGCTGGGCTTCCCTAGCACTCTTCGGCTCGGGAATCGTTGGCTCGCTGTTGGTTGCGCGATTCCTAAACAAGCGCCGCGAAAGACGGGTCAACGCGAAGTTGTCCAAGCTGCACTACCGTTGGCTCAAGGGGCAAACCGAGCAGGCGCACGTGCAGCAACTGACGAGCCCAGCCCAGTATCAGCTAACGGCGTGATCGATGGCAAAGGCCGGCTCAACCAGTCTTCACAAGCCCTGCTGAGATTGCCTCCCCACGTGTGGTAACAATCTCTCCGAAATTGCGCTTAACCGTGACGTTGGACGCCTTCCAGTGGAAGCCCTGTGGTCTAGTCGTGCGCTCGGCATTGGGGTGCTTCAGTTGTGGCACGATCAGCGTCTCTATTAAGCGCTCGCTCTCGGTCTTGCGGTGCACCGGGCTCGAAACGATTTGTCGAAAGATGGGCGTCTCGCCATCTCGCTGATGAAAGACCGACATCTCGCAGCCAAAGTGCACATCTCCCCCAAGTAGCAAGACCTCTCTACCCAAGCGACCTGCTTGCCAGTTGCGCAATGCGGAGAGCAGTCGATGCTGCTCTTCTTGGTAGGGCGTGTGGCACCAGTGGCCACGAATGTCATCGGCAATGGCTCGAACCACCACATCGCGCGCGATAGCAGGGGGAAAAAACACCAGAGGCACAGGACAAACAACTAGGAGTTTTTCTATGCTCTCTAGAGGTCCCGACGAGGGCGAGAGGGCATCCAAGATCGCCTGCCATTGGGTGGTTCCCAAGTACGGATCCGGCACACCAGGATTTGTGCTTCTTCGGTCGTACATTTGAAATGCTCGTCCACCACGCACATCAACAAAGAGGGCAGCGGTGTGCTCCCAAACCTGCAAGTGGCCTTCGTGCCCTTCAACAGTAATGGGTTTCTTCACCGCATCGTCATCCCACAATTGGCGCTGATACTCGCGATAGACCTGCCATGCACAGCGTGCGACCATGTGCTCTGTGGAGTTTGGATCCGCAAAGTTCTGTTTGTCGCCCCAGTCGTCTGTGACCTCATGGTCATCCCATAGCATCAGGTTGGACGCGTTTCGAAGAACGCTCTGCATGGGCAAGTGATTCCACGCTGCTCGGTAGAGCCCTCGGTACGACTCGCAAATTGATGGCGTGAATGACTCACGCAGTCGTCCAGGTACCTTCTTGAGGTACGCCGTCCAAAACTCGAATACGTCATCACCATACACCTGATCGCCCGTGTGCAAGACAACATCCACATCGCCTCTCATGGCTCGTTCTGCCAACTCATCCCAAGCGCTCGACTCTAGGTTCTGCGTGAGTTTGTAGCAGCTCACGGTCGCAAATCGCATGGCATTGGCGCCTACGGGTCGAATCGTGGCTCCGCGTGAACGACCATTGTCAACCAAACAGTGCAAGCGATAGCTTCGGCCCACAACGAGATTCTTCACCTCGAATACCGTTGGCGTATTTGCCACGACCGGAACAGAAAATCTCTGATCGTCATTCCCACTTGAAGAAACCACGATAGGGATATCCGCGGTTTGATCGAACTCTACGAGAACCCGTGCTTGGCTTTCGGTTACGCGCCCGATAACGGGCCCTACTGAGATTCGGGTCATGGAAGCTCCTTGCGCGGGGCGATTGGACAGTCCGCGGTGAGGTCGTGCAGCTGCCTCGTTGTCGATGCTGTCACGGTTGCTCTTCGCTTGTACAGCCGAGGTGTGGCTCTGTTTCAGAGTTCGAATTGAAGGGCCGTACTAGTCGCTGTGCTCGTGACGGTGATGGAGATCGGGACGATGATCATGACGATGCTCTGTTGCCGCGTGATGATGTTCATGGCTATGCCACGACGTCGTGGGTTCCGAGCCCGCATGCGAATGATCGTGATGTCCGTCGTCATGCCGATGCCAATGCGTGTGGGCCATCTCCAGGTGGCTGTGCATGTGAGAGTGCTGCTCGCTCTGCCATAGCCATATCGCAAAGGCCATGAGCCCAGCAGCAACAAGCTGCATGGCTTCCACAGGTTCGCCAAGCGCGCTCCAGGCGAGAACAATCCCCCATACCGGTGCAGTGGAGAAGATGAGTTGCGATCGAGTGGCACCAAGTTGTTGTGCACCAGCGACGTAGAGCAGAATCGATGCACCGTAGGCCAAGGCGCCGATGCCGAGAGCCGCCCCGACGGTTGACGCTTCCAAGCTTTCGGTCGTGGCGAACAAACCGATGCCAGTGTTCACAACGCCCGCGCCCAACCCCTTCACAAAGGTAATCTGGGCTGGTGAGAACTGGTCAATGACAGCTGTTAGGTTGTTGTCGAGCCCCCACGAAAGACACGCGAGCGCAACGAGAAGGCCAGGCACGATGGCACCAAAGGACGCCCCAGATAGGCCAACGCTGGCCGCGACAATAAGACAAACCGCAATCCATGTCCGCGTGCCGAGATGCTCCCGAAAAAAGAATCGCGCCAGCAGTGCTGTCGCAACCGTTTCGAGATTGAGCCACAGCGCAACAGAGGCAGCACTGGCCATGTTCAATCCCGTAAGAAGAAGTATGGGACCAACGATGCCGCCAAAGACCACCGCCCCCGCTAAGCGAGCCAGGCTACGACGTGGAACCATCCGGATGATACGCAGATTTCTGAGCGCCCAAGGAGCCACCGCAATCGCTGCACCGAGATAGAGGAGCCCGGAAAGAAGCACGGGGCTTGCATTGTCCAATAGCGGTTTTGACGCTGGGGTAGAAGCACCAAACAACGCCGCAGCCAAGACGCACCACACCAGGGGGCCGCCGTTTGGCGTGGTGGACTCTCTCGATTCACACTCGCCTGCCATATCCCGATCGGAAGTCATGCTGTGTTCTTACTGGCAACCAGGCTGGCAGTTGGCGTCTTTCTGCTCATCGCTTTCCAACTGGATGGTTGTGTGTCGAATCTCGAATTCACGATGCAATCCTTCGCGGATCTGCTTGAGCAAACCACTGGAGACTTGCTCTTCAGTCGCAACCACCACATGTGCTGTCAAGTTTACCTCGCTAGTGCGCGATCCATGGACATTGATTCGTGATCGCGAAGTCAGCTCGTTTGCTGGCGAGGCGAGAAGAGGGAGTTTGCTGGGGCAAGCGACCGAGGGACAATGAAGAAGACTGGCAGAGCCCGTCTCTCCAGCGGGCGAGAAGACGAGTGAGCGCGTTCCATATTCATGAATCGCGCACCAGTGCGCGGCTCAGAGGAATAGAAATGTGCTGGCGACGGGAGCTCGTTCTTTGACAAGGCGCGAAGGACGACCTTGCTGGGGCAAGCAAGGATCTGAGCAAC
>JANTGM010000120.1 GCA_024762925.1 Kofleriaceae bacterium | reverse complement strand
AGCGACCGATGAATAACGAAGAAGACTGGCTGAGCCAGTCTGTCCAGCGGGCGAGAAGACGAGTGAGCGCGTTCTATATTCATGAATCGCGCACTAGTGCGCGATCCATGAACATTGATTCGTGATCGCGAAGTCAGCTCGTTTTCTGGCGAGGCGGGAAGAGGGAGTTTGCTGGGGCAAGCGAGTGATGAACAACGAAGAAGAGTGGCAGAGCCCGTCTGTCCAGCGGGCGAGAAGACGAGTGAGCGCGTTCTATGTTCATCAATCGCGCACTAGAGCCACAGGAGAGGCGCGATACGCCGGCCGTGGCGGCGAAGTGTTTGCCTCCAACTTCGAGTCGATCGACGTTAGCTTGCGCTATCTCGATGTGGGTGGGGTTCTTGGTGGCCGATTCTATGCGGAGGCTGGCGCAACACTCTCGGTGCTTCTCTTTGGCGAGGATGACTCTTTTTTTGAGAGCGAGCCAACCTCGTCGTTAGGCCCGTTGACATCTCCGGCGACGATTTCACTACATGCATGGGCTACTCGACATCGCAGATGTCGACTTCTTGACGAGAATGCTGATGCTGTTGGCGATGACTTCAAAAGCCAAAGCTACAGCTTCCAGCTTACCTATTACTCTTAGCGGCCTGGGATCTCACGTGGATGCAAGCATGCTGGGGAAAGCCAACTGGTGTGAACCCTGGTGAGAAACTGGCCTGGTTTCCATCACGGTCCGGGACAAGAACGGGGCGTGCGCCAGCCAGAGGTCTCGGGCCGCTGTGTCGGTTGGGTTTACAGTGGCCTCCGTCTTTGCTATCTGGCGGCTCAGGCCTGTGACAAAACGGCTTTCCCGGTGCTCGCCTTCTTGCTCGCATTTGGCCTTGAGGGCGAATCAACATGCAAAGCACCAAAGTCGAAGAGACCGGATTCTACGGCCCATATCCACGGCCTGAGCCAAAGGGGGGCTGGCAACGAGGGTGGCATGCCATTCGCGGTGTGCTCATCGTGGTGGCTGGTTGGAGCTTCTGCGCGGTCACGCTCACCTTGGCGAGCGCCTTCGCTCTCATCACCTTTCGAATCAAATCGGCGGCCTACTTTCACCATGTGGCAGGGGCTTGCGCTCGGCTCTTGTTGCGTCTGCATGGTGTTCGCGTCGAACTCATCAACTCAGAACTATTCTCAGGACGCAAAGCGCGCGTGGTCTTGATGAACCACTCATCGCAGCTCGACCTCTTCATCATGTCCACCATCCTGCCCCCGTACGGCACGACCTTGGCGAAGAAACAGGTTTACTACATCCCCTTCTTCAACTTCATCTTCTTTGCCTTTGCCATTCCCACCATCGATCGTTCAAATCTAAAGAAGGCGATCGCAACACTGGGCAAGGTTGGCGAGCTTGTCACAAAGCGAAGAGCTACCGTGTGCATCGCCCCAGAGGGCACTCGGTCACGAGATGGAAAACTGGGGGCGTTCAAGAAAGGCCCGTTTCACCTGGCAGCACACCTCGATGTCCCTGTAGTGCTCGCCGTCATCAAGGGGGCCAGAGAGTGTCTGCCCATGGGACGGCTCGTCTCCAAACCGGGAGTGATTCGTGTAGAGATGGTCGCCGAGATTCCCGGTAGCCGTTTTACCACCGACAATATTGATGAGATGCGCGAAGAAGTTCGCAACATATATCTTCGAGAGCTCGGCGAGAAATAGCCCTAGGAATTATTCTGGCGAGTGTATTTGGCCAGCTTTAGCAAGCGCAGTTGCTTCAACCGCAAGAACTTCAACAAAGCCTTGAGAGCTTGCGGGGTTCAGTCCGTCACTTGCTTCCATGGAAGAATCGGCTTCGTTGTACAAGCTATGAGGTGTATCACGAAGCGAGTTGAAGTAGAGGTGGCCCTTGTACATCCCCAATTCCACCGTTCCTGTGGCGTATTCAGCAAGTACGTCGATTCCAGCCATCGAGGCACGTGCCCCTGGATCGTAGAGACGACCATCGTAGATCTGCTCTGCCACGAGTCGCGACATTGCGTGAAAGAGTCCTGTCGAGCGCCGATCCATCGTCGCCTGGTACACAGCCCGCAGGCCTGTTCCAAGAAGCTCAAGACCTGGAGACTCGTAGACGCCGCGACTCTTGGTGCCGATCACGCGGTTCTCTAGCGCGTTCTTTAGACCTATGCCGTGTTTGCCCGCGAGAGCATTTGCCTTGAGCATCAGCTCATATGGTTCCAAGGTTTCGCCGTTAAGCGCCACGCACACACCGCGCACAAAGCGCAGAGTCGCGGTAACGATTTCATCGGGAGCTTCGTGAGGCCACACGCACATGATGGGATTTACGATGGTGCAAGAGGTATCAAGAGACTCAAGATCCTCCGCTTCGTGTGAGAGACCTGCCAGGTTTGCATCGGTCGAGTATCGCTTGCGTGGCCCTACGCTCGCTTCGATGCCCTTGCTCTCAAGATACGCAACCATCTCGGTTCGCCCGGGGAATTGTTCTAATAGTTCTGGGTCTCGCCATGGTGCGTACACACTCATATCGGGTGCTAAAACGTTCGTGTATCGCTCGAAACGAAGCTGGTCGTTTCCACGACCTGTCGCGCCATGCGCAAGCACTGTGCAGCCGTGCTCCTTCATCGCCTTGATTAGGCCTTTGACGGTGACCGCACGCGCAATGCCAGTGGTGTTCCAATAGCCGCCGTCGTACATGGCTTGGGCGCGAACCATCATCAAACATGCTGCAGCCATTTCGTCTCTCAGATCGACAGCAATGGTCTCAGCGCCTGTAGGACGCATTTTCTCAACCACGTCTGAGATGTCGGTCTCATCGGGTTGAGCCAAGTCTGCTGTGAAGCAGATACAGTCGACACCCGCTTCGAGAAGTCGAGCAGTGACTGTCTTGGAGTCGAGTCCGCCCGACACGCAGATTCCAACCTTGTGACCCTGAAGTTCGTTTAAAAGCACGCAGGGAAGCTAGCTTTCTGCATTCGCGATGGAAAGGGCCGTTGAGCGCTTTTGCTGGCACGAGGCGGCACCCACAGGTTCTTTGTGTCACAGTCAGCGCACCTTGGGTTTTCGCATCTTCAAGTCCTCCATTTTCCAAGCGGTCATTGTCGCTGGTGCACTTTCCTCAGCAGCGGCTTGCGGTGGAACTCAGGCTCCTCTTCCTTTGCCGGCAACGGTCGCTGCCGACTCCGTCGAAGAAACGCCAGTGTTGCCGAAGGAGCTCGAGTCGTTTGACTATGTGTGGGAGGCGATTGACGAAAGCCATTGGGACCCGGAGAAGGTGGGCGCGAGCTGGGATGCTGCGCGCGAAGAACTTCGACCAAAGGTCATCGAGGCAAAGACAGCGTCGGAGGCGCGAGCGGTTCTCAAGGAACTCATCTCGAGGCTCGGCCAGTCGCACTTTGCCATTTCCGGTTCGTCTTCGGGACGAGAAGTAGACATTGGCGGCAGTGGCACGTTGGGACTCGAGGTGCGTCTTATCGATGACGCTGTTGTGGTTTGGCGCGTAGCCAGCGATGGCGCCGCGGCCGCAAAGGGCGTCTTAACCGGAATGATCGTCAAGTCAGTTAATGGCAAGGCCTGGAGTGAGGTCTTAGCGGCATTTCGCAAAGCTGCTGGAGACAAGCCCCATAGCGACTATGAACTGGGAAATACCGCATCGCTTTTTGTCCGCGGTGCAGTGGGCTCGGAAGCCAAGCTCGGGCTAGTGGACGGCAAGGGTACGGAAAGCGAAGTCGTGGCAACATGGGCAAAGCCGTCCGGAACCACAGCAAACTTCGGTCTGCTCAAGGACATTCCGGTTCAGTACGAATCGAGTGAACTCAGCAAGGCAATTGGATACATTCGCCTCAGCATCTTCTTTGACCCCGTCACGGTGAGCCAACGCTTCAAAGCTGACATTGAGCGCTTCTCTAGCAAAGAAGGGCTTGTCTTTGACTTGCGTGGCAACCCTGGCGGTATTGGCGGTATGGCGATGGGGCTTGGTGGGCGACTGGTGACGAAGCACGGCTCAAAGCTCGGCACAATGATTTCCCGCGACAGCAAGCTCGACTTTGTCCTCAATCCCCAGCCTGGCGCGTTCACAGGAAAGGTCGCCATACTCGTGGATGGCCAATGTGCCTCGACCTGCGAAATTCTCGCAGCTGGGTTGGAAGACATCGGCCGCGCAACCGTGTTTGGAACCCGAACCGCCGGGGCTGCGCTGCCCTCACAAATTGAGGCGCTTCCCAATGGGGCGCTCTTTCAGCACGCCACTGCGAACTATGTGTCTGCAAGCGGGAGAGCTCTCGAACACGACGGTCTGACTCCTACGCATGTCGTGCCACTAACCCGCGCAAGCCTTCTTGCTGGCTCGGATTCGCAGCTTGCGGCCGCAGTTGCTTGGATCCAAAAAAACTAACCCCACGGACTTTCTCTATGTCGAACCAACCTACATCCAACAAATCTACATCGAATACATCTATGTCGAACCAGAAACACACCATCGTGCTCTCGCTTCTCGTCTTCACTGCCGCTGCCTGCGGTGGATCTAGCAATGCGGGGAAGACAACGACCGCCACGCAAACCGATTCGATTGCCGCGGAAGCTCCCGCGGAAGCTCTGCCCACTGCCGAGGAAATCCTAGCGCGCTCGATCGAAGTATCCGGCGGAGAAGAGATGCTCCGTTCTATCAAGAGCTATAGGATGAAGGGAACGATGTCGGTACCAGCTCAGAATATTTCTGGAGAGCTGAGTCTCGTTGGAGCTACGAACGGGCGAGTTGTTGTGAACGTAAAGATTCCGGGGATCGGCAATGAGCGCAATGGGTCGGATGGCACGACGGTGTGGTCGATGAGCGCAATGACGGGCTCTCGTGTTCTTACAGGCGCCGAGCGCGAGCGCACATTGCGAGACGCAGACCTGCTGAAGGAACTCAACTGGAAGAACTACTACAAGAGTGCCGAGACAACCGGCACAGAAGATATCGACGGCAAGACGGCCTACACGGTGAAGATGGTCGACAACACAGATGTCGCGGAGACTCGCTTCTACGACAAGGAGAGCGGGCTGCTCGTTAGGCAGATGGGCACCGTCAAGACGCAGATGGGCGAGATGAAAAACGATATGCACTTCCGCGACTTCAAGGAGATGGGCGGGATTCTCATGGCTGGAACGGTCGAGGTTGAAGTCATGGGAATGAAGCAAGTCATGAAAACGACATCGGTTGAAGTCAATGTCGAAGTGACAGATGAGACCTTCGCGCTGCCCGACGAGATCAAGAAGCTCGTTGAAGCCGCTAAGTAGGCTGGCAACAGTAGGAAATTATCTTAGCACTTGCCCTAGCTCGCTACCCAATCACACAAGGTGTTGAGTGCTTTGCAGATGTTCTCGCAATGCTCCTTCACGAAATCGTCTCCCAGTTCTCCCTCTGTCGCAGCAGCCCCGGCAAGAGCCTTCGCTCCATCAAAGTCCACGTAGGCTGCTCGCAAGGTAAACTCTTCTTCCGGTCGACCAAAGTCGCTACCAGGCAACACAGCGACGCCAGT
This sequence comes from Kofleriaceae bacterium, assembly GCA_024762925.1. Classification (GTDB taxonomy): domain Bacteria; phylum Myxococcota_A; class Polyangia; order Haliangiales; family Haliangiaceae; genus NORP324. The sequence goes on along the minus strand of JANTGM010000120.1, from coordinate 13,189 downwards.
CTCATCAAGCAGTCGAGTGCAAAGCTGTCGGCTGCTGTAGATTCCGCGAGTGGCCAGGCGCCCTGTGTACTCGTGCAAGTCGGGAAAAACGTAGAATCCTCCTTGCGGGGTGGGGCAGTGAATGTCAGCTGCCCTGAGGCGGTTCGCAATCCAGCTTCCACAAGCACCAAGAACGCGCCGGCTTTGGCGAAGGTACTGCTCAACCACTATATTGCCGCTGTAGGCCTCAATCGCAGCATACTGAATTGGCGCACTGGTGGAGGTAAAGGTTTCACTTGCAGCGGTGGCAATTGGTTCCATGAGCCAGAGCAGCTCTTTGGGAAACGCAAATGTGCCCAGTCGCCAACCACCAGCGCCACACCACTTTGAGAGCCCGCTAGAGATAATGGTTCCCTCTGGGTAGAAACGCGCTATCGAGATGTGGTTGCCATCGTGCTGAACCTCTCCGTAGATTTCGTCAGAGAGCAAAATGATGCCGTACTTCCGCGCAACCGCCGCAAGAGATTCAAGTTGGGCGGCAGAGTACGTGCATCCTGTAGGATTATTCGGATAGTTGAGAATGAGCACCCGAGGTCGGTCTGGATCGCGACGACAGAGTTCTTCTAGTCCCTTGGCGGTTAGGCGCCAGTCGTTCTCTCGCTTGGTTTGCAGAAAGCGAACATTGCGTCCAATGATTTGTGCCTGAGGTGCATACGAAACCCAGCTAGGTACAGGGATGACGAGTTCCCCGTAGTACGCCAGTTGCAGGAGGAACATGAGTTCCTTTGAACCTGGGCCAATCAAGACACCCTCTGCTGGGCAGTCAATTCCCTCGCGCTTGCTGTGGTAGGCAGCGACGCGTTCGCGCAAAGGCCAAAGCCCCTTCACAGGCAGGTAGTCCTTTTGAAAGGCATTTTCCTGAAGCGCTTTTACGACAGGCTCGGGAACGGGGAACGGTGATTGTCCCAAGCCGAGCTTGTATACGGTACGCCCTGCGGCGAGCAGCGCGTTCGAATGCTCGTTGATCGCCACGGTGGCCGAGGCGTTTAGGGAGCGCAGGTTTAGATTGAGCGATTTGTGACGTTCTTGCATGGCTTTGCCTGTGATGCTGTCTATCGAAGGACGAGAAGCACGTAAGCGGTTGCGAGCACGAGCTGTGCAACGGCGAATGGCACTGCGGCTTTGACGAACGCGCCGAAGCTGAGAGAGAGCTTCGCACGGTGAATGATTGCCACCGCGACGACTGTGGATGCGGAGCCAATTGGTGTGAAGTTGCCACCGAGGTTGGTGCCAAAGATGGTTGCCCACCACTGAAAGTCGGGTGTGCTTTCCATGCCCTTCAGAATATTCCCCATGACGGCGGCCAGTGGAACGTTATCGGTGACAGAACTGGCGATTGCCGAACTCCACAAGAGCGAAGCGCCAGCAAACATATCTGGTAGCGCGAGCAGCTTTGCAATGCCACCGCCAATGAGGTCCAAGACGCCTGCGTATTTCATCGTATCAATGACGACAAAAAGGAAGGTGAAAAAAGCAAGTAGGTCCCAATCCACTGCAGCATAGTTCTTGTCGACTTCGTGCTTGTATCGAATGAGTGCGATGAGAGCGAAGCTGACTGCTACGTAGCCCATACCTAGGCCATGATCACCGCCAACCCACGGCAACACAGATGTTGTGGCAATGACAAGAATGAAGATACCGAGGAGAGCCCACGAAAATCGGAAAAACACGGTGCTCTCGATGCCATCGCTCTCGTCGAAGGTTGCGACCAGCTCAGCCGCCGCCTTCTTGTCCTCTTCGCTTTCGAGTCGACGAATGTGAAAGATGTGAACTGCCATGAAGACAGTCATCGCAGAGGCGATTACTGTGTAGGGTGCGGCCTTGACAAAAAAGTCGACATAGCCAATTTCCGCCATGTTGCCCAAGATGATGTTTGGCACGGAGCTGATGAGTGTGAGCAAGCCACCAATGTTGGTGAGTAGGCCCTCGGTAAGAAGAAAGCCTAGCAAGAGCTCTTTGCGTTCAAGCTTCTCCAAGCTCACCATCGTTAGCGAGCCAACAATCATCATCGCTGCGACATTGTTTAGCACCGCAGAGAAGATGACCGTGATGGCTGAGTAGTACACCAAGAGCTTCAGTGGATCACCGCCACTTTTTTTGGTGAGCAGGATGGCCGTCCAACTAAAGATGCCCGATCGCGAGACAACGTCGATGAAGAGAGCAGATCCTAAGATGATCGCAATCACCTCCCACTCCACGCCGGGGATGTAGACTGGCATGTGCACGGTTTGCCCTGTGCTGAGCAATGCATGCGGCTCTGGGAGAATTCCGAAGCCCGCTGCCATTAGCAGCGAAATGACGGCGTAGATGCCGACGATCATCGACTTCTTTGCGTGGATCTTCTCTTCGATGGCCAGAGTAACGACCATGGCCACAAGTAGGGCCGCGAAGACGTAGGTTATCGCTTGAGCACTCATATGGGCCTAGAGAAGCAACAGCGGTCGGTCGCGGAGCTCAACGGAGAGGGCATATGCCAACGCGTGCATGGCGTTTTGCCCCTTGTCCTTGGTATTCATGACAAGCAAGTCAACCTTGAGATTCTCTACGAGTTTTTCGTAGTCCTTGACCGGAGATCCGAGTCGCACGATTGCCTGCACGTTTTCATGGATGCTCTCTTTTGCGAGAATTTCCACAGTTGATGCGATGTAATCGGTTGGCATAGAGAGCAGCTTCTTCGGGAGTTTCTCTGTAGCAATGTCGATGTCAAGGCCGGGGATCTTGGCGCAGGCATCGAGGTACTTGGCGAGAACAGCCTCGTCCTCAATGTGCGTGAGATAGAGTGTGCCATCGTCGGTGCACAGGTGTGCCGCCCAGTTTACGAGCTGGTCATCGCCCGTTAGGTGATCGGTCACAACCATTACTTGGGCGGCGGCTTCTGGCAGTTTGATGCCCTCATCGTCTGGGCGTGGCAAGAGAAGTACCGGCACGTCGGTTGCCTGAGTGAGCGTGTCTACCGTGCTTCCCAGGCTGTACGGAAGCTTTGCGCCTTGCCCTAGCAGGTGTCGATAGCACACCGCCAGACTGGGAGGATTGCGGCGCACCCGATCGAGAACAGGAGCAACTTCTTGGAAGTCTTCTGAGGTCATCGTCGTCCACTCGATGTCTTGTCCATGACCGCTGGCGAGAAAGCGCTTCGCCGCAATCAAGAAGTCTTCCGTGGTGGCGTTATCAACATCGGTAATCAGCAGGGCCGTTTCGATGTTTGGTGGAGCATGGTGAAAGGGGGTCTTCACCGAGCTTCGAAAGACCGATTCAAAGTCGTCGAGTTTCATGGGTGCCTTTGGGAGAGGTTAGTGAACGCCGGAGGACTGCACAATCGTCTCAGGGGAAAGCCCCATGCTACGCAAGCAACGCTCCCACATTTCATCTCCGGGACAGTTGAAGAGGATGTCCATATCAATGTCGCAGTGCAGCCACGAGCCAGCAGCCATTTCAGCGGCGAGTTGTCCTGTGCTCCAACCAGAGTAGCCGAGTAACATGCGCATGCGTCTGGCTGGGTGTTGCGAAAGCAATTTAATGTTGCCAGCCGATGTCGTTAGAAAAAGTTCATCGGTGACTTTGAGTGTGCCCGTCTCATCAAGCGCTTCGTTGAGCGACTTGGAACTGGGACCGAGCTTGTCGCTGCCGTCGTGAAGCACCCAACCCGAACCAGGCATGACAGGGCCACCAGCCCAGACTTTCTCATCTGCGGCACCGCTCCACTCGGTATCAATACCCGCCATGAGTTCGGCTACGGTGAGGTCACTTTCCTGATTCACGATCAGTCCAAAAGAGCCCTCGGCATCGTGCTCAAGCATAAGCACAACGGCCCGAGAGAAGTGCGGGTCTGAGAGTTGGGGCATCGAAAGAAGAAACCCCGGGGCGAGTAGACGTATCTCTTGCATGAGAGCCTACTGCAAAGTCTTTCAGAGCGTCCGCCCAGTGTAAATGGTGCCGACCCGCTAGCCGGGAGCGCCTGGGTCCTCGTCAGGGCCCGTCTTCGGGGCCTCATCAGAGGCATCTTCATCAGAGACGGCTTTTGCCTTGGCTGTGTCAGCGTCAGCTTTTGCCTTGGCCTCCCCCTCAAGGCCCATTTTGTCGCTCACCTTTTTGAAAATGGCTGAACCCATGCTCATGGCGAAGCCTGTGGCGATTGCTTTGACAAAGAAGCGCATGCATCCATTGTAGCCTGAACAAGGCGACATCGCATGGGTTGAGTTCTGCGGATGATATTAGGTGCTTAGCGGTGCCCTTGTGCGCTTTGGCTGCATGGGCTATTCCCCCGGAATGGGCATCGGCTCTCTATCGAAGTACCGGCGATTCTTTATGATTGGTGGCTTTGTCATCTTTGCAGGTGGCGCTCTATTGCGCTGGCATCACAAGCGAACGCTCGAGTCGCTTTCTGCAGCTCCCGCCGGAAACCAACCGATGGTGCAAATCTCCTGGCAGGATGACTGCGTCTCCTATGCCTGCAGAGTGATCGGCGTTCGCGGACCTGAGTGCCGTGATGTCTGCGCGCAGGCCGTCGAGAATGGTAGTCCAAACGTGCAAGCGGAACGAATCGCCAACGCTTGCAAGAAGCAATGCATCGCCGATGAGACAGACACCGCGTTGTGCCGGTCCGAGTGCTTGGTTCGCGAGGCCACGAACCTACCGCGCTAGCGGAGAATGCCCTTTTCGGTGAGCAGGTCGACGATGCTCTGAACAGCCTGGTCTACGGGCGTATCTGCGGAATTGATCTTGAGCGCAGGTTTGACAGGGTGCTCGTACGGAGCGCTCACACCGGTAAACCGCTCAATCTCTCCGTTCTTGGCTGCTAGGTAGAGGCCATCGTTGTCCCGCTCTTCACACACCTCGATAGGGGCGCTCACGTGCACTTCAAAGAACGTTTCTGCCCCGACGATCGTGCGCGCGTGGCATCGATCGGTTTCGTAGGGGGAGACCAGCGCGACGATCGTGATGAGCCCGAGGTCGTTGCACATTTTTGCGACGCTTGCGGCACGGCGAATGTGTTCCGAACGATCCAACGCTGAGAATCCGAGATTTTCTGAGAGGCCCAGTCGGAGGTTTTCTCCATCAAGCACGTGCACCATAAGGTTTTGATCGAAGAGATGTCGTTCAAGACCGTAGGCAATGGTGGACTTTCCAGACTTTGGCAGACCCGTGAGCCAGACCGTTGCAGGGGATTGTCCCAAACGTGCCGTGCGCTCTTCATGGGAGACTCGTGAGACTTGTTCTCGGATGTTCGTGCTGACCTTAGTCTTCTCACTCAGGTCTTTTTCTGTGCTGCGATCGAGAATCATGCCTGCAGCAACAGTGGCGTTGCTCAGGGTGTCAATGAGAATAAAGTTGCCAGTGGCGCGATTGCGACGATACGGATCAAATGCGAGTGGGCGGCTCGTCTCGATACGCAAACGGCCGATCTCGTTGAGTTTGAGGGTGTTGGTGTTCTCGCGACCAATCGTGTTCACGTTGAAGCGATAGACCAGATCGGTCACTTCAGCTTGCGCTTCTGTAGAACAATGCTTGATCCGATAGTGTCGTTCGAGGTCCAGGTCCTCTTCCGACATCCAAACAACCGCCGCATCAAAGGATTGGCTCACACGTGGAGAGTTGTTGGGCGCGACCAGCATGTCGCCACGGCTAATGTCCACTTCGTCTTCAGTCGCGATGGTGACCGCCATTGGTGGATAGGCTTCGTCCACGCATCCTTCAAACGTGTGGATCGACTTAATAGTGGTGCGCTTGCCGGATGGAAGTACACGAACTTCGCTGCCAGGACGGAGAATGCCCGATGCCACGGTGCCGCAGAATCCGCGGAAGCTCATGTCTTGCCGCAGAACGTACTGCACGGGAAATCGCATATCGATCAGATTGCGATCCGATGCGATGTGAACCGTCTGGAGATACTCCAGAAGTGGTGTGCCCATGTACCAAGGCATTTTTGGGCTCTGTTCGACAATGTTGTCACCCATTAGGGCAGACATGGGAATGAAGTGAATGTTGCGAACCTGCAGGCGCGATGCGAAATCTTCGTAGTCGCTTCGAATCTTGTCGTAGACCTCTTCTGAGTAGTCAACGAGGTCCATCTTGTTCACAGCGACAACGATGTGGCCAATGTCGAGCAACGACGCGATAAAGCTGTGCCGCTTGGTTTGTTCAACAACCCCATGGCGCGCGTCGATGAGTACAACGGCAAGGTTTGCTGTAGAAGCTCCTGTTGCCATGTTGCGTGTGTACTGGGCATGACCTGGGCAGTCGGCAATAATGAACTTGCGCTTTGGTGTGGAGAAGTAGCGGTAGGCAACATCGATGGTGATGCCTTGCTCGCGCTCGGCCTTGAGACCGTCGAGCAATAGGCTGAAGTCAATTGCCTCACCGGCGGATCCAACCTTCTTAGAATCTTTCTCAAGAGTGCTCAGGTGGTCGTCGTAAATCTGTTTGCTGTCGTGAAGTAGCCGGCCGATCATTGTCGACTTGCCATCATCTACGCTGCCACAGGTTAGAAAGCGCAGGAGATCTTTGTTTTCGTTCTCGCGGAGGAGTTCGGTAATGCCCATGATCTAGAAGTATCCTTCGCGCTTCTTAAGCTCCATGGAGCCGTCTCTATCGTGATCGATGATGCGCGTAATGCGCTCGCTTTGTCTGGCGGTCATGATTTCTTCGATGACCTTCTCAAGGGTGTCAGCCTCGGATCGAACTGCACCAGTGCATGGAGAGCAGCCAAGAGTTCGGAAACGGCACGAGACCATCTCGGGTTTCTCACCTTCTCGAAGGCGCATGGGACCTTCGGCCGGGATGAGCTGCTGATCGCGAACGACCATCGGGCGCTCTTTGGCGAAGTACATCGGCACAATCGGGATGTCTTCTTTGTAGATGTAGAGCCAAACGTCGAGTTCGGTCCAGTTGGAGAGCGGGAAGACGCGGATGTTCTCGCCCTTGTTGTGTTGACCGTTGTAGAGGTTCCAAAGCTCGGGGCGCTGGTTCTTAGGATCCCAGTGACCAAACTTGTCTCGGAAGGAATACACGCGCTCTTTTGCACGCGACTTCTCTTCATCCCGCCTAGCTCCGCCAAATGCCGCGTCGTACTTTCCGTCTTTGAGCGCGTCGAGCAGGCCTTTGGTCTTGAGCAGGCCGCAGCATTTTGCGGTGCCTAGATCAAAGGGGTTTGCACCGTCGGCCTGTGCTTGAGTGTTGCCGCCAACAATCAGCTCGGCGCCAATGCTCTTCACGAATTCATCGCGGAACTCGTACATCTCGGCAAACTTGTAGCCAGTGTCGATATGCAAAAGGGGAAAGGGCAGCTTGCCTGGAGCAAAGGCCTTGCGCGCCAGTCGCACCATACATGATGAGTCTTTTCCAACTGAGTAGAGCATCACGGGGTTTTCAAACTCCGCAACAACTTCTCGCATGATGTGAATTGCTTCGGCCTCGAGTTCGTCGAGGTGGCTTAAGTGATAACCGCTCACGAGTTTTGCGCCTTCTCTTGTTCTGCTTCTTTTCTGAGATCGCTCACATCAAACTGACCACGCTCTTTGAGATGTGCAACGATCTTGTCAACGCACTGGTCAACGGTGAGTTCTTCGGTGTTGACCCGAACATCGGGATTGGCAGGCTCTTCGTATGGTGCACTCACGCCGGTGAAATTCTGAATTTCTCCAGCGCGCGCTTTCTTGTAGAGCCCTTTGGGATCGCGTTTCTCACAGACATCCACTGAGACGTCGAGATAGACTTCGATGAAGTTGCCCTTTGACGTTGCCTTGGCTGCGATACGGTCGGCGCGGTAGGGAGAAATGAATGACGTGAGAACGAGTAGGCCAGCTTCTGCGAAGAGCGCTGCGACTTCACCGATTCGGCGGATGTTCTCGTTACGATCCTCTGGGCGAAATCCAAGATCCTTGCAAAGGCCCATGCGCACGTTGTCGCCATCAAGTGCAAAGGTGAGTTGCCCGATTTCGATGAGCCGGCGCTCCAAGGCGTAGGCCAGCGTGGACTTTCCGGATCCAGATAGGCCGGTGAGCCAAATCACTGCTCCTTTTTGCCCGAGCATGAGCGAGCGTTCACGGCTCGCTACTTGGCTGTGAGTTCGAGTGAGGTTTCTGTCGTCGGACACCTTCGGAGTCTAGTGTGCTGATCGCTAAACTCAAGTATGTGGCAGAGGCTAATTGCGGCGGCGTCGGCCGGCAAAGGCGAGCCCAAGCAAGAGCAAGAGCCCTGAGAGCGCGCCAGAGCGTCCAGAGCCCGTGCTACAGCCGCCATCGCTTGGAATGCTGCACACTTTGATGTCACCAGCCGAGAGGCATTCAAATTCCTCACTGCACTCAGCGAGGCCTTCTCCACACTCTTCCACGCAGATCTCTGCGGTGTTGTCGCACAGCCCTGATCGGCATTCACTGTTCTCTGCGCAGGTGGATCCTTGCACGCCAGGGGTGAGTCCTGAGAATCCACAGATTCCTGTGCCATCAGGCTGCTCTTCGCAAACTGTGAGTGGGGCAAAACAGCCGTTGAGCGAATCGGGTTGGGTTGGGTCACAGGTCATGCTGCAGTAGGTGACTCTCGGATCTTCTGGGGCGCCGGTGCAGAGTCGCGATTCGCACTCGGTGGCTTCTGTGCAGCTATCGGAGGCGAGGCCTGCCAGTGGACAATCTCTATCAGGCGCAGCACAGCCATCGGCACACACGCCATCCATCCCGCAGACATCGCAATCGGGATCAACATAGGTGCAGCTCTCGTCTTCCACGCAGACACCATCGTGTTGGCAAGGGCCGGACCAAGCGTTGATGACCTCACCGAGAAAGGTGTCCCACATAATGTCGGTGCGAGTCATGTACGAAGTTGCTCGACACTCGTTGGAACCAAAGGACGTAACGCCAATGACGTGTTCGACGCCATCAAATTTTGCGAACGTTGGCCCACCAGAGTCTCCTTGGCAGGTATTCGAAATGCGGTCTCCAAGGCCAATGTGGGCTGCATTGACCTCTAGAAGAGGTACTACGAGTTGGTTCTTTTCACCGGCACCGCTGCCACCATTGGAACCATCGGTGTTGCCAAAGCCGACAACGCGCAGTTGCAGGCCAACATCATCCTCGGTGAGGTTTGTCGTGCTAATGGGCAAAGGCTCAATGGAGGAGGGAGCGGGACGGGCGAGCCGAATAAGTGCGATGTCGTTGGTGAGAAATGCGGGCGGCTTGTAGAAGCGGTGCATCGTCATATCAATCACATCGATAGAATCGATCCACGCACCTCGGCCATCTCCGAAGTTGACTCGGCCAAAGTCGGTTTGTCCCGCTTCAATGGCATCTCCAACGCAGTGCGCAGCAGTAAGAACAATTCTGGGAGCCACCAGCGTGCCTGTGCACAAGCCGCCAATAAAGACTGCTACGACAGCATCGTCAAATGGGGCAGCAGTGCCGCCGATGATTGCCTGATCCATGGACCCGATGTCATCGGCTGGAATGTCGCCTGCTTGGCAAGAAGAGGCTACGAGGGCGGTGGCTAGCAAAAGAGAAGTACGCATCGTTTGGGCCAATCGTGCCAGCTTCACAACGCTGGCTCTTTTGTTTAGTACTAAGGGGAAATGACAGGCTGCGACCGAGGGCAGCAGTTCTGGCTGGGCGAGCATAGCGCAGGTAGGGGCATGTGTGCCTTAGCAAAGTGAAGTGAGTTCTCATTTGCCCTGAAAACCGAATAAAATGAGCAATCATGAAGGCTTGTGGCAAAATGCCGCACGATGCAGTACAGGTCATTTGCACTTCTCTTGTCAGGGATCTTCGCCTGCGCATCAGGGAGCCGCGATACCGAAGTGGGCCCTGTTGCCACGCCAAATCAGGGCAGCACACAACAGAATTGGGAGGGGCAACACACGGATGCTGGAAGCCCCTCGCAAGAGCGTCACGCTTATGCCACCAGCGACGAACCAACCGTTATGGCGAACCTCAGTTCGGCAGGCGCCAATCTTCACTCGCTGCTCTCGCCCACCTCGCTTCGGTTGATCGAGAAGACGCTGGCTCGCCAGATATCGTCGATTGCGCGCAAAGACTCGCGTGCTGGCGTGGGCATTCGCGGCAACATTCACAGGCTCTTTAATCGACGCTGGCTTCGCGATGGCCACTTTGAACTCATTGGGCTCACCTATCGCCCTGAGCGAATTCCTGTCGACTCGGAGCGCTGCGGTGACGTAAGGCTCATCTATCGACTGGCGTACCGAACCGAGGTCTCGGGAGAGGTGGTGCACTCGCGCTTGCCCATGACGCTGCTCGTGGAGCTTGAAGCTGCCAAGAAAGACGCAACGGGCTGTGCCGCCGAAGCTGCTCGTTGGACGAGCGATTCAGAACTTGTAGGAGAAGAGTTAGCTGCGCACCTGCTTGCAGGGCCGTTGCGGGGCCGCTTGCAGCCAAGCCAGGTAACACAGGTGTTGGTCAACGCCCAGATCGTGCGCTGGCCGTCTTCGGTTCGGCCCGATCTTGGTGGCCACGCAGAGTACAGCATGCTGGCCTTTGAGCCGTTGCCTGGGCGAGATGGACTTCAGCCCAAAAAGCTAGAAAATATGCCTTCTGTGTCGATGATTAAGAAAAACACGCAGCTGCGGAAGGATCTGTTGGACTGGATTGGAGAGAATCTTGCCGGCATCGACGAGGGTACTGCGATTCTGCCAGAACGCTTTCTCGCGACCGAGGCAGTCTCGGTGACACCTCGCGGGCTTTCGCGCCTAGCAAACCGGCCCTTCCGGCAACTGTTTGAATCAGAAGAGTTCGCAGATCTCGAACTCGGGGACTACCTGAGGATTGCATCGCCCCAGGCTCTCTTGCGCCGTCTTGACGACCTTAGCTGTGTTGGCTGCCACCAATCGCGAACCATTGCTGGCTTCCATTGGCTTGGTGTCGACAGTGCGGAGGTCGCTGTTGGCAATGGTCTCCATGTTTCGCGTTCCGTTCCGCTCATGGGAGATGCACGTCGTCGAGCCCAACAGACGTTGATTCTCGCCCGTGGACGCACTCCGAGTTTTTCCCGTCCCTTTGCCGAAAGAGATGACATTGATGACGGTGGTATTGGTGCGCGATGTGGCCTGGGCGATCCGGGATTTGCCTCCTGGACCTGCGCAGAAGGCCTCGTTTGCGACCCGTACGACTCCCCGAAGAGTGATGCTGTGATTGGCGTCTGTGCAACCCCGAAAGAGGCGGCCGTGGGCGAGTCGTGCGAGATTGCGCCACTGTCGCAAAACGCCAATCCCCACCGCGACCGCGCGCGTGGGGCAACGTTGCGAGTTTGCGAAACCGGGGTCTGCAATATCAATCGCACAGGGTTTCCCGGGGGCATGTGTACCTCGGGCTGCGATGGTCTTCCCGCTGACGCAACCTGTGGCGTCATTGCACTGCTCACTCCGTTCAACAATTGCCTCGCTCGCAAGACGCCCTTTCCAAAGTGCTTGGCCGAGCATGTCGCTCCCGCCGGCCTGCGGCGTTGCGATGAAGCGCATCCATGTCGAGACGACTATGTGTGTGCACAGACTCCAGACGGTCAAGGAGGATGTATGCCTCCCTACTTTCTCTTTCAGTTGCGAGTTGATGGGCACCCATAGCGTCATCGTCCACGGTAAGGCGCAGCTTGTGTTTGTTGGAGTCGGCTCGCTCGGCGTCTCTTCGACAACGTTGGAGTTGATGTCGAATCTTTCGCGCTTTTTGTGAGACGACTTGGAGGCAGTCGTGTCCCAACTGCATGACACGATGCAGCAAGCAAATTCGACAGAGCCTCTTTGCCCTCTTTGCCTTGGCATTGATTCCTTCCTGCGATCTTACCGATTCAGGTGAAGAAGCGCCCTTTCAAGAGGAGAGCGTCGGGGAGAGCGTACCGGTCGAGGCGGGCACTGTGGACTTTGGCGATGGGCCCACCGATATCATCTACGAAGTCATCGATGGCCAGGCGGTTTTGCACGATGACATGGTGCTTGGCCCAGTTGATTTGGTGAGAAGTGGGCAGTTTGTTCTGGCGGACCCCAACAAAGAAGTCGAAGGGCCTGTGAAGGCAGCAGCCTTACGCTCCTTAATGGCATGGCCAAACGGCCGAGTGCCTTACAAGATCGATACACTCATGTTTCCCCCTGGTTCTCCCATGTTCACAAAGATCATGGGTGCTATTTCCGAGTGGAACACTAAGACGATCGTCAAGCTCGTGCCTGCAGTTGGCAATCAATACCACGTCAACATTGGCTTTGGCAGCGGATGTCGCTCGAACGTTGGTTACCTTGGCGAGGGGGCAAACCAGAACATTTGGCTGAGCTTCAATTGCTCACAGGGCAACATCGTGCACGAGATTGGGCACACCGTTGGTTTTCACCACGAACAGGCGCGCGTTGATCGCGAAGACTTCATCACGATCGAAGAAGACAACATGCAGCCCAATACGGAGATCTACTTTCAGACCTATATTGAGCGCGGGCGTGATGGAATCGACTTTGGCTCCTACGACATAAATTCCGTAATGCAATACGCCTCTCACGCCTTTAGTGACAATGGAAAGCCAACGATTGTTCGCGAGGGATGTGATGCAAACGCGCTCTTTGTTCCGCCGTGGTGTCTGATTGCGAGTCAGCCACATTTGAGTCAAAAAGACCAAGTTGCCGCAACGCGAATGGTTGTTGGCAGTTCGCCTGATTGGGTCAAGTTTGAGAATGACTACAGCGGCCAGTGTCTGCGGCCAGAGGGTGGCTCACGTACTCCAGGGGCAACGGTTACCACTGACAGATGCACCAATTCGTACAGCCGCTATTGGACGATTGTTGATAACCCTCATGGAGATGGTGAGCTCATCGTGAACCGGTGGAGCTATCTATGCCTTGAGAAAAATCCCAATGGATATGGGTCGCCGTATCAGAATACCTGCACCGGGAATGCCGCGCAGACCTTTGATATCGAGGGCACCACGGGAACACGTCGCAACATGATCTTCAAGGAAGACACCAACATCTGCCTGCGGCAAGTTCCAGGACAGACAACTCCAGTTTTCACCACGCGTTGCACCAACACAGGTTCCCGAAGATGGCTTCAATAACCCTCTAGTGCGCGATTCATGAATATCGAACGCGCTCACTGGTCTTCTCGCTCGCTGGACAGACTGGCTCAGCCCGTCTTCTTCGTTGTTCCTCGGTCGCTTGCCCCAGCAAACTCCCTCTTCC